>JANXSN010000102.1 GCA_025352685.1 Sphingomonadales bacterium
GTGTGCAGCCACCCGTCCTGAATAACGCGCGCGGTTTCGGCCTCATTATTCCAATAGCCGTGCATGACGAGTTCGCCGCGTACGAGGATCTCGCCGTCCTCGGCAATGTGCACTTCGGTATCCTTCATCGGTGGGCCGACGGTGTCCATTTTCAACCCGACTTTTGGCCGGTTGCAGCTGATGACCGGGCCGGTTTCTGTCTGGCCATAGCCCTGAAGCAGGGTGAGCCCAAGCGCGTGAAAGAACACGCCAATTTCGGGATTCAGCGGTGCACCGCCCGACACCAGCGCCTTGATCCGTCCGCCAAATTTGGCCTGAACCTTTGGTCGCAGCGTTTTCTTGATAAAGAAATCAACCGGCCTGTCCCAAAGCGGAATGCCCTTGCCAAGATCCTTGGCGCCTAGCGACAGCGCGCGCTGGAGCAATCGCGGGGCGAGCCCTCCCTGTTTGTCGATGTTCTTCACAATCCGCGCGCGCAACACCTCGAACAAGCGCGGCACGACGACCATCAACGTCGGTCGGACTTCCTCGATATTTGAAGCCAGCTTGTCCAACCCTTCGGAATAATAGATTTGCCCGCCGAGGCCGATCGGCAGGAACTGACCGCCCGAATGCTCATAGGCATGGCTGAGCGGCAAGAACGACAGAAAGACTTCGTCGTCCCAGCCATAGTCGTTCGAAACAATGTCGATGCAGCCCGCAACATTGTGGAGGATCGCACCGTGATGTTGCCGGACGCCACGCGGCGCACCCCCGGTTCCACTGGTGTAGATAATGCAGGCGAGGTCGCTGCGCTTGAAATCGGCAGCCGCGGCGACCGCTTCGACATCGGGCGTATCGGCCGCCACGAGCGAACTCCAGTCATGGAGGGCGATATCGCCCGACTGTCCAATACGGATATCCTCAATGCCAATTACCATCTTGCAATGGGTTGAGCGGATCACGGCAGGGATGAGCGTGCGGGAGAGCTTTGCTGTAGAAACGATGACTGCCTTGGCGCCTGAATCGCCCAATATATGGGCATGGTCGCGCTCGGTGTTGGTGACGTAGGTGGGGACTGTCACGCAGCCTGCAGCCATGATGCCCAAGTCAGCGATGCACCATTCGGGGCGGTTTTCGCTGATCAGCATGACGCGGTCACCGCGGTTAAGCCCGATCCGCTTGAGAGCGGCAGCAAGGCTGGAAACTTCACGTGCGGTTTGTGCCCAACTGCGAGGCTGCCAGTTTCCTGAGGTCTTGTGCCACAGGAAGGGCGCGTCGCCGTTCTCACGCGCGCGGGTGAAGAACATCGTCACGAGGTTGGGGAAGGTCTCGAACGTCCGCATGTCTTTCCTCTCAGCCGCGCGTTTGGTTGCTGCGTAGGCGCTATTCGCTCAGGGCTTCACCCTTAGAGCGGGGGTCGACCGCCCCTCGCCAGCCGGCGGGCGTTCGCTCGACGGCAGTAAGTTTCGACGGGAGGTCCGACGCGACCACCGTCCGCCCGAGCCGAGCGAGATCGGCCTGCATGGCAGCAAGCCTAGTACCCTGTTCGACAAGGACGGCATCGCCGCCCATGTAGATGTTGGGGAGTGCCAGGGCGTCATGAGCCGGCAAGCCCCAGTCGAGCACGCCAACCAGCGCCTTCATGACATGCATGATGATGCGTTTGCCGCCCGCCGAACCCACTGCAAGAATGACCTTGCCGTCGGGGCCATAGACGATTGTCGGCGACATCGAAGAGAGCGGACGCTTGCCCGCCGCCACCGCATTAGCGACCGGCGCGCCATCCTTGACCGGCGCAAAAGTGAAATCGGTCAGCTCGTTGTTGAGAACCATCCCCTCGGCGACGATCTGGCTACCAAATGGGCCTTCGACGGTCGACGTCATGCTGGCGACATTTCCGCTGCTGTCGACCGCGACGAAATGCGTCGTGCCCGCCACTTCGGACGAGATGGCCGCAGTGCGGGGCAAGGCTCCAGGGGGCGTTCCGGCCTCATATTTGGGCAGCGACGTCGTTTGCGAAATCAGCGCCGAGCGCGCTCTGACGTACGCGGGATCGAGCAGCCCCGCGACGGGCACCTGCACAAAATCGGGGTCGCCAAGATATTTCTCGCGGTCAGCGTAGCCCAGGAACATCGCTTCGGCGATCAGATGCCAGCTTACCGCGTTGTCGGGACCGAGCGCCTTCATGTCGAAGCGCTCGAGCATACCGAGCATCTGGAGAATCGTCGTCGCGCCCGACGATGGCGGACCCATTCCGCACACTTTGAATTGTCGGTACGGACGGCAAAGCGCTGCGCGGTCGACGACACGATAGCCAGCAAGATCGGCCATGGTCAGCTGCGTCGGGTTGCGGGCTGCCCCCGAAACCGCCGTGGTGATCGAGCGCGCGGTCTGCCCATAATAGAAACTGCGCGGGCCGCCCTTGGCAATGCGTCGAAGCACTGCGGCGAGTTCAGGGTTCTTGGCGGTTGCCCCGGCGGCCTTGGGATGATCGCCGTCCCAGTAGATCGCGCGCGCCGCCGGAAAGTCCCTCCAGAGCGGCGCGACGGCGCGCAACAGTGTCGCGGTGGGTCCGCTCACGATATAGCCGTCTTTGGCGAGCCTGATGGCGGGTTGGAAGATCTTGCCCCACGCCAGCTTGCCCCAGCGCGCGTGGACGCGTTCCATGAGGCCGATGTTGCCAGGAACGCCCACGGACTTGCCGCCGGGAAACGCCTGAATGAACGGCATCGGGTGGCCGTCTGCGCCGAGGAACAATTCAGGCTGCGCGCTCGCGGGGGCCGTTTCGCGCCCGTCGACGGTGCCGATCAGCCCGGTCTTGCCGTCATGATACAGGAAAAACCCACCGCCCCCGATACCTGACGACTGTGGTTCGACGACGGTCAGCGCCAGCATCATCGCCATCATCGCGTCAGCAGCACTGCCCCCGGCGCGGAGAATTTCCTGTCCGGCGGCACTGGCGCGTGGATCGGCAGAGGAAACCACGCCAGGAGAGGCGAGGATAGGCTGGGCGAGCAGGAGGGTCCAAAAGACGAAGGCACGCACAAACAGGGTTCGGATCATGTCCTTATCCTAGGGCGTCATATCAAACCGCGTCTACCCCTACCGCCTCGGTGACGGTCGAAAATCCGTCACGGACGAGGAGTGCGGCGAGCCCCGTGGCAATCCGTCGGGCAAGTCCGGGGCCTTCATATACCAGAGCCGAATAGAGCTGGACCAGCGATGCGCCGGCACGGATGCGTGCATAGGCGCTCTCAGCGCTGTCGATCCCACCGGCAGCGATCAAGGGGATGGCGCCACCGGTGGCCGTGCGGAAATCGCGCAGGCGCTGCGTTGCCAGACCTTGGAGCGGCGCGCCCGACAGGCCACCCATCTCCCCGCCATCGGGAGCGAGCAAGGGCGGTCGCGACAGCGTCGTGTTGCCAATGATCAGCGCATCGACCTTGCCGATGGCAACCTTGACCACCGCGTCGACCTCGTCCGTCTCGAGATCGGGCGCGAGTTTGAGGAACAGCGGTGGATCGACCGGGTTCCGCGCGGCGATCAGCGCATCGAGAAGCTCGCGCAAGGCGCCCGCATCCTGAAGATTTCGCAGCCCGGGGGTATTGGGGGAGGAAATATTGATCGTCAGATAATCGGCGACGTCGGCCATCGCCTTTATCCCGATTACATAATCGCCAATCCGGTCGACGCTTTCCTTGTTCGCCCCGACATTGACGCCGACGACTCCTGTGCGCCGGCCCCGCGCCAGTCTGGCATGCGCGGCCACGAGGCCGCCGTTGTTGAATCCCATACGGTTGATGACGCCTTTATCCTCGACGAGGCGGAAAAGGCGCGGCTTGGGGTTTCCGATTTGGGGCAAGGGAGTAAGCGTCCCGACCTCGACGAACCCGAAGCCCAGCCCGAGCATGGCGTCGGGCACGTGCGCATCCTTGTCGAAGCCAGCGGCAAGACCGATTGGCGACGGAAAGTCGATCCCGGCCACACGGCACGCCAGCGCGGGCGCAGGCAACGCGCCTCGGAACGGCGACAGCTTCAACGCCGCGATCGTCAAGCCGTGCGCGCGCTCCGGGTCGAATTTGAACAGCAGGAGCTGGGCGAGATCGAAAATGGACATGGACTTGGCGCTAGGGTGGTCGCCGGCCCGCGTCAAAACAGGGGCACCAAGTTTACGATTAAAATCCAGTTTGTGTCGATTCTGTCCAATACGACTCGCCCCGTAACGATTAGTCACGATATTGCGACCCGAAGGGCTCTTGGCTTTATGCCGGGAAACCTTTTCCTGGCGGCTCGAAAAGGCGACTTTTCGAGCCGCTTTCTTTTGATGCCGTAGCGTCGTATCGTTATGCCAACAGGGCAGAATCGGGCGTAGTTATGGCTGATGCAGGGGCACCGACGGACGCGATTACACTCGACTATGCGTCGCCGCCGGAAGATTTGCGGCCTTTCCTCTCTATTTTTTACGAATTCCGCGCCAATGTCGCGTTCTTCGAGGACACCGACAAGGCAGATCTCGCTCAGTTCCGCTTCATGCTGTCTGGCGAAGGTGAATATCGCTTTGCCGACGGGCGCGTGCAGCGTGCGCCTGCGATCCAGATCGTGGGACCGACCACCGGACCGACATGCGGACGATTGGTCGGCCCGGTCCATGTCTTTGGCGTCGGCCTGTTGCCAGCTGGGTGGGCGAACCTCCTCGATTTCGAAGCGTCTTTGCTCGTCAACCGCGTCATCGATGCAACCGAATTATTCGGCAATGGCCTGCGGGCGACCGCAATCGCGCTAAAATCAGCGACAACGATCGAGGAGAAAGTGGCGATCAGTAGCGCAGTGGCGCGCGAGCTGACCAAGCAGGGCAAAGCGGCAGCCTTTGATTTCACACGCCTCGTCGACGACTGGCTCGACTCCTCCGCCTCGCCTGATATCGACAGCCTGATCGCCTCGAGCGGCGTATCGCGACGACAAATCGAACGACGCTGCAAAGCCTATTATGGATCACCGCCCAAGCTCCTGTCGCGCAAATACCGCGCGCTCAAGGCGACCATTGCCCTGGCTCAAGGCAAGACCCAGGCCGATGCGTTGCACGACGGCGGCTTTTACGACCAGTCACATTTCATCCGTGAGATCAAGGCGTTCACTGGCGTCACGCCCACCAAGATCTGTGAAGATCTGCCAACCCTGGCCCAGCTGACCCTCAAGCGCAGCACGTTCGACGAACTGGCATCAATGGTTACAAAAAGTTGAGCCAACGCGCCGCGCAAGCATCGATCAACACTGGTAAAACCCAATCGGACTGATTATATCCGGTTTCATAATGCGACTTTCCAGCCTTGCCGATTATGCCGTTGTGGTGATGAGCGCCGCTGCCCGCCATGGCTGCGGCGCGCGCCTCTCGGCGACGCTGCTTGCTGAAGAAACCGGTGTACCGCTCCCGACCGCCCAGAAATTGATGCAGAAGCTGGCCGGCGCAGGGCTGCTTTCTTCGCTGCGCGGTACTGGTGGCGGCTTCAAGCTGACCCGTCCGGCTGCCGCGATAAACCTTGCCGACATCATCGAAGCCATCGAGGGTCCGATCGCAATGACAACCTGCGTCGACCACCACCGCGACGATTGCGCGCTTGAGGAGGCGTGCCAGACGAGGCCGCACTGGGGGGCGATCAACGGCGCCGTCCGCGGTGCGCTGGCGGCCGTTCCGCTGACCCAATTGGCAGAGGTACGATAATGGCTACCAAGAACGCTGAAGCCATTGCCGCTGCGGACAATGTTGCCGATTATGAACACGGGTGGTCGAGTGACATCGAAACCGACTTCGCACCCAAGGGGCTTACCGAAGATACGGTCCGATTCATCAGCGCAAAGAAGAGCGAGCCGCAATGGATGCTCGACTGGCGACTGAAGGCTTTCCGGATGTGGCTGGCCATGACGCCGCCCGACTGGGCCAAGCTCAACGTGCCGCCGATCGATTATCAGGACGCGTATTATTACGCGGCGCCCAAAGCCAAGCCCAAGCTCGGCAGCCTGAACGAAGTCGATCCCGAAATCCTGCGTGTCTATGAAAAGCTCGGCATCCCGATCGAAGAGCAAAAGATGCTTGCCGGCGTCGAGGGCAGCCGCAAGGTCGCGGTTGATGCCGTATTCGACAGCGTCAGCGTCGCCACCACATTCCGCGCTGAACTCGAGCGCGCTGGGGTCATCTTCCGCTCGATCTCGGAGGCGATCCGCGAATATCCCGAGCTCGTGAAAAAGTGGTTGGGGAAAGTTGTGCCAATGCACGACAACTACTTCTCCACGCTCAACTGCGCGGTCTTCAGCGACGGAACATTCGTCTACATTCCCCAAGGTGTCCGCTGCCCGATGGAGCTAAGCACCTATTTTCGCATCAATGCAGAAAATACCGGTCAGTTCGAACGCACGTTGATCGTCGCCGACAAGGGGAGCTATGTTAGTTACCTCGAAGGCTGCACGGCGCCGATGCGCGACGAAAACCAGCTGCATGCAGCGGTTGTCGAACTCGTTGCGCTCGACGATGCCGAGATCAAATATTCGACCGTGCAGAACTGGTATCCCGGCGATGCCAACGGCAAGGGCGGGATCTACAATTTCGTGACAAAGCGCGCGCTGTGTCAGGGTCGCAACAGCAAAGTCAGCTGGACGCAGGTCGAAACCGGCAGTGCCGTCACCTGGAAATATCCGTCTTGCGTGTTGTCGGGCGAAAACAGCGTCGGTGAATTCTACTCGGTCGCGGTGACCAACAACTACCAGCAGGCCGATACCGGTACCAAGATGATCCACCTTGGAAAGAACACGCGATCCACCATCGTTTCCAAGGGCATCAGCGCCGGTCACAGCAACAATACCTACCGCGGGCTCGTGCGCGTTGGGCCAACCGCAGAAAATGTACGCAATTTCACGCAGTGCGACAGCCTGTTGCTCGGGAGCCTCAGTGGCGCACACACCGTACCCTATATTGAAGTTCGCAACCCAACGGCACAGATCGAACACGAGGCAACAACGAGCAAGATCAGTGACGACCAGCTGTTTTACACGATGCAGCGCGGATTGAATGCCGAAGAAGCCGTGGCGCTGATCGTCAACGGCTTTGCCAAGGAAGTGTTACAGCAGCTGCCGATGGAGTTCGCCGTCGAGGCACAAAAGCTGTTGGGAATTTCGTTGGAAGGGAGCGTGGGGTGATGGTGACCCCAATCGCGGTCGGCCCCCGTGTTGTACGGCAATCTGTAACCGACTGTGCTGAAAGAGCCTTTGGTTCGTATAGGGGAACGCGGCGGCATGCTTGCGCGGGCAGCCCCCCAGCGCCACACCGTCCAGCCTTGGCGTATCGCTTTGGCAAGCGAGCGACGCCCCGCATCGCCGGTACGATTTTCACCGGGCGTGGAGTCCAGACTCCCCAGCGCGTCTCTGGCAGCGCTCGAGATAATTTCGCTCCCCCCTGTTCACGGGCCATCGACTAAATGCTCCAGATCAACAACCTGCACGCCGCGGTCGGCGACACACTGATCCTCAAGGGGTTGACGCTTGCGCTGGGTGCGGGCGAGATCCATGCGATCATGGGGCCGAACGGCGCTGGCAAGTCGACCCTTGGCTATATATTGTCGGGTCGCCCCGGTTATGACGTGACGCAAGGCTCGGTGACGTTGAATGGGCAGGATCTGCTCGCGCTCGCCCCCCATGAGCGCGCCGCCGCCGGGTTGTTTCTCGGCTTCCAGTATCCGGTCGAAATTCCTGGCGTGTCAAACGTCCAGTTCTTGCGCGAGGCCCTGAACGCTCAGCGCAAGAGCCGCGGCGAAGCGCCGCTGTCAGGCGCCGAGTTCTTGAAGATCGCCCGTGCCGAGGCCGGTGCGATGGGCATGGACATGAACATGCTTAAACGTCCTGTGAACGTCGGCTTTTCGGGCGGCGAGAAGAAGCGCAACGAGATGGTGCAAATGGGTATCATTGCCCCCGCGCTTGCTGTCCTCGACGAAACCGATAGCGGGCTCGACATTGATGCACTGCGTGTCGTCGGCGACGGCATTAACCGCATCATGCGCAAGCCCGATAAGGCAGTGCTGCTGATTACGCACTACCAACGACTGCTCGATTACGTCCGCCCCGATTACGTCCATGTACTCGCCGACGGCCGCATCACCCGTACCGGCGGCCCCGAACTGGCCCTCGAACTGGAACGCGAAGGCTATCGGGAGCTGGCGGCGTGACCGCTCTTCCCACCCGCAAGGACGAAGCGTGGCGGTACAGCGATCTCGACGTTGTCGCGCGCCTGTGGCCAGTCGCGCCTGCCGCCGACATCATTGTCGCCGCGGGGACGTGCGCAAACCGGCATTTGATTGTCGAAGACGGCATCCATGATTTCGCCATCACGCTGGGTGCGGGCGCGCGGATCGATTTCCATGTGCTGAACATCGGCGCAGGGTACGGGCGTGTTGCGATCGACGTGACACTCCATAGCCACGCTCATTTCGAATTCGGCGCGGTGCAAGTCGGTGGCGGCAATGCCAATTTGGAGATCGTCACGACGGTCCGTCACATCGAGCCGAACGCGACGAGCAAGCAGACGGTTCGGTCGGTGCTCGGCGGGGCGGCAACGGGCAGTTATCTGGGTAAGGTCGCGGTCGCGCGCGATGCGCAGAAAACCGATAGCGTTCAGTCGGTCAAGGCAATGTTGCTCAGCCGCACCGCGACCGCCAATGCCAAGCCCGAGCTCGAAATCTATGCCGACGATGTGAAATGCGCGCATGGCGCGACGGTCGGCGAGCTCGACAAGATGGCGCTGTTCTACCTTGCGGCGCGCGGCCTTGCGCCGGCCGAGGCGCAGACTCTCCTGCTCCAGGCGTTCGTGGGCGAAGTGTTCGCCGGCGTACAAGCACAAGCGACACTTGAGGCCGAGGCGTTAGCAGCGCTCGGGAGGCTGGCATGACAACAGCCACGCTTGCGCGCCCGCTCGACTACCGCGCGGACTTTCCGGGTATCGGTGGCTGGCACTATCTCGATACCGCAGCGACCGCGCAAAAGCCGCAGATCGTGATTGACGCAATCGGGCGTGCCTATGGCCCCGATTATGCAACCGTCCATCGCGGCGTCTACGCACGCTCTGCAAATATGACGCTTGCCTATGAAGCTGCGCGCCGCCGCGTGGCCACATTCGTCGGTGCGGAGAGCGAAAACGAGATTGTCTTTATGCGCGGGGCGACGGAAGCCATCAATCTTGTCGCCCAAAGCTATCAAGCTTCGCCTTCGAGGGGGCGCGTCCTGCTGAGCCAGCTCGAGCATCATTCCAACATCGTCCCGTGGCAGCTCGCGGGTTATGAAATCGACGTCTGCCCGCTAACCGCCGATGGCATGATTGACCTCGATGCCGCCGAAGCGATGCTGACGCCCGCGCATGCACTGGTCGCTTTTGCGCACGTGTCGAATGTGCTCGGCTCGGTACTCGACGCCAAGCGCGCAGCCAAACTCGCGCACGCGGTTGGTGCAAAGTTGATCCTCGACGGATGCCAGACCGTCCCGCGTCTGCCCGTCAACGTCGTCGATCTCGACTGCGACTTTTACGTCTTTTCCGGGCACAAGCTTTACGGGCCGACGGGTATTGGCGTGCTGTGGGGCCGTGCCGAACTGCTGGACGCGATGCCGCCGGTCCAGGGTGGCGGCGCGATGATCGACCGGGTTACCTTTGCCAAGACGACCTATGCCCCGCCGCCGGGACGTTTCGAGGCGGGCACGCCGCATATCGTCGGCGTTGTCGGCCTGCATGCAGCGATAGACTATGTCGAGAGCATCAGTGTCGATGCCATCCACGCGCACGAGACCGCGCTTGTGACCCAGTGCCGCGATGCACTCCGTGCGACAAACTTGGTGACGCTTTACGGACCGGAAGAGTCGGCAGGCATTGTCAGTTTCAACGTCAAGGGGGTGCACCCGCATGACGTCGGCACTATCTTGGACGAGGAAGGTGTCGCGATCCGTGCCGGACATCACTGCGCACAGCCCCTGATGGACTATCTCGGCGTCGATGCCACGGCACGCGCCAGTTTCGGTATCTACAACGGGCCCGACGATATCGAGGCGCTGGTTCGGGGATTGGAACGGGTAAGGAAGCTGTTCGGATGAAGGTCGAGGAAGTCACCAGCGTGGAATCGCCCCGCAGAGCGCGCGTTGCAGATGCGCTGGAACCGCCGCAGCCGCGTGCAATGGTCGAGGAGGCGGGCGTGCGCGAGAGCTTCGAGCGCAAGCGTGACTACCTTGACGGCTTCCTGAAGGCCGAGCCCCCCAGAATCGCCGAAGGCGAGCCCGGGGGCGACCTGTACGAGGCTGTCATCGCCGCGTTGAAAGATATTTTCGACCCCGAGATACCGGTCAATATATATGACCTGGGCCTCATCTACGGGGTCGAAGTCGACGAGGGCCATGTCCACGTCAATATGACGCTCACGACTCCCCATTGCCCCGTCGCCGAAACCATGCCGACCGAGGTCGAACTGCGCGTTGGCAGCGTCCCCGGCGTCGGTGTCGTCGACGTCAACCTCGTCTGGGATCCGCCATGGGATCCGGGCAAGATGACCGACGAAGCCCGCCTCGAACTGGGGATGCTGTAATGCCGACGACAACCCGCGCGCGTCCGGTCGCGCTCCTCCTGACGCCGGGTGCCGAGGCGCGGATCGCCGATTTGATGGCCAAGGCGCCTGCCGATTCAATCGGAGT
>JANXSN010000003.1 GCA_025352685.1 Sphingomonadales bacterium
GGCGCTGGTCTGGTCCTGCCGTTCTGCAACACCCAGACCATGACGCTGCATCTTGCCGAAATATCGCTCGCCATCGAGCCAGGCGCTCATGGCGTGCTGCTGATGGATCAAGCTGGATGGCACATGACCGGAAAGCTGGAAGTGCCCGAGAATATCAGCATCGTCCCGCTGCCGCCAAAATGCCCGGAACTCAACCCGGTCGAAAATATCTGGCAGTTCATGCGCGACAACTGGCTCTCCAACCGGGTCTTCACATCAGATGACAACATCATCGACCACTACTGCGAGGCTTGGAACAAGCTCATCGATCAGCCCAAGCGTATCATGACCTCGGGCGTCGTAATTGGGCTCATGCGTCATGATCAATGCAGGTTAGAATGAGCCCAGCCCAGATGGAAAACGGGCGGTACGATGAGACAACGCCTCTCGATTTTATCGGGGAAAATCCACGCAACACTGACGCCAAACGCGTGGAGACCAATAATCCCCCCTGCAAATCGCGGGCTTCGCCATCATTGATGCAGCCGATCTCGACGAGGCAACTAAACTCGTTTCGCAAATCCTCGCGCGGTGCCCAATAGCGTGGTGGAAGTCTGGCCGCTTTTGCAGCCCAAAGCCAAGAGGAGTCGGCTGGTAGCAGACTGAAGGAATTATGCTCCGATCGACAACAAGCTGCTCGTTTGCTTCCCCAACATGGACCCTTGGCGGCCGCCATCCATTGCTGAATATTGAACGGGGTGTGGATAGATGGATTGCGTACAGTGGGCCTATAGGCGAGTGTCGAAGTGCTCCGCCTCGGCGGACGATCATTCATTGCTGCTTTGTTGGGTGAGCCGATTTCACTTCATCCGGAGTGCGTTTTATGTTCGATCTTCCCGTACTGATCGTAGGGGCCGGCCCGACAGGCCTTAATCTCGCATTACGGCTTGCGCGCTACGGAATAGCGTTCCGTATCATAGACCAGCAAGATCAGCCCGCGCGGGAATCGCGAGCACTCGCCGTGCATGCTCGCACACTTGAGTTCTATCGACAGCTCGGATTTGGCGATCCCGTGGTCGAGGCTGGCATACGCATCGAAGGCATACGCTTGCATGAAGGCGGGCGTGAGCGCGCGCATATTGTTCTCAAGGATATCGGCAGCGGTTTAAGTCCATATCCTTTCATTCTTGACCTCCCGCAGGACGAGCACGAACACTTCCTAGTTGCCGAGCTTAAAAAGGCTGGCGCAGAGGTTGAGCGCAGCACGATTCTGATTTCCTTCGATCAGGACGATGACGCCGGAAACGTCGTACTTGAGAGGGACGGACACGAAGAGCGAGCAAGGGTCCAGTATGTGTGCGGTTGCGACGGCGCGCGTAGCAAGGTTCGGGAAGGCATTGACGTTCGATTTGATGGAGGCACGTACGAACGCCTTTATTACGTCGCCGACGTCCGGCTCGAAACGCCGGATACCGGGCACGATTTTCACCTTGCGACAGGTGTCGCTACTTTTGCGCTGCGGCTGCCGTCGCGCAAGGGCCTGACGGAGCGCTTGATAGGTTTTGTGCCTGACGGCGTCGAACATCCGAAGTTTGACGACGTGCGTGCCAGTGCCGAAGAGTTGCTGGGCATCAGGATAGCCGATCTGAATTGGTTTTCGACGTACAGCGTTCATCATCGCGTAGCTGACAGGTTCCGTGTGGGGCGTGCATTCCTGCTCGGCGATGCTGGGCATCTTCACAGCCCTGTGGGCGGCCAGGGCATGAACACTGGTATCGGCGATGCCGTCAATCTGGCGTGGAAGCTAGCCGATGTAATCCGAGGCCGAGCTTCGTCCGCACTGCTCGACACCTATGAACCCGAGCGGATCGCGTTCGCCCGCAAGCTCGTTGCGACCACAGATCGCATATTCCAGACGGTCGTATCTGAAGGGATGGCCGGGCGCATGTTTCGTACCTTCCTGCTGCCGACACTCATCCCTGCGGTCACGCATTTTGCCACTGCGCGCCATGCCCTATTCCGTTTTGCCTCGCAGATTGGAATTCACTATCCCGACAGTGCGCTCTCAGAAGGCAAGGCGGGTGAGGTATCGGGGGGGCGATCGGCTACCATGGATAGATTCGCTCGACAATTTCGCGGTTCTTTCGAGTTTGGATTGGCAACTTCACATTTATGGCGACGTGCGCGAAGAATTTTCGGCGGAAGCAAAATTGCTCGCGCTACCGTTACATCGTTTCGGATTCACGAAAGATGCGAGCCGGGTCGGGTTCAGCCGCAATGCCGCCTATCTGGTTAGACCGGACGGTTATGTTGCGTTAGCGATGGCTGATCAGAGCGTCGAGCACCTCCGCGGCTATACCGCGCGATGGAATTTGCGCTTCGGCTGAACGGTCGCTCTCGAGTCTGCGAGGGCCGGCATTTCGCAGCCGGGTCCGGGGCGCCAGCGGAGGGAAGGAGCCACGTTTGGCGGCATCGGCCGACCTTCCGAACGTGCACGATCACTCGCTCGTCTTCGAAATCGGTCGCTGGTCGCGCTCCTGGCTCATGGCAGAGCCGCATCCTGAATTTCTAGGATCAGCGATGGAATTGAGCGAGCCAAATAACGAGTTTTTCGGCGAGAGCGATCCGCATGTCGGAAAAGCTGTGGTCAGTCATCAGGGTCTCGGCTTCGAGGTGGCGGGCCCCTGCCTTACGCGCAGCTGTCGCGGCCGCATCCGCCATAAAGCCTATTCCACGCTTTGCCCCAATAAGCGCCAGCGGGCGTCCAGCTAGAGCAGGCATCGTCGCGACCAGATCGAGCGTTGATCCGGCATGGGTTGTCTCGTTCATAATAGCATCTTCGCTGGTGCCAGCGAGGGGCTGCATGTCGCCACGCACTTCGTCAACCAGGAAGGATTCCCGCTCCTTAGGGTCAGCGAAACCGCGACCGATTGCCGCAAAATCCGCCGGATCGATAAGGAACGCGCCAACGACTTTGGAATCATCAGCGGCAATGCGGGCAGCCATAATACCGCCCATGCTGTGCCCCGCTACGGCGATGCGCGCCGGATCGATGCCAAACTTAACTAATACTGCAGGCCGCCGAAGATAAGCCAGCGCATTAGCGGCATCTTCGGCACAATGAGCGAATGAAAACGCACCCGGACTGCCCCATGAACCGCGATAATGAAAGGTAAGCACATTCCATCCTGCCCGTCGGGCTGCCTGGGCAAGATCGAGGTTCTGTTCGTTGCCTGGAAACCCGTGGAGCAACAGCAACGTCGGGTGCTCCCCAACTCCGGCGGCGGTGTACATCACGGCATTGAGCGCGCCGTCAGCAGATGGAATGACAAATGCTGCCAAAGCCGCCGGATGTACCATATCTATCGGCGGATCGATCGTAACAGAGGCGTGCGGCGGCGATGCGAACGCTAAGGCAGGCACGGTGAGATGAATTGATAGAAGAAAAAGTCGCATTGATGCCTCAGTGCTGATGGACCCCCCATTTTTGCCTGACGTGGCGTCAACGGGCAAGCGTTGCTTAAGGAACCTGTGGGCAGGCAGCAATTTTAACGGCGGGAAGTTTCAGACGGGGATTTTGTCGCCATGGGATGGAGAGCTTCTTGCGCGCAGGAGGCGGCTCGTTCCCTTGTCGTGCAATCGCGCGTACTACTAGCCCGACCTTCTACAGAAGCGTATCGGCGCGCTACCGCTATCATTCGGATCGTCTCTTGTTATTTTCGCGTCGCTTGTTTCTGCCATGGGCCTGGGCGCGGCGGCGCGTCAGGGCGAGCGAGGCTGCCTTTATCCTGCTTGCCGTGCTGGTCGGTGCGGGCGCCGGATTGTCGAGCGTCCTGTTGGGCGCGATCGCGCGGACGCTGCAACACTGGCTGTTCGCGTTGCCGCATGACGTCCGATTGAGCGCGATGCCAGCACTCTCAATCACGACATTGCTCGCTTTGCCGTTGGGCGGTGCCGCGCTTGTCGCTTTCTCATGGGCGACACGAGCGCGGAAGCGGCGACTGGTCGATGCGGTCGAAGCGAACGCGCTGCACGGCGGCCGCATGTCGATGCCCGACAGTATGGTGATTGCGGGGCAAACTGTGGTGTCCAACGGCTTCGGAGCTTCCGTTGGGCTTGAGGCCGCTTATGCTCAGATCGGCGGCGCGATCGCTTCGCTCGCGGGCGGTGCGCTAAGGTTGCGACGCGCCGATCTGCGCAATCTCGTCGGCGCAGGCGCGGGAGCGGCGATCGCCGCGGCGTTCGGCGCGCCGTTGGCGGGCACATTTTACGCCTTCGAGATTGTGATCGGCGCTTACACGCCGTCGGCCATCGCGCCGGTTGCGGCAGCAGGGATCACCGCTGTCTTCGTGTCACAGGCGTTCGGCGTGCAGCCCTATGTCATCGATGCCGCGGCCGGAACGCCGACCGAGACGCACCATTATTTGGTTTACGCCGTACTCGGCTTACTTTGCGCGGGAATCGGGATCGTGCTGATGCGCGCGGTCGCGTTGGTCGAGGCTGGGGTGCGGCGATTGAAGCTGCCTGATTGGAGCCGTCCGTTGATCGGCGGTGTACTGCTGGTGCCGATCGCTTATTGGTCGCCGCAAGTTCTGTCGGCGGGGCACGGCGCGCTGCACACAGATCTTGCGATCGGTGCGTCATTGGGGTTCATCTCGACGATCCTGATCGCGAAATGCGTCGCTTCGATCGTGTCCCTGGGGTTCGGTTTTCGCGGCGGGTTGTTCTTTGCATCCCTATTTATCGGTACGCTGGTCGGACATCTCTTCGCCGGGGTGCTTTACGAAGCAGTCGGCATTGTCGTGGTAGACCCGCGCAATGCAGCCTTGGTCGGCATGGCTGCGCTAGCGGTAGCGGTTGTCGGCGGCCCGATGACGATGTCGATGCTGGTGCTGGAAGCAACGCACGATTTCTCGCTGACCGGCGCGGTCCTCGCAGCGTCCCTGATATCGTCGACCGTGGTGCGAGAAACGTTCGGCTACAGCTTCTCGACCTGGCGGCTTCATCTGCGCGGCGAGACGATCAAGAGTGCGCGCGACATCGGTTGGGTCCGCATGCTGACGGCCGGCCGGATGATGCGACGCGAAACCCGGGCGACACCCGCGGCGATGCTGGTCGGTGAGTTTCGCCGCCGTTTCCCGCTCGGAGCGACGAGCCGGGTCGTACTGATCGACGATGGCGGGCAGTATGCGGGGATAGCCCAGATTCCGGCTGCCTATGCCGAAGGACTTGATCCGGCGATGCCTGTGTCTGAGATCGCGATCAATGTCGATGCCGCGCTGACCCCCGGCATGGACATTGCCGCAGTGATGACGCGCTTCGACGCATCGGGCGCCGACGAACTCGCTGTGCTCGACGGCGACTGCCACGTTCTCGGCATCCTGTCGGAGTCATATGTCCGCCGGCGCTACGCCGAGGAGATCGAAAAGGCACAGCGCCAGCTGTTTGGCGAGGCGTAGGCCGGCCCTATTCCTGCACCTGCACGACTGGCCCCGGCGCCACCGGATCACCGGAGGCAATGACCAGAAAGCGCCGCTGATCGGGTCCGGCGTCGGACACGAGCTGTCGCAGGGGTCCAATCGCGTTAACGATTGCGCTGCCGGCGGGGTTGGTCATGAACTTGGCGAGCGGTTGGATCGGACCCTTACCGTCGGGACTGGACGAGAGGCCAAGGACGAACGGCATCTTGGGAGCAAGCCCCGCGACCGCCGCTTGAAGGATCTGGACCTGGCCCTGATCGAACAAGGTCACTTGGCTCTGGCCAGTGCCTTTAAGTGTCAACTGCACTTTCTTCCCAGCTTCGGCCAGCGGCGCGAGGTTGGCCACGCCGTTACCGTTCGGCACAGCCCCGGGAACATAGGCGACGCCTTGTGGGCCCTGACCAATGGGGATCGTCGCGGTGACTTTGTTGGTCAGTGTGTCGATTGCGGCGACGGCATCGGCGTTTTCCAGTCCGACATAAAGGCGCGTGCCATCGCCCGACGGCCACAGACCATGCGGCAGGGCGCCGACCGGGATCCTCGCGACCTGCGCGAAGTCGCTGGTGCGGAACACCTTGACGATATTTTCGGTGCCCACCGTCACATAGGCGAACTGACCGTTCTTATTGCGGACGATATTGACATGGTTGGTGATCGGTCCGGTATCGATCGTCCTGAGCACGACGAACGGCGGCTTCGCGTCGAATACCATCGTCTTGCCCACGTCCTTCAGCGTCAGCCAGACCTGCTTGCCGTCCGGAGTCGCTGCGATATCGGGGCAGAACGGGCTAGCCTGTTTAACGCGACCGACGATCTGTTTCGATGCGGTGTCGATCACAACCGTCTCGGGCGAGAAGCTAGAGCAGACATAGCCATATTTTCCGTCGGGCGAGAAAATCGTCATGCCCGGCCCGTTGGGCACCGTGATGCGGCCGGTTTCCTTGTAGGTCGTGCCGTCGAGCACGGCGATGTAGTCCTCGCCGCGAATGCTGACCCAAACCTCCTTGCCGTCTGGGCGGAAGAACGCCTCGTGCGGGCTGCGTCCGACATAGGTGGTGTGCTTCACCGTATTGGTAGCGGTGTCGACGAACGTCACCGAGTTCGATCCGATCGCGATCACCGCCAGGGTCTTGTGATCCGGCGAGAAGCCCATGCCGTGGACCAGCAACTGCCCCTTATAGAGCGGGCTGAGATTAGCGGGCGTCTGGTCGCCGAGCTTGATGACCCCGAGCAAGGTGTTGGTCGCCGGGTCGATCACCGACACGGTGTTGGAGAATTGGTCCGAGGTGTAGAACCGGTCCTTGCTGCTGACCGAGATGTTGGGTTGTGCGTCCGGCACTTGCTGGGCTGCCGCAGGCGCGGCGATGGCGAGCGCTATCAGGATCAGGCGCTTCATTTCATGTCTCCCATCGGGGTTTGATCGCTTGGCAGCGTGCCATTCTTTTCGGCGAGGACGCCCTGCATCACCATGATCTCCTGGCGCTGCTCGACGATGATACCCTGCGCCAGGCGGCGGAGGCGTTCGTTCTTGCCGTATTTCAGTTCGGCCTCGGCCATATCTACCGCGCCTTGATGGTGCGGGATCATCATCGCGGCGAAGTCACGATCGGGGTCGCCTCTCGGCGCGACCATCATCGCAGCATGCATCCGCTCCATCGATCCGCGCATCGCCTCGGCGAAGCCGTTCACCTGCGCCGCGGCGCAGGTCGAGGCGAGGATCGGTCCGGCGGCCAATGCCGCCCACCGCTTCTTCATGCGATTAACCTCCCTGCGAGACACGGGCGATAATACCAACTGAGGTGGCGGGCACCACTATGCGGGCGGGGAGGAACAGCATCTGGAGCACGACCTCTTTGCCCGTCACTATTCGTGTCAGGATTTCGACACGGCCGCTCAGAAATGCCGCAAAGCTGCGCTGGCGCTCGTTCGGGACCGCGGTGTCGGCCAGCAGTATGCTGCCGACGATCAGGCCGAAATAGATAATCGTTAACACCGCCACGATCGTCAAGGCCATCGCAGTCGCGGTGTCGCGGGCAAAGATCGCCCAGAAGCTCGTCAGCATCGCGGCATAGAGACCGATTAGGCTCAACAGCACATTCTTGTGGACGCCCCCGCGAGACGACACCCGGCGCAGTGCGCTCCAACTCGTCGTAATTGCCTGCGTCCTGAACAAGAGTGAGCGTCGGGCTCGGCGTCATGTACCCGTGGCACTCGACTTCGTCGTAGAAATATTGGACCTGCGTAGCCATTATTCGTCTCCGTGACTGGTACGGCACGAAAGAGCGCCATGTCGTACGAGCAAAATGGCCCGAAAATGATAATCGGTCCAACCGATCGTTTCTTTCATTCCAATCGAAAAAGGGGATTGGTCTGTGCGCGTGGACAACACTTGATCACATCAACGCGCGGAATAAGCGATCGAGCGGCGCACGTCGTAGCATCGCAGACATGTTGGTGAGTGCGCCAATGTATGTGGAAATACGATCGGAACAATCAATACAATCTGTTGGATAGATTGATCTGATCGGCGCATTGATCGCTCCAGGAGATCGCAATGACCCTTGACGAACTTTGTATTTTCGTTGCCGTCGGCGAGCGGGAGCATGTCACCCGCGCCGCCTAGGCGCTGAATGTCACACAATTGGCAGCATCAGGCGCGGTCGCGGCGCTGGAGGCGCGGCATGGCGTCGCCCTGTTTCACCGTGTGGGGCGCGGGATCGAACTGACCGAGGCGGGGTCGGCTGTGGTTGAACGACGGGTCATGCATCCGGGTTTGCCCAGAATATCCCGGTCACGTCTGGGCTTATGACTTCGTCGAGGGCCGCACCCATGACGGTCGCAAGTTCTGCATCCTTACGATCATCGACG
>JANXSN010000040.1 GCA_025352685.1 Sphingomonadales bacterium
GCGCAACTTTTGCTTTGAAGGCCGGGCTGTGGTTCCGGCGTGGTCTCTTGCTCATCGTGTCTCCTGTTCGCGACCATCTTGATCGCTATCAGGCAGATATTCCACTTATCGCCGTGTTCAGTTTTCCCGAACCACCTCTAAGTTCGCCGTAATCTTCGGCGAGCGCTTCATCAAAGCCATGCAGGCGTAATGTTCAAACGCCCGCCCGCACACGAAATTTCTGACAGTCCCTCGCCTTCTCCTCGAGGGCATCGCGGAACCAGTCGGCATCGTAGCCGCGGTCGCCCAGTAGCCAGTCTGCTTTAGGCAGACCATCCAGCAAGACTGCCGCTCCATCGCTTCCACCGGTTGCAGAGCGTCTTTGCCAGACCATAGTCCCGCAGCGCATCCCGCCACCGCAAACCGCTACGATTGACAAAAATAATGCCGCTCAGCACCCACCGATCATCCACCCGCGGTCGGCCATGACTTCTGCGAAAGAAAAGCTGACGCCGTGCCATCTGCTCGTCCGTCAGCCAATACAGGTCGCTCATGATCAGTCTCCCCGCAGAGCCTCAATCAGATCTCGACACCCAGACCAACCGGTCCTGACCTTAGTTGTACGTGGCGCACTCCATTTAGGCAGTGTCGGCCAGATGCGGGACGGGCGAGGTATGCGCCAACATCATTGGGAGCGTGGTCGCTTCCTTGCCGACACTGCCAAACTCGGGGCATATATCGCCGACCAGCGTGTGTCGGCACAACGTCGCCGCCTTGGTGCAAGTATAAATGATCGAGACAGTATCACGAGTCCATGACTCCACCGTATTTGACCTAACGGTGTCTCCAAAGATCGACCACCGTGTAGCCATGTTGCGTGATGCATACACTGGCGCCTACTTCCTTACGCTCAGCGAAATTGGTACAGGACCTTGCCAGTACACCCGCAAACTGCGGGCCGCGCGTGCCCGAGTGGTCCGTCAGCCAGCAAGCGCGATCGCGCTCATGTCAGGATGAAGTCCCCCGCCTTGAAGGAACTCGTCATCTTCCAGTACTCGACCAACCGGTAAGGCAACAGCGCAAAGACGCGTCCGTCATCGTTACGATACCAGTTGGTAAGGCCCTTATGGGTCCAGACCATGTTGGCATGGAGATGATCGACATCCGCTACATAGGCGTCGTGCGCTTCCTGCCGTACGTCGATCGCGCCGGTCCCGGTTTCGATCACTTCGCGCAGGCAGGTGAGGATCAGGCGCAGCTGGCATTCGGTGATGAAGATGACGTTGCCGCCGTGAGCGAGGCCGGTGTTCGGGCCCATCAGCGTGAAGAAGTTGGGAAATCCTGGCACCATCGTGCCCTGGTAGGCGGTGGCGTCGTTGGGGCCCCAAATCTCGTGCAGGTCACGCCCGCCCACGCCGGTGATACGCATAGGGGCGAGCATCTTACTGGCTTGGAACCCGGTGGCGTAGATAATGACATCGGCCTCAATCAGCGTGCCGTCATCCATCACTACGCCTTCGGACACGATCCGCGCGATGCGGCTCGTCACCAGATCGACATTGGGCCGTTGCAGCATCTCGAACCAATTGTTGTCGATCAGGATGCGCTTGCCATAAGGTGGATAGGTCGGTGTGCACTTGGCGATCAGCGCCTCGTTGCCACCCAGCTTGGAGCGGAGGTAGCGTTCCATAAAATGGCGATGGCGCGCGTTGACCTGATTAATCGAGCGCCCGCCGTCATCCCAATTTGGATCGACCTGCAGCGAGGCGTGGAGCCCATCGGCAAAGGCCCAGAAAAGCTGAAATCGATACCAGCGCGCAAAGAACGGAATATGGGCGAGCGCCCATTTCATGCCTTCGGATACTTCAGCGAAATAGTTGGGGTTGGGCACGACCCAGTGGGCCGAACGCTGCAGGATCGTGAGCTTGGCGACATCAGGCGCGATCGTGGGGCCCACCTGCTGCCCTGACGCGCCGGTGCCGATCATCACGACGCGCTTGCCCGCAAGGTTGAGCCCTTCCTGCCACTGCGCGGTGTGCAGCGCGGTACCCGCGAAGCTCTCACGCCCCGGGATCTCGGGCAGCTTGGGCCGGTTGAGCACGCCGACCGCCGAGATCACCGCCCGCGCCGCTAGGTGCCGCACCCTCCCGCCGGCATCGCGCGCAGCGACATCCCAGGTGCTCGCGGCCTCGTCGTAGACAGCCGAAGTGACCTCGGTCTCGAACACGATGTGCTGGCGAATGCCGTATTTCTCGGTCGCGCGCTCGAAATAGGCCCAGAGTTCGTCGCGCTTGGCGAAGAAGTGCGACCATTCGTGGTTGAGTTCGAACGAGTAGGAATAGAAATGGTTGGGGGTATCGACTCCGCAGCCAGGATAGAAATTCTCATACCAGCTGCCGCCGACCGCCGGGTTCTTCTCGATGATCGTGAAAGGTATACCCGCCTGGCTGAGCCTGATGGCGGCGCAGACGCCCGACATGCCCGCCCCGATTATCACGACCGGAAATGTCTCTAGCACAGACGCGGAAGGGCGCCGGCGCCAGATCAAGCCGCGAGGATCGGGCTCGGCGGCTTCGAGATCCTCGCGCATCATGGCGACATAATCTGCGCTCACATGCTCGCCGACCGCGGTGGTGAGCATCTGCTGCAAGAAATCACCTTCGGGCAGCGGCGGCAACGCGCGCCCGGTGCGCGCGTGCTCCACCAGTGCGGCCTCGAGCTGCATGCGGATTTTGGCGCGCAGCGACTCAGGCATCGCCTCATGATAGTTCATCGGTCCTGTGATGTAGGGCCGGGCTTCTTCAAGCAGCGCGCGGTCGCCGGTGATCTGCGCAAGTACAAGCAACAAGGTCGCGGGATCAGCCTCAGCCAGCGCAGATCGCAGAGCCTGCAGATCGGCGGTGGGAAGCGAGCGGCCGGTGGCGTGCTGGGCAACAGGTTCCGGATTCAACGTGTGCAAGCCCGGCTCCCTCAAAATCTCTTGCATTCTACTTAGGTTGGTAGTTAGCTACGCGCTAGTAGATAAAAATGCACGCAGTTAGATGCTGCGGCAAGATTGGGGGAGAGATCATGGTGCGCACGCAACCTTGGGCATTCGGCGCAATCTCAATGGGCCGCATCGGCCAATGGCCGGTTGGCCGCTCCGCTGCGCTGGGTATTTTGCTCGTGGGCGTAGCGCTGGGTCCAACGGGGGCGATGGCGGAGAAAGCCGTCGCACCTGTAGACGGTCTCACCGATATTGTGGTGACTGCGACGCGGAGTTCGGAATCGCTTTCTAAGGTACCCGCATCGGTGTCGGCCGTCTTGGCGGCGGACCTCGGTGTCGGCGGGGTCAAGGATGTCGCCTCGCTCGCCACCGCGATTCCCAACCTTTCGGTGGGCGACCAGTTCGGTGTGAATCGTATCTTCATCCGCGGCATTGGCCTAACCAGCATCGACCTCGGCGCGGACGGTGGCGTCGCCTTCCTGCAGGACGGTGCACAGATAGCAAGACCCGCGGCGCAGCTTTCCGGCTTTTACGATCTGGAGCGGGTCGAAGTACTGCGCGGGCCGCAGGGCACACTCTATGGCCGCGGCGCTACGGCAGGTGCGATCAACCTCATCACCAAGCGTCCGGCCGACCATCTCGATGGCTATGTGCGTGCAAGCTACGGCAACTACAACGCCGTCGCCGTCGAAGGCGCGGTGGGCGGTCCGATTTCGGGCGATAAACTTATGGTGCGCATCGCGGGCAAGTACGATCGCCGCGACGGCTATGGCATCAACGAGTTCACCGGCAAAGCCATCGATAACCGCGATGCCTACGCCTTCCGCGGCACAATTCTGGCCAAACCATCTGACGAACTCGAAATCCTCGTTTCAGGCGAATATTTCCATGAGGACGACAGCAACTACGCATTTCACTATTTCGGCCCGACGGTTCGACCAGAGAACTTCCTCGGCTCGCTGATCGGTGGGCAATCGCTGTTCACCGTGGCCGCAGCAGCCGGCAAGACCGCAAACATCCGCGACATCTACTCAGACCAGGAGCCGCTTAACCAGCGTCACGGTTTCAGTTTTACCGGCACGATCGATTGGACGCCCGGTGACTGGGACGTGAAGTCGATCACGTCGTACCACAATTTCGTGCGTTTCAACCGCGACGACCTTGACGCTTCGAACGCCAACATGTTTGGGCAGAACAACTACGACGAGCGCAGCAAGACCTTCAGCCAGGAATTCGTCGGCACTTACAAGAGCGACAGGTTCGATGCTCTGATCGGCGCGATGTATTTCCACGAGGACCTGTTCGGAAGCGTGCGTGTGCCGCTGACGAACCTTGCCGTGCTGCTCAAGCTCGCCGGCCAGGTGCCCCCAGCCACGCCAGACAATGCGTTCGACGCGGCGAACTACTTGCAGTTTGGCACGGTCACGATAGATGCCTACGGCTTCTATGCGCAGGGCAGCTACGCTTTCTCCGACAAGCTCAAGCTGACCGCTGGCGGGCGCTTCAGCCACGAAAGGCGCAAGGGCGTCGGCACGTTTGATTTCCTCGGCGGCGTCAATACCGACAAGGCCAAGAGCTGGGACGCCTTTACCCCAACGATCACGCTCAACTATCAGACCAACGATGCCACGCTGCTTTATGCCTCGGTCACGCGCGGCTTCAAATCAGGCGTAATCAACGTCGGCTCACGCAACGATGTAATCAACCCTGAATATGTGTGGAGCTATGAGCTCGGCGTCAAGACCGCAACGGCGGACCGCAAGCTGCAGGCCAATCTCGCCGCGTTTTATATGGACTATACCGACCTTCAGGTGGGCTTCGTCGATGCGAGCAGCGTGGTCACCACGGTCAATGCCGCATCGGCACGAAACTATGGCCTTGAAGCGGAACTGCGCGCCAAGCCAGTGCCGGGCCTGACGCTTGAACTCTTCGGCACCTACCTCAATGCCAAATACCGCAAGTTCACTAGCGGCGACTATCGCCAGGGCTTCGCGCAGGTCGATCTGGCCGGCAAGAAGCTTTCCAACGCGCCTGAGTTCTCGTTCCGTGCGGGAGCGAACTACGACATTCCGGTGGGTTCGTCGGGTAAGCTCAATGCCCGCGCGGAGGTCAACTGGCAGGACCGTGTGTTTTTCACGGAGTTCAACAACGCCGACGCAACGCAAGGTGCCTATGCGCTGGTCAATGCGGGTCTCAAATTCACGAGTGCCAATGACAGGTGGTCGGTCGATGTCTGGGGCCGCAACCTGACCAACGAATTGGTGATCACTAACAACATCATTACTGCGCCGCTGTTCAGCAGCGTCCGCGTCGGCTCGGTCGCGCCACCGCGCAACTATGGCGTGACGTTCGGGGTGAACTTTTAATAGCGTGGCACCTGGTCGGGGAGCCCCCCTCCCCGACCGTTTATAGGCGCTCTTTCCTTAGCTTGATCCCGGCCGCCTCCCGATCCCAGGTATCGGCGGTGATGCCCTCCCCGCGCAGTTCAGCTTTGATCACTTTGGCCGTTGGGGTCTTGGGCAGTTCGGGCAGCACTCTGATGTAGCGCGGCACCATGAAGTACGGCAAGCGCGCGGCTAGGAACTCGGTCAGCGCGACGGGATCGATCACCGCGCCCGGAACAGGTGCGATCACAGCCATGACCTCGTCCTCCGAATACTCGCTGGGGACGCCTATCACCGCCGCCTCGCGCACATCGGTATAGGCAATGACCTCGCTTTCCACCTCGAATGAGGAGATGTTCTCGCCGCGTCGGCGAATCGCGTCCTTCACCCGGTCGACGAAGAAGAAATAGCCATCCCCATCGCGGCGAAACGCATCGCCGGTATGGAACCAGCCGTTGCGCCAAGCGCGGGCGGTCGCCTCCGGATTCTTATGATAACCGCTGTTCATCGCCCAGGGGCGGTCAGTGCGCACGATCATCTCGCCCACCGTGCCTACTGGCACCTCGCAGTCATTCGCGTCGACCAGCCGCACTTCAACTCCGGCGCGGGCATGGCCGCAGGTGCCGAGTTTGACCGGATTCGCCTCCGAGACGATTGGCGAGCAAATCTCGGTCATGTTGAAGATCGTGAACACATCGATGCCGAAGCGCTGCTGGAAGGGGCCCGCGGCGTCAGTTAACGGTACCATGAAGGCTTTGCGCACGTTGTGGTCGCGGTCACCCGCATCAGGCCGGCGCTTAATCAGGAAGGTCGCCATCACGCCCAAAAGGAAGATCACGGTGCACTGGGTACGCCGCACGAAATCCCAGAACGTGTCGGTCGAGAAGTTTTCCATGAGCGCGATCGAGCCGCCGCGAGCCAGCATCACGAAAGGAATGCCGAGGCCGCCGATATGGAACACCGGCATGTTGACGAGGAAGCGGTCCTCGC
This sequence comes from Sphingomonadales bacterium, assembly GCA_025352685.1. GTDB lineage: Bacteria > Pseudomonadota > Alphaproteobacteria > Sphingomonadales > Sphingomonadaceae > Sphingomonas_O. The sequence continues at coordinate 6,340 of JANXSN010000040.1, forward strand.
CGGTTACGAAATGCCAACTTTCTGGCCCCGCATTGGTGTAGAGATGGAGGTAGGAAGAAACCACGCCCTTCGAAGGACCCGTGGTGCCCGAGGTGTAGATGATCGACTGCGTGTCCCATGGCTCGATAGGGCTGACGAGAGGGGCAAGCTCAGCTTCCTCGCCTGTCACACTTGCGAAATCGTGCCGTACTAAACCGCTGTCCTCAGGCCCCTCGCCCAGCGTGACGATCGTCTCGACCGCTGCAGTATCGATCCCCACCAGCCGGTCCAGCAGCCCGCCATGGGCGACAAGCACCCGGGCGTCAGAATTGGCTAGCACATGCTCAAGTAACGACCCGCGATAGGCGGTGTTGAAGGGCACAAAGACAGCGCCAAGATAGTTGATTGCATAAAACGTGATCAGTGCCTCACGCCCGTTGGGCAGCCACACCGCGACATGATCGCCGCGTGCCACGCCCAGCTTCTGCAGCCCTGCCGCCTTGCGCACGACAAGATCGCGCAGAGCGGCGTACGTCCAGCACCCGCCCTCCTCAAACACCGCGTAGAGCGCATCCGGTTGAGAAGCAGCGAAATCGTCGACGAGATAGCGTAGCACACAAGTGCGCCGGTCGAGCACGCGTGGATCGGCATGGACAGGAGCCTCAGCCATGGACGCCTCTTGCCGGCTGGACCATCTTCTGGACCATGGTGATCGCGTCCATCACCACCTCGGTCGCCGACCAGTGTCCGCCATCGTTATACCACAGCGCTATCCAGCTAAGCAGACCGCTGACCCAGATCGCAGTGCGCGAAGGCTGCGCCAGCTCAAACTCACCGGTCTGCTTGCCCTTTTCGAGGAGCGCGCTGAGCTTCGTGTCGAAAGTGTGACGCAGATTGCGGATGCGGCGCGCATCCTCGGGCAGGAGGCACTTCTCCTCGCGTAGATAGACGCTGATGTAGCGTTGATTTTCGATGATAATCCGCGCGACGCGTTCCACCAAGATTTTGAGCTGCTCAGTCGGGGTCCCCTCCACCGCCAGCGCTTCTTCCAGCGCAGTCAGCGAAAGCTGGATGCCCGTCTGGCAGATCTCGTAGAGCAACTCACCCTTGTTCTTGTAGTAAGAGTAGATGAACGGCTTGGTAACGTTTAGCTGCTCGGCTATCGAATCCAGCGTCGTCGCCTCATAGCCGCTGGCAAAGAAAAAGTGGCTCGCCTCCTCGAGTATGCGGCGACGCTTGTAGGCGGTAATCTCGTCCTTGAGCTGAGAACCAGCGCGCTTCTTTTTCGTTTTGTCCATGATCTCCGCAAGATCGTTGGCTTCGGCGTTCTGGTGCATCACCCCATCGCAGTCCGCAAGATTTCCATGACGTCCGCTGCGGTCTTGATCGCGCGTGGGTTGGTCCGGCCCCAGATATCCTCGAGGGTGTACTCCGAAACGAGCTTAAGCTGGTCCTCGCGCACGCCCACCTCGCGAAGGCTTCGGGGCATACCGAGCACGCGGATCAACGCGTCGAGAAGTTCTGAGGCCGGGCGCGACGGATCGCCGAGGCAGGCACTGATGCGCTTCTGCCGCTCGGCATTGACAGAAAGGTTGTACGCTTGGACATAGGGCAACATCACGCAGGAGGTGTGGCCGTGGGGCACATCGCAGGTGCCGCCAAGCACATGCCCAATGGCATGGCTCGCCCCCATCGGCACGCCGCCGATGATCGGGATCATCGACTGCCAAGCGCCAATCTGGCATTTCAGTCGCGCAGCGAGATCGGTGGGATCCGCCTTGACCGCCGGGAGCCCGACCGCGAGCAGCCGCAAGGCGCTGTCGGCGATTCCGTCGCAGAAGTCATTGGAAAGGAACGAACCCAGCGTCTCAGTCGCGTGATCGACCGCGCGCACTCCCGTAGAGAGCCAGAGCCATTCCGGCGTGTGCACGGTGATTGCTGGATCAAGCACGACGCAAATCGGCACCATCTCGCGCTGGGTATAGGCCTGCTTAAGCTTGATTTCTTCGTCCGTCGCGCCCGAAAGTGGATTGAACTCGCCGCCCGAGAGCGTCGTGGGCACGCAGATCGCGCGCACATCAGGCCCGGCGAAATCGGGCAGTACCATGTTGCCCTCCTCGTCCACCCGCACACGATAGTCGTCGAACTGGGCGACCTTTGTTATGTTATGCTTGAGGCAGATCAGCAGGATCTTGCCTGCATCAGTTACCGAACCGCCGCCGACCGTGACGACAAGATCAGCCTTCGCCTCGCGCGCGCTGACCGCAGCAGCCAGAACATCGCTGCGCGGCGCGTGGGGCTGAATGCCGTCATGCGTCGCGGCATGGCGTGGGCCCAGCGCCGCTTCGATCCGGCGGATTTCATCAGTTTGGCGGTTGAGGAATCTGCTGGCTAGAATGAATACCCGGTCCGCGCCGCGGCTCGCCGCTTCCTGCGAAATCGCTTCTGCGGCCGGAACGCCAAGTGTGACTCGCTCAGTTGCCGTCAGAATGACCTGTGAGGCCGTAACCATCGACACTCTCCCACTTCTTATTTTCGTTATACCGCTTGGTAGCATGTGTAGAGGTCGGGTCAACAGCGTGTCGGCGCTTGCGGGCATAACCCTTTTCATTATCAACGGCCGGAGAAGCCGGCGCTAATCGCCCCTAAACAATCGGCGCGCTGGGAAGCGAACCAATGGGCGCGATGCAGACCCAGCCAAATCGGCATGACCTTGCCCGCGCGTAGCGTCTCCCTTGGCTGGTAGGATCAGACCACCGAAGGGGTATCAGGAATGAAAGACGGCGTGCGGGCGCTATATACGCTTGAGTTCAAACAGGAGGCTGTACGATTGGTGCGTGGCGGCGAGAAGCTGTCGGTGGCAGCGCGTACGCTGGGGGTTTCG
>JANXSN010000048.1 GCA_025352685.1 Sphingomonadales bacterium
AGGGGCTTGGCTACCAGCGCTCTGGACGCCCGGCGGAACCAGGCGGGTATGCAGCCCGGATCGCACGAGCGTCGCTGCAGCGGTCAAGAGATGCTTATGCCCGTCTCCCCTGGTCAGCAGCGTGAGTTCGACGCACTCGCGTCGAATATCGATCCGTTCGACCAGCTCTTGAATAATGTCCGCGCGCTCGATCTCGGAGCCGTCCATCAATCTCGATGCCAGTGACGTGTTGTCGCGTTCGGCATCGTCATGCGCGTCGAGCGACTGTTCGCCGTTGATGCTTTTGTCTTCAACGAGGTGGCGGCAGAGCCGCGCGATGACCAGCTGCTCCAGATCGTGAGCGGGCACACGCCATACTGCTGGCGTTTCGGGCTGGCGGTCGCGGGTCATGTAATATCGATAGCGCTTTGCCTGCTTCACCGCATGGCTCGGCGTCATCTTGCGACCGTGACCGTCATGTACGAGGCCGGCCAGAATGCTTGGATGGCGGATATTTGCGCGGCGCGTTCGCGCTGGCGCCTTGTCGGCAAGCGCAGCCTGCACGCGGTCCCAGAGCTCCCGGTCGACGATCGCGTTGTGCGCGCCATCGTAGGTCGCACCCTTGTGATGAACCTCGCCGACGTAGACTCGGTTCGACAGCAGGTGGAACAGCCCTCCCCGGCTGAACGCGACGCCGCCCATGCTGGTCCCATTGCGCAGCGGTCTGACCTTGGTCCGAAAACCGGCAGAAGCCAGCTCGTCGACGATTGAGCGGACCGAACCCGCTTCGAGGTAGCGGTTCATGATATGGCGGACGTGCGCAGCCTCGTCCTCATTTACGATCAGTTTACGGTCGACCACGTCATAGCCAAGCGGGACCGGACCGCCCATCCACATGCCCTTGCGCTTCGACGCCGCAATCTTGTCCCTAATACGCTCGCCGGTGACCTCACGCTCGAACTGCGCGAATGACAGCAGGACGTTCAGCGTAAGCCGCCCCATGCTGGTCGTTGTATTAAACGACTGGGTTACTGACACGAAGCTGGCACCAGCGGCATCGAGCACATCGACGATGCGGGCAAAGTCGGCAAGGCTGCGGGTCAGCCGGTCAACCTTGTACACCACGATGACGTTGACCTTCCCCGCAGCCACATCAGCCATGAGTCGGACAAGGCCCGGCCGCTGCATGTTGCCGCCTGAGTAACCGCCATCATCATAGATTTCGGCGTTGGCAGACCATCCCTCGTGCTTTTGACTGAGAATGTAGGCGGCGCAGGCCTCACGCTGCGCATCAAGGCTGTTGAACTCCTGCTCAAGCCCTTCCTCGGTAGATTTACGGGTGTAGATCGCACAGCGGACTGGGTCAGCCATTGTCGGCCTCGCTCATATCCTTTGTGACCCGCTTGCGCAGCAACCCGAAGAAGCGCGGTCCCGACCACGGGGTGCCGGTAATCTCCTGCGCGATTGGGCTTAGCGACGGAAACAGCCGGTCGTTGAACAGAAACCCGGTGTCGCCGACGAGCACCGTGTATGTCTTGCCGCGCCATGTCCGCAGTAACCGGGTGCCCGGCTTGAGCCGCATCGCCGTTGAGGGCAGCGGCGAGCTCCCCTGTACAATCCGCTTGCGGATCTCAGCAAGGTCGCGTGCGACTTGGCGCGTCAGTCCGCCGCTCACTGCCTCCTGCAGTCTGTACGCGATCTCGCGCCGAAGCAGGTCGGGCGAGACGGGTGGCGGCGACTGGCGCACCAGCCGACGCCACTCGGCCCGAAGCTGTGCCGGCGACATTGTCGCCAGCCCAGCGAGCCGATCCTTTCGCTCAACCATCTGTCGTTGCTCCGTCGACGATCGCCGTCACCTCACCGGGTTTGACGATCCGATAGCCGGTTGCGCCATCGCGGCGCTGATCACGCTCGAGGTTGACACCCTTTTTGCGCAGGCCGGTTAGAAAGGCGCGGATGCTGTGCGCCTGCCAGCCAGTCGCAGCAGTGATGTCGCCGAGTGACGCGCCGCGCGGGCGCGCCAGGAGCTTGCTGACGATGGCAGCCTTGGTGATCTTGTGCGCCTTTGCCGAGCATGGTGCTTCGATTTGATCGGTCATGGTGATCTCCGTGTTGGAGCGTCGCAAAGTGCGGC
>JANXSN010000092.1 GCA_025352685.1 Sphingomonadales bacterium
CCCTTCACGCCATCCGAATATGCAAGCGCATTGTTGAGGATCAGCCGGAAGCCTTCAAAATCAACAATCCGACCCAACGTCTCCAGCGGATCACCGTTCGCCGACAGCCGCTTCAAATGATCTGATAAACCGAACAAACCAGCCTGCTTCACAACCGCCTCCCAATGGAGACCGTTGAATCAGATCAAAGTCGTTTTGACGAGGGGTTTTTGGAGGTGCCCAGCTCGTACACGATCGCGGGCATGGCCACGGTACACCGCTCAACTCAGCGGGTCCAAATAGCTGCGGCGTGAGCGGTCCCTACATGCTCGACGTTGGCTTTTCCTCGACCAAGCGAATCGCAAGCGCCTCGGTTTTGACGAAAACCAGGCGACGACAATTACCGCCGTGCTGAAACTTTCTGCACTCGTGAACATTGTTACAGATGCGGGATGAGACGAGGAATAGGAAATGCGTAAATCGATTCTGGCCGTGCTTACCGCGGCAACAGCGCTAGCAGCGTGCAGTAACTATGACGCGGATCGACCCGGCTATGCTTCCGACAATGGCTGGCGGCGATATCGCCAGTACGATTACGACAGGCCGGACCCTGCATATAACGGTTATTATGCCGATCGCTACTACCGTGACCGACCTTATTACCGGGAGCACCGCCTGAGTAGCAATGACCGTGTTTATCGCGGCGAGAACGGCCAGTATTATTGCCGGCGTTCGGACGGGACGACTGGTCTCGTCGTCGGTGGGATTGTCGGTGGTTTGCTGGGTAATGTCCTTGCACCTGGCGGGTCGAAGACACTTGGGACGGTCTTGGGCGCGATTGGTGGCGGCGCGGTGGGGAGCGCTGTCGATAGCACTGATGCGCGGTGCCGGTAATTGAGGAACAGTAGCGGCGCAGTGAAAGCTGCGCCGTGCAGTCTGGTATTGGAAAAAACGGGCCAGCTGCCGTCCTGCGTGCGCTCGGCTTCGGGTCAGTGGTGCGCATTAAGCGCGCCACGCGGAGCCTGATGGAGACGGAAGGGGGCGGACCGGGCTACGCGACTAGCTGTTATCGCTGGGAAAACCGATACTCCATTTTTCCGTGCCGCCGGTGTCGCTCCCGCAGCCAATCCAATTTGACAATTCGGTCCTCCTGCGATGTTAGCGACCTGTGATCCGCATCTATTGCTCAAGTGCCGACTGCAGCGGCGCCAAGTAAGGCAAGAAAGAGCGCCATTTATCCAGTCCCTCGGTTGATATCGGGCGTCGAACCTGCTGCGCACTCGCCGTTCGGACAGCTCGTTCATTTTTTTCTGGCGAAAGGCAGGAAGTTTCGAAATCAATACCGATATATCGGAGCAGCGCACTAATCTCGCGCGCTGGTTCCGTGACCAGCGCCTCGTGATCAAGACGGCGAATCGAAGACGGTGCGACGGCAGCAAAATGGTCCATGTAACGCGTGTAATGACGATAATATTTACCGAGATCGGACAGCGAATACGAAAACTCCTGGCCTTTGGCAAAGAGCTGCTTGTAATTTGACAAGCAGCACGGTTGCGCTTCGCGGCGTGCATCGATGATCGTGGCTCGGGGAAGGATTAACTTGATTAAGCCGACGTTGAGCCAGTTATTCGGCAATTTGTCGATAAAATAAGGCCGCTTAGTGTGCCGGTGAATAGTGGACAGACTAAGGTATTCTTCCCCTAGCGTACGACAATCGTCAGCGGTCAGATCAGCAAGTATTGCGGGATAGCGAATATCGTGCCGATGGCGGAATCGCAATGCAATCTGGTGAGCGATGATGGGAATGTAGGGAAGCTCGGATGTGCCCTCGATCGAGGAATGGCTCGCCAGGATCTGTTCGAGAAGCGTGGAGCCAGCGCGAGGCATTCCGATAATGAAAATTGGTTCTGTTGAAGGATGCCCCCAGCCGCTGCGAGACGAGAAGAAACTGGGGGTAAATAAGGCAATTGATCGATCCACATCGTCCCTTGTCGCGTCGGCACTATAAGGCTCTTGCAGACTCCGAAGTTCGTTCCCCGTGGCGTAAGCATCATAGGCTGCGCTGATGTTGCCGGAATCTTCATACGCCCGGGCGATCGCGAACAAGACATATTCCTTACCCGTGTCGGGCTCCATGACATCGATCCGTTGACGCATAGCTTGGATGTCTAAAGCGCCGAGAACACCGCTCTTGAGATCTGCAAGTCCCCACCAGGCTTCGCTCACGGAAGGATCGAGCGACAATGACCGGCGGTAAGCAGCCTCGCTGTCGACCCCCCGGCCCAAAGTCTTCAATAGATGGGCATAGGCTAACCAGATCGCCGGATCCTTTGGCTTGCCAGCAAGCATGCCTTTGGCCCATTTCGCCGCGCGGACATAATCACCAATCTGTGCAAGGATGTGGAGCTTCAACAGCCCTGCGGCATTTTCTACCACTCCGTCGCGCAGCAGATCATCAAGCAGGGTAATTGCCTCGAACGCAGCGCCGCGGCGCGAAAGGATCAGCGCAAGGTTAAGCCGCGCCTCACGAAACGCCGGCGCCAGGTTTGACGCCTCACGCAGCAATAACTCCGCTTGGTCCAATACCCCCGACCGGTTAGCAATATCAGCCAAAACGCAAAGCGCAGCCACGTCTTGGGGATTGTGCGCGAGATGTGCGCGGACGATCTGTTCGGCTTGCGGCAGTTGCCCGTCGATCAGGCAACGGATTGCACTTGCAACAGGTTCGGTGCGCGAGGACGCCTCGATGGCAGCGTTTTCAATGGCACCGGCTGCGTCTGATTCTAGCGCTTCCCGCAGACACCGTCCCAAGAACCTCAATGCGGCGCCGTCGTTGGGATAGTTTTCACACAGCGCGAGTAGCGCCAGCCGTCCGTTAGGCAAATTCTGTCGGCAGAGCGCGGCAGCGTCACGCAGGTCGGATCGGAACCGATCAACTGCCCCGTTCGGTGGACGTTCTGGTGTCACGGCTTCGTTTCCTTACCATGACACCCTTGCATTAGTATTTCGCGACGAAGCCGACATAGAAAAAGCGACCGACATTAGGATAGGTCCCGCTCCCTTCGCCTGTTCCCGTAAGTCCGAATGGTGGCAACTGATCCAAAACGTTGTCAACGCCAGCATAGACGTTGAATCTCTTCTCAACGTCGTACTGTAGCCGCACGTTGTGATACGTAATTGCCGGGTAGTACTGATACTGAGGAGCGTACGCGTAAGGGTTGGTCGGTGCGCGCCCTTGAACCGAGTTATAATACTCGTACGGACCGTTTGTCGTCTTGCCAAGATAACGTAATTTATAGCTAAACGTCAGGGCGTTTCGTTTCAATGATATATCGACATTGAATGCGTTCTGCGGCTGTCCGATCGTAGAAAGCACTCGCTCCTGAAAGTTTGGATTCGTGGGATCCAGATAATTGTCTTTCTGCAATGCAAGTGTGTAGACTGCCTGCACCGCAAGCGCTGCAAAGCTACCGAGCTGGCGTTGATAGCCAATGTCGAAATCGATGCCGCTATTCACGAGCTTGGCATAGTTCAGCGGGGTCACGTTTAGACTGTTAGCGACATACTCTCCGGCGTTGACACCGACCGTCGTATCGCGCTTGAACAAGCCGCAAAACTGGTTCTGCAAAGTTGGCAGGTCATAGCAGGCATTAATTATGCCCTGCGCAGACGGCGAGCTGATCACATTCCCGACCTTGATATGAAAATAATCTGCCGAGAACGAGAATCCCGGCAAGAAGCGAGGCGTCAGTACCCCACCAATTGTGTAAGAGTCTGATGTCTCCGCGCGCAGGTTTGGATTGCCACCCGATAAATATCCAGGTGTCGACTTGTAGACATAGTCATAAGACGCGGGCACACCGGCTGCTGCACAGTTTGCAGCTCGATACTGAGACCCGAGCGTTATGCTCCGAGTGCCGCACGGATCGGCAAACTGGAAATAATTTTGACCAAGAGGTGTGTACAGATCTGACAGGTTAGGGGCTCTGACCGCCCGGGAATAATTTCCGCGCAACCGCACACCGTTCACGGGGCTGTATTCAATGCCACCATTATAGGCATACACCGTTCCCGTCGATCCTTTGTAATTTGCGATCCGGCCCGCCCCGCTGACTGTCAGCTCGCGTATAAATGGGATATCTTTCAGAAGTGGGAGTCTTAACTCGGCGTATGCTTCCTTCACTTCGAAAGACGTAGGGTTGAATGTCGGGATCGCGTTGTAGAACGTAATACCCGACGCGGTCGCAGCATCCTGTTGATAAAACGCTGTCTCCCGACGGTATTCGCCGCCGACCGCGAAACCGATCGGTCCTCCAGGGAGGTTCAGAAACTGGCTGGTATCGCCGTTGATGAAACCACTCAACACCAGCTGGGTGATCTTGCCGTCAGCCGCCGAGTTTTGAAGCAGATAATTTCGCGCCGCGGGGGTAACGTTGCCCGAACCGAAAAGATTGATTGGCACGCACTGCGCGACGTCGTTTGCCAGTTGTGCGTTTGCGTAAGCCTGCGTCGCACCGCTGTACGTCGTCGCAGCTGTGGGATCGATACTTGCTCGGCATATGACCTTTCCGTTGGGTACGCCGCTCGTGAACTGACCTTGGTCAACGGCATTGATCGCGAACAGATACCGCTGGAGATTAATATTGCCCAGGATTTCCGTGTGTTCGCGAAACGCGCCGTAATTTCCTGACAACTCATAATGCCAACTACCATTGAAATCGCCGCGCACGCCTGCAACGATACGATAAGTCTCGCGCCGCGCTTTTTCGGACCGGTTGGTTAGATCCACCGCGTTTTTGTACATGTTGAATTTTACGTTATCGGTGGGCGCGGCGACGTAATAATTATTGATGATGCTCTTTGCTTGGGCGCTCAAATACGGATTGCCCGTTGAGAATTGATCACCAATCGCGCCCGTGAAAAACGGTCCCGACGCGCTTCCAAATGAATCTGTCCGCGTATAGCTCGCCTCCACGAATGGCACAAAAGCCTTGCTGACCGCGAAATGCCCGACCAAGTTTACACTGTACCGGTCTAGCTTTGGCTGGAACGCAAATTGGTGACCGTCGCGAAAATTATCGCCATTGCCGCCGAGGTAATTTGGAACAGGTGCCAACCCTACCGGCGTCCCGGTTTGAGGAATTAGAGTCGCATTTGGCTGAAATATTAGCGGCGAATAGCTGCTGCCGCTGACAAAATTCAAAAACGTGCCAGCGTTTGAGTAAGTCCCGTTGCGGATATCGTTGAAGAAGCCATATTGTGGCGCCCCTGCCATACCGGATGCGTTGATCTGTTGGAAGTCGTTGGTTTTTTGGTACGACGGCCGGTCGGATGCGTAGTAATCTTCTTGGTGCGCATATTCCACATTCAGCGCAATATTACCGCGGCCTTCGGCAAAGTTTTTACCTGCTAGGACGCTTACGAAGTCATTGCCCGCATCGAAATTGGAACTGATCCCCCCTTGGCCCCGTAGCTGGACGCCGTCAAAATGATCTTTGAGCACGAAGTTCACGACCCCGGCGATAGCATCCGAGCCGTAGACGGCGGAGTCGCCGCCGGTAACGATATCGACCCTCTCGATGAGATCAGTCGGAATGGTGTTGGTGTCGACGGACGCCGCGGTGTTGAGGATATCGCCGGCGACGTGTCGCCGCCCGTTGACGAGGACTAGCGTGCGCTGCGTTCCGAGGCCGCGCAGATCCAACAAGTTCAGCCCGGAGCTGCCCAGGAAGCGCGTGGAGTTGGATTGGCTGAAAGTGCTTTTCAACGCTGGCAGCTGATTGAGAACATCACCGATCGAGGTGGCGCCCGTTTGAAAGAATTGGTCGCCTCCCACGGTCGTGACGGGAACGGGTGAGTCAAGGTTTGGACGACGAATACGACTGCCTGTGACGATGATATCAGGGCTGCCGGCCGAGGCTTCGGGATCTGGAGCGGTTTGTGCGGCAGTCGCATCAGAGGCCGCTGGCAATGCTGCAGTTGGCGCGGCAGTCGCTGCCCATGCGGATGAACTTAGGCCCATACCGAAGCTTACTAAGAGTGCCGCTCGTACGGCTGTTCCGGTCAACGCTGTCTCGGCCAACAAAACGCGCTTCGTCATGTATTTTAACTCCAAGCAGGTGATCGCCCGCGTTCCTCAATTGAACGCATCGCAAGCGCGCTTCAAGGCCACCGAGTGTCTACATTAAATTGTCCGGGAATGTGTGGCATTAATGCGACATGAATCGTGCGTAGGTACGGTGATCATGGTGTACGGAGGAGCAAGGCCGGACCGCGCAAGCGCCTCACAGCAAAGAGATGTACGCGCGGCTTTTTCAGCCCGCGAAGCGACGGCTTCGTCGACGCGAAATACGAGATTCTTGACGATTCATTTGGCCCGCCAATGCGAGTTCGAAAAAGTGAGACCGTTGGCGGTTACACCGAGCGAGCTTGTAACCGACTGATGTAAACACAAATTGTCGCGCATCGGGTTGCGTCAGCGTACGACGTTACAGATCGCCAGCTGCCCGAGCAGACTTGGGCACGGTGATCGTGTCGCAGATGTCCTTCAGGTGCCGCCGCAATCTGCTTCTCCGCGTATCATGAGGCGAACAGAGCACGGGACATTGGAATGACCGTAACATTTTCGTGATAGTTCAACAAGGGATGGCGGAGACGGCGAGATTTTTATGATACTTTACAACGTAGATTTCGCGAGAAAAAATACTTCCGCCAGGCTTGACCCCACACTTCGTCCCACACAGAAATCGGACGTGGGCGGTCGATAAATTCGAATTCCCCCGTCTCGGCCGTGCCCCCTTCCGCAGGGGTTCGCAGAAGTCCACCCGGATCGACTTTTCCCACTGAATTTAGATGATTAGCAAGCCGACCCGTTCGGACCCGTTCGTAAGCCCGCCCTTTTTGCATGGTTTCCAAACGTGGACCCAGCAGCCTGAAAACGTGGACCCAGAGATGCTCATGCTGAATGGCGCTAAAATCCGGGCGGGAAAGCTGCGGGACAAAGACTATAAATTGCCCGACGGCCATCGGCTCTATTTGGGGCCCTCCCGGTTGGCTAGCTCAACCCTCCCTTCGTCCGTAAGCGTCTAGGCAGCGCCGTTCGGTGAAACCTGCCCGTCAGCTTCCACCCCAAAACTCGTCGTCAAATCGTCACTAATTGACGCTCGTAACCGGTCGTTCGTTTGGCATCCCCATTATTGGATAAAACTGCGCTTCATCCCTGATGGGGTATTAACTTCTAAAAAAAATAAGAAGTTCTGAGCCTAGCGCGCGTCCGCCTCGGCGGCGACCCACATCTCGCGCAGCAGTCGCCAGCGTTTATCTGGCCCCCGCCGCAGCACGAGAAGCATGCGGCCTTTGCCATCGAACCTCTTACCGGCGCCTAGATCGACGATCTGATGCTCGAAGCACCATTCGCTTGCCAGTTGCGCCGCCTCGATTGGATCGGCGCAGGTGAGCGTG
>JANXSN010000112.1 GCA_025352685.1 Sphingomonadales bacterium
CACGGTCCGTCCGCACAGCAGCCTGGGCTACCGACCGCCGGCCCCGGAAACGGCCTCACCGCCATGTCCGGCCTCCGGTTCCGCTTCGCTCCACCTCCGCCCGGATATGGCGGCGGCGACCATAATCCACTAACAATCAACACCGTCCACTCGGTGGGGGCAGGTCAGTTCGTCGAACAAATTGCGGGCCTTTGCTGATACCGCCAAGCCGGCGCCGCTCCTTCCTTGGTCGATGTCAGCGAAAGCGAGGCTCCCGTTAACCGCAAACATGTCAGGGCCGGTGGCAGCGTCCGATCTTGCCATCATGCGGCGGATCGACAAGCGGCATATGGACTTTCCGTTTGCGGGCAGCCCAATGTTGCGTGACTTGCTTGCCGCTGAAGGCATCAAGGTCTGCTGGCTGCACGAGCCGATGCCGATAATATTGCTTGAACTGGGGCGTTGAACCGTCGGTACATAAATTCAGATGAGTGATGGATTGTTCGTCGAGCGACATGCGTCCGGCTCGACGAAGTAGGGAGGCCGCGGCGCTCCGTCGCAAGCGGCATCTGTTATATTTTACCGTGGCTACTTTGGGCAGTCTGATAAAGCGGGCGCTCCCTGGTTATGCCGCCTTCGATTGAGCGGAGGCGTTGCCGAGCGAACAGGCGCGGCACCAAAATATGCGGCACGGTCAGGATCGAGAGGGTTATAAAGCTGGCTACAATCATTTTGTCGTCTGGCAGCCCCTGTCGCGCCGAAGCATAAATAAGAGCAGCAATTCCAAGCCCAGCCACGGTCAACGTTAAAGCTTCGAAATTAAGGTGGCGGCGGTCACCGCGAAAGCTATTTTTCGCGGCAGCAAAATGGCGGGGCGAATGTGACAAACAAAAAAATGCGGCAAAACCAATGATCGGTGGAAGAAAGATCATGCCGAGGAGGATCGTGGCAGTTTCAATTGCTTCAGTTGTTCGCCTGCCGCGCCACGCCACGACCACCCCGACAATTGCGGCCACCAATGCAACGGGTGCGGCCATTTTCGCGAAGTCGGCCAAAACTGAGGCCGTAGCATTGCCCGTTAGCCGAACGAAGATCTCCCCCATCATTTTCTGGTGCAGGAGCGCGGGCAGTGTCAGTACTGCGGATGCGGTTGCCAGTGCAAAAAATGGGGGCTGAGCAGCTGTCCAGTCTTCTGCAAAATGTATGCAAGCGATGCAGAGAAACGCCGCAAGCGCAAGGACCGGTGTTTCGTGCCAGACGACATACACCAAAGCTGCGCAACCGAGGTAAGCAAGAACGGCGGTCAACACTTGCCAACCGTTGAGCTTTGACTGGTTACGTAAGAGCGCGATATCGAGACTACCGTGTGGCAGACCAAACACGAGTAACGCTAGGCATGCAACGCCTGTTGCTTGATTACCTGAAAGGCTCTCGACAGTGCCGTTAAGTATTAGTGCGAGTCCGATGGCTGCAACGATGCCGAGGGATCTCAACGGCAAGAGATTGGGTGAGGCCGAGAGGCCCCACCCAATCGTTGGCGCGGACAACGGTGCGACCCGAAGCGCCATCTTCACCGGTTCGAGTGAACTGGTGCTCCGTACTCAGCTTCTGATTTGCGGACAGCGATGATGTAAATAAACACTCCAACGCCGGCTTTAGCAATGATGTCAGCGATCGTGTAACCGATCTGCACACCAGTGACGACGTTGCCACCACTCAGATTAGTATATGGAATCATGTAGACGATGGGATAAAACCCCCACGATGCAAAAGTCAACAATCGCGCTTTCTTGACCAGCTCGCGCACGTTGGCAGGCTGGCGTTCGATAGAATCTCCCAAACCCTTGAATAGCTGAAACATCACATACGCGAAGGGGATCGCCGAAAGCGTGCCCCAGATCGCACGAGTTGTGTTGTCGGTCGCGATTTCACCCGGGTAGCCGAGGATAACCATCAACGCAGCGGCCGAACCTAACTTGAGCGACTTAGACATGGTGTCGTCTTGTGAGAGCCGCATAACGAGGACAAGTTCGACCAGCAAAAGTGGCACGGTCAGCAGCCAGTCGACGTAGCGGTAAGCATCGTTGAATTTGACGCTGGTCGAGGTCACTACCCCATCGGCAAGACTGTAAGCGGCGTTCCAGCTCTCGAAGATACGAAAATAATGGTAGGCTGCGATAGCGCACACCAACCCGGAAATCGTCAGCGCGGTTTTGTAGGCAGGCCCGACCTGGGACCGTCCCAGCCATAGAAACAATGTTGCTGCAGACATTGCAGCAAACGTAAACGAAAAGGCGTTATATACGAGAGAGAACTGGCCAGCAGTTAATTGTGTCATCGGTCACTCCGGTCCCATTGACGTTCCAGGAAATGCCTGGTCGCAGTATCTGTGAGCGGTGCTGACCGGCTGGAGGGAAAAACCGACCAGCACCCCTGCGCAAGGCAAGGGCGACACGGGGACGTCCGCAGGGTGCTCACATTTATTAATTTACCCCAAACGCTGATTGTGACTATACCGCTCTTAGGCGGTAGTCAAAGCCCTGCTTCGACGGCAACACGGATCGCGTCAGCGACGTTCGTCGTCCCAATTTTCTGGAGCAGCAACGAGCGGTGCATTTTTACCGTCTTTTCACTCAGCGACAATTGCCAAGCAATCTGTTTGCTTCGGCAACCACTTGCAATTCGTTGCAGAATTTCTCGCTGGCGCGGCGACAGTGTCTTGACGACGGCAACAGCGTGCGCGTGGCGGGACGCCGACGGGCCAACCGCATCGTCTGGCAACTCAACCTGTGACCCCAAGAAATATTTGAGTTCGCCTTCGGCGTCGAATACTGGTGCTACCATCACGGCGTTACGAAATGGCGTCCGATCACGCTTGTAGTTGAGGATTTCGACGAGCACCGGGCGCCGTTCGCGGACCCCGGCACTGATACGTTCAGTTAGCCAAGGCTCCGTAGCGGGCCCGGCAAGAAATTTGCAGTTCTGCCCAATTATCTCGTCTGTGGGATATCCGGTGAGGTCACAAAAGGCGTCATTGACGGCCACAATGGGGTTCGTCGGCAAGCGCGGATCGCTAATCACTGCTGCGATCGGGCTAACCCGAATAGATGCGAGCAAGCTTTCGCCATCGGGGTCGAGGCCATAGTTGCGCAGGATTACCATAGCCAACGTCCTACGCGCTACTTCCGGCAAGGCCAAGCTAGGGTTCTGTACAAGCAACGTGGCGACCTGTGTCGGCCGCGGTTGACCAGCATGTATCAGTCACAAACGCTCAAAAAAATTTAATCGAAGTTAATTGGCCAGGCATAAGCAGACTATGCAGCGGTGTGCCATACCGCCTCGGACCCGCGACTTCACCACCTCAAATCCTACCTCCAAGACAGCCAGATGGCGGAAGCTGCAGCAAAAGGGCTCAACACGCAGCGTACGAAATTGCTCGAGAGCGCACCCGATTTTTCAGTCGCCTCACGGCAGGACCTCAGAGACGATTTGGTCTTGCTCGCCGACGCCGCCAATTCGATCGACCGATATAAGACGTGGCTGGGTATCTTGATTGGCGCGAAAGAAGCCGTCGTCGCGCGGCAGGACGACCTAAATGACATCTATCCCGCTGACCGTACGGCTGGCGTCGGCGACGTTATGCATGATCCCATGTGACACTTCGCGGTGCAGACGTGGCGTGTTTCCCATCGGCCTACCGGTTTTTCGCAGTCGCATATGGTCTCGAGCCTCGTACTTCGGACACGACGACCCCGACGATGCTGCGAGAGTGGGTAACTCATAATCTGCTTCCGGCTTACCCGGCGCTGCACGGGTGAGGGCACGGTGCGATTCCGATCACGCGCTTTCCGTTTGAGGCCCTTGAGCTAAGCGTTAGCACAACGTGACAAACGACGCTCGATGGCAGCTATGCGTCCTTGTGGTCGCAAGAGCCGACTGTCAGCAAACGGCCAATGCAAGCCGCTGCGCGGCAGGGGTGCCCAGCGGCTTCGTGCATTGGGTCGAAAGCGGTCAACTAAGTTTCGCGCTACGGCCCCCAACCGGCCGCGCGTTTAGCCCGCCCAGTTCCCCACTTTCGCGCGCCTTGCGGCCATAAACCGCTTCGAACAGTGGCCCCGCCATCATCGTCGTCACGATCGCCATGAGCACCATCATGGCAAACAGTGTTGGGCCGATGATGCCCTTTTGTAAGCCGATGTTGATGATGATGAGTTCCATCAGCCCGCGCGAATTCATCAGCGCACCGATGCCGAGCGCTGTTCGGTTGTCCTCACCCGATAGCCGTGCGGCGAGGTAGCAGGCGCCGCCTTTCGCCACGATTGAGGCGACGAGAATAGCGAGAGCGATCAGCAGCATCGCTACTGAATTGACCATGTCCATCCGCGTGTTGAGGCCCGAATAAGTAAAGAACATCGGCAACAGCAGGACGACGGTCAGCGGTTCAATCTTGCGCTTGATCTCTGCGGCGAACAGCCCGCGCGGCATGACGACGCCAAGAATGAACCCGCCGAAGATCGCATGGATGCCGACCGCGTCCATGACAAAGGCCGAAAGGCAAAACAGCGCGAGGGTGACACCGAGAACGGTCATGCTCATCTCGCCCTCGCGCTCGACTGCGCGGCCGAGCGGGGCGAGCAGGCGCGGGCCGAGAAGGACGATGAATGCCGCATAAGCGATGCCGCCGCCGATCGCGAGCACCGCAACGCCCGGCCTACCGCCAAAGGTCGCGAGCACGATAGCCAGCACGCACCACGACGCCGCATCGTCGAATGCCCCCGCCGTAAGCGACAGCGTGCCGAGCGAGCTGTCGGCAAGGCCGCGCTCGTTGATGATACGCGCGAGCATCGGGAAGGCCGTCAGCGCGATGCACGCACCCATGAACAGCGTCGCGTTGGTCTGCGAAATGCCGGGCGTGAACAGGCCGGGAATGGTCAGCAGCCACGGCGTGATCAGCGCTGCGATGGTGAACGGCGCAACGATGCCAGCAAATGAGACGCCCACCGCGCTTTTGGCCTTCGATTTGAAATGACCAATCTGCAACGTAGTGCCGACGAGAAACATGTAGAGCCCGACACCGAGCTGCGCCCCGGCATAGAGCACGGATTTGGTTTCTTTCGGGAATATCGCACCCTGCAATTCGGGGAAGAACAGTCCGAGCAGTGAGGGCCCCAGAATAACGCCTGCGATCATCTCACCAACGACTTGCGGCTGGCCCAGGAACCGCTGCCCCAGCTTGCCGACGACGCGGCAGGTCAGGAGGATGACGCTCAGCTGCAGGAAGAAATGGACGCTGTAGTCGCCTGGTGCATAGCTTGTCGGTGATACGGAAACCGCAGGGCCGTGCGGCGACAGGATATGCGAGATGACCGATACGATACTGTCGATTATGTCGTCCAACGCAAATTCCCCTTGGTCGCCGCGCTGACGGGCAGCCCCTACCGCTCGATGGCGGCCCCGAACGGACCGACCGGCAGAGCTGCCGCATCATACAGGTTGCACAGCGGCGCGTCGCCCCAGCAATAACGAACACGCGTTGCCGACGCTACGTCAGGACCCGTGAGCACCACGTCACCGTTCGACAGTCGCGCATCGGCAAAGCGGCAGCTTGCATCGGTAGCGCCACAGAGTTCGAACGCTATCGGGCCTGCTGCGCTGCGCACGGCCAGCGCGCCCGTGACATTTTTAATCGATACGGCAACAGTGTCACCACGGCGCATGGCTGCCGCAAGTTGAGGTCCACTCGGCGGGATCGCTTCGCCGTAAACAAGGCTGCGCGCGGCACGTGCCAGACGCAGGCCAACGGCTTGCTTGTTCTGGGGGTGCAGTTCGGCCGCATCACCCAGATCAATGGTCACGGCCAGCGCAGCACGCGGATCACGCTCGGTCGACAGCCGCTGAGCTTCGCGAACCGAGGCCCAGCCCGACGTCACCGGCTTTGTGACCACATCGCCGTAATTGGGCAGCTGGATGATCAGGAACGGCGTCGTCGCGCCGAATTGCGTGCGCCAGCTGGTCTTGAGCGTATCAAGTAACGTGGCGTACTCGCCCGCGTTGCCCGTGTTCGACTCACCTTGATACCAGGCCGCGCCCTTGATGGCGTAGCCGCCGATCGGCGCGATCATCGCATTGTAGAGCCCGGTCTCGCCGCCGATAGCGTACCAGGGTGCGGCGGGCGGAGCGCCCATCGATGCCTTGGGCAGCGCATAGCGCCAGCCGTTGCCCAGCGGAATGCGGGTGCCATCGGCCAGCCGCAGCGCGATCCGGTCGGCGGGGCCGAACAGCCCGCCTAAGCCCCAGGCGCTGTAGATGTTGAGCGCGATGCGGTTTGCACCCGCCCGTAGCGTCCCGGCGCTCAGCGCATAGGACCGTTCCGTCGCCCAGCCAAAGCTGTTGCCGATCGGCTTTCCGTTGACCCAGCTCTGGTCGATCTCGTCGATGGCGCCGAGGTCGAGCGTGGCAGCCTGCGATGCCTGCGCCGGGGTCAGATCGAACTTCTGGTCGAACCAGACCATGCCATTGTAGTTCGTAAGCGCCGGGACATCCCAGGTCTTCCAGTCGCGCAACGGCGTCGGCGCCGATTGCCAGGCGAGACCGCCCTCATCGGTCCACGGCGACGACCCGGCCCCGGCACCGCTATGCCACCAGGCCTGCCAGCGTTCGGCCAGCTGCCCCTGCGCGGCGGCGGGATCGCGGGCATAGAGCGCGTTTAGCGCGATTGCGTCCGCATGGCTGTCGAGCTTGGCAAGTGCGTCGCCCGAAATCCACGCCTCGATATTAGAGCCGCCCCAGCTCGACTGGATGAGGCCCATCGGTACGCCAAAGCGCTTTTGCAGGTCGCGGGCCATGAAGTAACAGGCGCCCGAAAAGCCAGCAACGCTGGCCGGGCTTGCCGCCGCCCAGCTGACGCTGCTGGCAAAACGGGGCTGCGCCACCGGGTTCGCGGCATGCGGGATAATAAGGAGGCGCAGGTCGGCATTGGCGCTCCCGGCAATTTCAATGTCCGAGTTGAGCGACGACCTGACCGGCAGCTCCATGTTCGACTGGCCCGAGCACAGCCAGACATCGCCAAAGGTCAGGCCCTTTGCGCTTGCGGCGCGGGCTGGACCTGCCGACACCGCCAGAACGAAATCTCCCCCGGCGGGGTGGGCGGGCAGCGTGGCCCGCCAGCGGCCCGCCGCATCGGCCTTCGCACTCACGCTGCTGTCGCCGAGCCGGACGGTGATCCGTTCACTAGGGCCTGCTGTACCCGAGACGACGACCGGCCGGTCGCGTTGGAGTACGGCATTGTCGGCGAACAGTGGATCGAGGGCGAGGGACGCGACCTGGGCCTGCGCCGCAGCCGTTGCCGCAGATGCCATAAGGGCGGCGGCGAGGGCGAAGCGGCGCAGGCTGGTCGTCATGGCTCAGGTGTTCCGCGTGATGATATTTTCCAGATATTCCTGGCGGCCCGAACGCGGTGACGGGTTCACACCCTCGGCGATGGCTGCGTCCGACAGTTCGGCTAGGCTGGTCGTGCCGTCGAGGATCGCCTTGCCGACGCCGGACTTCCAGCCCGCATAGCGCTCTGCGACGAAGCCCGAGAGCTCGCCTTCCTCGATCAGCGCTGCCGCGTTCAACAGGCCGCGGGCCAGCACGTCGACGGCGCCGATATGGCCGTAGAAGAGGTCGGCCGGGTCTATGCTCTGGCGGCGAACCTTCGAATCGAAGTTGTTGCCGCCGGTGCCAAGGCCGCCGCCTTGCAGGATGTAGTAGAGCGCCGTCGTGATCTCGCGCACGTCGTTGGGAAACTGGTCGGTGTCCCAGCC
>JANXSN010000025.1 GCA_025352685.1 Sphingomonadales bacterium
CGCCGCCGCTCAACGCCCGAAATTACAGTGATCTGCGCCATCGCCTCGTCCTTAGACACGGTGCAAAACACGGTCCTTGCACCGCGGCTAAGCTGTCAGCTCGTCCCGCCGCCCGCTAGATGACCTTCGTCGGATGCATACTGTTAACGGGCACATTGCGCACTGATCCGACCGCGAAAGTGATCTACCTTGGCGTGTCCGACATCAACTTTACCCAGAGGGAGATCGTTGCGCATGGCAAGAAAATCACCGCTCTGGGTTTTAAAGTGAAGGGCGTGGCAGTGATCAGCCTTTTTACTGGCCCTGCCATTGAGCCAGCGACCGAGCTCGTTATTGGTGCGGAGTCGCAACAATATGCTCCGTGTGCCCATGCTCGTCGCGCGATCGCTCCCCGGATTTCCTCGGAGAACAAATCACTGAATACCGCAATTAAATGTTGGGAAGATTGATGGGGATCCCGGCAGTTAGACAACTGCTGACCCTGAGACGAGTGCCATACCCACGCGCCAAACCAAGGTATGCAGAACGCGCCTCCATGCACTTGGCGTTACTGGCCTGCATAAGCGATATCTGCTGACGCTTCAGAAGATAGTTAATGTCCATGACGACACTCCTGCAGGAGCGAGAGCGCGACGTCTCTCAGTCACAAGGTGCTCGGAGGAGATGCCCGGTGATGTCTTGTACTAGCACAAAGTGCGCGATCGCGTGCATACGAACAGTTATATCTAGAGTGTCGATTATCTGATCCAAATGTGCTGGCTCATTCTCCCTAATTGTCAAAACAATAGCGCAGCAGTGGATCAAGATCGGCCAGACGGCCAGGGTAGTCAAAATGCCGATTACCAGCCGGCAGAGCCTGCGTCGGCTCGAAGCTTATTTCATTGCGCCTCATATCTACCAACGACCCGACGTGTCCGACCGCCAAGCCAAGTTGGCCACCATCGTCTCTACCAATATCATTCCGCGCCTGCTCCGGTTGCACAGCGAAATTATAACAGACGCGCCTCCGGTAAAGGTGTTGGTGGAGGCGCTCGCCCCGAGCAAGGCCGACATCAGCGGCTTCGACGATGTCTTGCTCGGTGCCGATCTGGAAGCAGCGGCTGCCTACGTAACGATTCTACGCGATTGGGGCCTTCCCATGGAAACTCTGTTTGTCGAACTGCTTGAGCCAACCGCGCGCTTGCTAGGCGAAATGTGGGACAGAGACGAATGCGATTTTATCGACGTCAGGCTTGGCGTTGCACGACTGCAAAAGCTGCTCGCTGTTTTCAACAATACGCACACCGTTGCTTCGCTAGATGACCGGCACCAGGTTTTGATGGCAATGACGTCCGGGGGGCAGCATCAATTCGGGGGGCAAATAGTCGAGAGGTTCTTGCTCGGAGGGGGCAGGCAAGTGAAGACGGTGATGTCAGGCACGATCGATGACATAGTCGACGCTGCGCGCGCCGAATGGTTTGCCGTGGCTAACCTGACTGCGGGCTCCGACCGACAGATCGACGCTCTGACTTCGACGATCGCTGAACTGCGCAGACAGTCAAAGAACCAAAAAATCGGGGTCATGGTTGGCGGACCGGTGTTCACGGCAAATCCTGAGTTGTCGAGCAAAGTCGGCGCAGATGTCACAGCACCGAATGCGCCTGCCGCTGTGCTGATCGCCCAAAAGTTGTCCGATCGCCAACCGCAATAACCGAAAAAGATAACCAGTGGTCGCAAGAGGACATCTGTGGCGAATGCCTCTTCAGTTTCTACCGCCAAGATCTACCTCCGGCGAGAAGTTAAAACAGCGGAAAGGGCTTTGCGGATTGTGGGACGGGGTATTGGGTTTCGGTAAGCCGGCCTGTTAACGAGCGGAGCATTTGCGTCGACAGGACCTATCTCGGCAATTCCGGGCTTCACATTCGTAGAGGTGCCACATATCCGGTGAGCTCAAGATATCCGGCCGCACCTTGTGTTTTTACGGCACCTTCCCAGTAAACCGGTAAGCCGCTTCGCCGCGCGTCAACTTCCTGATCGTCGAAGAGCGGTGCGAGTATTAGGGTGCGAATACCTGTCGGTAGACGCACGGTAACCGATTGCGCGACCGGGTAGATCGCACCCGTACGAGAAGAACGCCAGCGCCGCTGAGTGCGAAAAAGGACATCTCGGGGCGCCAGCACCACTAAGCGGGCCTTGGCATCTCGATAACTCCCCCCGGCCCAAAGACTCATTCCATCTGCCCGGCGGATATGGAACAGCATTAGGGCGCTGCCATCGTCAAAGTTCAGCCCGGTCCAGTCCCAGCCGACCGCCACGGGATTGAGATAATTCGACGACCACTCGCGATCAAGCCACGCTTTTCCAGAAATAGCGTATGAGACGTCACCGATCTTTATCTCCCCCTGCACGGCCAGCTGCGGAACGGAATAATAGTAGCTCGCCTCAGCAGGATTAGGCCCTTTGCGGCTAAAGCCGCGTTCCCCTTGGAGGAGCGGCGGCTGCGTCGGCTTCAGGCTCAGGTCGAACGCAAACCCACGTGCCGTAACGCGCGTACGCCAGACCCCGTTCGAGAGCCTGACCAACCGCCAATCCCGGATTGCAATGTCGCCGTCGCCAAGCCGCGCGTTGGCAATGCCGAAACCGGCACGTGCGCTGCGGCTGTCGTGCAGCAAACGTGTTGAATGCGCATCGGATACGGCAACATGCGCGAACAAGACCTGGCGCGCCGCGAAGGCGCTGGGATTAGTGGGGTCCACGCGCGGCCGCACGCGAAAAAATGTAATCTGAAAGCCGAATTCTCGTCCATCGTCGGCACGCACATTTCCAGTAACGTACCACCATTCAGTACGATAACCCGGATGCCCACCATGGTCGGTCGGAAAGGCGAAACCGCGTCCCGGTGTTACGACCGGATAGGGCGCAGGCGCAGCTGCCACGAGCAACGCGGCAAAAAATAATCGGACGAGCCGCAAGATCACCAGTCGGATCGCACAGCGCGCACGGCGTCGGTCGACGCCGCCCGCCGCCCTGCCAGGATCGCGGTCAGGGTTGCGGCTAGGACGAGCGCAACGATGACTCCGACGAGCGCAGCAAACGGAAGGCGCGTCGTCATCGTCCAATTGAACGACTGCGGATTGACGACGTGTATCAACACCTGTCCGATGGCGATCCCGAGCGTGATCCCGGCGATGCCCCCAACACTGCCGAGTAATGCTCCCTCGGCTCCGAGCATCGCAACGATCTGAAGCCGTGAAAGGCCGATATGGCGCAGCATCCCGAACTCGCGCGTGCGGGCGAGCGCCTGCGCTGACGTCGTCGCCGCAACACCGGCAAGACCGACAAGGATGGCGATACCTTCGAGCGCATAGGTGATCGCAAAACTGCGGTCGAACAGCGAGAGCGCGAAGCGCCGAAGCGTCGCTGGCTCGGCGATCTGGATGCTGTCGCGCGAGGCGGCCGGCACCGCAGCGAGCAGCGCGCGTCGCACAGTTGCGGCCCTCGCACCGGGCTTCAGTGTGATCGCAGCGTCGTCGCGCACGGCGTCGCCTGTCAGCGCCATGTAGACGTCGTCATCGATCGCGACCGCACCCTGTTGACGGGCATAGTCGCGCCAGATACCCGTCACGCCGAAACGGCGTCCTGGTGCAATCGGCAGCTTGAGCGTGTCGCCGACCCGCAGACCTAACACCCGCGCCGCTGGTTCGGACAGCGAGATGCCAATTGTATTTGCAGGAGCCGGACGTTCTGGTCCGATCATGATCGCACGCTCTTGAGCGGAGTGAGCCCTGCGTACGATCAATGTCATCGGCGGGCGGTCGGCTGAAAGCATGATCGGCAGCTGTCGGTTAAACGCAATCGAGGCTACTCCGGGGATGGTGCGCAGCATTGCTTGGGCCCGCGGGTCGAATCCGCCCGTACCGGGGTCGCTGCGCACATAGAGGTCGCCGATCAGGACTTCGCCGAGCCATTCATCGACTGCCCCCCGAAAGCTCGTCACCATGATCAGCATGGCGGTCATGAGCGACGTGCTTGCGACGATGCCGCACAGCGCGATCGCGGCGGCATTCGGCGCGCCGTGAAGGTGCTGTACAGCAAGATCGAGTGGCAAGAAGCGGCAGGTTCGTCGCGCGAACGGTGCTAGCGCCCAGCGCGCAATCGCCGGCATCGCAACGATGCCGCTGGCAAGCAGCAACGCCACCGCCAGATAGCCGAACAGGGGGAGGTGGGCCACAGCAGGCATGAACGCGGCGCCGAGACCGAGGGTGAGCAACAGCAACGGGATGCGCCATTTCGGCGCGTCGCGCGGATCGACGGTGTCGCCCGCGTTCTTGAGCGCTGCAGCGGGTGCGGCGCGCGAGCCGTTGATCGCCGGAATGATGCTGCCACCAACAGCTGCGGCAATCCCTAGCGCGAAAAAACCGAACGCGGCGCCGGGCTCGGCGACGATAGTCGGCACAACGGTGCCGAACGCGACACCGCCAAGTCCGGGGCCGATGAGGTACAGCGCAACCGCCGCGAGCAGATAGCCTCCGCCGATCCCGATGCTGCCGCCGATGATGCCGGTAAGCACACCCTCGACCGCGACGAGAGTGCGAACATCGCTGCGCTGCATGCCAAGCGTGCGAAGCAGGGCGAATCCTTGGAGTCGCCGGGCGACCGCAAGACTTTGCGTCGAATACACAAGGAACGCGCCAGTGAGCAGCGCGACAAGCGCGAGCATCTGTAGATTGACGCGGTACGCGCGCGACAGGGCGTCGGCCTGATTGGCGCTATCGGCGCCGTCGGCAACCAGCGCGGTAGCAGGAAGAAAAGCGGCGAGCGCCCGTCGTACATCGCCCGGCCGCGCATCCTCTCGAGTATCGAGATCGATACGGTCGATGCGCCCCAGTCGATCGAACCGCCACTGCGCAGTGGCGATATCGGTAACCAGGACGCGCTGCCCCTCACCGACCCCGGGCAATTGGCCGCGGACAACGAACCGTGCCCGCCGCCCGTTGGCTGCCAGCATTACATTGTCACCGATCCTGACCTTCAGCTGGGCGAGCGCGCCACGGGACGCAAATACGGCGTCGTCGGTGAGCATTGATTCGGCCGCCAAGGGCGCATTGCCGCTCGGAATGCCGATCAGCGTCGGCGTGACGTTTGCGGCCCGCATGACGTCGATGCCAAGAAGCGTTACCCGGCCCCTCCTATCGGCCACTGCGTTCAGTTCGATGACAGGACTGGCATCAGCCACGCCAGCTGTTCGCAGTACCTTTGGATAGAGGTCTTCCCTTAATCCTAGAGGCCCCGCCGCTCTGACCTGCAGATCGGCCGAGCCGTTCACGGTCTGCACGGCTTGACCGAAAGCGACCAGCGCCGATGCGTTGACGAGATGCACAGCGAAGCCGAGTGCCACTCCGATCGCAATCGCGACGACTGCCGTTACGATCCGCGCTGGGTGGTGTCGCCAGTCTCCAGCAATCAGCCAGCCGGCGGCAGGACCAAATCCAGCGGTGCGATCAACCACTGACGAGCCCGGTCGGTGTGAGTGTGAGAACGCGGTCGGCAACTGCCGCTGCGCTTGCCGAATGCGTGACGAGGATCCCAGCAGCGCCGCGTTTGCGCGTTGCTGTCGCGAACAAATCCATCACCAACGCGGCCGTTTCCGGATCCAGATTACCAGTCGGCTCGTCGGCCAGGATCAAGGCCGGACCATGCACCAGTGCGCGCGCGATTGCGACCCGCTGCAGTTCGCCGCCGGACAGGTCGCGCGGGTAGGCATCGGTGCGATCACCGAGCCCGACGGCCTCCAGCATGCGCCGCACCTGCAAGTCCGCGTCACGCGCGTCCCCGTCACCGAGCGCCAGCGGCAGGGCGACATTCTTCAGGACCGTCAGATACGGCAGAATATGGAAGGCCTGAAAGACGAAGCCGACGTAGCGCCGGCGAAGGACGGTTAGCGCGCGGTCGTCGAGCCCATCGAGCGAATGACCTTCGATGACGATGCTTCCTGCGTCGATGCTATCCAGACCTGCGACAATATTGAGCAGAGTGGATTTGCCGGATCCCGATTCGCCCAGAATCGCGACCAGCTCGCCCCCGGCGACTGTCAGATCGAGATCGCGGAACAGGACCCGCCCACCCGGAACGCTCTTGGTCACGTTTTCCAGCCGCAGGCGTTCAGTCATCCGCACATCGCCCTAGCAAGGCAATTTCCTGAAAGCCCGACTGCCTCGACGCGCGGCCACGCCTGCCAATCGCCGCAAAGACCAAGGTTTCGCGCGGTATCCCGGCGAAGAAGCCCGCCTGCGCTACTTGATCGCGCGCAGCGCCATCGATGGGCTGTTGCGGCGAGCGCGTCGGGCAAAGCACCGACGCGCTTTGCGAACGCAGCCATAAGAACACGAATGATGCTGCCAGCATTTTCATCAAAGTGTTCGACGGCCCATCCGGGTGTCCCTCGGATTCCCCATGCTTCAGGCCCGCTCCGACCCGGCTTGGCAGAAATGCCTGCGGCCCATCCGATCGCGCCGCTGTTGGTTACCAGAACATCCGCTTCGCAGGAACCGGCGCTTTCGAGTACCGCCATCACAGCCCAGCAAGGAGCAGACGCCGTGGAAGTTGCGACCTCTGCGCGCGCTCCGGCGACAGGCGCAAGCAGTTCGGCAGCCTGTTCGCCGGGTACGGCGAGGACCAGCGCACTCAAGCCAACGCTGCTCGCTCGCTCTCGACGCAAGATCCAACTGAGTTTGCAAGGCTCGATCGCCTCGACGCGCCCATTCCATTGCGCGTCCAGACCCGTAGCCGCTGCCTTTACCGGCGCGTTCTTCGCCGAGGCCCCAACCCAACCACCGTAGCCTGCAGCCGGCCAGCGAGCGACATGGCCAGCCTCGGCCCATCGCTCGACCGGCGCTGCGAACGCGGCATCACGCGCAGTAAAATACGGCGCACCGCGATCGAACCGTGCCTCAACGATGGTGGTCTGAATCCGCCAGGTGGCCGTGCGGCCGCCGGGGCCAACCCTCTTTTCGACCATCGTGACGTTGTGCCTAGCGCTGACAGGCTGTGCTCCTGCCGAGAGCCCAGCAATACCTGCACCAAAAATTGCGACGTCCATTACCAAGCCTCGGCTTTCCGCTGAAATAAATCGGCTCCTGTCTTATGTGGATCGTGTGGGCGGATGTGAAGGATAAAGAATGCTACTAATTCAATCCGACCCGATCGTATCCCGATCGGACAAGGTCAGGGTGGCTAACGAGCGGTGGATGATGCCCGGCGGCCAGTGGAGGTCGCAGGTCACTGGCTACCAAGTCAAAAGGCCAGACGGCGATCGGGTCGTTTTCAACCGACAGAGAAAACGTGAAGAAGCGTTCACTCATGAGAGCAGAATGACGACCACGGTGCAGTGCCCCGAAGCGTGGAGCACCGGCGCGTCTGGTATCGGCGGAGTCCGGTGCCGTTCGTTCATGCCGTGGTCGCTGGTATCACATCATCGAATGACTGCCTTCAGGAGCGATGATGCGGGCGGCGAGCGACAGCAAATGGAAGCACAGACGCTGGTTAGCCAAAGCGGCTCTCGATCTCTCTAGCCTCCTGCCATAATAGCGCCACCAGTTCAGCGGCACCCAGCTTGCGGCTAAGGGGGGCCCCCTGCCCTGCCCAGTGCGCGCCAAACTCTTCCTTGCCGGCGGCCTTCGCGGCAGCGTGCAGCGCTTTTCCCGCGTCGTACGCAATGGGGTAGTCAGGCGCCGGAGTATGTCCCCTTGCTTCCCAAGCCGTGAAACGATTGGGCAAGCACCGGGCAGGTCGGCCTGAAATCACCTGAGTCACGACTGTGTGTTCCGCGAGGATACTGTCGAGGGCGCCTCGATATGCCTCGTCGGCACTGCTCTCGGGACAAGCAATGAAAGCTGTTCCAAGCTGGGCTGCAATGGCCCCGATTACCAGCACCGCCTTGATGCCCGCACCGTCCATGACGCCTCCAGCCGCGATTACAGGTACAGGGGATTGCCTCACCAGCAGCCGTGTCAATGCCATTGTCCCAAGCCGGTCATCTCGCACTGCTGGGTCAAAGACGCCTCGGTGCCCGCCAGCCTCCCAACCTTGGGCAACGACGATGTCGATCCCAGCTCGCGCAATGAGCCGTGCCTCAGCAGGGCTAGTCGCAGTCGCAAGCAGAAGGCAACCAGCGTATCGGAGCGCCGCAACCCGATCCGGGCTGGGGATCCCAAAGTGGAAGCTGACCAGAGGCGGCGATTGCGCGATTAACATCGCGAGCATCTCGTCGTCGTCGGCGAAGCTTTTGTAGATCGGGCACAACGCCAAAGGCGGCTCTGCGCCGTAGGTCTGGAACAGTGGTCGCAGCGCGTCCAACCAGCTCTGTTCACGTGCCTTATCCGATTGGGGAGTCGCATGCACGAACAGGTTTACGTTAAACGCACGATCCGTGCGCGCACGGGTTTGCTCAATCATTGAGCGTGCGCCTGCGGCGTTCGTGGCACCCACGCTGATGGACCCCAGACCACCCGCATTTGACACAGCCGCCGCCATAGCAGGCGTCGACACGCCGGCCATCGGCGCTTGAACGATCGGGATTGATACTCCAAGGCGTTGCAGTGGTGACATGGGACAGCAGATGCGCTCGTCGCCAGGCCCGTGCAACAAAACTCCGGCCGCGGTGTCTGCTCTACGGCTTTAGGACCTGCGGCTTAAATGGCTGGAATGGGGCCTCCGACAGGTGACCGCGCGCTAAAGCCTGAGCATCGACATCGATACAGGCTAGACTGGGTTGCGCATCCTCGGCGCTAAAGACGGCGCGCCATTTTGCGAAACGCGCGTCGATACTAGCATGATCCAATAGTCTCTGCCGTAAGCCATCGAGACCCTCGGTGATGGTCTCGCCAGAAAAGCCGGCAAGCGGCTTTGCGCCGGTGTCGACTTTGATGCCGACTTCAGTCAAGACATCGACAAAGCATCGTTCGCTGCCTGTCGCTTGATGAATGGTTTCGTCATAAAGGGTCATGCCGCTAACCGCCTGCCCGATCTCAGGGGTAGTGATGATCAGCTCGCGCCAGCGGCGACGACTTTCTTCGGACTGCTCGATACCGACGGCTGCGAAGCGTCGATCGCAAGTGCCGTTACTCTCGTCGATGGCAAGGATGCCCTTGTCGTCGGCCATAAGATGAGCGGCAGTATCGGCCAGCACCGCCGCATTCACGCCGACGTGCCCCATGACCAGTCGCGGATCTCAGCCATGTCCTGACCATGGCGATCGATGTAGAGATGATGCGCAACTAGCCTGTCGCGCATCTTCTGCTTGAGATAGGCCCCTGCACTGCCCGTCTGCGGAAGCCGATCCACGACGTCCATGACAAGGTGAAAGCGATCAAGGCCATTCTGCACGCGAATATCGAATGCGGTCGTGATCGACCCCTCCTCCTGATAGCCGCGCACATGCATGTTGCGGTTTGTCCGGTGGTAGGTCAGCCGTTGGATAAGCCCCGGATAGCCGTGGAAGGCAAAGATCACGGGTCTGTCGCGGGTGAAAAGCGAGTCATAATCTATGTCGCTGAGGCCGTGCGGATGTTCGGCGCAAGGCTGGAGCTTCATGAGATCGACGACGTTGACAACTCGCACGCGGATATCGGGCATCGCCGCGCGCAAAATGGAGACGGCGGCTAGCGCCTCGAGTGTCGGGGTGTCGCCGCAACAGGCCATGACCAAGTCGGGCTCGCCATCCTGGTCGTTGCTTGCCCATTGCCAGATGCCGATGCCCTGAGCGCAATGCGACGCTGCGGCATCGATTGTCAGCCACTGCGGCATGACGTGCTTGCCTGCAACCACGACATTGACATACTGGCGGCTGCGCAGACAGTGGTCTACGACCGACAGCAGGCAGTTGGCATCCGGCGGCAGATAGGCGCGCACGATGCCGGCCTTCTTGTTGATAACATGATCAAGAAAGCCCGGATCCTGATGCGTAAAGCCATTATGATCCTGCTGCCAGACGTGCGATGAAAGCAGATAGTTGAGTGAAGCGATATCGCGACGCCATGGCAGTTCAGACGTCACCTTGAGCCATTTGGCATGCTGGCTGAACATCGAATCGATGATCCGGATGAAAGCCTCGTAGCTATCGAACACGCCGTGCCGACCTGTCAGCAAATAGCCTTCGAGCCACCCCTGGCACTGATGTTCGCTGAGCATCGAATCCAGCATCCGACCGACCGGGGCAAGGAATTCGTCATTGAGTTCAACAGGCGCCTCCCACTGCCGATCGCTCACCTCGAACACCGCACCCAGCATGTTTGAGAGCGCCTCATCTGGTCCAAAAATTCGGAAATTCCGAGCCGGCTCGTTCAGTGTCACGACATCGCGGAGGTAGGGTCCAAGCGTACCCATGTCAGAGACGGTGACTGCGCCCGGAGTCGTCACATTGACGCCATAAATGCGATAATCGGGCAGCCGCAAATCGCGTAGCAATATCCCGCCATTGGCATGCGGGTTGGCACCCATCCGCCGATCACCAACTGGCGCGAGCGCCGCAAGTTCAGGAATCAGCCGCCCCCCCACGTCAAACAGCTCTTCAGGGCAATAACTTCTCATCCAGCTTTCGAGAGCGGCGACATGTCCGGCGTGGTTCGCATCGACAAGCAGTGGCACCTGATGCGATCGGAACGTGCCTTCGATCGCGAGGCCATCGACAAATTTGGGACCTGTCCATCCCTTGGGCGAGCGCAAGACAATGACTGGCCAGCGCGGGCGTTGTGTGTTCTTGCCTGATCGCGCATCATCCTGAATCTCGCGAATGTCCGCTATGGCCGCGTCCATCACTGCGGCCATCCGTTGATGCATCAGATCCGGATCGCTGCCCTCGACAAAGCGCGGCGACCAACCGCATCCTTCCAGAAAATACGCGAGATCATCGCCGTCGATGCGCGCCAAGATCGTCGGATTGCTGATCTTATACCCATTGAGGTGCAGGATCGGCAGAACCACACCGTCGGTGACAGGGCTGAGGAATTTATTGGAGTGCCATGCTGTGGCTAGCGGTCCAGTCTCTGCTTCGCCATCGCCAACCACACAGGCGACGATAAGATCGGGGTTGTCGAAAGCGGCGCCGAACGCATGGCTCAACGAATAGCCAAGCTCGCCACCTTCATGAATTGAGCCCGGCGTGGTCGGTGCAACATGGCTCGATATGCCACCCGGAAAGGAGAATTGCTTGAACAGCTTCTTGAGGCCGGATTCATCCTGGCTGACGTTCGGGTAAATCTCGCTGTAGCTTCCCTCGAGATAGACATTGCCGACGAGGGCCGCGCCGCCATGTCCAGGACCGGCGATATAGATCATGCTCAAATCATGCGCCTTGATAACGCGGTTCAAATGAACATAAATGAAATTTTGACCTGGCGCGGTCCCCCAATGCCCGACGTTCAGCGGCTTAATATGATCCAGTGTCAACGGCTCTCGAAGCAATGGATTGTCATAGAGATAGAGCTGTCCGACCGACAGGTAATTGGCCGCCCGCCAATAGGCATTCGTCATTCGCAGCGTATCGGAATCGAGCGGGCACAACGCAGATCCGGTTCCTTGCTCGTCCCTTGCCTCTTCCGGTTCCCGCTTCACAAGGCGTACGTCCATGGGGTCGCTTTCGATCTTTGTGCACCGGCCGATCAGGCCATGACGGGACGATCGAGATAGCGTCTCTCACAAGCGAGCACGCAGAGTCGGAAACTACTCACATAAGAATAGGTTCTTCCTCTCGCAGCGATGCCCGCTCATCCGAGGCACCCAAACTCGGGGGTGGACAGGGCAATAACATGCTTGGAATTCCATGGACCACTCACCATCGACCCTTTCGTTTCGGCTCCCGAAACATCAGGATTCAGATCCGTTTCCCACCGCTGGCGAGCTAATACCGGCAAAGTTCCTGAGCGCGGAACCAGATCACGTCATGGCAGCCAGCAAAGCATCGACCGAAACTGTTGCGATCGTCGTAAAGCTGTCAGCGACCGCATAGGGCAAGATCAACGTTCGGCCGCTCACAATAGCCCCGCAGCTGTAGATCACGTTCGGAACATAGCCGTCACGCTCAGACAGACTTGGCCGAAGGAGCGGGGCAGCAAGGCGGCGAATCAACTTCGTCGGATCTGCCTTGTCGAGCAGGCATGCGCCGATGCAATAATTACGCACAGGACCGACGCCATGGGTTAGCACGAGCCAACCCTCGTCAATCTCGATAGGACTTCCGCAGTTGCCGAGCTGAATAAACTCCCAAACCGAACGCGGCGACAGGATTTTTACACCCTTATCCCAATTGTAAAGATCATTCGATTTCAACAGCCAGATATTCTCGTGATCAAGCCGTCCGAGCATCACATATTTCCCGGCGATCTTCCGTGGAAACAATGCCATCCCCTTGTTGACCGCAGCCGGTCCCCGCAGGGCATTGAGCTCAAAAGTCACGAAATCGGTGGTTCGCAGCAACTCCTCGCGAATGTCCTCACCACTGAAAGCGGTATAGGTACCAACGTAGAAAGGCTTACCGTCATCGTCGTCGAACCGGACCAGCCGAAGGTCCTCAATGCCGTGCCGCTGCCGGAAGGTAATCGGGAAAATGACGATCTCGGAAATGTTGCGGCTATCTTCGCACGACACTCGCACGCTGGGATCGTCTGGGTTACCCTCCGCGAGCAACTCTATGCGCGGTGAAATCGCTTGGGCGCTTGCTGCATCCATCACGATCGTGCCTTGGCTCATGAAGATACCGGTTCGAAATGTGATCGACGATACATGGCCTTCGCCGACGCCGCGCAAGGATAAAATGAAGCGCAAGGCGCCTTCCGCAATGTTTGTCTGGTCTGGATGAACGACGATGCTGGGGTTGAACAGCGCGGCCGCTTCGAACGAATATTCCTCGCAGAAATAGGCACCGATGAGGTGGGCCTGCATGTTACTTACCGGCTGCGCCGCGATCATCTGACCATTCACCTCGTGATATCGGCGCAACAACACCTCTTCGATATCGCGATGCCGATCTGACAAGCTGACGATGACCCGCGCCAACTCGGAGCGAAGGTCTCTCTCGCTCAGCGCGAGAACGCGATCAGCCAAGCACTGGGCTCGGGACTTTTCGGTGCTGCACGGTGGCTGTGGTTCATCGGCAGGAACGAACGGCCGAATGACCACACGCGAAGGATCGGCACGAAGTTGAATCGGCAGATGGATAACGGGCAGGCTTGAAACTATGGCCTCCATAAACGGTTATCACAGGGACCAATCCAACTCGATTTTTTAAGCCCTCGCACGGAATGTGTCAACGATTGTGAGACAGCCGGAGCGATAGATTATGCTTGGACTTTGAGCTTGTTGGACGGCGCATTGATCCAGACGGCGGACGGTTTGTAAAGAGGCTGGGGCGGTTTGTTGAAGATGCGGTCAGGGTTGGCCTGGAAGGGTCGATTGAGGATTTCATGGCGTGCGGCATAGGCGCTATTGGCCTGGCTCTAATAAACCTGGTCAGGCGTTATCAAGCCGATACCGAGACGACACTTTTGCCGTTAATACTGGTCGAAAGAGGCCGGGTAAACGGCTTTGGCATCCTGGATGCGGCCGAACCGCTCTGGAAACTGCGGATGGTACTGGAAGGTTTTAAAATGGCTTTCTGAAAACCAGTAATCATTCGACGTGCAGGGCCGGCTGTGGGATTTCGTAACGCCGAGATCGGCGAGCATCAGGGCGGACGCCTTGGCTTTCATTGATGGACCGTGGTCGGCGTAAAGGGTAAGGACAAATGCTATGTTTGGCGGCCGCATTGTGGAAGAGCGGTTTGAACGGACTGGGATTTTTGGTGTCAGCGATATGCCGGTCGACAATCCGCCGGCTGAAGATATCAATGATGACATGAACATGAAAATGGTTCCATTTGCTGGCGCCCATCAGCTTGGTGATACCGTAGGACCGTGTCTCGTTCAAAGCTTCAGCGAGTAACGCGGGCCTTTGTTCGACTAGGGGGCCTAAATCTCCGCCGGTGCCGGATCGACAAAATCGGGCTGCTGCAAAAGCAGCGATACTGTTTTGCCTTTAAACTGCGGGCATCGCGCGTGCCGGTTCTGGTCGCAACGGGCAACAGCAACAGGCCTTCCGGCTGCGACTTTCCGGTGATGAAACGTCGCACGCGACAGCCCAAACGCCTCGCAAGCAGCCGCGATGATGTCGGCGCCGGACTCCAGTATAGCCAGCTCGCCCGTCAGGACCTCTCGTCGCTGACGATCGGCAGGTCCCAGCAGCAGCATTACATTTTTTTTGGGTATCGATCACCGCCTCGGCCCGCTCCAACCAAAGTTCGAGGCGTTTGTATTCGCGCTGCAGCTGAACGTGCTTAGTCGCCAGCAGATTGGCAGGCGCGGGCTTGGTCTCCGTTTTACAGAAGTCAGCGCGCCATAGGCCCCGGCCTCTCGCTAGCGGCGCCAGTCGGTGATGGAAGACGAATAAGGACCTCGTCCACGGATGATCGCGCCGATGACGCCAGGAGGGCCGGCAGCACGATCCAGTTCACCCAGAATGCGCCGCTTTTCGCACGCAAGCCCTTTATCCGGGCGGCAACGACCATGCCGTGATCGACGCTGGCGTCGATGGCATCCCGGTCCGTAATGTCGAGGAAGCGAAGCGGTCTATCGAGACCATTCTTTTGTTGAAGCAATCACAGGCAATTCAAAGGGGATTAAATTGGTCGTCGTCTGAGTAGTTTCCGAAGCTGTGTTTAGCGCAGTCGCGCCGATAAGCCGATAATGAACAAGCAAGGGCGCGATCCGTTTCCGTCCATTCACCGACTGAGGACATCATGGAAAAAACCGAATCCGTCGTCGCCATCTTTGCCAATCATGCAGACGCTGAGGCTGCAGTGAAGAAGCTCAACGTCGCCGGATTCGATATCAAGCAACTAAGCGTCATCGGCAAAGGCTATCATAGCGATGAGCAGGTTGTCGGGTTCTATAACCAGGGCGACCGAATTCGCTTCTGGGGAATGCGCGGCGCCTTTTGGGGCGGCTTGTGGAGCCTGTTCTTCGGTGGTGTCGTTCTGACACTGCCACTCGTTGGCCCGGTTATCGCACTCGGGTACCTCGCAACGGCCATCGTCGCGGTCCTTGAAGGCGCCGTGCTCATCGGCGGTGTCAGCGCAATCACAGCCGCACTCTATGGTCTGGGCATACCCAAAGACAGCATCTTGCAGTATGAAACTGCCATAAAAACCGACTCCTTTCTCGTGATGGCCCATGACACGCCGAGCCGGAACGCCCTCGCTAAAGGCATTCTCGAGGAGGCGGACGCATCGCAGGTCGACCACCATTTTTCCAATGAAGGCGTGTCAGCATCCAAGGTGGTGGCTTAAGCAGTCAGCTGAACTTCACGATGGTCGGCGCGTTACGCAGCAACGGCACAGATCAGGGCTCGGTCCTTTCCCTAAATGCCGGCTCGTCGAGCCTTAAATTCGCGCTGTTTGTCGGCGGATCGAAATTGCACACACTGCTGCGCGGCGAAATTTCCGAGATAGGAAGCGCACCGCATCTGGTCGCGCGCGACGGAGCCGGAAATGTAGTTGCCGATCAGAATTGGTCGGTCGAAGGCGAACAGACATTTGCGGCGGCGCTGGACGCCTTGCTCAGACTCGTGGACAATACACCAGGTCATGACCAATTGCGGGCCGTCGGCCACCGGATCGTTCATGGCGGGGCAGACCACATCCTCCCCGAGCGCATAACGCCAGCACAGCTACCCGCACTCGACGCATTGATTGCACTCGACCCGATCCACATGCCGCACAATATCGCTCCGATTACTGCAGTCGAAAAGGCGCGACCAGGAATCGATCAGATCGCCTGTTTCGATACGGCCTTTCATCACACCGTTCCGCTTGTCGCGCAGCGCTTTGCGCTCCCGCGCGCGCTTTTCGATGCCGGTGTCCGGCGCTATGGCTTCCATGGCCTATCCTTCGAATATATCGCGAGGCGGCTCGCCGACGAGCTGCCCGCTCTTTCGCAACGGCGCGTTATCGTGGCACATCTCGGTGCCGGTGCCAGCCTTTGCGCGCTCGACAAGGGCGCCAGCATCGCCAATACATTTGGGATCAGCGTCCTCGACGGACTGATGATGGCAACACGTTGCGGCAGCCTCGATCCGGGAGCGATCCTCTATCTCGCGCGACTAGGACACAGCCTGACCGATATCGAGGATATGCTCTACAATCGCTCTGGGCTTCTGGGGGTTTCCGGGATCAGTGGCGATATCCGCGTCCTGCTCGCAAGCAATGATCCAAACGCGCGTGAGGCGGTAGAGCTGTTTACCTACCGGATCGCGCTTGAGATCGGCGCGATGGCCAGCGCGCTTGGAGGCGTCGATGGGATCGTCTTTACCGCAGGTATCGGCCAGCACGCACCGGTCATCCGGGCTGCGGTGTGCGAAAGACTGGCTTGGCTAGGTTTGCGGCTGGATCACGTTGCCAATGATTGCAACGCCTACTGCATCAGCACCAAGGCCAGCCAAGTCGATGTCCGGGTGATAGCGACCGATGAAGAAGCGATGATCGCATTCCATGTGCTGGCGATGATTAACAGACCATAAGCGGCCGTTCGGACTTCAAAGCCCGGATAATGTCTTCTTGAAAAGCTTCAAAACCGCGAGATTTATCTCGCTTTTTGGTGACGTAGGACTCCAGAATTTCACCTTCGTGATCCACCGCCCGCCACAGATAATGCCGCTCGCCATTGATCTTCACGAACACCTCGTCAAAGTGCCAGCGCCAATGACGAAAACCC
>JANXSN010000026.1 GCA_025352685.1 Sphingomonadales bacterium
CGCCGCCGCTCAACGCCCGAAATTACAGTGATCTGCGCCATCGCCTCGTCCTTAGACACGGTGCAAAACACGGTCCTTGCACCGCGGCTAAGCTGTCAGCTCGTCCCGCCGCCCGCTAGATGACCTTCGTCGGATGCATACGGATCGAGCGGGAGGTTAATGGAGGTGCCCAGCTTGCGACGACCGGTTGAATCCGCCTCGGCTGCCGCGATTCGAGCGGTGGATCAGTCCTTCAGGCGGTCGACGCATCGGGATCGCTTTGCTGAGCGCTGCCAGACCCAAACGGCGGTGCAACCGATCCCCGACAGCCCAGCCAGCGACCCGGCGTGAGAACAGATCGATGACGACGGCGAGATACAGCCAGCCTTCGCGGGTCCAGATAGAGGAGATATCGACGCCCCATTTCTCGTTGGGGCGGGTTAGCTTGCTTTGCCCGCGTTGCCAGGGAAGTCGAGTATCGACTATAATAATGATGAGTGAGACTAAATTAGCGGTCATAAGTTCGCGATAAGACCAAGCGCTTTCAGGATTTCACATCGCTAGCCGCTTGCGGATCGCCTGCAATTCCCGCCGGCGCTTTGTCCCTGTCTTCGGGTAGCTCATCTTGAGCCCATCAAGCGTATCAAGGACAATCTGGGATACGATCAAGCGAGCGTTCTCTTTGTCATCGGCGGGCACGACATACCAGGGAGATTCGCTTGTGCTTGTTGCACCGAGACATTCCTCATAAGCCTTCATGTAGTCTTTCCAATATTTCCGCTCCTCAATATCTGCAAGACTGAATTTCCAGTTCTTTTCCGGTTTGTCGATGCGGTCGAGAAAACGCTTTCGCTGCTCATCCTTCGAAAGGTGGAGGAACAACTTGATGATGCGGGTTCCGTTGCCGTGGAGATGCCTCTCTAAATTCGTAATCGAACGATACCTGTCATGCCAGACTGTCTTATCACCGTGCGGCGTGTCGGGAATGCCTTCGCCGCGTAGAATCTCGGGATGCACTCGCGCAATCAGCACCTCTTCGTAATATGATCGGTTGAAGATGCCGATCCGACCGCGTTCTGGCAAATCGCGAGTAGTTCGCCAAAGGAAATCATGTGCCAATTCGGCAGGAGTGGGATGTTTGTAGCTGAATACCTGGCACCCTTGCGGATTGACTCCTGACATCACGTGCTTAATAGAGCCGTCTTTACCTGCCGCATCCATCGCTTGAAAGATAAGCAGAACGGCATACCGATTTGACGCGTACAAAAGCTGCTGTTGTGAACTAAGTTGCCTAACGTGGTCTTCGAGCAATTTGTGATATTGCTTCTTGGATTCGTAGAATGGATCGACTGCCGTCGGCCATTTTCTAAGGTGGACCTCATCTCGTTCCGGTACGAGAAAGTCTTTAATGCGTATTTTCATCATCTTTCTTCCCACAAGCTTGAAGCTACTACCGTTCCTTTGTTCACTTGGCGATCTTCAACGTGAAATTGTCCAGCGGTCTCGCTTTGGTATCATCCTTTGTATCGGGTAAAATTTCAGACTTAGGGCCACCTTTGGATTCTGACGTCTTCGTGGCCGCGATGGGGGTCTCGGCGTGGGTGATCGCCTCGGTGATGATACACCCGGCACCCTGTGGCTCCTTGAGAATGCCAGCTAGGAGCACTTCACCGAGCGGCGCATTCATTAGTTTCGTAAAATCGCTCCTTTCGTCCGGTTTTGGCGCGGCTTTCGCATCCGCGGTCGGCGCGACCTTGGCGTCTGGCTGATGCGCCGCATTGGTTTGAGGGGGCGGCTCGGGTTTGGCTTCCGCCGCAGGCGGGGCCTTGGCGTCAGGCTGAGGCGCCGATTTTGCTTCGCGGGCCGGCTGGCCTTTGGTTTCTGGCGGCGGGATAGGATTGGCTTCCGGCTTAGTCTCGGTTTTAGTTCCGAGCTGAGGCTCGATTTTGGGTTCAGTTTCAGATTCGGCTTTGGCGATCTTTGCGCTCGCATCAACCGCCTTCACAGCCACCGCGTTGGGAACACGCCATTTAATCATCACGACCTTCACGGCGTCGTTCAGGACCAGGCACGAGACCATCGCATAACCAAATACGCCGAGCGTTTGCCACCAAGGTAAGGGCACGAGTCCCTTGAGCCCCACGAACGTCAGGACGGTGCCCACGATGGCATCCGCGGTGAGAGCCGACATGAATGCTTTGCTTGGCAGGGTCGCCCAGAACCAGCCGCGCTCCCGCGCGGACACGACGGAAAAAACGGCAAAGTATAACAGCATAAGAAAGCTGAAGGTGTAGAGAGCGCTGTCATTGGTTGCCAAACCGAATCTCGTCCATCCAATCCACAACAGGAAAAGTGTTTCAGCAACCATCGCGATGCCGAGTACGACTGACACGGTAATGAAGCCTCCAATGTCCCATGTCTCAGGATTCTTGGATGGCCGAACATTATCGGTAGCAAGGGATATTTTCGCGAAGTCCGTCATGAATACCAGCAGCAGCATCGCAAAAGCCGAGACAACGAACTTACCCGTCACCACGAAGGCGATAGCCACGAAGGCTGCCTTCAGGATTGTCCGGCTGATCTTGTTGATGACCCACGTCAGAATGCGCTGATAGATTGTCCGGCCCTGCTCGACCAGCGCCACAATGTTCGTCAGCCCTGCGTCGGTCAAAACGACGCTCGCGGCGCCCTTGGCCACGTCGGTTGCGGTGCTCACCGCGATTCCCACTTCGGCCTGACGAAGGGCCGGTGCATCGTTGACGCCATCGCCCGTCATGCCAGTTACGTGCCTGGCGGCCTGTAGATGCTTAACAACTGTGTACTTATCCTCGGGAAACACCTCTGCGAACCCATCGGCACCCGCGAAAAGATCGACTGTTTTGTCGTCAGCCTTTGCGCTCGCGGTCTTTAAGTCCGCCATGCGCTTGATGTCGAGCAGTCCGACTCCCTGGCCAATCTCCAGCGCCACCTGCAATGCGTCGCCGGTAAGCATCTTTACGGTAACACCGAGGTCGTGGAGTGTGGCGATGAGCTGCTTGGCGTCCGGGCGCGGCGGATCGTACAACGACACCAGTCCGATCAGGACCGGTGTGCCTTTCTCTGGTCCGCGTGCCACAGCCAGAGTCCGATAGCCCTTCGCGGCAGCCGCGCTGACGCGCTCATCCAGCGCCGCGATTTCCGGAGGCTGGAGTCCGCAAGCCTCGGCGATGGTGACAACGGCGCCTTTCATTACGTGCAGTCGTTGCCCGTTCTGTTCGACCAAAGCTTCTGTCTGCCGGCTTTTCGCATCGAAAGGTGCAAATGAGACGGGCGTGATGGCAGGAAGCCCATCGAATACGCGATGCTCTTTCGCGGCGGCAAGGAATGCGAGGTCAATCGGGTCCTGATTTGATTCCTGCGATGCCAGTGCGCCGGCAAACAACACATCGGCTTCCGTCGCTTTCTCCAACGGGATCACACTTGTGACGGTCAGCTTGTTCATTGTAATTGTGCCCGTCTTGTCCACGCAGAGCACATCCATCGTCGCAGCGTCCTCAGCCGCGCTGAGGCGGGTGACAAGTACGCCGCGCTTAGCCAGCTCCTTGGACCCTACGGCCATGCTGACCGTGAACATCACGGGGAGCGCGACCGGAACCGCGCTCATGAGCAAAACGAGCATGAGCGGGACCATCTCCATGAGCGGTACGTGGCGGATCACCGACAGCACAACCACCATGCCTAGCAGCGCACCCACAATGACGAAGAGCCAGCGGACAATCTTGGTGACGACAGTTTCGATGTGAAGTTTCGGGCGCGCCTCCTGTACAAGCTCCGTCGTGCGGCCAAAGTAAGTCT
Organism: Sphingomonadales bacterium; assembly: GCA_025352685.1. GTDB lineage: Bacteria > Pseudomonadota > Alphaproteobacteria > Sphingomonadales > Sphingomonadaceae > Sphingomonas_O. The sequence goes on from JANXSN010000026.1 coordinate 3,814, forward strand.
TTGCCCCGGTCAGCATAACGACGCCGTTGCCTTCGCCTTGACGGACGACAGAGCCCGACGAGAGCACTTCGCCGGGCGCCTTGTCGGCGTCTTTCGATTCGCCGGTAAGCGCCGACTGGTCCACGCTCATGGCTCCCGTGAGAAGTTTGACGTCCGCCGGGATGATGTCGCCGGGGCGCACACGAACGATGTCGCCGGGAACCAGCTCCCGGGCGGGAATGACCTGCCAGCTCGAATCGCGACGGACGCGCGCGCTGACCTGCAAGCGCTTCCGCAGTGCCTCTACAACGCCAGCGGCACGCCGTTCCTGCACGAAGCCCAACACAGCGTTGATAACCAGCAATGCGCCGACCACAGCGAGATCAGCATAATTCCCGAGCGCGGCTGACAGAACCATGATCAGTTCGAGCATCCACGCCGAAATTCCCCAGAACTTCCCGAGGAATTTGAGAACGGGGTGCCCTATTTTTTGAGCGACCTCGTTGTAGCCGTCCGCCTTCCGGCGTGTGTCCACTTCGGAGTGCGTGAGCCCTGTGTCAGGATTGACACGAAGCGCTGCGAGCGTGTCGGGAACCGTCGCCATGGCGATACCGGGGGTTTTCGCTTTTGATGGCTTGGCGGGTGCCGACCGCACTGCGGGATTATCGGGGGTTGTTCCCACAGTGAAGATCCTCTCTGGGCTTACCCAGTGTATGCCGGTTTACGTGCGCTGAGCGCACTCCATGTCCAATGGCCGATCCTCGGTCTGGGTTCCCCAAAAAGGGGTTCGTCAGGCTTTGCTATGCCGCAAGATTCGTGAGGTGCCGGATATCGGTCGAACGATGGCAGGAACCCGGGTCTATTCAATAATGAAAATGGCCGGACCAGCGACACCAACGGCGTGGCTTGTAATAAGGCAATTCCCCAAATTAATTTGACGGTTCAATAAAGTTCAAAGGAGAACCCCTTCGCTGATCTGTTCCTATCAACCGAGGGAGACGTCAGGCAGGGGCAAGCTCAGACCGCAACTTTCGACAAAACGAGGTAAGCAGCGGGCTCTCGTCCTTTCGAACAAACGAGATAGACGCTAGAATATAGCCGCAGCGCTTTTCCAAAGCATGTAGGCGGCTACGACAAAGATGAGCGTTACGAACACGCTGGTCAGTTGCCCGCCGGCCGAAAGCCGCTTGGCTGACCGCGTGCCTGCCAGACTGCCAACGATGCCCCCGCCGACGAACACTGCCGCCAGTGTCCAATCGATAAGGCCTGAACGGGCGTAATTGAGTGCCGTAGTGAGGCCGAAGGCAGTGACCGCTACAAGGCTGGTGCCCACCGCATTGATCATTTCCATGCCAGTTGAAGCGATGAGACCAGGTACGATCAAGAAGCCGCCGCCAATGCCAAAAAATCCAGAAAACAGCCCTGTCCCCAGTCCAAAGGTCACAACCTTAGGCGCGTTGGTCGTATCGCATTTCGTGCCTGCGACTCCGATATTGCGGCGTGCACGGAGCATGAGGATCCCGACGACGACCATTACGATCGCGAATAAGAAGAGAAGCCGCCCGCCGTCGAATGCCTTGCCGGCGGTTGAGCCGGCGAAGGCGCCGGCAACGCCAACAACGGCATACATCAGCCCACAACGCCAGATCACAGTGCCCTGTTGGGCATGGGTTATGAGCCCCGTGGCGGCGTTCACGGCAACCGCCAGTGCGCTGGTCCCAATTGCAACATGCGGGTCTTTGACGCCGACGAGATAAACCATCAGCGGCACTGCAAGGATAGATCCACCGCCGCCAACCAGCCCGAGCGAGAAGCCGACGAGGCTACCCGACAGCGCACCCAGCACGAACTGGAGACTCGAAAGCATCAGGACTCCATCCGATCGCGAAGCGACGCGATATCGTGGCCGTGCTCGGCAGCGGTAGTAATTCGCTCGTCGACGCTGAGCTCGTCGGGATTTGCCAACGCCCATAGCATCGCCGACCGAGTTCCAGTGCGACAGAAGGCGGCGATTGGTGTCGGTAGTGTATGCAGCGCGTCGGCGAAGCATTTTACGTCTTTGGGGCCGATTTGACCGGCAACGACTGGAATGTGGCGTGCCGACATTCCATGCCGCCCGGCTTCGGCAACGAGCGAACCCCACGCCGGCTGGTCGGGCGCCTCCCGTTCGGGGCGATTACCGATGATCGACTTATACCCGCACGCAGCAAGGTCGGCGATCTCGGCGATTTCGATCTGCGGCGTGACGGAAAAGTCAGGCGAAAGTGGCTGCAGGTTCATATTGAGCTCCTGAGGAACTGAGGCGGAGTGGCTAGGGGCAGGAGCCGGTGCACCGCCATGCCGGCAAGCATCGCAGCGACGAACGGCAGGACAGCGCCGGGTGCCAGCGCCAGCGAGGCGATCGCGGGACGAGGGCACAGACCAGCAAGCCCCCAGCCTATACCGAATAACGCCGAGCCGATAATCATCCGCGCGTCGAGATCCGCCCGGTCTGGAAGCACAAAACGCTCTGCGAAAAGCGGATAGCCTATCCGCTTACGAAGTCGCCACGCGACGGCCATAACGAGCACTGCGCCGCCCATGACGAAGGCGAGCGTCGGGTCCCATTTGCCTTGGAACAGATCGAGAAAGCCGCGGACTCGGTCCGGGTCAGTCATGCCCGAGATGGTGAGGCCAGCGCCGAATGACGTGCTTACCGCAAGCGTCGAGATGAGGTGGCGGGTCGCGGTCATTGGCCGAACCCGATCTTTGACAGAATGAAGACAGTGGCGACGCCGGCGGCAACGAACGTAGCGGTTGCGATTAACGAGCGTTGGGAGATCTGGCTAATTCCGCACACGCCGTGGCCACTGGTGCAGCCGCTGCCGAAACGCGTACCAAATCCCACAAGCATCCCAGCTGCGACAAGCACGGGCCAGGACGCGGACAAAGGAGCATGCCAGTCGGTTGTCGTTGCAACAAACAGGGCACCGATGAGCAGCTCGATGAGGAAAGTCCATGCGGTCCCCAACGGCATATCGCCGCCGAGCCCGCTTGGCCGCGCGGTGATTCCAGACGCACCGGCAATGCGACCAAGGCCAAGAAGCATCACGGCCCCGGCGATCCCGATTAAAAGGCCACCAACGAGGCCATGAAGCAGCTGCGCTAAAGGAAAGACGCCAAGCATCACAGCAAGTCCAGCGGGAGTTTGAGATAGTGCACGCCATTGTCCTCGGCTGGCGGCAAATGCCCGCCGCGGATGTTGACCTGCAGCGCGGGTAGGATGAGCTTGGGCATGGACAGCGTCGCGTCACGTTCTGTCCGCATCGCTGCGAATTGGTCTTCGGTGACTCCCTCGTGGATGTGCACGTTGGCGGTCCGTTCTGCGAGAATATTGGTTTCCCACGCGAAGTCTTCTCGGCCGGGCGCCTTGTAGTCGTGGCATAAGAAAACCCGCGTCGCGTTGGGTAACCCCATCAGACGGCGAACGGAGTGAAAGAGGTTGTGCGCGTCCCCGCCGGGGAAGTCGCATCGCGCCGTGCCGTAATCAGGCATAAATAACGTATCGCCTGTGAATAGCGCGTCGCCTACCACATAGGCCATGTCGGCCGGAGTATGGCCGGGGACATGAAGCGCTATCAGTGGGATGTCGCCGATCATCAACGTGTCGCCATCGTCAAGCAGGCGATCGAACTGCGACCCGTCGCGGGCGAACTCGGTGCCTTCATTGAAGATTTTTCCAAAGACGCCCTGCACCGTGACGATCTCGCGTCCGATCCCTAGCTCCCCGCCAAGCTTTTGCTGCAGATACGGCGCCGCCGAGAGATGATCGGCATGAGCATGAGTCTCTAGGATCCAATCGACCGTCAACCCGTTTGCTTCAACATGGGCTATAATCGCATCGGCCGACTTAAAGCTTGTTCGTCCTGACGCATGGTCGAAGTTCCACACGCTGTCGATGATGGCAGCCCGCTTCGTTGCGCGGTCGCTGACGACATAGCTGGCCGTGAAGGTCTGCTCGTCGAAGAACGCCGCAACCTGCGGCGCCAAATGCGAATCCTGAATGACCGCATTCACCTGAGCTTCGGTATTTAAAAGAACGTGGTCTATCATACCCTAGTTTCGCTTTTCTCGGCATGACCAGGAGCTCGGCAATAAAGATCGTGAAGGGTCGCGAGCAGCGTCAAAACGCGCGGGTCGGCAATGCGATAATAGACTGTCTGAGAACTCTTGCGCGTTGCGACCAAGCCCTCCGCGCGGAGCTTGGCAAGATGCTGGGACAGTGCTGACTGACTGAGGTCGATCCTATCGACGAGCTCGCCGACTGATAGCTCCCCTGCTTCGCTAAGGTAACAGAGAACTAAGAGCCTGCCCTCGTGCGCAATCGACTTGAGCACCACAACCGCCTCGGCAGCCTGGCCGGCAAAAGAAACGATTCTAGGCGTCACCACAATAATACATCTTTCAATTAGATATGACTAATGTAGTAAAGTCTTAACTAACATCAAGTTTGGAGGCCGGCGAGTTTCTTCGCCAGTTGTCTTCCCGTGGGTTCGATCGACGCTCACGCTACGTCCTGGTTGGGAACCACGGATGACCTTGGCGCTTGCCCTGCCGACGTATGGTAAGCCTACTGGAGCGCGGTGAAACTTCGTAGGGCCGCCCGCAACTGAGATGGACGAGCGGTCGGTGGCGCGCCCGCAGTCGGGGAGTTTGCAAATCGTACACCACCAAGTCGCTTTGATGTCCCGGATCGATCGGGCGTTGCTCTTCAACCAGACTGCACTACGAACCTGTGGTCGTGAGTAGTCGGAGCATAGGCCATATTGTAAAAAGCCGCTCCGCTTTTGAAAGCGAAGCGCCTTTTTCAGTTCATTCCAAACTACATGTCGTGCTTCATCATGCGATGATGCTTCATCATCATCGCGCACTTCCGGTTGTGCATCATTTGATGATGGCTCATCCGGTGGCACATCGCCATCTTCGCACCCATTTTGGGGTGCATAGGCATCTTTTGGTGTGCGGAGCTCATCCCGTCGGACATAGATCCTTTGGCCATCGGGGCGCTCCCCATGTTGCCCATGCTGCCCTTCGAGTTCCCCATGCTATTCGCCATCTGCGCGCCAGCTGGCGATGCAAGAGCTCCTATCAAGGCAAGTCCCGCGATCAATTTCAAAGTTCTCATAGCGAATTTTCCGTTGTTCCGCGTCCTGGTTTTCTCCGAGAAGCGGTCACTCAGAAAAGGGGCGATGATTATAAGGCGTTCGGCTGACCCGACAAAGTTAACGACATCATCGATATTCAGAACGTATGGTGCAGGTGAAGGTTGCAGTGACCCGCGTCTCTGGCCCCCATTTCCTGCTCAGGATGAATCGGCGATCTCTTATGGCAACGCGCGCCCAGCGATACCGCATACGGGCGGGTCGTCACGTCGCGACCTGCTGATCTCGACCGCCCGTGATCGCGATCTGCGGCCGTTCTTCAAAGGTTTTGCCTGATTTAATGATCGGGCACTCCAGCCTAACCCACGGTAACCGCGGTGCCGCGAGCAGCACCTCCATGCTGATAACCAACGAGCAACGCCAAATAAAATATTAGAATTCTAGGAGGCACTGTCGAAGCAATTGAACCACTGATTGCCCATTTGGTTATGACTCCCAGAGTCACGAGATCGGGCATGGTATATTCTACATCAACGCCGTTTTTGGTTTCGCGCCGAATAATTCATAGATGCGCGACTAGCCACGGAAACTAGGTCAGCCAACCACACGCTGGTTAGTCTGACACGACCCACGCAAAGTTAATTATTATAGCACGCGTGCCAAATAGGCCGGTATTGGAATGAGACCCCTACATCCCATCCATCGTCTCCCGCGCATTATCGAATTTGAGCCGAATAAATATCTTTGCGCCACCAGGGCGAGGACCATAGTCGTTTTCGAAAGAGCGCGGTACGAAATCCTTGGTAAGCGATCCGCCGACAAACAGCGAGAAGGATCCTCGCTTGAGCAATGCGCGCTCATAGCCGAGGGTGACTGCCTCGACCCATCGCAATCGCTCTGATCCGGTAAACTGTACCAGCGAAAGTTGTTCAGGCGTGAGCTGCAAAATTTCTGCTCGGCCGAAAATATTATCCAACCGCCGCTGGAATACCGCTTCCGCAAGGAAACTATTTTGCGCGGCGTGTCCCGAACTGCGCAGCTGGCCCCAAATGATGGACGATTTGAAAGCGCCCCCGCTAGTTTTATAATTGCTCGCGAGCCACGCCGAAACAAACCGCTCATGCTGGGCGCCACCAGTGTCATCGGGCGTCAGGACGTCTGCGTAGGAGGCGCCAAGGTCGGCATGGTCATTGATGCCCTGCGTAACGCGCACGCCAAAGGAGTCCGAGTGATTGAGCGGAAGCGGCCAGCGCACGGCTTTACCACTAAATCGGGTAGCTTCGATGAAGGTGCGCCGCGAGCGGATGGCGATGCCGAAAACGGTAGAAACATCGTGGAAGCCATCCTGAAGGTTGTGACCGAGGGGTGAGTCCGGGTTCGCTTCGGCCGACGGGCGATGCATATATGGCACCGGTCCCACTGCTGCCGCTCCCCGCGGAGCGAAGAGAAACGTTAGTTTCTGATTTTCTGAAGTGCCGAGCTTGACCGTGTCCCGAAATTCTAGCGCCATAATGGTGTCATGGGCATGCATCGCGTCGAGATTTTCTGACTGTAGAAGTTGGGGCGTGCCGATTTTTCCGACCGTCGCTTGCTCCGCTGACCCCATTAGGTCGATCCGCAACGTGTTTCGCGATGACAATTTATTCTCGTACATCAGCATCCATGAGCCGGGGCCCGTCACCCGGCTTTGCCCGCGGGGACCGGATGTTGTCGAACCGACTATGAACTGGTTGACGAGAAGCGTTAGCGTAACCCGGGGTTTGGTCGCAGTGGACGTGCAATGCTTCGCGGATGGCGGCAATACTTGTTCTGGAGTGCAGGCCACACCCTGCGACCTGTCAGCAGTGGAGGAGGGGGCCGTCGTCGATTCCATGGGCGGCATCGGTGCCATCTGCGCCATGGGTTGTGTTTCAACTTCAGTGCTGTCGCTGGCCGAGCGTGCCGAGGCGGGGACCGCGATTGCTACCAAAATGGCGAAAATGGGTGGATTAATCATATGTGGACGGCTCGCCCTCGGGCGCTTGCCAAACGACAAACGTGACGTGACCTCGTCGAGGTCCGAGTCCATATCAAGTTTCATGAAGGATACCCGTGACGATGAAGGGCAGTTCTAACTATTTATTCCGCTCGAATCAGGCTGAAGCTGGCAGGCAGGCAAGACACGGCTCAACTTCAATCATTGTGATATATTCCCAACTTCTTGCGTTGACGAGAGAATAATGCCTGTTAAAAATTGCTTGCTCTCGGGTCACTTCATCGGCGCGGACTCACTTACAAGATGGCACCGTCAGCCGTTGGGCGATTGCACTTTACTTCAGCCCTCGCACAGAAGTTCGTACTGGCAAGGCCTCATCGTAGGTCGGCCGACGAGCATTGTATCTCAAAATCGGCCGAGTAGGTGGACGATGCAAGTGGCGAATGGATTAATTCCGTAATGACGAACAGGAAATTTCACCGGTGGATGAGTATCGTCGGCATCGTCTTTTTCTTGGTCGTCGCCACGACCGGCGTATGGATGCAAGGCGAAGCAATATTCGGTGACGACGAAGTGGAGCATGAAGCGTTGGCAGCGCTCACTTCATCGGTATCGCTTTCCAAGGTCATGACATTCGATGCCAACTCGATCGATCAAGCGCGAAAGGCAATGCTATTGCGTTTTGGCGATCGCAGGGTCGCCTCGGTCGACTGGATCATTAAAGCGCCGGTACCCGCTTATGTATTTCATCTAGACGGTGCGGAACCGATAAAAGTTACCGTCAACGCTGCGACTGCGACAATTATCAAATCCGCACCGGACGGCGAAGACTGGGTAAGGCGACTGCATACGGGCGAACTTTTGGGTGATGGTGGCAAGTTTCTAGGCTTGGCGTGGGGACTGGCGCTCATCGCAATGAGCGTTACCGGTGTCATCCTGTATTTCCAGATGCTCAAAAAACGAAAAACGGGTGCAGCAGGCAGACTTCGTGGCTGGCGGCGCTACTTTTGGTGAACGCGCGTGCGTTGCTCGGAACGATGCTGTTGACGATCCTAGCGGCACCTGTTGCGGCGCAATCGGAGTGAATTGCAGGTTCCCCACTCTCGCTATCGTTCAACACTAACGCAGGTATTGTTGTCCAATCGGGTGACACTCGGCTGACTGCGTGGGGTTAAGCTGAGCTGGTGACCGATCCCGGTGAAAAGACAGTTGGCGACTCGCAAGGCAGGGGGCGGAACTCGATCTGCCGCGCCTCTCTGCGTGATTACGCCCTGCACTGGTCTACGAAATCGATCTTGTCGACACCGATTTCTTTCGATCCGGCCCCTTCGGGCGCAATTTTGGAAATTGTTTCTTCGCCGTCTAATACCAGAGCTCGATGACCGTGACTCGGGGGGGGTTGTCATAAGCGCTCCGGGCTGATTCAAGATGGCAAACAGCTGGAGTTTGCCATGCCCATTCCACTTCGGTCCGATTTTGATGCAACGCTGGTGAGGAAGGCCGCGC
>JANXSN010000055.1 GCA_025352685.1 Sphingomonadales bacterium
CTTCGATCCGTCCCACCCCGCCGAGACTGCAGCTTTCAGCAGCGGCTTTATGCTCTTGGTGTCTCTGCCAACAGGATTGGCGAATACGTCTGCATTGACGAGACCTGTAAAAGTCCACGGCCCTGCTTCTGCAAAGGGCGCTGGTGGGGGCGGAGGCGGGGTCGGCGCGCCAGTCGGCGCCTGCGGCTGGACTTGCGCCCCGGCAGACGTTGCAGCGCTCAACAGCATGAATGCGAGTAGGCGTCGCCAGCCCGCACCAGTCATTGAACGACGACCATGGCAATCGCGGCAGAGGCCATGATCAACGTCGCTGCCCAGCCTAGAACTGTTATTGATAGGGGTGCTATAAATTTACCCATCCGATCGTGGCGTCTGACAACAATCATCATTGCGATCATAATCGGAACAGCGACCACACCATTGATCACAGCACTCCAAAACAGGGCCTTGATCGGATCAAGCGGCGACCAGTCGATGGCGATACCGAGCAGTGTTGCAAGCCCGATGACGGTATAAAAGCCGGCGGCTTCCCACGGTTTGTAGTCGAGCCCGGATCGCCATCCGCGGCTGTCGCCAATCGCATAGGCTGTGGACCCGGCCAGTACGGGGATTGCAAGCAATCCAGTCCCGATGATCCCGATTGTAAACAAAAAGAACGCATATTTTCCCGCGACTGGCTCAAGAGCCTGCGCCGCCTGGGATGTCTGGATGTCTACAATACCGTGAGCATGGAGCGTTGCGGCGGTTGAAATGATGATCGCTATCGCGACGAGATTGGAAAAACCCATACCGATCAGCGTATCAAACCAGATCCTGCGGAACTGGCGTCGTGCTTGCCACGGGGCTTCGACGAGCGCCTCGGCCACGGGGTCGCTCTCGACCTCTTCGACTTCCTGAGCACTCTGCCAGAAAAACAGATACGGGCTGATGGTCGTTCCAAAGATTGCCACGATCGTCACGATCGCAGCTCGGTTGTCGCTGTGGGGGATGAAAAGCCCGTGGACGACCGCGCCGACATCCAGCTTTACGAACAACAGGACCGCGAAATACGAGAACAGAGCAAGCGTGAGTCACTTGAGAAGCGAGGCATAACGGCGATACGGAACGAATAATTGGAGGAGCAAAGACAACCCGGCGAATCCGATCGTCATGACATGCCCGTTCACGCCGGTCACCAGCGTCCCTGCTGCGCCCATTGCGGACAGGTCAGCGCCAATGTTGATCGTGTTGGCCACAAAAAGAAGTCCAACAAGGCCGGTCACGACGGTCGTTGGAAAAAGCTTTTCCATATTCGCCGCGAGACCAACGCCGGTATCCCGCCCGATGTAAGCGCTCACCAGCTGAACTGCCGACATGAGCGGATACGTAAGGACCATTGTCCATAAAAGGCCGAATCCTGCTTGCGCACCGGCCTGAGAATAAGTCGCGATGCCGCTCGGATCGTCGTCTGCTGCGCCCGTGATCAAGCCAGGCCCCAACTGCTCCGCCAATGCGATCGAGCGAAGTCGCACGCCTATCTTCATCGAGTCGTCCTCGCTTGTTACGGGGGGCGAACGAGTGTGTTTATATGCGGTTCCAAAAAATGAGGCAGCTCCTGAAATTTAGGCTGTTAGATCACCGACTTTGACCTTCTTGTGAGGCATATGCGCATCCGGGCTGACTAAAGGGGGATCGATATAGCCGACCACGGAGGTTTTCGCGCAGATCTTGCCCAAATCGAAGAAAAACTTCTCGACGAGTTACGGTCGCTGCGCCGCAATGCCCGACTGCCGTCTGAGCTGCTTTCACGCGGGCTCCGGTTCTCTCGCGTGGCCAGCGCATCGCAGATACGGTCGCTGCAACCGTAGGGTCATGGAACCTTATTATCGTTCAGTCGATGCTTCTCGCGCCCTGGGTGACGCTTAATGTAACGGCCTGGGTTGAGCATTGGGACCCCTATCCGTTTATACTGCCCCATCTCGCCTTGTCGTTTCAGGCCGCCTATGCGGCGCCTTTCATCATGAAGAGCCAGAACCGCCAGCAGGACATCGACCGAGTTTCGGCGGAAAACGACCATCGTGAACCTCAAAGTAAGCGCCGACGGAACCTGACCTTGTCGGGGCGGGTTGAGCGGAAATGTCTTCGTTGAGTTGGAGGCGGTCGTTCATGGATATGGATCAGTCATACGAGGCTCATACGAGCGGTCGTAATGATGGCGGTGTTGTTGTTTGGGTTGAGCGTCGGCGTCGGTAGAGCGATGCGACCAAGCTCGCGATTTTGAAAG
>JANXSN010000056.1 GCA_025352685.1 Sphingomonadales bacterium
CTTCGATCCGTCCCACCCCGCCGAGACTGCAGCTTTCAGCAGCGGCTTTATGCTCTTGGTGTCTCTGCCAACAGGATTGGCGAATACGTCTGCATTGACGAGACCTGTAAAAGTCCACGGCCCTGCTTCTGCAAAGGGCGCCGGTGGGGGCGGAGGCGGGGTCGGCGCGCCAGTCGGCGCCTGCGGCTGGACTTGCGCCCCGGCAGACGTTGCAGCGCCAACAAGCGCTAAAGCGAAAAGGCGCTGCCAGAGTCGGCCGGTCATTTGACGACTACCACCGCGATCGGAGCGGCAGCTATGATCAGCGTTGCCCGACATAACGTGCAAGACCTCGCCATGCAGACTCGGCTAAAGCCAATCTTCATCTTAACTTACCTCATCCGTGACGGGCCCAAACGGATTATATTGAAATTGGGTTCCCGATCGATTCCCAATGCTAATCGAGTTTCCAGATCGCTGCCTTATAGGCCGGCCCCAGACAATCTGTTGTTTTGACGACGTGCGAGACGCCATGAATGGCTCTGCGTCCCATGTGCGAGAAAGGCCCGCACAGCGGCATGTCGTGTTGTCTGGCCCGGGTGCTAATCCACACTGCGCTGCGAATAAGGGAATGACGATCGGTTGGACCGACTAGGGCTTTTGATGTCCACATTCGTACTGAGCGTCACTTGCTCCATCGGGTGCTCCGCGCCAGCCTGCGTGTTTTCCCAGCCGTATGCGATTCAACCGAGATCGGACGCTTAATCTAAAGCGGTACACCTATCACCGTTTTGATGATGACGCCGTCGTTATTGGCGCCGTAGCCTCTTCCTAAACCGAGATTGAGATCCCATCGCCCGACATTCGTATCAATCGTAACGTAGGTGGACTGGTCGTTGCGGCTGAAGCGCCCGAGCTGAGCGAACTCACCAATGCCGTTATAGCTCTCAACGCCGATGGCCGTGTGATGACTGACGCGGTAACTGAGCTTGGTATCAATATCGAGGGTTGCGGGGGCCGATGCAGGCCCTGCCAGCTTGAAATCGAAATTAGCATTTGTAGCCAGCGTCCAACGGCTCATTTTAATTCCGGCAATGGCTTTTAACTCGGCGTGCCAAGGATTGGGGTCGAGTTTGTAGCTAACATAGCCGACCTCAAAATTCGCGCCCCAAAACCAGCGTTGTCGTGGCGCACGCGCCGCGAGATATTTGATACGCATTTTTGCGCCGTCCGCCGACAGATGGCCGTCGCTGCCAAAGGTCGTCAACGGCAGATAAACCCCGAGCTCAAGGGAATCCGACAGTCCGTAGGAGAATTCGGGCGTCAGTCTGAGACGGTGGCGCGACAATTGTGCTCCCGGGTAATCGACCACTGCCTCCCCCGTCGCCACAAAGCTCGAATGCAGGTCAAGTCCGAATTCTCCGCGCCTATCCATTTCGTCCATGTAAACCTGGACTTCCTCCGGCGCAGCGTGTGCCCGCGTAGATGTTAGCGCGAGACCCGACAGGGCAAGGCAAAAGGCAAGGCGAGTAGTTTGGGTCAAAAGTTTATCCTCACTTTTCCGGTGGGCGGCGCGGTGCGAGAATGAGCACTGCGATGCTAGCACGCGTGGACAGTTGTTGCCGCCAACCGGACACGGACCTCTAAACGCGCTGTGACATTCGTCTGCAGTTTCGTCTGGGGACGTGCGCCTGCCCATAGCGGAATTTGCTTGCGCCGCGGTGCCGCTGGGTCGCGTATCTCGCGATACGCCTTGATACACACTGGCCAACATTTAAACTCGCGCAGGCACGATTTCGATCGTGACGTGCGACAGCGTTTTGAACCGCGTCAGCAACCCTCGGTAATGGTCAGCGTTCCGCGCTTTGTCCGTTGCGATCGCGAGTATCGCGCCTAGATGCCCCGGCCCCAGCCGCCAAAGATGCAAATCGGCGAGCTGGTCACCGCCGCTTTCGACAGCGCTACGAATGTTGCCCGCCATCCTGCGATCGGGATTCATGTCTAGCAGGATCGCGCCGGTGTCACGGACCAACCCATAGGACCAGCTCGCGATGACGCATGCACCGACGATACCCGCCAAGGGGTCCATCCATAGCCAACCAAACGCACGTGCAAGCAGCAAACCCACAATCACCAGCACGGAAACGGCAGCGTCGGCAAAAACGTGGACCACTGCTGCACGCATATTATTGTCACGATGCGCTGGCCCGTGCGCGTGCTCATGCTCCTCGAACTGGACCGATTGCATTTCGTCGCCGATCCGGAAATGAGCGACGAACTGGTGCGGTTCTGGGATCTCATCGACCGATTCGTGATGATCGCCCCGATGGGCGAAGGCGAACGATTGACGGGCGCCGTCAGGTCGCTCGGTTTCAACTGTGACTTGTTCGCTGATTGCGCCTTGCACTCGAAAGCGTGGCGGCACGCCATCCTCGAAGATTTCCAGGGTGAGCACCCCTCGACTGGTCGCGATTTGGCGCACCTCGTCATGACTCACCTCGTTGTTCGAGTGGCCGTGAGAGTGCCCGTGATGATGATCGCTGCCACTACTCAGCAGCAGCGCGCTGACAACGTTGACGCCGAGACCAAGGAAGGCGATCGGTATCGCCTCGCTGAAATGGATAGCGATGGGTTGGAATATCCGGCTGATGGACTCGTAGCCGATCAGTATCGCAATCATTGCGAGGATGATCGCGCTTGTGAAACCGGCCAAGTCGCCGAACTTGCCGCTGCCAAATGTGAACGCGTCGTCTGTCGCGTAGTTGCGGGCATATTTATAGGCGAGCGCTGCGAGTAGCAGAGCCCCGGCGTGCGTGCTCATGTGCAGGCCGTCGGCTGCAAGCGCGATTGACCCGAAGAAAAGGCCGCCGACAATTTCAAGGACCATCATCGCGCTGCAAACCCAGATCACGGTCCAGGTCTTGCTAGCGCTCGTATCATGGCTTTCGCCGAGGAAGACGTGATCGTGAAGCAGGGTTTCGGCGGTGACAGGCATGGCGGCCTCAATTCAAACAGGTGCGGCAAAGCGCAAGGAGTTGCTCGGTTGCGGCTCTGTCGAGCGCACCAGGGCAACTTTCCTCATCGACGAACGGGGGGGCGCGCATGCAAGCTTCAATGATCAAGGCGATCATCCGGTCACGGCGGCACGGAGACCCGCAGTCAGGCCTACAACGTGCGTACGCGCTATCTTCGCCACCCGGTCTCCAATACGGCGCGCGACCGCCGCTAGATTTTGCTTCTTACTAATCGTGTAGAACATAGCGGCCAACTAATATAGGCCCCCTCCCTATGTCAACGCCGGGATTGGGGTGTCAGGGGAAGGTGTTCAGTCGTCTTTGTTCGTGCCGCCGAGATGTTTCTCCCAGTCAATCTGTGTGAGTGCGACGAGCAGTCCCATCATCACGATCTGAAGACCGATACCCACGGGGCTGGTTAAAGAATGCCGGAATGCGCTCCCCATGCTGGCTTTTGCGATGCTTTTGGCTGTTCCCACGTAGACCGAATAAGTGACGATGCGGCCAACGAAGAAGGCAGCCGTGAATTTAATCAGGCGGACACCAGTCAGGCCGGCGGCTTCGAACAGCTGTGCCGACGGCAATGGCGACAGCGCAAACAGGCCTAAGCCCACAAGGGTGCCGTGTTTGTGTTTCTCCAGCGCCTTTCCAGCCCCCGCGAGATTGCGCCTCATTTTTGCCGACACTTTTGTCCGAAGAAGCCGGAACGCGTGCGCAAGCGCAAATCGACCTAAGGCCGCAGCAACGGCACTAACAAAAACGAGGGGCACCACCGGGATTTTTGTACTCAGGCCGTAGACGACGATGACCGCCCATGTCGGTGGCCCAAAAGCTGGGATGAGATTTACGCCCAGCACAATTACGAAAAGCAGAATAAATTGAGTCACGGCTCACCGCTCCGATCACCACTCACTGCTATGACAGCTCCATGCAATGTCAAACTTGGCCTCAGTCGGTTGCCACCATTCGCCAGATTATGCGCGTCCCAAGACCATCAATATTTAAGCATCGTTTCGCCTCGATCTCAACCGGATCAAAATGCCATGCTTAAAATCATATTCGAGTTCATCCAGAAAAATCACTATAGCCCTCAATAGTATACGTGAATGAAGTAACGTGGCTACCGTTCACCCGAGAAGACTAGCGGCTGAACTGCCTTCGGCGAATTTTAATTGCCGCAACGCCAAAAGTCTGTGTCACGGGAGCGCACTAATCCCGACGTTGGTCGGCCGTTCCTGCTTGCCTCTGGAGATCCGCTTGGGCCGGTCGTGGTATATCGCACTAGCTTTCAACCCAAAATCCCCTTATCTTAATATAGCTGATATAGGAATGTCCACTGGTTCAGCTAAATAGCGGCCCGGCCTAGAACCGCGCCGAGGTCGTAAAGAGGAACTGACGAGGCGCAGATCTCATAAACGTTTGATAGTCTCCAGCCACTGAGTATCCTCCTATACCAACCGAGCCGATTTGCTTTCGATCAAGGACGTTATTCACGTCGAAACGGAAGATAATGTCAGGCAAATATTTAGATTTCGGCAAATGGTACGACGCCCGAGCATTTACCTGCCAATAGTTTGGAACGTAGATGTCGTTCGTGTAGGTAAAGGGCTGGTCAAGGTACACAGTGCTCGTTACTCCCGCCTCGACTCGCCGGTGGCTCACTGATACTTGCGTAGTCAGCGACATACCAGGATAGCCGGGCTGATAGTGCCCGTTTAGCGCAACGAGTTTGTCGGGGAGCACGAGGTCGCTGCGGTAACGCAACTTGCTGACGGAGGCCGACTGGGAGATCGTAAGTCCAGGTACAACTTTAAACGTTACGACACCATCTGCGCCGAGTAGCTCGGACCGCGGCACGATTCCGACCGAGCGGACGGGTGAAAATTGTGGCCCGCTTGCACCGTTCAGGAGTCGGTTCAGAACGACGCCGTAATAGGCGTCCAGGTTGATACTTAAGCGCCCGAAATCATGGTATCCTCCCAGAGTAAAGTTCCAATCCTTCTCGGGCTTTAAGATCGGCAGGGCTGCCGCGAACACTTGTTGACTATCGGCGGCCCAGGCCGACGACACCGGTCCAATATTACCGCGTGACGAAACGCGGTAACCGATTGTTGTCTTCGCAATATCCACGTAGAGGGAATTGCGAGCGTTCGGCCGCCAGTCGATAGACAGCTGTGGCAGTAAAGGATCGGCCGCCCGTAACCTGCCATTGGGAGCGCGGTCGGGTCCAATGCCGCCACCGCTGGTAATAAAATCAACTGCCTTAAGTCCCGCGCGAATGGTCAGATCTTCCGTAAGCTTAAACACATCTTGTACATAAGCCTGCAGAGAGTCGGCCCGCCACCGGGATGCGTTAGCAATCTGGAACGTCGGTCCGTAGGTATCGTAGGGTCCGATCGTGCGTAACGGGGCCCCTTGACCAAGTGCGGGCTCGTTGTAGGAGGCAAATCTAGAGATCGATGAGATGCGCTCGATCCAAAGACCGGCCGAAATCATATGTCGCCCAGTGGCGTA
This sequence comes from Sphingomonadales bacterium, assembly GCA_025352685.1. GTDB lineage: Bacteria > Pseudomonadota > Alphaproteobacteria > Sphingomonadales > Sphingomonadaceae > Sphingomonas_O. The sequence continues at coordinate 5,508 of JANXSN010000056.1, forward strand.
GCTTAAGTTCGCAGTACCACCGAAACGCTGGGGGCGCGTTTCCCACACTAACGCTGAAAAGGGCACGCCGGTCGGCGAGGGCGTAGAAATGTCTGCGATTTCTATGTCGGACGTGCTGATCGCGGCATAGGCCATCACGCTGCCAGATAATTTTTGGGACAGGTGAAAACGGTGCGTCAAATTGCCAACATAGTCGACGGTCGTCTGACCGGTGTCGTAGGGAATGCGCGCCGCAAGCTCACCGCATGTATAAGCGCCACATGACAAGTTCGCATTTTCTGGGGAGGTAACGAAAATCGCACGCCGATAATCTGGATAGACAATGTCTGTCCCAGCGTACCCAAGTTTGGCAAGCATATCGAAAGAAGTATTATTGTAACCCCAGATCCTCGATTTTGCGAACGAGAAGAAGGCGGTGAAATCACCCCAGGGCACATCTTGGACCAGTTTGATGTTGGCCCGGAGGGCCTCTTGCGTTCCCCGCGAGGTATATTTGTCTTTCGCGATCCGCTCGACACCGACAAGCGCCCTAGGCCCGCTTGTGCCGATCTGGCCTGAGTGGGCCGTTGCGCTCATAAGTATCGTATTGTTACTACCGTAACCTAAAACCGCATCGAGCGATGGCGACAGCTTTGGATCTACGAGTGCGTAAAGCACTTCGCCCCCGTTCACGCTGTTCGAAAATGTGTTCACATGTGCCGACCCGGGGGAGATTTGAACCGAGCCGATGTCTCCGGTCACGCCGATATTGAGCGGGGCCGTCCCGGTAACGCTGCCGTATGTTCCATCGTTGAGCGGAATGCCTTCGAATGTTATTGCGACTTCATTCTGCCGGAAACCCCGTACCAGCAGGAAGCCATCAGAAAGATCTAGTCCATAAGCGTCAGTCGAGGTGAACGTTACCCCCGGCAGATTCTTCACTAGGGCCAATGCGCTAGTGCCGGTCATTACGTCCGCATAGTCGCTTTTTGTCAGGGAGTATGCGCCGCCCTCCGCCGGGCGAGCAATACCTGCGCTGTCTCGAGGCTTGGCTGTCACCACGATGGCCGGCGTCGATTCGGTGGCTTCATCCGGCGTCGGCGTGACCTCGGGTCGCGGCACGGAACCGGAAGTTAAGGCATCCAGATTCTGATCGAGCGAAGCCGCTTGGGGGCCCGTAACGGTTTGGGCAGCCACCGGTGAAGCCGTCAAATAAGCGCAGCCCAGCGCCCATGCGCCCACATTACCAATGTTCATCGTTGGAATCCTTCGGATATATTTAGGAGTGTTTTGGGGAACGAAAGGCGGAATTAACCGCCGGGCGGTTCCATGCTGCGCAGGCGCCACGACGCCATACCAATCCGACACAGGGCGTTCGCAACACGGAACGCTACGTTTAGCGCCCGGTACCTTACAACGCGTCTTGCATAGAGAAAGCGGACAGACGCTAGCAGGATAGAGGCGCTACCGAAAAGTAAGGTAGGCGGGAGCGCCGCGAACCATGCTGGTTCAAGTGGCTTGCGCGACCGTACTTCGCTCATCATCGGCTCCCGAGTCATCGTTGGCTAAAGCAACTGGGGTATCGGGCATGGTTAAACTCCCTTCACGAGAGCGAGTTCGACAAGGTGCGGCGACGACGGTGCAATAATCGGGATCATAAGTGCAAGTATAGTTATCATGAGTAAGGTCCTCGCGCCCTTTAGCTGCGCTGCGCGCGTCGCGAAGGGCTCGCAGCAGTCCTTTGTATACGCAGCGGGGCGAGCTTGGTTGGCTGCGATAGCGCTACCTTTGTTGACTCGAAGCCGGGTATGACCACCGGAATGTTCTTGAGCTGGGCGCGCATTTTCATCCGACCAACTTGGACTCCCGCCCCCATGGCAATCAACAAATCTGGACGTCCCTCGTTGAGCATTGCCTGTTCGCGGTATTCGGCGGCATCCCGCCCATAGAGATCCCAGTTTGCCGGATAGCAAACAGTGCGGATGCGCCGCTCCCAAGCCCAAGTTTCGACGGCGAATACCCACGAATCGGCGCAGCCATGGCTGACCCGCGTGATGGATCGACGCGCATGTAGCGCACACAGGGTGGGTAGGATGAGTGCGGCGCTGTTTGGGCACGCGCCGACAATAATAATCTTCATGAGGCGTTCCGCTTCGTTCAGCCTTTTGGGGCGTTTTCAGATCATCAGGAGGAGAGGACAGGTCCGGACGCGGAGCGTTAGGACGGTCTCATCAAACCCGGCTTCAAGGCCGACGTAACCGGAAGCCGGATCATCGTCCGGATCGTCTTGGGAACGGGGTCGAAGTGCGGGTATATAAAACTGACGGTCATTACAGCCTCCTTTGTGTTGAGCATGGCGCTCAGACCCGGGAGGCTTGACTGTCAGGTGGCGTCAGCGCGTGGCTGGGCCTCCGTAAATCAGGTCTTCCCAGGCAATCGACCGGCCAAACGAAGCGGTTAAGGCAGACGCTGTGCGTCTACTGTCGCCTTCGCTGGTCGGACTGCTAGATCGCGGGTTCATATGCATCCTGCTTAAGTTATAGATCGTCGACACCGTGCCGCCGTTCCAAACACAACGCCTCTCCTACAACTAAAGAGTAGCGCCGTGTTGGAGGGCCGGCTATAGGGTGGGGGATTATACGTCAAGAGGGAAAATCATGGGCCATTTGGCAAAGGAAAAAACAAAACTCCTCAACCGGCTTAAACGGCTGCGCGGTCAAATTGACGCCATCGAGCGCGCAGTCGAGGCCGATGTGGAATGCGTCCGTGTTCTGCAGCAGGCAACGTCGTGCCGGGGCGCGCTTGACGGCTTCATTGCCGAGGTGATCGAGGATCACATTCGTGAGCATGTGATCGATCCAAGCAAGTCCAGAAACGATCCGCATTCGCAGGCAGCCGACGACCTGATCGACATCGTCCATGCATATCTCACCTGAATGAGGTTCCGGTATGTTTAAACTCGAGACATTCGTCCTTGTAACTTTTGTCGCTCTCGCAATCGCTATCGTGTTTGTTCGACGCGCTACGAAGTCTGGCACAAGTTTGCTACGCAGGCGCCAGTTTGGGCAGCCTACGCGGCTGACGCGCCGGGTAATGAGCGCTCTAATGTTGGGTCGGCGGCGGTGAGGATGTCTACTCCGCCTTTCTGAGTTGAACTGAATGCCTGCGCCAGTACTCTTTGATCGCTCGACAGTGGTCGGCACCATGACCTCGCTGGGCACAGCTTTCGTGCTCGGCAGTATCATCGGAATCGAACGACAGCTCAGGCAGCGTAATGCCGGTCTGCGGACCCTGACCCTTGTCGCAGTCGGTGCTGCGGCGTTTGTCCATCTTGGCGGTCGACTGCTCGGAGCAGAAGGCGAGAGCCGCATAATCGCCTATGTCGTCTCGGGCATCGGTTTCCTGGGAGCGGGTGTCATCATGAAGGAAGGCGCGCAGGTCCGAGGCCTCAATACCGCTGCTACACTTTGGGGCACCGCCGCAGTCGGCGCCTTCGCCGGGGCCGGCCTTTTAGTCGAATCAGCTCTCGTAGGCGCGTTCGTACTCGGCAGTAATACGTTACTGCGACCTGTAGTTAACGCCATCAATCGCCGCCCGATTAGCGCCGGGGAAACGGAGGCACTCTATCAAGTGCACGTCCTATGCGCACCCGAGTCCGTGTCGAGGGCTCGCGATCTACTTTATGATCAGCTTGAGCGAAGTCAGTATCCAGTTCGCGAAGTTTTGATTTTATCTGAAGGTGAAGACATCGTTGAGCTGGCTGCAGCTTTGGTACCGACCAGTGCCCGATCTGAAGATCTTGACGCTATCGTCGCACATCTCAGTTTAGAAGACAGCATCGCGAGTGCGACGTGGACGGTCAGCACGATTGCCTAACCGCCGTGAGTGAAATGTTCCGTTTAGGGTTAGGTGTTGCGCGACGATCTGGAGACCGCCGAATTTGCCACTGCCGAAGGCGAACGCCTCGTTTGTCGCGTGTTTGCCGGCATAGGTGTAAGCTAGCGCCGCCAGCAGCAGCGCTCCCGCGTGCGTGCTCATGTGAAGACCGTCGGCAATTAGTGCGATCGACCCAAGAAAATTCCGCCGACAATTTCGAGGATCATAATCCCGCCGAAAATCCAGATTGCGGGCGAAGTTTTGCGCACGCTCTTGTCATGGCTTTCGCCAAGGAAGACGTGATCGTGGAACTGAGCGTCGGCGGTTGCAGGCATGGCAGGCCTTGTTTCAAATAGGTGCGGACAACCGCAAGGAGTTGCTCGGTGGCGGCAGTGTCGAGCGCGCCAGGGGATTTCTCGTCGTCGACAAGGTGAGTGCGAACGTGATCTTCGGCGACCTCAGCCACCAATCCCGTCACCGCACCTCGGACACCTGCACTCAGGTGCATGACTTGCGCGCACCCGGCTTCCTTCTCGAGCGCGCGCTGTATCGCTTCAACCTGACCGCGAATACGGCGGACACGCGCCAACACGTTTTGCTTGCCATCTGAACCGCCCCGGGATTGTCGGAGGCTCCAACTCCTGAGAAGGCGGAGCCGTTATGAGCAAGACAACGAACAAGTTTTCACCTGAAGTGCGTGCCCGGGCGGTGCGGATGATATTGGACCACCGGGGCGATTACCCGTCA
>JANXSN010000062.1 GCA_025352685.1 Sphingomonadales bacterium
CCAGAGGTGGCTCGGCAAATCTGGACAGGCTGCTGAGTGGAGTTTCTGCCTGAAGGCGGCCAGCATGGCTGCCGAACAGGAGATCAGATGACGAAGCGAACACGCCGGAACCACAGCCCGGCCTTCAAGGCGAAGGTGGCCCTGGCTGCCGTGAAGGGCGAGAAGACGCTGGCCGAACTGGCACAGCAGTTCGACGTTCACCCGAACCAGATCACGATCTGGCGCGGTCAGCTGCTGGAAGGGGCAGCGGGGGTTTTCGGGTCGGACGGCCATAGCGAACCGGCGGAGCCTGCGATCGACGTGAAGACGTTGCACGCCAAGATCGGCGAGTTGACGCTGGTGAACGATTTTTTGTCCGGGGCGCTCGGCAAGGCGGGACTGTTGCTGAGCGCAAGACGATGATCGACCGTTCGCACGCGTTGCCGGTGACGCGGCAGGCGCGGGAGCTGGGGATCAGCCGCGGCAGCGTGTATTATCTGCCACGACCGACTTCGGCTGCCGACCTCGCGATCATGCGGCGGATCGACGCGCTGCACATGGACTTCCCGTTCGCGGGGAGCCGGATGTTGCGCGACCTGCTTGCCGCCGAGGGCATCAAGGCCGGCCGATTGCACGTGTCGACGTTGATGAAGAAGATGGCGATCGAGGCAATCTACCGCCGGCCGAACACGTCGAAGCCGGCGCCGGGGCACAAGATCTATCCCTACCTGCTGCGCACGCTGGCGGTGACGCGGCCCAACCAGGTGTGGGCGACCGACATCACCTACATCCCGATGGCGCGGGGCTTCGTCTACCTGATCGCCGTCGTCGACTGGTTCAGCCGGCGGGTGCTGGCATGGCGGCTGTCGATCACGCTGGAGACGGATTTTTGCATCGAGGCTTTGGAGGAAGCGCTGACGCGCTTCGGGGCGCCGGAGATCTTCAACACTGATCAGGGCAGCCAATTTACCAGCATGGCGTTCACCGCCGTCCTGCACCGCGAGAAGGTCGCGATCAGCATGGACGGTCGCGGCGCCTGGCGCGACAACGTATTCGTAGAGCGCCTATGGCGCTCCGTGAAATACGAGGAGGTTTACCTGCGGGCCTATGGCTCGGTCAGCGAGGCCCGCGCCTCGATCGGTCGGTACCTGACCTTCTACAATGGCCGACGCCCGCACTCGTCGCTTGACCGCAGGACACCCGATCACGTCTACTTCAACCGGCCGCTTCTCGCAGCAGCATGAAACCGGCTGACGCTCCACTTAGCAATCGCGCCGAGCTGTTCATATCAACCGAGCCACCTCTCACCGCCAAAGAGTAAGCTCGGCTAAACTGAATAACGCAATGAGTGGTGTTTCTGCCCGATGGCGACCAGTATGGCCGCGAACAGAAGAAGCGACGAGCAAGCGACCGCGCCAGAACTACAGTCTTGCTTCTAAGTCAAAAGTGGCGCTGGCTGCGGTGAAAGGCAGGAAGACGGTGGCGGAATTCGCGCATATCTGAAGGAGCGTGCGCGATGGTCGACAGCAGCGAAGCGTGGTTAAACATGTACTGTAACGACAGAGAAAAGTTGCAATCTAGCGTTAAGGCGACGGGTCAATGCGGTGAGCCCGTCTGATCCGCGCTCGACAGCACTTGAGTCTCGTTTTGAAGCATATGGCGGATAAAAATCCCTGTCTTCGAAATTCAGTCTGTGTGTACTAACGGACAACGCTGACGACGGGGGTATAGACGTGAAAAAGGGTATTATTGGTGCCATATGCGCCGGCGGACTGTGCATGACCTCGGCCGCGTCAGCGGCGGTGACGATTGACTTCACAAACCCATCCGGAAACTTCGGCTTAGCTACGCAAAAATATACGGCGACTGGTAATTCGTCGTTGTTCGTTGTCGCGACGGGTTATGCGATGGCCGGAAGTAAGACGAACCTCTACGGCAAACGTCAGGGCGGAGATGAAATTGGCCTTGGCCTTAATGCCGACACTTCTAGGCAGCACGAGATTTATCGGGGCGCGTTCGTGCAACTGAACGTGACCGACCTCTTCGGGAAGGTGTCGTCCGCGCTGTTCCATTTCGGCAGCGACACATCCAACGAGCAATGGGAGGTTTACGGCAGCAATAGCGATGGCCAGCTCGGCGACGCACTGCTTTACGGCATCAATGACGAAGCTAACCACGATTTGTTGGGTATCGGTGGATGGGGGAAGTACACATACTATAATTTCAGGTCGCTGGGTACGGGAACGGGTGGACTCGCAGGGTACGCAAACTCGAAGACTGGAAACGTCCTTCTTGGAAATCTGGTACTCACGTCGGCGGTTCCCGAGCCTTCGACATGGGCGATGATGCTCCTAGGATTGGGAGCTATCGGAATGGTGGTCCGCCGTCGTCGTACCGGCTTAATGGTTCAGACGGCCCAGTAGAATCACCCTTTAAACCAGCGTCTTGACAAAGGCTGAGCCGGGTTTTGGCCTAGCAATGTGTTACGTTTGCTCTTTCCGGTGTTTGCCCTTCTTTTATAGGCTGTCCAGTAAAAGCTCTTGCGGAAAGGTCGGCTGTTCTTCCACTCGCGCCGCGGGCACGTTTATCTCTTTCCATCACCCAACAGATGCGGGGCTAGCTAAATAAACCAGGCTTGGGCTGTTGCCCAAAATCATTCAATCACCTCTTTTGGTTGACCATGAGTGGCCGCCACCAAAATTCGTTGGCCAGGTACCAGTGCAAGGTTTGGGTGAAGCCGGAACTAAAATCTCGACCTGGCGCATAGCCTAGTTC
>JANXSN010000029.1 GCA_025352685.1 Sphingomonadales bacterium
CCACCATATTCCTTGCGCCAGCGATAATAAGTCTGCTCGCTGACCGCGATCCGCCGACATGCTTCCGCAGTCGATGACCCCTGTGCCAGCACAATCTCAACTTCACGCAGCTTCCCGATGATCTCTTCCGGCTTGTGCTTCTTGCTCGGCATTCGTCGTCCCTTTCGTGGTCCAGACTATCATAGTCTCTGGGCCACTCAGCCGGGGGGCAGATCACCCCGGCAAGAAGTGCGCCACGACGTTCCTCGCCATAACTGGCGAGATTTGCGCGATCGCAGCGCGCGTGGTCGTTTCCGCGATGCGGTCCCCGAAGTGTGGCATGACGTGTCTCAACGCGGACAGTTTCACCGTTCCCGGAACATGGAGCTCATTTCCAAAACCGATTATTCGTTCTTCCGCGCAGATTTTTCCTTCATGCCCTGCTGTTCCGGTGCACTCAAAACGACTGCGCGCTGCGTCCGTCGCACGTGAAAACCAGAGCTCGCCTCGAAATCGTGGATTGTTTCAGGAGTGTGGCTATAATCCCCTAGTCAATCGGCAACGGGTTGCGGACGGCGCTTTCTGCCTGCCAGCTCGTCGTCCATATACCCAAGTTCAAGCGGTGCAAAATAGGCAAAACCGGTCCAATCGCCATGCTGCTTGGCAAACTCGGGTAGCGCGACGTCGACGAGCGTTTGACCGGACAGCCCGACCGAACGCTCGCGGCTGACAAGCGTCCTCAAATCATCGAGATATTGCTGGAAGGCGAAGACATCCTTGATCGTCGCCACCTCACCATGACCGGGTATGAACGTGGTGTCGCGAGCGGTTGGTCCCTGCTGCAATTTGGCAATGGTGCTGACCCAGCTGCGGACGTCGCCGTCGATAATATTGGGTGAGACGTGCTGCCAAAGTATATCGCCGCAGAACACAGTCTTAGCATCCGGAACCGTGACGACCAGATCGCCGCCGGTGTGGCCGAGCGCAGGCTGGATTAGGACCCTGCGTGTCCCGAGCCAGACCGTCATGTCGTTGTCGATCGCCACGTCGGGCAGCGCGAGCGTCTTGATCATGGCTTCGGTTCGGGGCGACAGGTGGGCTCCGAACAAATGGAGGTTTTCAGTCCGCACCCAGCCGCGCACGTTTTGGTGCGCGATGATGATTGCGCCGGCGGCCTTCAGCAAGGCATCGCCCCCGACATGGTCTGCGTGGTAATGGGTGTTAACGACGTAGCGGATCGGTTTGACCGTCAGCCTATGAATGTCGGCAATAAGCTCCCTGGTTGCCTCAGGATCAAAGAAGCTGTCGACGACCAGCACGCCGTCATCGCCGATCACGAAGCCTGCATTCGAGCCCGACACCCCTTTTGGGCCGTCGATTGCTGCATAAACACCCGGCCCGATAGCCTTGAGCGTGAACAGCGGAGGTGCTGGCTCCGCGGCGGCGGCGCTTGTTTGGATGGCAAAAAAAGCCACGGCGGCCATGGCAGGCCGCGCAAACCGGCGGGCCAGAGTTCTGCTGCTTATAACTCCGCTCCTTATCAACGTAGTTCCCCTTTGGCTTCCATGAACGCGCCGATGTGGTCGTTGAGAAACTTGGCGTCGGCCGGATTGCTGGCCGCACCCGCAGTATGACCCCAAAGCGACGGGATCGGTAGCAAGGTCACGTGCGGGATGAACTTTGTTTCGTATCGCGCATCGTCAACGGGGAAGTACAAGTCGGTCTCGGACGGCATGTACAAAACTGGCACGTTGATCGAACCCAGCGCCTTCTTGATGTCGGCACCAAACCCCGGCGTCGTGCCAACGTCGTGTCCTTCCCACGTGCGCATCTGCAGGATCAAATCATTGGCGTCTGCGCCGGGAATAAAATCTTTGTAGAGTCCGTCGAAAACGGTGCGGAAGGTAGCACCAGGAGGAGCGTCGATGCGCCACAATTCCTCCCGCCACCAGCCCTGGGAGAACAGCCAACCTGCCCAGATCGCGCCGAAGGCTTGCAGGCCCTTCTTGGGCTGCTCTTTGTAATCGCCACCTTCGAAAGCCGGGTCTGTTTCGATCGCAATGATCTCGCTCTCCAGCCGGACGATGCCATGCGGCCAAGTCTTGGCTGTAGCGGAGGTAACAACAATCCGATCCATAAAATTGGGATAGGTCACCGCCCACTGGAATGCTTGCTCTCCGCCCATCGAAAAGCCGATAACTGCGCGCAGATGCTGCACGCCGAGCGCCTCGCCGAGCAAGCGATGCACCGCCGCGACATTGTCACGGATGCTGGTGACCGGGAACCGCGGCCCGTCAAACGGTGCGAGCGTGTTGCTGGGTGACGAAGATTTTCCGTTGCCGAATAATTCGGTTGCAACGAGGAAATACTTCTTCGGATCGAGCGCCTTGCCGGGGCCGATCAACCATTCGTAACCATGCGCATCCGCCATGTAATGCGACGGTAGGAGGACGACGTTGTCGCGTGCGGCATTGAGCGTCCCGTAAGTCGCGTACATCACTTTGGCGGCGGGCAGGATCGTTCCGCTTTCCAGTGTGAAGTTCTTGATGACGAAGGCCCGACGGTCTCCGTCCGCCGCCAACGCAGGGCCGCCAAACCCCAAACCCATTACCAGAAACAACAGGAAACATCGTAGCATTCGTCTTGTCCTCAGTGAGTTCGGTGGGTTGGCGTAAATGTTTCTGGCCCCAGGCGCGACCCCGAAATCAACGAGCGCTCCGTTATCCAAAACGTGCGTGGCGCAACGGCTTTGCGCCGCAGCGATCGCCCTGACCGACACTATGGTGGGCCTGCACATGACTGTCGCGGCGCGCATCGCCAAACCGACCGTGCGCGACAGTACGCAGACCCGCACTTTGCGCTCGTGCCAGTTGAACGGCTGATATATCTGGATTACGTCGCTGCGGGGGCCAGGCTACTTCAACCAGTCCGGCTGCTGTCGCTGACCTTCCCGGCGGACGGCCGACGATGGCTTCACGAATTATTCCGCTGCGTCGACAAGGACAGAATGACGGCCTCGATGATCCAGTTTAACTTCGGTCGTACGGGCGAGCTCTCGCCTGGCTTAGTGACGGAAGGACTGCTCCGACTGGCGAGTGGCGTTCCAGCAACGACGCGCCAGCGGCTCGCCGAGATCGAGACGACGACCAGTGAGCTGGACAGTGCATTTGAGCATGACGGATGTGTTGAACACCAAATGGACAGCGCCAAACGAGTTTACGCCGCACTGAGCGAAATGCGCGCCGATCGCTGCGCGCTCGCGTACTAGAAGGAACAGATCATGCGTGCCCTGCTACTTGCTGCTCTTACCCTGGCCTCGCCAGCACTTTCTAAAACCTATGAGATGCAGGCTACGCCCGAGACAGTCGCCTGGGGTCATTATGATGCCAGCGACAAGCCAGTGCTCACGATTAAAACCGGTGACACGGTGGTCATGCACACGGTGTTGACCAATAGCCCGGCCGGTCTTTCGAAAGCCGGGGTTGCCGCAGACGCGATCGAACCAGCGTTGCGCGCGATTTACGACGGGGTACCCTCCTCGGCACGCGGTCCCGGTGGCCACATCCTGACCGGGCCAATTGCGATCGAGGATGCCGAGCCGGGTGACACGCTCGAGGTTCGTATCCGCAAGATCGAGCTCGCGATCCCCTATGCGTACAATGCCTTCCGATACGGCGCCGGATTCTTGACCGACGATTTTCCGTATGCACGGATAAAAATCGTTCCGCTCGACACGAAGCGTATGGTTGGAAAGTTCAGTCCCGGGATCGAGGTCCCACTCGCGCCTTTCTTTGGCAGCATGGGCGTCGCACCGCCGCCCGAATTCGGACGTTATGACTCTGCCCCGCCGACGATCAACGGCGGCAACATGGACGACAAGGCGCTGGTGGCGGGAACGACGCTTTACCTCCCGGTCCACGCTAAGGGCGCCCTGTTCCAAGCCGGCGACGGCCATGCCGCGCAGGGTAATGGCGAAGTCGATATCACCGCCTTGGAGACCTCGCTCACGGGGACGTTTGAATTCGTCCTGCATAAGCGGCAGCTGACTTCGTATCCGCGGGCTGAAACACCCGACGCCTATATCGCGATGGGTTTCGACGACGATCTCAGCAATGCCACTCGCAAGGCTCTCCGCAATATGATCGATTTTCTGGTTAGTGCGAAGAAGCTCACCCGCGATGACGCGTACATGCTCGTCAGCGTAGCAGGCGACGTTGAGGTTACCGAATTAGTTGATCGTAACAAGGGTGTGCATGTTGTGATCCCGAAGTCAGTATTCGTTACCCACTAATGTTGAGAAATGCCGGCACTCTCACGAGCTTTTTGCGTGGGCGTTTCGCGCGCGGGAAACGGGTTAAATTCGCACCAAAAAATCCGTAGAAGGAGAGACCGGCGCAATATGAAGCCGCACAATGATGCCAACCAGTCTGGATCAGACAGTAGATCTCCCGGTAGCTATAAAGTCTCATACCGAGGCCTTCGTCGCGGTCAGACAAAATTGAGCGCCTCCTGTGCCCGGTCCTGAACGGTGCGCCAAGATCGAAATCCGCGTGACCTGTCACCGCGCGTGATCCCGGTACCGCGCATCGGTACCAAACAGCGGTCTTACGCGTCATTCCCGTGCAATGGCCTGCGGTCGATTTAAAATGGTGTGATTTGCCGGATGCGTAACAAGGCGGACTCGAAGGAGCCAGGCGTTGAACCGAAAACCAGCAAATGCAGAGATCGGATTGGCATTCCATCATCATCAGGGGCAGCGTTCAAGAGAGATTGGCGGCCCGCGTTGCGTCACCGATCGGTTCAATGCGGCGCATTTTGGTTGATCGCTGAATCCGGGGCCGCTCGGGTCGAGCGCTCACAACGCTTGACTTGCTGAGCATGCATCCAGTCGGCGGCAGTCTGCGCCTTGCTCGCAGCGATGAAGATGGCGCGATTATCGGTATTAAAAAGCTGCAGCCAGGACGCGATATACGCGGCGTGATCGGACCGTGGCTCGTGGGCAATGCCGAGATCGGCAAGTAAAAAAGCTGCGGCTAATTCGGCAGTGGCTTCCTCCATCGCAAGCGCATGCTGTGTGAATTTGGCGCTAAAATTGCGATCGAGGCGATGGCCTGCGCCGCTGGCGTGGGCACATTCATGGATGTGCGTTGCGTAGAACGCTGGGGCATCGTCAAAAGCATTGAAATCCGGCATATGAATACGGTCTTCAACGACGTGGTAATACGCATTTGGCGACCCAAAGACGGTGTCGATGCCGAGCTGAGCGATAAAATTCTCGGCGCTCGCGAGACGCTCGCTTTCCGGCAGGATCGCAGCGGGCTCGTGTTCATAGCCCTCGACCTGCTCTGCGTTGAACAAGCTAAACGACCTCGCAAAATGTCGCCGGTGACCCCCTGCGTCGGGATCACTGTCATCGTGGTCCCCACGCGCGCACGTGGAGGTTTGTTTCCAGAAAACGCCAATACTTGATTGCTCGCGCGTGCGCACCTGGAGACCAAGCGCTTGCCACTGCCGATACGTGCCCCACACTCCGCTCGAGTAGCCATGCGCCAACGCGGCGGCCCACAGAGAGACGGTATTGATCCCTCGATAGGCGTTTCCGCTGCTGATGTTGGTGGGACGCACGACATCGACACCCGCATGGTGCCATGGCATGCGCCATACGGCGGGCGCTTTATCGATCATCTGAATGATGGCGTTGGTGACGTGCGCATAGACGTTTGAGCGTGACGATGTTGACATGCGTGTTTCCTCGGTCGCGTGCCGGTGATCGTCCGCTCCAGGAACGACCGCGCAGCACCGGGCGAAAGCAAGATCAGGGACGTACGGCGCGCGAGTAGACGGTCGGCGGCGGAGCCGCTGCGAGAGCCCGCGTTCCAGTGCGTGAACGCGCCGGCAGTGCGCGATGATCGCCGGTTCGCAGGCTAACGATCGCAACGATCGAGCGCGCAACGGGAGCGTCGACAAAGCACGAGCTGCGCGCGTCGAACATCGACCGCGAGCGTCCGCACTGAATGGATCCAACATATGCGGCCATGGTTGTGAACATCCCCTCCTCCTGAAATGGAGCGGCCAGACACCATGTCAGAGCGAACAACGATATCCCCCAAAACGGGAACAGCGTGCCCCCCCTGCGAGCGCGCATGAGTGTCACGTCTACTGACGCTGGCCGGCTAGCCGCGTCGTTAGGACCGCGAACGATTTGTTCGAAAGTCACAAATCTCAGGGCTGGTGTGGTCTGCGCGATACGCACCCGCCAGATAGATAAAGTCGCCGGCGGCAGCGAGTTGCGCCAATCCCTCTAGAACGGCGACACCGTCGACGACGACCTCGTCCTCGTTGTCGGGCAAGCGCGCGCCTGAACGGTTGATCGAGGCTCACCATCCGAACTCAAAATCTAAGTTCCGGCGTCATCGTGCCGATTCGCCGTCCCACCACCGGTGTCCTCAGGCATTTCCTCGACTAAATGGGAGTTTGTCCCTCTCGTCTCGGCTGGTCGCAAAAGTCGGCATTCTTTCGCTTTGGTTGGGCCGCTCAGTGCATCATTTTCGTTGCCAAAAACTACCAGCACCTTACAGAGCCAGCAGGCGGCGACAGCAAGCCCTCAACATCTTGTAATCTTGTTCGCGAAATGAAATGCGGAAGATATCCAAGTCATTGGGATTGTCGGATGTCGTCTTGAGTTTGTGCGGCACCGCACCATCGTTAGGGTGAAGCTTATCTCGGGCATGTGGAGCGCGGCCATTTCTGCTGACATCTTGGTGAATGCACGCGCGAGAACCCACACTCACGCGACAGCAATCCTTATAGCCCTGACCCTCGCAGGCTGTTCGGAAGAGAACGACGCGTCAAAAAAGGCGCCCGTTGAAGCTGGTTACGTCGTTGTGAAGTCTGAGTCGGTTGCCATCCCCGTGACCCTTTCCGGTCGCACATCCGCCTTCGAAATGTCGGAGGTGCGGCCGCAAGTATCCGGCGTCATTCGAGCGCGTATGTTCACCGAAGGCACAATCGTCAAGGCGGGACAAACCCTGTACCAGATCGATCCGAGCGTCTATCGTGCCAGTGCTGCCGCCGCAAAGGCCAATCTACAAAGCGCCGAAGCTGCACGGACTGCGACAGCTGCAAAGGCCGCGCGTTATCGCCCTCTCGCCGCCATGGAAGCCATCAGTAAGCAAGATTATAGCGATGCTGCAGCGGCTGCTCGACAAGCGGCCGCAAGCGTCGCGCAGAACCGCGCGCAGCTTGGCGCAGCGCAGATCAATTTGCGTTTTACACGGGTGCCGGCCCCCATCAGCGGGCGCATTGGACGATCTCTGGTCACAACCGGGGGGTTGGTAACTGCCGATCAGACCAATCCATTGACCACGATCCAGAGACTCGACCCGATCTACGTTGATATTCAGCAGTCGAGCGCAGATCTTCTCGCGCTGCGTCGGTCGTTGGCGCAAGCTAGCGTCGCTGCGTCATCAACGAGCGTCAAGCTCATGCTCGAAGATGGCAGCTCATACGGCTATGGAGGCACGCTCCAATTCGCAGAGGCAATGGTCGATCCCAATACTGGCACTGTTACCCTGCGCGCCCGTTTTCCGAACCCGCAAGGCCTGCTTCTTCCCGGCATGTATGTGCGCGCTGAATTGAGCCAGGCGACGCTAAAGGATGCTATCCTTGTGCCGCAGGCAGGCATTTCGCGCGATGTGCGAGGGCGGGCCACCGTTTATCTGGTCGGGCCGGGTAATAAGGCGCTGCGCACGACGGTGACGGCGGACCGCACAATCGGCGACAAATGGCTGGTAACAGCGGGCTTAAAGCGGGGCGACCGGGTCATTGTCGAGGGATTGGGTAAGATCCGCCCGAATGCAGGAATTACGCCCGTTGTTGCGGGGTCTAAGCCGCACAAGACCAAACCCAACACCGCGTCGCGCGGCTGACCCCCAACAATGCTTTCGCGCATATTCATTGATCGCCCCATTTTTGCGTGGGTCATCGCCATCGTCATCATGTTGGGCGGTGTCGGAGCGCTGGTCACGCTGCCGATCGAACAATATCCCGACATCGCGCCGACCTCGATAAACATTCGTGCCAATTACCCCGGCGCTTCGGCTGATTCGGTTGAATCGAGTGTCACGCAAGTCATCGAACAACAGCTCAGCGGGATCGACGGGTTGATCTATTTCAGCTCATCGTCGAGTTCTGCCGGATCGGCAGGGATTACGGCGACCTTTGCGAAGGGAACCAACCCCGACATTGCCCAGGTGCAGGTCCAGAACAAGGTGCAACAAGCTCTCGCGCGCTTGCCGCAACAGGTCCAGCAGCAGGGCCTCGTCGTGACGAAGGCAAGTTCTGATTTTCTCCTGGTTGCTGCCGTCTATGATTCAACCAACCGGCAGTCCAATATCGACGTTTCTGACTACCTCGTCTCAAATCTCCAGGACACGATCGGGCGCATTCAAGGCGTCGGCGACATCAGTGTTTTCGGTTCGCCGTATGCGATGCGCATCTGGCTTGATCCGTTCAAACTTGCTGCCGTGAGACTCATGCCGAGCGATGTGACGGCGGCGGTCCAGGCGCAGAACACGCAAGTCGCCGCTGGCCAGATTGGTGCGCAACCGTCGTCGCGCGACCAGATGTTGACCGCCACAGTCACGTCGCGATCGCGGCTTACAACACCGGAACAGTTTCGCCGCATTGTCCTCAAGACACAAAGCGACGGATCAAACGTCTTGCTGCAGGATGTCGCGCGGGTCGAACTCGGTTCGGAGAATTACAGCGTTGTCAGCCGGTTTAACGGCCACCCCGGCGCAGGTATCGCAGTCCAGCTCGCACCAGGCTCGGATGCGCTGAAAACGGCAGAACTGGTGAAAGCGGAAGTCCAGCGGCAGTCGGCGTCGTTTCCCGACGGCTACAAATATGCCTTCCCGGTCGATAGCACGACGTTCATTCGTTTATCGGTCAGTGAGGTGGTCCAGACGCTTTTCGAAGCAATCGTCCTCGTCGTGATTGTCATGTTCGTCTTTTTGCAAAGCTGGCGCGCGACGCTGATCCCAGCGATTGCCGTTCCGGTCGTCTTGCTGGGTACGTTTGGCGTGCTTGCGCTGGCCGGCTTCTCGATTAACACGTTGACCCTGTTTGGCATGGTGCTGTCGATCGGCCTGCTGGTCGATGATGCGATCGTCGTTGTCGAAAATGTCGAACGCGTGATGAAGGAAGAACCTGACATCTCTGCACACGATGCGACGATAAAATCGATGGGCGAGATCCAAACAGCGCTTATTGCGATCGCGCTTGTGCTCTCAGCGGTTTTCCTTCCGATGGCATTTTTCGGCGGCTCCGTGGGCGTCATTTACAGACAGTTTTCCATCACGATCGTGGCGTCGATGGCACTGTCGGTTGTCGTTGCGCTCGTCCTGACGCCTGCGCTCACGTCGACGTTGCTGAAACGCCGCGAGCCGAATGCGGGCACGACCGGCTTGGCCGCCCGCGCGCACCACTACGGCGAACGTTTTAATGTCTGGTTCGCGCAGATGTCCGACAAATACCAAAAAAACGTTATTTCGACGATCGAACGGCCGCAATGGCCGATGCTTGGTTATGGCGCCCTTGTCGCCCTGCTGATTGTACTTTTCTGGTCCCTTCCGTCGAGCTTCCTGCCGGTCGAGGATCAAGGGCGTGCGCAGATACAGTTCACCCTTCCTCCGGGTGCAACACAGGCAAGAACAGATGCCGCAGCTCGCGGGATCGAAGCTTATTTTCAAGATCCCAAGACGCAGGGCGCTTCCGGTGTTTACACTGTGTCCGGACAGAGCGGCGGCGGCGGCGCTGGGCAGAACGCCGGGCGAGGTTTCATTTTGATGAAACCTTGGGACGAGCGCCACGGCAGCGCGCTCAGCGCCGACACGCTGACCAAACAATGGACACGCGCCGTAAGCGGGCGACTCCGCGATGTGGAATTTTTCGCGTTGGCGCCTCCGTCTGTACGTGGCCTGGGCCAGTCAAATGGTTTTACAATGCAGTTGCTCAACAGCGGCGGCCTCAGCCGTGCAGACTTCAAGGCGCGACGCGATGCGCTCGTACTGGCGGCTCAGGACGATCCTGGATTGGCAGCGGTTCGGCTTGGCAGCCTTGAAGACAACCCGACGTTGAAGGTCGATATAGACGACGAAAAGATCGGGGCGCTCGGACTGGCTTCCTCACAGGTCGATCAAACGCTGGCGACGGCGTGGGGCGGCACCTACGTGAACGATTTCATTGATCGCGGGCGGGTTAAGCGCGTTTATGTCCAGGGCGACGCGCCCTATCGCAGCCGCCCTGAGGATTTGGCTACCTGGTTTGTTCGTGGGACGAGCGGCGAGATGGCGCCTTTCTCGTCGTTTTCAAAGATAAGCTGGAATCAGTCACCCTCGAGCCTGTCGCGTTTCAACGGCGTGCCGGCCTATCAAATTCAGGGACAAGCGGCCGATGGGTATAGCTCTGGAGACGCGATGAAGCGGATCGCCGCAATAGCGGCCAAACAGCTTGGTACAGCCGTTGCCTGGTCGGACTTGTCATATCAGGAACGGCTCACCAGTAGTCAGGCGCCGTTGCTTTACGGTATCTCGCTGCTCGTCGTATTCCTGTGCCTGGCCGCACTGTACGAGAGCTGGTCGGTCCCTATTGCCGTGCTGCTGGTCGTTCCCATCGGGCTCATAGGCGCGGCACTGGCAGTCTTTCTCCGCGGACTTGAGAATGACGTGTATTTTCAGGTGGGTCTTCTTGCCACCATGGGCTTGTCGGCCAAAAATGCGATACTGATTATCGAATTCGCTGAACAAGCCGAGAAGGCAGGCAAGAGCGCGGTTGACGCGGTCATTGAGGCCGCACGTTTGCGGCTGCGCCCAATTTTGATGACGAGCCTTGCCTTCATATTCGGGGTCTTACCGCTTGCCATTTCGAGCGGCGCCGGTGCAAAGAGCCGGGTGGAGATTGGCACCGCCGTAATCGGTGGTATGCTGACCGCAACGGCCCTAGCGATTTTTCTCGTGCCGCTATTTTTCGTGCTCGTGCGCAAAGTCTTTTCGGAGCGTCCCAAGCGTCGCGATACGAGTGGGGCTTCGGCATGATCCGGGCGTCATCGCTCATCGCGGCTTTGCTGCTCGGGGCCTGCAGTCTTGAGCCTAAATTTATTGCGCCTCTGCCCGCGGTGCCAGCGAGCTGGCCGGTCGGCAACCCTGTGTTGAAAGCGAGTGAGGCGTCCCTCGCTGCGCTGCGCTATCGCGACATCTTCCATGACCCGCGACTTCAGGGGCTGATCGCTCGCGGGCTTCAAAGCAATCAGGATGTCCGGCTTGCGGTAGCCAACATCGAGTCCGCGCGGGGTCTTTACCGCGTGCAGCGTGCTGCGCTTTTGCCCAACGTGACGGGTTCAGGCGGCATCTCGATTCGAGACGGCAGCGTATCTGGGAGCTCGGGCGCCGGTGCTGGCATTGGTGGCAGCGGCAGCGGCAGCGGCAGCGGCAGCGGCAGCGGCAGCGGCAGCGGCAGCGGCAGCGGGGCTTCCACTCAATACAATGTCAATATCGGCGCTTCCGCGTTCGAGATCGACCTTTTCGGGCGCGTGCGAAGCCTAAGCCACGTGGCCCTCAACAATTACCTCGCGACCCAAACAGCGGCACGGGCCATTCGGCTGACGCTCGTGGCAGATATTGCGGATGCCTATTTTACATTCGCGACCGACCAAACGCTGCTCGCGATCGCACGCGATACCGCTCAAAGTGCACAGCGAAGCGTCACCCTGACACAGGCACGACTGCGCGGCGGCGTCGCCCCGCGTACTGATTTTCGCCAAGCCGAGACCGTGTTCGAGACGGCGCAATCTGACCTAGCCAACCAGAAAACACTCGTACAGCAGGACCGCAATGCGCTCGACCTGCTGGTCGGTGTACCCGTCACCGATGGTGACCTGCCTGACTCAATTGAGTCGGTTGAAGCGCTGGTCTCACCTCTCCCGGTTGGACTCGATTCCTCGATACTGCTGCGCCGCCCCGACGTGGTTGAGGCTGAATATCGGCTACGCGCTGCCAACGCTCAGATTGGCGCGGCACGCGCTGCTTTCTTCCCCCGCATTACGCTGACCGGATTGGCAGGATTCGCCAGCACCTCGCTTGTTTCGTTATTTAGTGGCAATGCCTTTGCTTACAGCATCGCGCCTAATGCGACGCTGCCCCTTTTCGACGGCGGCGCGACGAAGGGAAATCTGACAAATGCACGCGGGCAGTTCGACGCCGCGACGGCGACCTACCAAAAGACAATACAATCGGCATTTCGTGATGTGGCGAACGCCCTTGCGCGACGTGCCACTGTTGCCGATCAAGCGGGCGCCCAATTGCGCCTCGAAGCAGCAGCCCGCGATATCTCGCTCCTGACCAATGCTCGCTACCGCGGGGGCGTTGCATCGTTCCTCGAAAGTCTCGTTGCTGAACGCTCGCTTTATTCGGCGCGCCGGTCGCTGGCATCGACTCGCCTCGTCCGGGCAAAGAACCTTGCCGATTTCTATCGCGCGGTCGGCGGCGATCCGACGCTTGGTTGATGGGAGCTAAAACCGACCGCGATCGTCCAGCACGAGCTCGTCAAGGAAATCGATGACGGCACGGACGCGCGGTAAGCGTTGCTGATCCGCGTGAAAAATCAGCCAGTAACTGCGCATGACTTCAACTTGGTCAGCCATCAGACGGATCAGCCGTTCATCCTGATCCGCGGTAAAAACGTGGAGCACGCCGAGGCCTAACCCCGCAGCTACTGCTGCCTGCTGCGCGGCAATCGAGCTTGACCGGAAGACTGTCCGTGCTGTCGGGACGACTTGTTCGAGATAACGCAGATCCGGCAGGTCGATCAACTCATCGATATAGCCAACAAACGGATGCTCACCGAGTGAAGCGATGTCCGCCACGGCACCGTTCATTGCCAGATAATCACGCGACGCATAAAGTCCGAGCCGATAGTCAACCAAACGACGCGCCACCAGGCGACCACCAGGCGGTTGGCGCAACGCAATGGCAAGATCGGCCTCCCGCTTCGACAGGCTGACCGCACGCGATTCGGGCGCTAGTTCGATCTGGAGACGGGGATGCTTCGCATGGAGGCGGTGGATGGCGGGCGCAACGAACGACGTGCCGAATGCCTCTGGCGTCGAGAGCCGAACCGTCCCGCTGACCTCGGTATCGCCGGCGGCGATCTGCGTCGTCGCCGCGAAGATGTCCCTTTCGATCCGCTCTGCGTGTACGAGTAACGACAAGCCCGCGGCAGTAGGCTCGACCCCGCGAGGCGAGCGGTTGAAGAGGCGCGTACCGATCCCAGCCTCTAATACCGAAAGTCGTCGGGCAGCCGTGGTGTGATCGATGCCAAGCTTTCTTGCCGCGCCCAGCAAGCTTTGGTCGCGGATGACGGCGAGAAAAATCCGTATGTTGTCCCAGTCCAGCATATATATTTATGCACAATTAATGCGCATTGGTGTCAATAGCTATGCACAA
This sequence comes from Sphingomonadales bacterium, assembly GCA_025352685.1. GTDB lineage: Bacteria > Pseudomonadota > Alphaproteobacteria > Sphingomonadales > Sphingomonadaceae > Sphingomonas_O. The sequence goes on from JANXSN010000029.1 coordinate 13,482, forward strand.
GTGAATGCTTTACTGGTTCGGCGAAAGAGGAGTACCTGATATGCGCCAGATCACTCATTTCATCGGCGGCACTGCCGTTTCCAGCCCGACGGCAGCCAAGGGAAACGTGTTCAACCCTTGTACCGGCCAAGTTCAGGCGCAGGTCCAGCTTGGCACTGCTGCCACGATCGACGACGCTGTCGCGAACGCGCTGACCGCCCAGCCCGCATGGGCAGCCACCAATCCTCAACGACGCGCGCGCGTCATGTTCGCGTGGAAAGCTCTGATCGAGGCAAACATGGACGAGCTGGCAACCATGCTCGCCTCCGAACACGGAAAAGTCGTTGCCGATGCTAAGGGCGACATTCAACGCGGCCTTGAAGTCGTGGAATTCGCTTGTGGCATTCCACACCTGTTGAAGGGCGAATACAGTCAGGGCGCAGGGCCCGGCATCGATGTCTACTCGATGCGCCAGCCGCTCGGAATTGCGGCTGGAATCACCCCGTTCAACTTCCCGGCGATGATTCCGCTGTGGATGTCGGCGATGGCAATTGCCTGCGGCAATGCTTTTTTGTTGAAGCCCAGTGAGCGAGACCCTTCAGTGCCGGTACGCCTCGCTGAACTGGCACTGGAAGCCGGGCTCCCGGCCGGGATCCTCAATGTGGTCCACGGCGACAAGACCGTTGTCGATGCAATCCTCGACCATCACGACATCAAGGCTGTCAGCTTTGTAGGGTCGTCCGATATTGCTCAATACGTGTATCAGCGCGGCGCCGGCAACGGAAAGCGGATGCAGTGTATGGGAGGAGCCAAGAATCACGGCATCATCATGCCTGATGCAGATCTGGATCAAGCAGTCGCGGACATTGTCGGTGCCGCATATGGCTCGGCTGGCGAACGCTGCATGGCGTTGCCCGTCGTTATACCGGTCGGCGAGGCTACGGCAGTCGAATTTCGCAAGCGACTGCTGATCGAAATCGGGAAGCTGCGCGTGGGCGTTTCAACCGACCCTGATGCCCATTACGGACCTGTTGTCGGGGCAGGACATAAGGCGCGAGTCGAAAGTTATATCCAGATGGCGGTCGACGAGGGCGCAGAGCTCGTTGTCGATGGCCGCGGGTTTTCGTTGCAAGGGTACGAGAACGGTTATTTCCTCGCACCCACGCTGCTCGATCACGTCACGCCAAACATGAAGAGCTACCAAGATGAAATATTTGGCCCGGTGCTGCAGATCATCCGCGCAGCAACCCTCGAGGAAGCGCTGCAGCATCCCACCAAGCACCAATATGGCAACGGCGTCGCGATTTTCACAAGGAACGGCCCTGCGGCGCGCGAATTCGCCGCGCAGGTCGAGGTTGGTATGGTCGGCATCAACGTTCCGATTCCAGTCCCCGTTGCCTATCACAGCTTTGGCGGGTGGAAGCGCTCGGGCTTTGGCGACCTCAACCAATACGGCATGGACGGCGTGAGGTTTTACACACGGACCAAGACCGTTACCCAGCGCTGGCCAACAGGCGGTGCAGTGCAAGATCAGAGTTTTGTGATTCCAACGATGGGGTGATGGCAGGAGGGTCAGGCTCACGCGTTCCGTAACGTCGGACGCGCAGCCCTTGCACCCCCTTCCGGCTGCGTTATGACCCACGTCCATGACACTACCATCACCTTTGTTCGATCGCCTGCGACTGCCTCTGATTGGCTCGCCGCTTTTCATCGTTTCGGGTCCCGAGCTGGTAATTGCGCAGTGCAAAGCGGGCATCGTCGGAAGTTTTCCCGCGCTGAACGCTCGCCCGCAGGGGCTACTCGACGAGTGGCTGCACAGGATTACGGAAGAATTGGCAACGCATAACCGCGACCATCCAGACCAGCCTGCTGCACCTTATGCGGTCAACCAGATCGTCCATAAATCGAATGACCGGCTGGAAGCCGATCTGGCGACCTGCGCGAAATGGCAAGTCCCGATTACGATCACGTCGCTCGGAGCGCGCGAAGATCTAAATGCTGCAGTTCACAGCTGGGGCGGCCTGGTTTTGCATGACGTCATCAACGATCGCTATGCGCGCAAAGCGATTGAAAAGGGCGCTGACGGCCTCGTCCCGGTCGCGGCCGGTGCTGGCGGCCATGCCGGCACCCAGTCCCCCTTCGCGCTGATTTCTGAAATCCGCGAGTGGTTTACAGGGCCGGTCGCCCTGTCGGGAGCAATTGGTAACGGGCGTTCCATACTTGCCGCGCAGGCCTGCGGCGCAGACTTGGCCTATATGGGATCAGCATTCATCGCCACGACCGAGGCGAATGCAGACGCTGACTATAAAAAAGGCATTGTTGATGGGCGCGCGGCAGACATCGTCTATTCGTCGTTGTTCACAGGTGTGCATGGCAATTATCTGCGCAAGTCGATCGAAAGGGCCGGGCTCGATCCGGACAACTTACCCGACGGGAACTTCAAAACGATGAATTTCAGCCAGTCGGCTAACACGCCCGCCAAGGCTTGGAGGGACATCTGGGGTTCGGGTCAGGGTATCGGCGCCGTGATGGAGAGCGTCAGCGTGGCCGATTTCGTGGCGAGGCTGGAATCCGAATATCACGCCGCCAAGGCCGAACTGGATGCCAAATATCGCCGCTGACGGTCGCTAGGCGGATGGCAGGGTCCGACCTGTTTGATTGCTGCCCGAGCCACGTTGAAAGCCGGCGACCATGCTGCGCATTGGGAGCAGCGTCCTGTTGCACCTTCGGTTCGGGCTCAAAATGACGAGGGTGAACGTGCGGCCCAAGGAAGAAGCGCTGTCCATGCCGACGGCCGAGTCAACGAATGCGCCGTCAGCGCGACGGCAGTTTAGCCTTCGACCGACGATAATCGCGATGATGCGCCACGACGGCTTGATCGCGCGTCGACAAACCCGGGGGGATCAAGAGAGAGCACCCCGAGGCAATTGCGGTGGTCCAACCCGCGTCGACTATCGAGGTGCCTGACACACAGGGCGTTCGCCGACACGCGCCTCATCGCGCGGGGACCGTTGAGGTCCGTTAAGCCCGTTCGTCTTTTAGGGACCCCATCACAACATAGGTCATGATTGAGCTGACCTGTGGCAAGATTCCCAGCACTTCGGTGTGAAAATGCTTGTATGCGACAAGATCGGTTGCCTCGGCCCGCAGGATATATTCAAAGACGCCGGTAAAGTTGTGGCATTCACAAACCTCGCGCGCGATCGCTGCCTCGAACTGCTCCTGATCCCGCTTGATATGGCGCGCCAAACCAATGGCCACATAGGCCACAAAGCCGGTCCCTAGCTGACTATGATGATCGCGCACGGCGCGGCACCTCGGCGCTCCACGTCCAGTACGCGCCGCAGACACCCCAACGAAGACAGACCGACCCGATCGGCCAACTCAAGATTCGATATTCGGCCATCGCTCGACAATTCTCGTAATATCTTGTTAGAAATAATATCTACGGTTAGCGTAAACTGAACTCTTAATGCGATAAGTTGGCATTTATGCAACTTATTTCAGGGAAAAAACGCAACAAGTGTGCGTTCATGACAACTCAGCAACGCGCAGCACTCGTCGGTTTTGCGTTCGTCTCGTCGATCACGCCGGGGCCGAACAACATGATGCTGACGGCATCGGGCGCAAATTTCGGCATGCGTACCCTGCCCCACATGCTGGGCGTGACAGTCGGCTTTTCTCTCATGATCGCGCTCGTGGGCGTGGGACTGGTTGGCCTGTTCGACGCATTGCCGCCCGCGTTCATGATTCTCAAGGTCGTCAGTGCCGTGTATCTCCTTTGGCCGGCATGGAAGAGCGCAACATCGCCGCCGCCGTCGTCAGACACGGACAAGAAAGGGCCCCGCCCCTTGAACTTTACACAGGCGGCACTGCTCCAGTGGGTCAACCCAAAGGCATGGACAATGGCGCTCACAGCAATCACTGTTTACACTGGTACGCGAAATATCCCTGCCGTACTGTGTGTTGCGGCAGTGTTCGGGTTGATCAACCTGCCCGCGGTCAGCAGCTGGGCAGCTATGGGCCAATACATGCGGCGCTGGATGAGTAACGATGCCAAGCGCCGCGCGTTCAACTGGGGCATGGCGGCACTGCTCATGTTGTCGCTCGTGGTGGCGCTTTAACATTGACCGCGTTCGCTTCACAGTGTTGGTCGTTTAGCCTGATCGGCGACGCGTTGAAACCGTTGTCCATCGCGTGGTCGGCTTCGACGCTTCGATGACCGGCTATTGAGCCGCTCAGATCATGGCCATCCCACCGTTCACATGGATGGTTTGACCAGTGACATAACCCGCCTCTCGGCTCGCCAGGTAGACGACGGCAGCGGCGACATCGGCGCCCTCCCCCAGCTTTCCCGCAGGGATCCGAGCCGTCAGCGCTGCCTTTTGCGAGTCGGGCAAGCCATCGGTCATGGCCGAAGCAATGAACCCGGGCGCAACGCAATTTACAGTGATGTTACGACTGGCAAGTTCTTGCGCAAGTGCTTTTGACATGGCGGTCAACCCACCTTTGGATGCAGCGTAGTTCGCCTGCCCCGGATTACCCGTCGTGCCAACAACGCTGGTAATCGTGATGACGCGACCGAAACGCGCCTTCATCATCGGCTTGGTCGCCGCCCGGATTAGGCGGAATGCAGCCTCGAGGTTGACCCGGATCACCGTGTCCCACTCCTCATCCTTCATTCGCATCACCAGGTTGTCGCGCGTCACCCCGGCATTGTTGACGAGGATGTCGATCTGACCGCCCAATGCTTCGAAAGCACGCGGGATAAGACCGTCGACGGCGTCGGCGTCAGATAGGTTGCACGGCAGGACGACGGATTTCGGGATCTGAGCGGCAACCTCCGCAAGCGCGTCTTCGCGGGTGCCAGACAGCGCAACCGTCGCGCCTTGTAACGCGAGAGCTCTTGCGATCGACGAGCCAATCCCGCCTGACGCGCCAGTTACCAGAGCAGTCATCCCTGAAAGATCGAACATTCTTAAAGTCCCTTCGCCAGAGCTTCGACATCGGCCATCGTCATCACGCTGCGCGTGGTCACGTCCGCGCTGATGCGCTTGATCATCGGGCTGAGCACTTTGCCGCCAAACTCGACGAACTCGGTGACGCCCGCCGCCACCATCGCCTCGACACTTTCTCGCCATCGAACGGTGCCGGTGACTTGCTTCACCAGCAAGTCGCGGATCACGTCAGGGTCAGCCACGGCCCCCGCGCTCACGTTGGCATAGAGCGGCACCAGCGGCGCCTGCACTTTTGCTTCACCAAGCGCGGCCGACATGACATCGGCGGCCGGGGCCATGAGCGCACAGTGAAATGGCGCGGAAACGCTCAGCGGGAGCGCGCGTTTGGCACCGCGCTCCTTGGCCAGCTCAATTGCGCGTTCGACGGCAGCGGCATGGCCCGAGATAACGACCTGCCCGCCGCCATTGTCGTTCGCCGCCTGACAGACCTCTCCCTGCGCCGCATCCTTGGCGACGGCGACCGCCGCGTCGAAGTCCAGCCCGAGGAGGACAGCCATGGCTCCGGTTCCGACTGGCACTGCCGCCTGCATCGCGTCGCCCCGTGTGCGCAGTAGCAATGCCGTCGTCGCAAGATCAATGCTTTGCGCGGCGCACAAGGCGGTATATTCCCCCAATGAGTGACCGGCGACGAACGCCGCTTTTTCCGCCAGCCTGAACCCGCCTTCGCCGGTCAGCACGCGCAACGTCGCGATGGCATTTGCCATGATGGCGGGCTGCGCATTCGCGGTTAGCGTCAATTCGTTCTCGGGACCATCGACCATCAAGCGAAATAGCGCCTGACCGAGCGTGTCATCGACCTCCTGAAACACCGCACGAGCGGCCGCACTGGCAGCGGCCAGCTCGCGGCCCATGCCAACCGATTGGCTACCCTGCCCCGGAAATACAAACGCGCGCATGATCTCTCCTCGTGTTCGAACCGCGCGTTAGGGAGCATCGCCGGGGTTGCCAAGTCCGGGGCTTACCGTCATACGCGCCAAGTCAAGAAGGCCGGAGGGGCGTTGGAATGGGTCCACGTCAGCGATCGGCATGGAAAGGTAAACGACCGCATGGCTCTCTATGAGCACGTGTTTCTCGTTCGTCAGGATGTGGCCCAGTCACAGGTCGACGCGCTCGCAGAAACCGCAACCAAGATTATCGAGGATAATGGCGGCAAAGTCATCAAGGCCGAGACGTGGGGCCTGCGCACGCTGGCATACCGGATCGCAAAGAACCGCAAGGCACATTACGTCATGCTGGAATTCGACGCCCCAGGTAACGTCGTCGTCGAGCTCGAACGCCAGACCCAGATCAACGAGGACGTAGTTCGTTACATGACGTTGCGCGTCGACGCGCACGAAGCAGGCCCTTCGGCGATGATGCGCAAGCGTGACCGCGATGACCGTCCACGTCGTGATGACGATCGACCGCGTCGGGACGATCGTCCCCGTCGTGACGACCTCGAAGCGGCATAAGGAGACTATCGAATGGCTCGCCCGTTTTTTCGCCGTCGCAAGACCTGCCCGTTCTCGGTCAAGGATGCGCCGCGCATTGATTATAAAGACGTTCGTTTGCTGCAGGGCTTTGTGTCCGAGCGCGGCAAGATAGTGCCGTCACGCATTACTGCCGTCAGTGCCCCAAAACAGCGCGAACTCGCTCAAGCGATCAAACGCGCACGGCACATCGGCCTTCTTCCCTATGTTGTGAAATAAGGAGCGGATACCGTGGAAGTCATCCTGCTTGAACGCGTCGAAAAGCTGGGCCAGATCGGTGACGTCGTCACCGTTAAGGACGGATTTGCGCGCAATTTCCTCCTTCCCAACAAGAAGGCGCTGCGCTCTAACAACGCCAACCGCAAGGTTTTTGAGTCCAACAAAACCAAAATTGTTGCCGACAACGAAGCCCGAAAAGGTGAGGCGCAGACGGCGTCGAAGGACATCGATGGAAAGTCGGTGACGCTTATCCGTCAGGCTTCCAATACCGGTCAACTTTATGGATCGGTTGCGGTTCGCGACATTGTCGAAGCGTTAGAAGTCAATGGCGCAAAGGTTCTCAAGAACCAGATCGTGCTCGACAAGCCAATCAAGGCGATTGGGCTCTACCAAGTGCGCGTTCAGTTGCACCCCGAAGTCGCCGTGACCGTCAAGATCAACGTGGCGCGCAGCCCCGAAGAAGCAGATCTGCAATCGCAGGGCGTCGACGTCATGGCAGCAATGTTTGAAAAAGACGAAGCCGGCTTTACCGAGGACTATGATCCGAACGCAGAGCCCGGTGAAATTGCGGTCGATACGCCGGCGGAAACGATTAAAGATTGATCCGCTCGGCCCAAACCGAAAAGGAGGGGTCGCGGCAGAAGCCGCGGCGCTTTTTTCCGTCAGTAGCCCATAAGCTTGAGGACCTCGGCGCGGCTCCTGTGATCGTCGAGGAAACACCCCAGCAAACGTGATGTAGTCATACCAACCCCAGGCGTTCTTACGCCACGCGCAGTCATACAACCATGCTGGGCTTCGATCACCACAGCGACGCCGTGTGGATGCAAATGCTCCCAGATGCACTGCGCGACCTGCGCGGTGAGACGCTCTTGGATCTGCAGCCGTCGCGAAAAACCATTGAGCACACGCGCAAGCTTGGAAATGCCGACTACACGCTTGTTTGGCATATAAGCAATCGACGCTTTGCCAGTGATCGGTGCCATATGGTGTTCGCAATGCGACTGAAACGGAATGTCTTTGAGCAGGACGAGTTCGTCATAGCCCCCAACTTCCTTAAACGTTCGGGAGAGGTGATGAGCCGGGTCCTCACCGTAGCCTGAACAATACTCCAACCACGCACGGGCCACGCGCTTGGGTGTATCGATCAGTCCTTCACGTGTCGGATCGTCCCCCGACCAACGGATCAACGTTCGGATCGCATCTTGCACATCATGGGGCACCGGGACCTTTGCGGCCTCGTATATGTCGCCCTCAAGAGGGCCATCGTCATAATCGGACATTTACCTCATCTAGCAATTTGGAGGGCGTACGCAACTACCACATCATTTACGTTACGGCATCCGCGACTACTTACGGGCTGTTAAGTAGCATATTGAAACGTAATACGATTCACGTATTTCCGCCATTGACGGGCGAGTAAGGTTGAGCGACCTAGGCCTCTGAAAGCACCAGCGAGTGCTCTATTTTTGCTAGGGGAGAGCCTACATGAACCGTATTCATCTCGTTGGCGTGTCGCTTTTTGCGCTGGTCGTCTCCAGCCCGGCGTTCGCCCAAGCCGCGCCTCAATCTGTGAATGACACCAGCGGCGACATTATTGTGACGGCAACCAAGCGCGAACAGACGCTGCAGGATGTGCCGATTTCTGTATCGGTCACGGGTCAGGAAACAATCGAGCGCGCGCAGATACGTGATCTCATCGACCTTCAGTCCGTCGTGCCGTCGCTCAAGGTTGCGCAGCTGAACGCTGTGGGTCAAACCAACTTCATCATCCGTGGATTCGGCAACGGTAACGGCAACGATGGCATCGAGAGTTCAGTCGGCGTCTTCGTCGATGGTGTTTACCGCTCGCGTTCAGCAGCCGCGCTTGACGATTTACCTGAAATTGAACGCGTCGAAGTGTTGCGCGGTCCCCAGTCGACCTTGTTCGGCAAAAACGTGTCGGCCGGTGCAATCAGCATCGTGACCAAGAAACCGCAGTTTAATTTCGGTGCCAAGGCCGAAATTACGCTCGGCAATTATGGTCAAATTTTTAGCAAGGGCACGATCACTGGTCCCATAACCGACACGGTTGCCGTGCGCTTGTCGGGATCGGTTAACGAGCGCGATGGCTATTTCTACAATCTGACGACGAAAGGCACAGTGAACGACCGCAACCGCTGGTCGGTTCGCGGCGATATCTTGTGGCAACCGTCATCTGACTTCTCGTTGCGCGTGATCGCCGACTACAATTTGATCAAGGAAAATTGCTGCGGCGTCACGTCGATCTTCAACGGTCCAACAACGAATTTGATCGGTGCAGCCCCGCCGATCGGTATCGGCAAAGCCATTTCCGACACGACTCGCGTCTTTGACCGGAACGTAATCTTTAATACCCAGCCGACCAATCGCGTGCGCGGCGAAGGCATTTCCGGTCAAGCCGACTGGGACGTCGGCTTTGCAAAGCTGACGTCGATTACGGCCTATCGTAATCAGGTCAATGAATCGAACCAGGATATCGATTTTACTGCAGCCGATATTGCCAGCAACAAGACCGCCAACGAAATTAAGACGTTTACCCAGGAATTCCGTCTCGCTTCAACGGGCAATGGTCCGCTGAGCTGGCTCGTCGGCGGCTTTTATCAAGATGAAAACACGACCACCGGGCGCCGCATTACCTACGGTACAGACGCCCGCGCTTATCTCGACAAGCTGACGGGTGGTTTGTTGCCACTCCTCGCGGGCCTGCAGGCAGCGTCGGGCAATCCGGGCCAGGCATACTTTGCCGCGGGACAGGGCATCAATGACGATTACAAACTCAAGCAGCGCGCCTATTCGCTGTTTGGTCAGGTCGATTTCAAGATTACGCCGCGACTTACCGTCAGCGGCGGCCTTGCCTACCTCAACGATCGCAAGGCCGTTACATCAAACGTTGTCCTCACCGATCAATTCTCTCAGCTCAATCTCGACAATATCGCCAACATCGGCTTCATCCCATATGCGGCTCTCCCCGCCGGGATCCAGACCGTCCTCACATTCAAGGGCTATAATCCAGCGGCAAACGGTGGCCGCGTGCCGGTCAATTTGTTCGGTGCGAGTTTTGGCTCTAGCTTGCCAGGAGCCATTGGCCCCAATCCCTTTGGATTGCCTGTATCTCCTGCATTTACCAATCCCTTCGCTCTTAATGCTGCGCAATTCTTCTACGCTGATCCTAACGCCAATCCGAACACAATTCACGGCCCCGTCAACATTCCGAATGCGAACGAAACAGGCGTCATTAGTGGAGACAGGATTACCTATACAGGCCGCATTGCCTACAACTTTGGCCCGGTAAATGCCTATGTCAGCTATGCAACTGGTTGGAAGGCGAGCGCCGTCAACTTGTCATCAGACAGCCGGCCGCCAGACATCAACGGCGTGGGACGCTTCGCCGCGCCCGAATATGTGACGGTTTATGAAGCGGGTCTCAAAGGCAAGTTCCGAGGTGGTTTTATCAACCTCGCCGTCTTCAAAGAGTCGATTAAAGGTTTTCAATCAAACGGCTTTACCGGAACCGGTTATGCACTGGTGAATGCGGGCGAAGAATCAGTTCGCGGCTTTGAGATTGATTCTGCCTACCGGCCGACGTCCTGGTTCGCTGTGACAGGCGCGGTCACCTATTTGGATCCAAAGTACAATTCGTTCACGAAGGCGCCATGTTTTACCTTCGACACAGTTCGCTGTCCGATAAATCCGCTGACCGGGCTACCACCTGCGTTCCGTGACTTGACGGGCGACAAGCCGGCCGGAGTACCGCAATGGAGCGCGTCCGCTTCTGCAACTCTCTCGCACGACTTCGGCAACGGTTTGAATGCCTATCTTCGTGGCGAATATGACTACACGAGCAAAACTTACCTCACTGAAACAACGCCAGCGAACCTGGCAACTTGGGGGTTGAACCAAGTCAATGCGAGCTTCACGGTCGTCAACACTGACGCCCAACTTGAAGTGTCGGTCTGGGGCCGCAATATTACAAACGACAACAGCTTGATCGCGACGTTTGCTACTGTTGCCCAATCAGGCAGCTTCAGCGGTTACCCCAATCAGCCGCGTACCTACGGCGTTACTTTGCGTAAGTCTTTTTAGACTATACCGAACGCCAAGTTCGACGGCCTCGATGCAGCAGCATCGGGGCCGTTTTTTTTGTCTACTGGACATCTTTCGAAATTGGGAATTTTACGCAGACTTTACGGGTACAGGTTGCATTTCCCTGCGCGCCTTGATGGCATTCAGGCCTAACGCCAACGGACCAACATCGGGACCGGTATGCATGCCAATCGACCTCATTCTCGGCGCGTTCGTCGCCGCTTTTATCTTAATTTATCTGCTCGCCGTGCTGGCGCAGCCAGAACGGTATTGAGGGAGCGCGCGACATGACATTCGCCGGATGGAGCATGATTCTCCTCTTTTCTGTACTCATAGTGGCGCTCGCCAAACCTTCGGGTAACTGGCTCCACGCCATTTACGGACGCGAGACGATGCCGCTCGGCGTGGTCGAGCGTGTTTTGTACAAACTGGCGGGGGTCGATCCCAAAGCCGAGCAAGGCTGGGTGGGCTATTCGGCTTCGCTGATGGTGTTCAACGTTGCCGGGATCATCTTCCTGTTCGCCATTTTGAAACTTCAGCACGTTCTGCCGCTCAATCCTCAGGGGTTTCCAGCGCTTGAGAATCTACTGGCTTTCAACACAGCGGTGAGCTTCGTTACCAACACGAACTGGCAGAACTACAGCGGCGAAAGCACGATGTCGCATCTGTCGCAGATGCTGGGTCTGACGGTCCAAAACTTCCTCTCGGCAGCGACCGGCATCGCCGTCGCGTTCGCGCTCATCCGCGGGTTCGCACGGCGGCAAATGGCGGGTATCGGCAATTTCTGGGTCGATGTTACGCGGGTGACGCTTTATCTGCTGCTGCCAGCGAGTCTGATCCTTGCGCTCATTTATGTGGCGCTCGGCGTACCGCAAACCTTTGCTGCTTCGGCAACGGCGACAACCGTAGAAGGTGCGAAGCAGGTGATTTCGCTCGGACCGGTCGCCTCGCAGCTCGCGATCAAAATGTTGGGTACCAACGGTGGCGGCTTTTTCAACGCCAACTCAGCGCATCCCTTTGAAAACCCGAGCGCAGTCAGCAACTTTATCCAGATGCTGAGCATCTTCGTGCTCGGTGCGGGTCTTACGCTGACCTTTGGCAAAGCGGTGGGTAATACGCGGCAGGGTTGGGCGATTCTCGCCGCGATGATGCTTATTTTCGTGGGGGGTGTCGCGGTTATTTATGGTGCGGAGGCCGCCGGCAATCCAATTCATCACGCGCTCGGCGTTGCCGGGGCGAACATGGAAGGCAAGGAAGTTCGCTTTGGCGTGGCTGCCTCCTCGCTATTCGCCGCCATCACGACCGACACATCGACGGGCGCCGTGATTGCCGCGCACGATAGCCTGATGCCCCTTGGCGGGCTCATCCCCATGTTCAACATGCAACTAGGTGAGCTGGTCGTCGGTGGCGTCGGATCAGGCCTCTATGCCGTTCTGATCTATGCGATCCTCGCCGTGTTCATTGCTGGGTTGATGGTTGGTCGCACGCCGGAATATGTCGGCAAAAAAATCGAGGCGCGCGAGATGAAGCTGAGCGTGATCGCGATCTTCATTCCACCTCTCATGATCCTTGGGCTCGCGGCCGTTGCCAGCATCGTCCCTGCAGGTCTGGCTGGACCGCTCGCAAAGGGGCCACATGGATTTTCCGAGATCCTTTACGCGTTCTCCAGCGCCGTAGCGAACAACGGTTCGGCATTCGGAGGACTGACAGGCAGCACACCGTTCTACAATCTGCTGTTGGCGTTGGGCATGTTTGTCGGACGCTTCGGGGTGATTTTACCCGTGCTCGCCATTGCAGGTGGGTTGAGCGCGAAGCGTTACATTCCGCCGAGCTCAGGCTCGTTCCCGACAACCGGAGCGCTGTGGATCGGTCTTCTTGCAGCCGTGATCCTCATCGTGGGCGGTCTTACCTTTCTGCCCAGCCTCGTCCTCGGACCGATCGCCGACCAGGCACAGGTCGCCGCCGGCACCCTTCTCTGAAAGTCGCAGCCATGTCCGCACAGAATTCACTTTTCACCGGGCCATTGATGGCCACCGCCATACGCGACGCCGTTTTCAAGCTGGCGCCGGCCAAACTGATCCGCAACCCGGTCATGTTTGTCACGGCGATTGCTGCAACGCTGTCGACGATATTGCTGGTCAAAGGGCTAGTCGTTGGGACCGGTAACGCTGCATTCGAAGGCCAGCTAGTATTCTGGTTATGGCTGACTGTGTTGTTCGGAAATTTTGCGGAAGCTATCGCAGAAGGGCGCGGGAAGGCGCAGGCCGCGTCGCTGCGTGCGACAAAAGCGGACCTTTGGGCAAAACGCATGCTCGGCGTCGGCGACACATGGTCAAGGGTTCCTGCGGGGCAGTTGCTTATCGGCGAAATCGTTCTTGTTGAAACCGGCGACCTAATTCCCGCCGACGGCGAGGTTGTGGATGGCGTCGCCAGTGTGAACGAAGCGGCGATTACGGGCGAGAGCGCACCAGTCATTCGCGAAGCTGGCGGCGATCGGTCAGCCGTGACCGCGGGCACGCGCGTGCTCGCCGATAGCATCAAGGTGCGCGTTACTGCCGAACAGGGGCACGGGTTTCTCGATCGCATGATCGCCCTTGTCGAGGGCGCGAGCCGTCAAAAGACACCAAACGAGATCGCACTGACGATCCTGCTCGCGGGTTTGACGCTTATTTTCTTGATTGCTGTCGGCACCTTGCCCGCATTTGCCAGATATGCAGGCGGGAGCCTGGCCGTGCCTGTGCTCGTCGCCTTGTTCGTCACACTGATCCCCACGACGATTTCAGCCCTGCTCTCTGCAATTGGCATTGCGGGCATGGACCGGCTGGTGCGCTTCAACGTTCTTGCCAAATCTGGCCGATCGGTCGAGGCAGCCGGCGACATCGACACGCTGTTACTCGACAAGACCGGCACGATCACGATCGGTGATCGACAGGCGACGGCTTTCCTTGCGGTCCCGGGGGTTTCCGAACGCGACCTGATCGCAGTAGCGCGGCTCGCCAGCCTCGCTGACGAAACCCCCGAGGGTCGCTCGATCGTCGTACTCGCCGGTGAAGGCGAAGCAATGCCCGCTGGCGCCAGCCCGATCGCTTTCACATCTCAGACCCGCGTTTCCGGTGTTCAGATCGGCGAACGTCAGCTCGTCAAAGGCGCGGTGGACGCCGTACTGAAACGGCTCGGTGACGTGCCGAACGCAGACGCTCTGCGCGCAATTTCGGACGACATCGCGCGGTCGGGCGGCACGCCTCTCGCCGTCGCCGATGGACAGCGGCTACTCGGCGTTGTCCATCTCAAAGACATTGTGAAGGCGGGTATTCGGGAACGGTTCGGGGAACTGCGCCTGATGGGTATTCGTACGGTCATGATCACCGGCGATAACCCGCTGACCGCTGCCAGCATCGCCGCCGAAAGCGGAGTTGATGATTTCCTTGCCGAAGCGAGCCCCGAAGACAAGCTCGCCCTGATCCGCAAGGAACAAGAGGGTGGCAAACTTGTGGCGATGTGTGGCGACGGTACAAACGATGCCCCCGCGCTCGCTCAGTCCGACGTCGGCGTAGCGATGAACACGGGGACGCAGGCTGCCCGAGAGGCAGGGAACATGATAGACCTCGACAGCGACCCCACCAAGCTCATCGAAATCGTCGGGCTCGGCAAGCAATTGCTCATGACGCGCGGCGCTTTGACGACATTTTCGATCTCGAACGATGTCGCTAAATATTTTGCGATCTTGCCGGCGATTTTCGTCGTGCTCTATCCTGGTCTTGCCATGCTCAATGTGATGCGACTGGGCAGCCCGGAAAGCGCCATCCTGTCCGCCATCATCTTTAATGCGCTCATCATCCCGGCTTTGGTCCCGCTTGCACTCAAGGGTGTGAAATACCGTCCGGCTCCCGCGGGCACGCTCCTCGCCCGCAACCTGGCCGTCTACGGCGTCGGCGGGCTTATCGCGCCGTTTATCGGCATCAAAATCATCGATCTTGCCGTTACCGGCCTCCACCTCGCTTGAGGAATTCCGCATGTTGACCGAACTTCGTCTCGCCCTCAGGCCCAGCATCGTCCTTTTGATCCTGCTTTCGGCGATCACCGGGCTTGGTTTTCCGGCGCTCATCACTGGGATTGCCCAGGTGACGATGCCGGCACAAGCCAACGGCAGCATGATCATTGATAAGGGGCAGATTGTCGGCTCGGAACTCATCGCGCAGCGTTTCGCTGCACCGCGCAATTTCCATCCGCGCCCTTCCGCTGCAGGCAAGGGCTACGACGCTACCGCGTCGTCCGCCAGCAACCTGGCACCAGGATCCAAAGATTTGCGCGACGCCATTGCCAAGCGTGTGGCTGAGGCGCGCGCCAACGGGTTGACCGGCACTTCAGTCCCACCTGATCTGGTCACAACTAGCGCCTCCGGACTCGATCCCGATCTGAGCCCGGAGGCTGCCCTTTCGCAGGTTGCTCGCGTCGCACGTGCGCGCGGCATGGATGCGGGAAAGTTGAAGATGTTGGTCAATGCGGCAGTCAAAATGCCGCTGCTGGGCATCATCGGCGAACCGCACGTCAATGTTTTGATGCTCAACCGTCAGCTTGACGATATGACGGTCAATCGACAGCCGGCCCAGAAGTCGTCTAATCCGACCCTGTGAACGATGCGTCTCGCCCTTCGCCCGAAGCGCTCCTCAAGGCAGCGAAGCGGGAGGCACGCGGCCGGCTCAAGATTTTCCTCGGTGCAGCACCGGGAGTCGGCAAGACCTTCGAGATGCTGCGCGAGGGTGCCGAGCGGCTTCAAGCAGGCGTCGATGTCGTGGCCGGAATCGTCGAGACCCACGGCCGCGCCGAGACCGAGGTCCTTGTCGCACCGTTTGAAGTGCTTCCTCGCCGCTCGATTGCGCACGGTGCACATACACTGAGCGAGTTTGACCTCGACGCCATGCTGGCGCGCAAGCCCGCCGTTGCCCTGATCGACGAATTCGCCCACACGAATGCGACCGGCAGCCGCCATCCAAAGCGCTGGCAGGATATCGAAGAACTGCGCGACGCCGGGATCGACGTGCTGACAACGCTAAACATCCAGCACGTCGAGAGCTTGAACGATGTCGTTGCTGGATTTACCCGTGTTCGTGTCCGAGAGACCGTGCCCGACGCGATCCTCGACGATGCAGAGATCGAGATCGTCGACCTTCCCCCTGACGAACTTATCGAGCGGTTGAAGGCGGGCAAAGTGTATATCCCGCACGAGGCAACACGAGCGCTCAGCCATTTTTTTTCTAAGTCCAACCTCTCTGCCTTGCGAGAACTGGCGCTTCGAAGAGCAGCCCAAACGGTTGACCGCCATTTGCTCGAGCATGTCCAAAGCATCGGCGATCACGGAACTTGGGCCGCTGGCGAGCGGCTCGTGGTGGCTGTCGGCGATCAACCGGGTAGCCTATCCCTGATCCGCGCCGCAAAACGCCTGGCGGACGCCTTACGCGCGCCCTGGACAGCAGTCAGCATCGAGACACCGCGCAATGCCACGCTGAGTGCCGGCGCGCAAAGCAGAATGGCCGGCGCGTTGAAACTCGCGAGCGGTCTGGGTGCGACGATTGTAACCGTCCCAGCCGGATCGGTCTTCGATGGACTGTGCGCCCATATCCTCGAGACGCGGGCAACAGCTGTCGTTATCGGCAAGTCTAGGCGTAGCTGGTGGTTTGAACTTCGCCACGGTTCGGTGGTCGACCGGCTGGTCCGTGCCCTCGACGGCGTGGCCGTGCATGTTGTGCCGGTCACCGAGCAGGGGCCAACCGAAGCCGAACCTGCGACACCGCGGCCACCGGCGGTGCGGGGGATGGCCGCGGCAATCGGGCTGGTCGCGCTGACGACTGCGGCCGCGGTGTCGCTCCAGCCAATACTGGGCGCCAACTCCATGGACCTTATCTATCTGTTGCCGGTCATTGCAACGGCAACGCTCTTCGGCCTTCGATCTTCACTGGTAGCCAGTTTTGCTGCCGCACTTGCATATAATTTTTTCTTTTTGCCACCGCTTTATACCCTGACGATTAGCGATCCGCAGAATGTCGTGACGCTGCTCGTACTGGTCATCGTTGCGACCGTTGCAAGCCAGCTTACCGGTCGGCTCAAACGCGAGGCTAACATCGGTGCGCGCACGGCAACCGAGAACGCTGCGCTCGCCGCTTTCGGCCAGCGTCTGGCGACAGTTTCCGATGAAGCTGGAACGGCGGCAGCGGTATGTGAGGAAGTCGCAGCGCTGCTGAACGTTGCGACCGTATTGTTTACCCGGCGGGCAGGGCGACTGACGGCAATCGGCGCGGCTCCGGCGGATCCGTCGATGAGCCCCATCGACGTTGCTGCCGCCGAATGGGCATACGAACGCGGCGAAGTCTCCGGACGCGATAGCGGGACCCTCACTGCGAGCGACTGGCAGTTCCATCCGCTCGAGACGTCGCTTGGCGTGCTGGGGGTGCTCGGCATTGCCATTCAGGGCAGTGGCGACCCGATGCCTGCCGACAAGCGCGTTCTGTTTTCGACATTAGTCGGACAAACAGCGCTGGCGCATGAACGGCTCAAGCTCGAGGCCAATGCCCGCGAGATCGGCGCGCTGAAGCAGCGCGACGATCTGCGCGCGACGCTGTTATCCTCGCTCGGTCACGATCTGAAAACGCCTCTCACGGCGGTTGTCGCCGCCGCCGATGCGCTGGCTGCCGAACACGGGGAGAGTGCGACTACTGCGACCTTGAAGGCCGAAGCCCGCCGCCTGCGCCGCGTCTTTGACGACCTTGTCGAAATGACCCGGATTGAAGCCGGTGCGCTCGCTGTGCGACGGGAAGCGACTGACCTGACCGATGCCGTGGCCGCGGCTGCTCAAGATCTGCGTGCTGAGCTTGTCCTTCATAAGCTGGTACTCGACGTCCCGCCCACCCTGCCCCTCGTCGAGGCCGACCCGCGCATGCTGCACCACATCCTCATCAATCTGCTTGGCAACGCTGCCAAATTCGCGCCGGCGACGAGCCCGATCACGATTCAAGCGCGGCGGGTGCCTGACGGCTTGACGCTCTCAGTTTTTGACGAAGGACCCGGGCTCCCGTCGGGCCGCGAAACGACGCTGTTCGACCGATTTACCCGCGTCGACGGCGATGACATGAGTGGCGGGACTGGTCTTGGTCTCGCAATCGTGAAAGGGTTTGCCGAAGCGATGGATCTGAGCGTTTCAGCGGGTAACCGGACCGATGGCGGCGCCATGTTTGAGGTCAAGTGGCCCGAAGCTAGCATCCGACGGTCAGACAAATGATGGCGCGGATACTGATCGTTGATGACGAGCCGGCAATTCGACGGTTGGTCCGTGTCGCTGCCGAACGGGCAGGCTATGTCGTCATCGAAGCAGGCGACGCCGGGGAGGCACTGGCCCGGGCCCGGACTCCGGTCCCCGATCTGGCGCTTCTAGACCTCGGCCTCCCTGACCGTGACGGTCTGGAGCTTGTCCCGATCTTCAAGACGGCCGGGATCACGACAATTGTGCTTACGGCACGCGACACGACTGATGAAAAAGTTGCCGCGCTCGACTTGGGTGCCGACGATTATGTGGTCAAGCCCTTCGATACTGCCGAGCTTCTCGCCCGCGTACGCGTCGCGTTGCGTCGAAGCGAAAGCAATGCTGGGGTCTCTGTGCACCTCTCCGCAGGTGATGTCGCGATCGACTTGCATGCCCACCGCGTCACACGAGGCGACATTGACGTGCATCTGACACGCAAGGAATTTGCTTTGCTCGCGGAACTAGCGCGCCATGCAGGTCGCGTACTCACCCACACCCACCTTCTCCGCATTGTCTGGGGCGAAGCACATACCGGCGACGTAGAGTATTTACGGGTTGCGGTCCGCAGCCTGCGCGCGAAGCTTGAACCAAATCCGGCTGCCCCCACGCTGATCGTCAACGAACCGGGCGTTGGTTATCGGCTCAGCGTCTAACCCAGGTCGCTACGTGTCGGCACCCGGCGCTGGGTATTGGAGGTAGGCCAGCCGGCGTACTTCGCGCCGACCGCGCACGACCGTATCAAGGATCAGCCCTGCAAAGAAATTGAGAAACGCAAGAACCATGAGGCCCGTCGCAAGGATCGCTGTCGGGAAGCGCGGGACCTGTCCGGTTTGTAGGTAGGTTAGTACCAGCGGAATCGACAAGAAAATCGCCATTGTTGCAAGCGCAAGACCCGCAAAACCAAAGAACGCCAGCGGCCGTTCAAACCGCGCAAGCATCGCGATCGTGCGAAGGATGCGCCATCCATCGGAGTAAGTGCTGAGTTTCGATACGGAACCCTCGGGCCGGGCGGCATAGGCAGTCACGACTTCTGCTGTTGGCATCTTGAGCTCCAGCGCGTGGACACTGATCTCGGTTTCGATCTCGAACCCGGCCGAGAGAACCGGGAAGCTCTTCACAAAGCGACGCGAGAAAACGCGGTATCCAGAGAGAATATCGGTAAAACTTCGCCCGAAAACTTGTGTCAGCATACCAGTGAGCATCTTGTTACCGAGGCGGTGTCCGCGTCGATATGCATCGTCTATTTCCGACTTACGCGCACCGACGACCATGTCGAGTTTCTCGTCGACCAACCGCGCGATGAGCGCTGGTGCTGCGGCAGCTTCATATGTCGCGTCGCCATCGGCCATCACATAAACGTCGGCATCGATGTCTGCGAACATGCGCCGCACGACGTTACCCTTGCCCTGCTGTCGCTCGGTGCGAACGACAGCACCAGCAGCACGAGCAACGTCAACTGTACGGTCGGAAGAATTGTTATCGTAGACGTAGATCATTGCGTCGGGCAGCGCCGCGCGAAAGTCCGCCACCGTTTGCACGATCGCGGTCTCCTCATTGTAGCACGGCAATAGGACGGCAATCTTCATGCGCGTCGCCATAGATCTATCCAATTAAGATCGTCCAACTTTTCATCGCCGCCGCTGTGGCCACGATGATCGCGTAACGGCCTCAGGACTTCTTCTGGGTCGTTGCCTTCTTCTTCGGCTTATCCACGACAACCTCCTCGACCAGTGCGGATCCTCCCGATTCCTCTGTTACCAGCGTGCCTTCGATGACGGCTGCAGATTCAACGGCAGGTTTGCCCTTTTTCGCTTTCGGCGCGGGCCTTTCTGAATCAGGCTGTACCTTGGCTTTCTTTAGCGCAGCAGACTTCTTTGCCTTGGGCGTGTCGTCGTGCCCATGGTCATGACCACAGCCCGGTCCGTGAACATGGCCTTCCTCGGTTTCAATCAACGATTCGAGTTCGGACTTGGTTGAGACGCGGTCGGTAATTTCGGCTTTCGAGAAAAGGTAATCGACAACCTTGTCCTCGTACATCGGCGCGCGCAGCTGGGCCTGTGCCATCGGCTCGTTGCGCAGATATTCGACGAAACGCTCCCGGTCTTTGGGATCGTATTGCTGTGCGGCCTGATTAACGAGCATGTTCATTTCGTTCTGGGTAATCTCGATGCCGACGGCCTGACCGATTTCGGAAAGGAGCAACCCGAGACGGACGCGACGCTCGGCGATGCGGTGGTAATCATCGCGATCATTCTCCATCTCGACGCGCGCGGCTTCGGGATCGGCTTCATGACCAGCTTCGTGCTCAAGCTGGCGCCAGATCTGATCGAACTCGGCTTCCACCATCGACGGCGGTACCGGAAAGTCATGCGTTTCCGACAGATGGTCGAGCAACTTGCGTTTCATATAGGTGCGTGTGAGTCCGTTCAGCTCCTGCTCGACCTGACCTTTGAATAGGCCACGGAGCTGCTCGAGATTTTCAAGGCCGAGTGTCTTGGCGAAATCATCGTCTGCAATGGCAGTCTTGGCGGTTTGTACCTTCTTGATGACAAGGTCAAACGTCGCCTCCCTACCCTTCAGATAGGCAACGTTGTAATCGTCTGGAAACGTCACGTGGATCTGCTTTTTGTCGCCCGCCTTCACGCCGACCAACTGGTCCTCGAAGCCAGGAATCAGGCGGCCGGTGCCGATCTCGACCGACATGTCGTCGCCCTTGCCGCCGTCGAACGGCTCTCCCCCGGTCTTGCCAAGATAATCCATCACGACGAGGTCGCCGGTCACGGCCTTGTGCGTGGCCTTTGCGTCTTCGAAGCTTTTCTGCTGCGAAACCAGCGCTGCGACGTGCTCGTCAACGGCTGACTCGTCGGGCTCTACAGTCAGGCGTTCAAGCTTGATCCCCTCAATATTGGGGGTTGGCACGTCCGGAAGAATTTCGAGTGCAACCTTGATTTCGGCGTCCTTGCCGGGCGCATAGTCTTCACCGAGCTCTACCGACGGCTGCATCGCTGGGCGGAGCTTGTTGTCCGCAACCAGCTTTGATACGCCTTCCTGGATTGCCGAGTTGAGTGCATCCTGCTGCAGTGCAGGGCCGTGCATCTTGCGAATCAGGTTCGCCGGCACCTTGCCGGGCCGAAAGCCCGGCATACGGATTTGCGGGGCAACCTTCTTCACCTCGGCCTCAACCATCGCCTCGATGTCCTTGGCGGGGATGGTCAACAGGAAGGCGCGCTTGAGGCCTTCGTTCAGCGTTTCGGCAATCTGCATGGTCAATAAGTCATCCGGTTGTTTTTTTGGTGTTTCCGAGCAGGCGAATTTGGTGCGGGCGAAGGGACTTGAACCCCCATATCTCTCGATACCAGAACCTAAATCTGGCGCGTCTACCAGTTTCGCCACGCCCGCACGGAAGCACCGGCAAGGCGCGCGTCTATATGGACGGTTGAGCGCTAGGGCAAGCCGTCAAGAATGGGAGCTAGTCGGGCACTCGTGCGTTCGACAGGAATAAGGAGAATTTTCATGGCCACTGTCCCTATCCCCGAGCCTGACTATGGGCCTGTTGAGAGCCCGCAACCTACCGTTCCCCCGCGCGAATTGCCGCCAATGCCGGGAGATGTCGACGTGCCTGAGCCGGGCATGGAGACTTTGATCGCACACTGACCAGCTAGCCTGTCCGCGCGGTCCGCCCGAGCGCGTGGTGCTGGACGATATCGCGGGCGAACGAGCGAACCACAAGTGAAGCATCGGCAAAATGCTCGCCGCCAGTTACGACCACGCAGAACCCGACGAGGTAACGAGGCACCCCTGCGCCTTGCATCGATTTGTGAGGCTACCGAAATTATCACCAGTATAGAGGATCAAGACATAGTTGTCGCCGGAGAGCGCGCCCAAGCGCTCGGTGCCCAGTTCTAAGGTTAAGTCGAACTTGTCCCTTTTCGCAGGCAGACTTGCGCCGAAACATTTGTGCTGAATAATTGCATCGGCAACCGCTTGATGCCAGCGCGGAGTAGCTTGCGACCAATTGAGCGCCCTCTCCAGACTACTCGTCGAGTGCGCGCAGGTCGATTTTTTGCCTGCCGCATTTGCCTGCAGCGCTTCGGCAAGTTTATCGCGAGCCAAAATTGCGCGCAGGCTACATTCGGTTGCGACAGGCCGTCAGCTGCTAACGCTGCGACTTCGACATCGGGTCGCATCAGAACGACGGTGGCCGGCTTGTCATTTGGCAGCGCAACCCACTGCCGTGATCACCCTAGTGCCCCCAGGTGTCGGTGAAACTACGCCTGCAGCGCATATCAATGTCGCTACGATCATCCCGCGCGCCATGTGCGCCTACCCGCTAAATTACGACTGTCTGGCCGAGGCAATATGCTATGCTGCGGCAAGCAACTCCCGCAACCGTTCATTGATGATCTTCGGGTTTGCCCTACCTGCCATCGCTTTCATTGTCTGGCCCACAAAAAAACCGAACAACGCTTCCTTACCTGCGCGGAATTCGGCCACCTTGTCGGTGTTCACGGCAAGGATCGCTGCAATCGCCGCGTCGATGGCACCGGTGTCACTGGTTTGCCGCAGGCCCTCCCGTTCGACGATGGTTCCTGCACTTTCTCCGGCTTCCAGCATCTTTTCAAACACCGCTTTCGCCATGCTGCCCGATAGCGTGCCGTTCCCGACAAGGTTAAGCAGCTCAGCAGCCTGCGCTGGGCTTACCGGCGAGTCCGAGATGTCGCGGCCAAGGCGATTCAAGGCACCGAATAGCTCACCGGTCACCCAGTTGGCCGCCGCTTTACCATCGATACCCTGCGCGAGGAGCGCTTCAAACCAATGCGCGGTTTCGACGTCTGCCGTGAGGACTTCGGCATTATACGGCGTTATCGCCATCGTTTCGGTAAAGCGCGCCCGCTTGGCATCGGGTAACTCTGGAAGGCTGGCCTTGCATTCTGAGATAAAGTCCTCGGTCAAGATCAAGGGAAGGAGGTCGGGATCAGGGAAATAGCGATAGTCGTGCGCGTCTTCCTTCGACCGCATCGAACGCGTCACACCTTTTTCCGGATCAAACAACCGGGTCTCCTGAACGATCGTGCCACCAGCCTCGATAACATCCACCTGGCGTCGCGCCTCAATCTCGACGACTTGCTGGATGAAGCGGACCGAATTTACGTTTTTGGTTTCCGTCCGCGTGCCGAACTTTTCGCCGGGCTTGCGAACACTGACGTTGACGTCAGCCCGCATCGATCCCTGTTCCATGTTGCCATCACAGCTCCCGATGTAGCGAACCAGCTGGCGCAGCTTGCGGACGTACTCGCCAGCCTCTTGAGGGCTGCGCATCTCTGGCTTGGAGACAATTTCCATCAGCGCCACGCCGGATCGGTTTAAATCGACATAAGACATCGTTGGATGCTGATCATGCATCAGCTTGCCAGCATCCTGCTCGATGTGGATCCGCTCGACCCCGATTGTCTTCGCACCTTCATCCGTCGTGACGGTCACCGACCCTTCCCCGACAATGGGGTGGTAGAGCTGAGAAATCTGGTAGCCTTGCGGCAGGTCGGCATAAAAATAATTCTTGCGGTCGAACCTGCTCCAGCGGTGGATTTCGGCGTTGATGGCAAGACCGGTCCGCACCGCCTGCTTGACGCATTCGATGTTGGGTACTGGCAGCATGCCGGGCATCGCGACGTCGACGAAGCTGACCTGCGAGTTGGGCTCCGCGCCGAACGCGGTCGAAGCACCCGAGAATAGCTTGGCGTTTGACGTGATCTGGGCATGCACCTCCAGGCCAATCACGACCTCCCAGTCTCCTGTCGCGCCTTTAATCCGATAGCTGCTTGGTTTTGTTTCCGTTGTCATAATGTTCGCCTTAGCCCGCTCTGCCCCCGCCCCGTCAACCGCGCGAGTGCGTCGGCAGCCAGAAATATAAGCAGGCTGGCGATGACATAGCGGTACCGCACAAGCGGCTGTGTCAGGAGGTAGGGCAGCGGCAACAACAATACTGGCGGGATGAGGTAAAGGAATAGCCACTGCCGCCGCGACAAAGCCGCGAACAGACCGACAAGCGCAAAGGCCGCAATCAAATCGACCACGACAAGCCGTATCGGCATCGTGGCATCGGGTGGCGCAGTGTGGAACCACATCCATGGCGGCGGGAAGAAGAATTCCCGCCAATGGCGTAGCCATATCGTTAATGACGGTACTGGATGCCCCAAAACCCAGCGCATGGTCTCGGCGCCTAGTCGATGCGAATAGGGCAGTTCGCCGCCCGCAGCCTGCATCGCGCGATAGGCGACATCGTTTCCATGGGGGTGAATCTGTGAAAGGCGCGTCAGGTAGACGGCGCCCGGGTCGGCCGGGGCGACGGCGCCGCGATGCGTGCCTAGCGCAAATTCGAGACCAAAATTACCCCGTGTCCAAACCATTTCGCCGAGCCTGGTCTCGTTGCGGAGCGCCCAGGGCAAGCTGGTCAGGATCAGAACGGCGGAGAGAATAGCCGCGGCACGGGAGCGACTCGCCCAGTCAAGCCGGCGCCATGCGAGAATGCCAAGAATCGCTATAGCGCAGATACTGAGACTGGGCGAGAGCGCGACGATGAACGCCGTCAGCGCAGACAGCCCGATACTATCCGCAATACCGATAGTTCTTCTTTGGTCGAGCCGCACGACTGCAAGCAACAGCAATGCGAGTGCCAGAGCGGCATCACCATTCTCATAAATTCGCAGCGACCGCGATTCGAGCTCATAGTGCAGCGGCAGCAGGCAAATTAGCACCACCGCGGCCCCACGAACGGGCGCGGGCGTTCCCAGTTTTGCAAAGGCCCGGCTGAGCACGAGGCTGGTTGCAACGACGACCAAAGCGCTGAACACGGTCAGCACGACGGCAGTCGCGGGCGAGTCCACCCCGAAAAGACGGAAGACAAGTCCGGGGATCACCGGCGGCACCGCACCGACATGGGCAGTTGGTCCGCTGCCCGGCCGAAAGGCATCGGCAATCCACCCCGTCTGCGCCCAGCTGATCGCGGCGTTGCGCAGCTCAGTATCGAGCATGGCCAAATGGCCATCAAGCGTCCACGCCACACGTTCAATCGCAGCAAGAACAAACAGGGGGACCGCTGCCGTGCGTCCGTCGGCAATCCAGCTTAGTAGGCGTCGTACTTTCGGCGCCTCGGCCACCTTTTCACCACCAGGCCTGTGGCCGGGCCGTGAATGCGGCCCGTTCCTCAATGGCAAGGCAAGCATTCAGCACGCCCTGCTCGTCGAACGCTTTCCCGATGATCTGGAGTCCAAGTGGCAAACCCTGCCCGTCTAGGCCGCCGGGGACCGACATCGCGGGAAGACCCGCGAGCGAGCTGGGCACCGTGAACACGTCGTTGAGGTACATCGCCAGAGGGTCAGCACTCTTTTCACCCAGCGCGAACGCCGCGCTTGGCGCGGTTGGTGTGAGTAGCAAATCGCACGATTTCCACGCGTCGTCGAAATCGCGCGCAATCAAGCTGCGCACTTTCGATGCCTGTGTGAAGTATGCCTCGTAAAAGCCTGCCGAAAGGACATAAGCGCCAATCATGATGCGGCGCTTTACCTCAGGGCCGAACCCGGCGGCACGGGTTGCTGCATACATGTCCTGCAGCCCGGCCCCGACGGGCAGCTCGCGCAGACCGTAGCGCACGCCGTCATAGCGCGCGAGGTTAGACGATGCTTCAGCAGGGGCGATGATGTAATATGCGGGTAGTGCGTATTTGGTGTGCGGGAGCGACACCTCGACGACTTCGGCCCCCGCGTCGTTGACCCAGGCAATACCGCGTTGCCACAAGGCGTCGATCTCGGCGGACATGTTGTCGACGCGGTATTCGCGGGGGATACCGACGCGCTTGCCCCGCAGATCACTCGACAATGCCGCCTCCCACTTGGGAACGGATAAATCTAACGACGTCGAGTCCTTGACATCGAAACCTGCCATGGTCTCGAGCATGATTGCGCAGTCACGAACATCGCGAGCCATCGCACCGGCCTGGTCAAGCGAGCTTGCGAAAGCCACGACTCCCCAGCGCGAGCAGCGGCCATAGGTCGGCTTGATCCCGCAAATACCGGTAAACGCAGCAGGCTGGCGGATCGAACCGCCAGTGTCGGTGCCTGTTGCTGCAGGGCAAAGGCGCGCAGAGATGGCGGCCGACGAACCACCCGAAGATCCACCAGGAGCGAGCGCCGCGTTGCAGCCGCCGGCCCGACGCCAGGGCGAAATAACATTGCCAAACGCGCTCGTCTCATTCGACGAGCCCATCGCGAACTGATCCATGTTCAGTTTGCCGAGCATACCCGCACCGGCGTCCCACAGCTTTGCCGACACCGTCGATTCATAGGGTGGGATGAAACCCTCAAGGATATGGCTGGCCGCAGTCGTCGCGACACCCTTGGTGCAGAAGAGGTCCTTCATGCCTATTGGTACGCCGGACATTGGCTTCAGCCCGCCTGCAACGCGCGCAGCATCCGCTGCGTCTGCGGCAGCCAGTACGTGATCGGGTGTTTCAATGACAAAAGCGTTCAATGCCTTCGCCGCAGCGACCTTTTCAATAAAGGCGCTGGCGACTTCACGCGCCGAGAAAGCCCCGTCACGCACGCCGTCGCGGATCGCGGCAATGCCGAGGTTGGTAATGTCTGACATTTATTCGATTACCTTCGGCACGGCGAAAAACCCGCATTCAGATGCGGGCGCGTTAGCCAGGATGGCGTCGCGAATATTGCCATCGGTCACGATGTCGTCACGCAGGCGCAGCTTATTGGGAATGACCACAGTCATCGGCTCCACCGCAGACGTGTCGACCTCGCCCAGCTGCTCGATCCAGCCGAGAATATTGTTAAGTTCAGGTACCATTGCTGCAACCTGATCGTCGGTGACGGCGATACGAGCGAGCGAGGCGATCTTTCGGACAGTAGCGCTGTTTACGGACATAGAACCCCGGTGGTCGGTTGTAGACAACCCTTACGCTGGGCGGCTAGCAGCAACCCCCCTGTCCTTCAACTGCCGGATACCAATGGCCCGCAAGTTTCTCTACGTCGTCGCGCTCCTGACGTTTCTGACCGTGTTGTGCGGCGTCGCTTGGGCACTATTCAGCGACAAGCTGATCGCCATGGCGTTTGTCCCTGGTACGCCGTTTGCCGAGCAAGCGCCGATGACCACAAATGTTTATGCAGACAAGCGAATGTGGTACGCACGACCTGATATTCGGGCAGGCAATCCGGCCGAATGGCGGCCGAGAGGGATGGCAACGGGTCCTGCCGAGCGCGGCGCGTCGGTGTTTTTCGTCCACCCGACCAGCTATCTGACACGTGCCGGTTGGAATGCGCCTCTGGACGATGGCGCGTCAGGCGATCTCGCGCGGACCTTTATTCGCGGACAGGCAAGTGCCTTCAACGGCGTTGGCGCCATCTGGGCACCGCGGTACCGTCAGGCAACATTTGGATCTTTTCTCACAACAAAGGGCGAAGCGCGAAAGGCGCTCGACGCCGCCTACCGAGACGTTGCTCTCGCGTTTGATGCGTTCGTCGCACAAGCACCAAAGGATCAGCCGATTATTTTGGCAGGTCATAGTCAGGGCGCGCTCCACCTCACGAGGCTGTTGCGGGAGAAAATTGCCGGGAAGTCGATCGCCGCACGCATCGTCGCCGTCTATGTTATCGGTTGGCCGATCTCCGTCGAAACGGACATCAAGGCGATGGGCCTCCCCGCGTGCCGCACCGCGGCACAGACCGGCTGCATCTTGGCATGGCAGACCTTCGCTGAACCAGCGACCACAAAACTCGTTACTGA
>JANXSN010000037.1 GCA_025352685.1 Sphingomonadales bacterium
AGGAGAATATCTGGCAATACATGCGCGATAACTGGCTCTCAAATCGCGTCTTCGAGACCTACGATGAAATCGTCGACCACTGCTGCAATGCCTGGAACAAGCTCGTCGCCCAGCCTGGCAGAATCACCTCCATCGGACGCCACGATTGGGCTCATGGGTTATGATCAGCGAGTCCTGGTATTACACATCGAGCAGTGCTGCGAACGTGCGCAGCAGCCCCACTACCGGTGGGACAGTACCCGCCAAACTGGTACCTGGACAGCGCGCCTGGGTGGGTGCCTCGGTTACAAACAGCCCCTGGATGCTCGTCAGTGAGGGCGTGTTGCGCAAGGCTACGTCTCTGCACCGCTCCTCCGACGCGCTGTGACGGTGGCCTCGAGCTGCAAGATCGTGAAGCAAAACGTCATCGTGCCGGGTGCAGTTGCGCAATCGGAGGCCTATCAGGGTTGTAAGGACAAGTCCGGCGGCTGGATCATGACACGTGTCTAAGTGATGCGTGACGCGAGGGGCGCTCTTCGCTATACCCTCACTCATGTCTTCACTTCGGCCTTGGCGCGATATCACGCGCCGTCAGTCTCGTCAGATCATGGTCGGCAACGTTCCGGTTGGGGGCGATGCACCTGTAACCGTGCAGACGATGACCAACACGCCGACAAGCGATCCCGCAGCCACGATTAGCCAGATCCGTCGCTGTGAGGAGGCAGGCGTCGATCTGATCCGGGTGTCGTGCCCCGATATCGAGAGCACAGCTGCCCTGAGCCAGATCGTACGCGCCAGCCGGGTCCCCATTATCGCGGACATCCATTTTCACTATAAACGCGCGCTCGAAGCTGCTGATGCCGGGGCGGCGTGCCTGCGGATCAATCCGGGCAACATAGGCTCGTCGGAGCGCGTGGCCGAAGTCGTGCGCGCGGCCAAAGCCAATGGCTGCGCAATACGGATTGGCGTAAACGGCGGCAGTCTCGAGAAGGATCTGCTCGAAAAATACGGCGAGCCCTGTCCAGAAGCCTTGGTCGAATCCGCGCTCGATCACATAAAACTGCTTCAGGACCATGACTTTCACGAGTTCAAGGTCGCCGTGAAGGCTTCGGATTTTTTTCTCGCTGTCGCGGCATATCAACAGCTTGCCGAAGCCGTAGACTGCCCTCTGCATCTCGGCATCACCGAGGCCGGTGGTTTCGTCGGCGGGACCGTCAAGTCGTCGATCGGGATTGGTTCCTTGTTGTGGTTCGGCATTGGCGACACGATTCGCGTATCGCTCAGTGCCGAACCCGAAGACGAAGTCCGCGTCGGCTTCGAGATTTTGAAAGCACTCGGCATCCGCAACCGCGGTGTTCGCGTCGTCAGCTGTCCCAGCTGTGCGCGGCAGGGGTTCGACGTGATTCGTACAGTGCAGACCCTCGAAGAACGTCTGCAGCACATACGCACCCCTATGTCGCTCAGCATTCTTGGCTGCGTCGTCAACGGCCCTGGCGAAGCCCGCGAAACCGACATCGGTTTGACTGGCGGAGGCAATGGCAAGCACATGGTCTATCTTTCGGGGGTAACCGACCACACCGTGCAGGATGCCGACATGGTCGAGCACATCGTCAAGTTGGTTGAAGCCAAGGCGGCGGAGATCGAGGCGGGCATTAGCCTCGCGGCCTAGTCTTCATGGCAAGCCGCCGCTAGGCGCGAGCGATGCCTCGCGCCGTTACCTCAACTGCTATTCCCTTTGCTGTCGCTTGCCTCGGCATTGCGCTGTTCTCCGTGATGGATGCTGCGATGAAAGGACTGGCCATTGCACTTGGGGCTTATAGCACGATGCTGTGGCGACAAGGTATCGGGGGGGTGATCAGTGCTGGACCGTATTTCCTGACGCGCAAAGGGTGGCCGAGCCGTGCGGCGCTGCGGGTGCATGCTCTGCGTGGGTTCGTGACGGCGATCATGGCGGTGTTGTTCTTTTACGGAATTGCCCGCGTACCGCTCGCGGAAGGGATCGCGCTGTCATTCATAGCGCCGCTGATTGCCCTCTATCTGGCGATCGTCCTGCTCGGCGAGACTGTCGGACGCCACAGCATCATTGCGTCGACGCTCGGCCTTTGCGGTATTGTCGTCCTGCTCGTCGCGCGCATCGGTGCCGGCGGTCCTCGGCATCTCGACGGCGTGGCTGCAATCATGTTGTCGGCAGTGCTTTATGCGTGGAACATCATTTTGATGCGGCAGCAGGCACTGCTCGCGTCGCCAACCGAGGTTGCGTTTTTCCAAAACGTGACTGCGGGCGCTTACCTGTTACTCGCGTTGCCGCTGGTGATGCTTGTTGCGCCGTCAATTTTCCATGTTCCGGAGCGATCGCTTTGGCCAATGCTGCTGCTCGCTGCGGTACTTGCTTTTTTCTCGCTGCTGCTCCTCAGCTGGGCGTATTCGCGCGCCGAAGCTCAAGTGCTGGTGCCCGTCGAATATACTGCGTTTGTCTGGGCAGCGATCATGGGCGCGATTTTTTTCAACGAGGCGGTGACGCCGACAACGCTCGCGGGGGCTGTTCTCATCGTAACCGGCTGCATCGTCGCGGCGCGGGGCGGGCGACCCGACACGGCAAGACTGGAAGCGGCGCTGTGACGCTGGCGCGTAGCACGCTCACGCCGGTCCATTTGCTCCTCGCGATCGCCGTGATGGCGGTATGGGGCAGCAATTTTGTCGTAATCAAATTTGCATTGGCGCATCTGCCGCCTCTGTTGCTAGCTGCGCTGCGCTTCTCGGCGGTGTTCCTGCCGGCAGCGTTCTTTTTGAAGCGGCCGCAGGCATCGTGGGCGAACTTGGCAGCCTATGGGCTCCTCATCGGGGCAGGGCAGTTTGGCGCACTGTTCATCGCACTGCGTGCCGACGTCACGCCGGGACTTGCCTCGCTCGTCATGCAGACTCAGGTATTTTTTACAATCGGCTTGTCGATGTGGCTAACCGGCGAAATGTTGAAAGCGGCGCAAGTTGCGGCACTCGGACTGGCGGTCGCGGGAATCGCGATCATCCTGACGCATGCCGACCGTAGCATTACCCCGCTCGGACTGGGACTGCTGCTCGTCGCGGCGCTTAGCTGGTCGGGCGGCAACATGGTGTCGCGTGCCGCGGGAAAGGTCGACATGCTCGCTTATGTCGTGTGGTCCAGCCTGTTTGCGGTGCCGCCACTGTTTGCGTTGGCTTTCGTCTTCGAAGGGCCCACAGCGATGCTCCAGGGGATTCGCAGCGCCGATGCCATGACCTGGGCCGCAGTCGCGTGGCAGGCACTTGGCAATGCGATGTTTGGTTATGGCGTTTGGGGCTGGATGCTCGCACGCTATCCCGCGGTTTCGGTCGCGCCGCTGGCCCTGCTGGTGCCCATATTCGGCATGACGGCATCAGCCTTGATCCTCGGTGAACCGATGCAGAATTGGAAGCTGATTGCCGCCGCGCTGGTCATGTCGGGGCTAGCACTTGGCGTATTATGGCCGCGCATTGCCCGACGGTTCGTGCAGGGAGAACCGGTATGATCAGCACCGTCCGCAGCGCAGTCCCCGAAGACCTCGATCTCATCATCGGCTTCATCCGGGCCTTGGCAGCATACGAGCGGCTTGCCGACGCAGTGCGCCTTGACCGGGACGTACTCGGTGCGCATCTGTTCGGGGCGACACCCAAGGCAGAAGTCGTCATCGCCGAACGCGACGGTGCGGCGATCGGCTTTGCATTGTTCTTTCATAATTTCTCGACGTTTGAAGGGCGTCCCGGAATTTATCTCGAGGACCTGTTCGTCGCGCCGGAAGCGCGTGGATCGGGGGCGGGCAAGGCATTGTTGCGACATCTTGCTCAACTCGCACGGGACCGGGGTTGCGCGCGGCTCGAATGGTCGGTTCTCGACTGGAACGAGCCCGCGATTTCTTTCTATCGGTCTCTCGGTGCGGCTTCGATGGACGATTGGACGGTCAATCGCCTCAGCGGCCACGCTTTGGCGGCGCTCGCGCAATGATGGTGCCGCCGATGCAGCCGACCTTGTCGGACGAACGGCTATTGCTGCGCCCCATGGAGACGGGAGACCGGGAGGCGCTGTTCGCGGTCGCGTCCGACAGGGAGATCTGGGCGATGCACCCGGCCCACGATCGCTGGCAGGCCCCAGTATTCGCCAAATTCTTCGAAGAGGGGCTGGCGTCGAACGGTGCGCTAACTGGCATCGATCGGGCGACGGGCCGCATTATCGGGAGCTCTCGCTATGATATTCGCGTGTGCCAGACGGGCGAGGTCGAGATCGGCTGGACTTATCTGGGCCGCGACTATTGGGGGGGTATGTGGAACCGTTCAATAAAGCGGCTCATGCTCGCTGAAGCATTCAAGGCGGGCTTCCACACGGTAATTTTTCTGGTCGGTGAATCTAATATGCGGTCGCGCCGGGCGATGGAAAAGATCGGCGGCAAGCTGACCGAGCGGCGTCAACGCTGGGAAATGGCGGGGATACCGACCGATCATCTGATTTACGCTATTACCTGCGACGATTTCGCCGCCGGGCCGCTTGCCGCTCCTTAACCGGATTTGGCGGCCTTACCCGCATCAATTGCCTCCATGACAACCCGACGAGCGTCATCTGCATCGCCCCATTTGCCAACCCGGACCCATTTCATGGGCTCCAGATCCTTGTAGTGGGTAAAGAAATGCTCGATCTGCTGCATGACAATCTCGGGCAGATCGCCTTTTTCGCCGACGTTGGTGTAGTATGGAAAAGTCGGATCAACCGGAACGGTCAACAATTTCTCGTCGCCACCTGCCTCGTCTTCGAGGAACAGGACTGCAATCGGGCGAACGCGAACAACGCACCCCGGCACGAAAGGCGAACGCGCCACGACGAGTGCGTCGAGTGGGTCACCATCAGGCGACAGCGTGTGCGGAATGAAGCCGTAATTTGCCGGATAGCGCATCGAGGTATGCAAGATGCGATCGACGAACAGCGCTCCCGACGCCTTGTCGAACTCGTATTTTACCGGCTCGCCGCCAATCGGCACTTCGATGACAACATTGAGCGAATTCGGCGGGTCGTCGCCGACGGGGATAAGATCGATTCTCATGAGGAGGGTACATAGCGAGCGCGAGCGCGAGCCCCAAGGGAATTTCGCACTGCAGCATAATTTTACCGTTTGGCGTTGCCGGGAGCGCCGCGATCGAGGTCGGGTGCGGCGGGGTGTCGACCGTTACCCCTCGGGCTGTTCGTGACCGACAGCGGTTAAGGTCTTGGCGCCAGTAGCTTATCGAGCGGACCGTCCGGAGCACCCGCAGCCTTGTCAAAGCGCGGATAGCGTAGGCCGCCGTACCATGTCACGTTGACGTCACGGACAAGCGATTCAGTTTTAACCGTCAGACGAATCGGTGCGGTGCCGCCCTTTGCTGCCGTAACTGCCGCCTTCAGGACGTCTTCGCTGTAAGGAACCCCATTTACCGCGACGATTTCCTGCCCCACGGTCAAACCGGCGTTGTACGCCGGGCCGTCCCACTGAACTGCTGTGATTTTTGCCTTGGCGACGTTCACACCGAGCGAATAGCCGAGATCAAGAAATTTATTTGCTTTCATCCCCGCCTTGGCAAATGGAGTCGGCGTGTCAGTGTAGATCAGCTTGTACCCGCTCCGCTCGAATCCGCCCAGCGGCGCCCGGTCCTTCTGAGTCAGCCGATTGGTCAGGAATTCACGCCAAGCATAAGGATACAGACCGTTTAGAGTGCTGACGATGTCGTCAAAGGTGTAGGTGACCTGTCCCCAGTCGCCGTCGTTGATACCAAAGAAAGCGTGCGCGAAATCGTCCATGCCTTTCTCGCCGTTTGTCCCTTGGCGCATGATTGCATCGGCTTCTGTCCAGATCAGCAGTCCTTCATTGTAGTAATCTTCGCTGCGCTGATAGCTCAGCCAGCCCTTGGGTCGGCGCGCCGAAATCACCGGGTCATTGGTCGTATCATCGAGGCTGCGCCATGCGCGTGCCGGACGGTTGTCGAGTGAGGCGGCAATACCCGCCAGCGCGTCGAGCTTGTCCTGTTTACTCGCCATGCCGCTGCGAGCCTCGAGGACATGCCCCCAGAACTGCGTCTGTCCCTCGTACACCCAGAGCAGGCTGCCGCGCATCGGTACCCGGTAGTCGGGCGTCCACATATCAGCAGGGCGGCGGAACTTGCCGTTCCAGCTGTGCGTGAACTCGTGTGGTAACAGGTTGTGACCAGCCAGATTGGTCGCATAGTCGGTAAAATAACCGGGCTCGTTTTGATTTTCAGACGACCGGTGGTGCTCGAGGCCGATTCCGCCCATGCGATCGGTGATCGCGTGCAAGAAGTCATAATGGTCGAAGTGCCGCGCACCAAATAGTTTGACGGCCTGATCGACGAGGTTGCGGTGAACCTTCAACACGTCGTCTGCGACAGCAAGTTCGGCGGCGCTGTCGGCGACGGTGTTCAGCATCACGCCGTGACCCAAGTCATCCTTGCGCAAATATTTGCCTGCGAAGACGGGGCTGTCGACGAGCACTTCATAATTGACCGTCCGATAGGTAACGGTGTTGCCCACGGTCGCCGTTACGCGTAACGCAGTAGCGGCCTGCCAGCCCGGCGGATAGGTTACCGTTGCGGTCACCGGTATCTGCCTCGTGAAATATCCCGCAGGATAGAGCGACACGGCTTCCCACTGCAGGTTCAGCATCTCGTGCGTCATCTGAATACGCCCCTGGTCGGCAGCGGTCGCCGACAGAAAGCGGAAGGCGACATCGAGCGCCTTGGTCCCCGCGGGCACGTCGATGTGAAACGCGTAGACATCGACTGGATCACGCTTCCACCCGAGCGTCTTGCCGCCCGACTTGATAACTAGTCCGGCAACTTTCTCGATCTGTCCCCTTGGCGCGTGGTTACCCGGTAGCCATTTAGGGAACAACAGTGTGAGAGGTCCCGGGTTGGCAACCGGGATTGTCTGGCGCACCTCGAAAATGTTGCGGTCAAGATCAACCGCGTCCACCTTCAGCGTCATGGTGCCAGGGTAAGGAATGTCCCGTGCTGCAGGAATTGTGTCTACGATCGGTAACGGTTGCGGCGCACTGTTGCCGGCAAGCGAGGGTACAGCAGTTGTGACGAGTACGACGGCGACGAGGGGACGCAGGAGCATGGAACGCAGACTTTCGGCGAAGGCGTGTTACCGAACTTTGTAACAAGCTTGCGCCGCTCGTCCAGCCGTGACCCAGCACATTGGTCGTGCATGCCTGCACGACAAGGCTCAACCCGCGGGCGCAAATGGTGGATCGTTGCTTTGCGGCGTCTGTCGCCGCGATCGTCAGGCCAAATATCCCGACGAACGCAAGAAAACGAGCGAGAGTGGCGCGCTATCCGCGCGTTTGTTGGGTAGCCTTTGGCGTCCCCTGGTTGCGTAAAAGTGCGTTATCCGATTAAGGGCCGCCACCCAATGGCACGCATCGAAACTCCCCGGCCCGTTCGTGGCACACAGAGCATGTTTGGCGAAGAAGCCGACCGCTTCCACCACGTCGTGGCGACGTTTGATCGCGTGCGACGGCTCTACGGTTTCGGGCGGGTGGAAGTTCCCGTTTTCGAGGCAACGGCGGTGTTCGCCCGGTCGCTTGGCGAGACGACGGATGTCGTCTCGAAAGAAATGTACACCTTCGAAGATCGCGGCGGCGATTCACTAACGCTTCGGCCTGAATTCACTGCCGGTATTGCCCGGGCATATCTGACCGAGGGATGGCAGCGGTATGCGCCGATGCGGCTCGCGACGCACGGTCCCCTGTTCCGTTATGAACGCCCGCAGAAGGGCAGATTTCGCCAGTTTCACCAACTCGATGCAGAAGTGATCGGCGCGGCAGAACCGGCTTCGGATGTGGAACTGCTGTGCTTTGCCGACCAGTTGCTCAAGGAACTGGGTATTGCCGACGGCGTGATTTTAAAGCTCAACACGCTGGGTGACGCCGCCTCGCGGGATGCGTGGCGGTCCAATCTGATCGCGCATTTTGAGCGACACCGAAGCGATTTGTCCGAAGACAGTCTGGTTCGGCTCGACAAGAATCCAATGCGGATTCTCGACAGCAAGGATCCCCGTGACCGCCTCGCCGCCGCTAGCGCGCCGAAAATGGTTATGAGTGCCGAGGCTGACGATTTTTTTGGTAAGGTATGCGCCGGTTTGGACGCCGCGGGCGTCGCGTATGAAAGAGCGCCGCATCTGGTGCGCGGGCTCGATTATTACCGCCACACTGCGTTTGAATTCGTCACGGATCGATTGGGTGCGCAGGGCACGGTGCTAGGCGGCGGTCGCTATGACGGGCTGATCGAAACGCTGGGCGGCCCGCATACACCGGCGGTTGGCTGGGCTGCCGGGATCGAGCGATTAGGCATGCTTATCGAGGTGCCGGTTGAGCCTAAAATAGCTGTGATCCCCGACAATCCTTCGCTTGAGCGCGAAGCGTACGACTTGGCGTATCGCCTCCGCCGACACGGATTCGCGGTGGTTATTGCCTATCGAGGTAACGCGAAGCGACAAGTCGAGGTTGCAAAAAAAGAGGGTGCGGATGCTGCTCTTTTTGTCCGCGAGGCGAGCGGCAACGATTTCCTGCGCTATCACCTCGCTCATTTGAAGCCTGACCCCAATCGCGAGTTTCTGGCGAGAGTTATGGAGGCCGCAGGTGCCGGTGTCGGCGGTTTAACGAGCAAAGCCCCAGACGCATGACCACGATTTCCGACAAACGTATTGCCGCTATCGAGGCGCGGCGGGAGGAATTGCAACGGCAGCTTTCGGCAGGCGACCTTGCGACCGAGCGGTTGATCGCGCTGTCGAAGGAATATAGCGAGCTTGAACCCGTGGCTGCTGCTGCTGCCGAATTGCGGCGTCTGCGCGCCGAACAGGCCGTGCTTGGCGACATGCTCAGGGATGCTGATCCCGAAATCCGTCAAATGGCCGAGGAAGAGGCTCAGGTGTTGCGCGACGCACTGCCCGATGCCGAACGCGTGTTGGCGCTCAAGCTCCTGCCTCGTGATGCCGCGGACGAGCGGGCCGCGATGCTCGAAATCCGTGCTGGTACTGGCGGTGACGAAGCCGCGCTTTTTGCGGGTGACCTGTTTCGCATGTACCAGCGCTATGCCGAAGAGCGGGGCTGGCGCGTCGAAATCATTTCTGCGAGCGCGGCCGATGTCGGCGGGTACAAGGAGGTCGTCGCCAGTGTGAACGGTAATGGCGTGTTCGCCCGGCTGAAATTCGAAAGCGGCGTCCACCGCGTGCAGCGCGTTCCGGCGACTGAATCGGGCGGACGCATTCACACCTCCGCCGCAACCGTTGCCGTGTTGCCTGAGGCCGAGGAAGTTGACGTGCAGATCAACGATGCGGACCTGCGTATCGACGTTTATCGCTCATCAGGGCCTGGGGGGCAGTCAGTCAATACTACTGACAGTGCTGTGCGGATCACACACTTGCCCAGCGGCCTCGTCGTTATTCAACAGGACGAGAAATCGCAGCACAAGAACAAGGCTAAGGCGCTCAAGGTGTTGCGTACACGACTATATGAACTTGAGCGCAGTCGCCTCGCTGACGAACGGTCTGGCGCGCGCAAAGCCATGGTCGGGTCAGGGGATCGGTCCGAACGCATCCGGACCTACAATTTCCCGCAAGGCCGCGTGACCGACCATCGGATCAATCTGACCCTGCATCGGCTGCCTGAGATCTTGGAGGGTGCGATGGACGAATTGATCGGCGCGCTGATCTCCGAGGATGAGGCCGCACGATTGGGGGCGTTGGGTGACTAGCCCTCAGGGGGAAGAGCTGCGACGCGCCACCGACCGCCTGACCCCCGTTTCTGCGACCCCGCGTCTGGACGCTGAGCTGCTGCTTTCGCACGCGCTGGGAATCAGCCGCGAAGCGCTGCTTCTCGGTTCGCATGTTGTTCCCAAAATCTTCGAATTGTTGGTCGCGCGCCGCCTCACTGACGAACCTATTGCGTACATCACCGGCACGCGCGACTTCTGGACGGTCACTCTCAAAGTTGGCCCTGGCGTCCTCATCCCACGGCCCGATAGCGAAACGCTGATGGAAGCAGCCGTCGCCCATTTCGGGAAGGCTGGGCCGCGCCGCGTGCTTGATCTTGGCACGGGCTCGGGCGCCCTGCTCCTTGCGGCGCTCGATCATTGGCCCGCTGCGACGGGCGTCGGAACTGATGCGTCTGACGCCGCGCTGAGCATCGCGCGGACCAACGTCGAGGCCATCGCTCCCGAACGCGCCGCCACCTGCATTAGTGGCTGGCATGGAACCGGCGAAACCTTTGACCTCATTTTCTGTAACCCGCCGTATATAGCGACTCACGAGGCAGTGCCGCGCGGCGTCGCTGACTGGGAGCCGGCCTGCGCGCTGTTTGCGGGGGAAGATGGGCTTGATGACTATCGCGTCCTTGCTACGGTTCTCAAGCCTCAGCTTGCGCCGGGAGGGCTCGCGTGCCTCGAAATCGGCCATCAACAGCGTGAAGCCGTCACAGCGCTGTTTGAAGTGCAGGGTTTTAAGGTCGATTGTCGCCCTGATCTGGCAGGTCGGGACCGCTGCCTCATTGTTTCCGAACACGACCCCGCGAAATAATGCTTGGCGGCTCCGATCTACAGCGCTAATACGAGTTGCAAGGGGCGAACGCATTCTCCAGCTTTTTAAGCGAATGCGCCGTTGCCCTACCCCCACTATACTCCGGCCCCAGGCGGTTCGCTTTGGTTCGGCGAGGCGGCTGATCGTCCGGCGGTTCGGATACGACAGCACGCACGGGGGGAAAAAGGGATTGCACTTACTCCTTGTTTAGGACGGCATCAGCTTGATCAACAATCGTCAGCAGACCGGTCGCCGTCGCGGCCGGGGCGGCCAGAATGGCCAACGTCAGCAGAACGGACGGCCCGAAATGGGCAACCGCATCGACAATCGTGCGCGTGGAAACGCGCCGCAATTGCTCGAAAAATATAAAACGCTTGCGCGCGACGCGCAGCAATCAGGCGACCGCGTGCTCGCCGAATATTACTTTCAGTTCGCCGACCATTATTTCCGCGTGCTGGCCGAAAGCCGTGCGCGGTACGAAGAAGCCAATCCAAATCGTCCCCGCCAGGACTATGGCGACCAGGACAACGAGGGCTTTGACGGCGACGGCAACGAGGGTGACAGCGACGGTGAATTCGAAGCACCACGCGACGCGCGTCCACAGCCGAATCGGTCAGATAATCGCGGCGATCAGCAGCCACGCCCATATCGGGATGATCGCCCCCGCAGCGATCAGAATCGCGACGATCGTCCCCGCACTGATCAGAATCGTGATGATCGTCCCCGCAGCGATCAGAATCGCGACGATCGCCCCCGCAGCGATCAGAACCGCAGCGATCAGAACCGCAGTGATCAGCCGCGTCAGGACCGAGAAGTGCGTCCAGAGCGTGCGAGCGAAGATCGTCCGCAACGCACCGATCGCTACCAGCGTGACGACCGCCCCCGTGAAGACCGTCCCCGGGAAGACCGTCCGCGCCAGGATCGCACCCGAACCGCCGCACCGCGTGCACAGCCCAATGGGAACGGCAGCAGTGTGGCCCATGACGACGACTTCGACCTCGGCAATGCGCTTCCTTTCGACGCTTTGCCGCCGGCTATCGGCGTCTCGGCGATGGAGCCGGTTCCAGGGGTCGAGGGTGAGGCGGTCGTCGTGCCAAAAAAGCGCGGTCGGCCAAAGAAGGTTGTCGCCGAAGTAACCACCGAGGAATAAGCCAAAGGAGTCGTCCCGGCGAATACCGGGGCGACCCCGGCGTCGTTGCCCGTAAGACGGACGGCATGGTGACGGTTACAAATAATAATCCCTATCCCGTCTCATTTGAGGCCAAACTCGGCGTCGGCACTCTGAGAGGATTTTCGACCAGGGTCGGCAAGAGGAACGGTGCTTCAATTTGGGCCGTGGCCGCTCCTGCTCAGGGGAGAGTGACGCTGAATTTTCGGGAAACAAATTAGTCGCTTTACCGAAAAGGCCGAAGCGCCCGAGGATCGCCCATCGTGCGCTCAAAACTAAAGCGTCCGCGTTCAAAAGAGGGGGGCACTATTTTTCGGATAGAGCCCGAGGTCGGAAGTCGTCATCCAGCGCAACGAACGTGAAAACGCCGCTTGTGACCTTGACCTCGTCTTCCCCGCGGTTGCGGCTGGCAATAACGTCGAGGCGGATCGCAACCGAGGTGCGTCCACGTCGCTCGATCCGGGCATAAACCGAAATCAGGTCGCGGAGCAGGATCGGCGCGAGAAATTGCATCGTCTCGATTGCCACTGTCGCACAGGCGCCCTGTGCAATACGGCCAGCAACGATGCCGCCGGCTATATCCATCTGACTAAGGACCCAGCCCCCAAAGATATGACCGTTCGAATTGATGTCGGCCGGTTGCGGTACGACGCGCAGGATAGGTTCGCCCAGGACTTCGCCGAAATGGTTCACCGTTCCTCCTCAGGACGGGTCGGATCCATAATCTTGTCGTCATGTCCGGTTCCGGACGAAAGGAAAACCAGACCCATCAGTGCGGCAGCAAGCAGAACCGAAAAGAAAATGCCGCCCGCGGAAAATAGGGTTACCAGCAATGGCATCGGTCCGATCGCCAGGTAAAGTGCGGACAAGCCCACGCCGACCGCACAGGCTGAAGCAAGCGTCATCCATCGCAAGAGCCGCTTGTAGCGACCCCAGGCGAAACGGGCGTAGTCGGGATTGTCGAGGTCGGGGTGGTTCACGCGGCTTTCCTTTACGGCCAGCTCGTGGGATCATACGCCACAGCGACCAAAACAGAGTCGTCTGTAGGAGATGAGCCGATGACTGTCAGGGCCATTCTTTCGGGCAAAGGCGGCGACGTTAAATCAATCGCTCCCGACGCGACCGTCGCCGATGCAGTCAAACTGCTTGCCCAGCACAGGATCGGGGCAGTGCCGGTTACCGATGTGACGGGCGTGATCGGCATATTTTCCGAGCGAGACGTCATATACGCATTGGCACGCGAAGGATCCACGGCGCTCGACCACAAAATTAGCGATGTCATGACGACGCCTGCGCTGACGGTGGAAACTGATGCACCCGTCATGTCGGCGCTGTCGATGATGAGCAGACGGCGCATCCGTCACCTGCCCGTCGTGGAAGACGGCAAGATGGTGGGCTTCGTGTCGATCGGCGATCTCGTTAAATCCCGCATTGACCAGATCGAAGCCGAAGCTGCGGCGCTGAGGGAGTATATCGCGAGCTGATCAGCTTCTGATGACGCCGGCTGCCGAAAACGCCAGAGGTTCGTCGGGCGGTGTCCCCGGCTGGCTGAGTTCGCGCTGCCAAATACCGACATCGATCCACTGACCATTTTTATAGCTGATCTCGCGATAAACGCCGGCGCGACGGAATCCCAATGCCTCGTGCAGCAGAATAGCTTTGTCCTGCGGCATGGTCAGGGTGCTGACAGCCTGGGTGTAGTTCATCGCGGTTAGCGTCGCGAGCAACGCCAGGTAGAGTGCCCGCCGGACGCCCTGTCCCTCGAGCTCGCCCGCCACATAGCAGGCCGTTTCAACCGAAAAGCGATAGGCTGAGCCAGGCCTTGTCGGCTTGGCAAAAGCATAACCGAGCACAAGTGTGCTGTCGTCATCATAGGCAACGATCCACGGATGCGCATCGCCCGCGGCCGAAATCCGCGCGTGCATGTCCTTGACGGTGGGAGGCATGCTTTCGAACGAGACCGCGTTGGTCACAACATAGGGACCGTAAATGCCAAGCAGCGCCTGTGCATCGTCGGGCGTGGCAGGGCGGAGTGCGATCATGCACTGATCCAATCGGCGACGAGCTGCAGAACGGTTGTGGACTTCAGCGGGGTCGCTGTCACAGGGCATTCGAGACAGCGGGCTTGAATCGCCGAAGAAGACATCATCAGTCGCGCGTCCTCTGCAACGCTCGTAAATGTCGCCATCCGTTGGCGTGCCAAGGTCGACAGCAGATCAGTTGACGTCGTAGCCTCTTCTTCGGCGCCGAACATCGATGCCAGAGCTTCGGGCCAACCGGGTTCCTTGTCGAGCCAGACTGCGTGGGCGGCAGAAGGATCAAGCTTTGCCCGCCGTGCGGCTTCGGCAATCGCATCGTCGATGCCGCCAAAGGCGTCGATCAGGCCAAGCTGATGCGCTGAGCCGCCGTCCCAAACGCGGCCCTGTGCGATCTCGTTTACCCGCTCAGGCGTTAACTTGCGGGCGCTGCTAACCAGATTGACGAAGCGCCGATAACCCGATTCAATGCTCGTCTGGATAATCGTGTCAAACGCGGCATTGGTGCCGGCAACGACGTCAGGTTGGCCGGATAACGGCGTCGTTGTCACCCCATCAGTGGTGATCCCAATCTTCTTCAGGCTGTTTTCAAATGTGGGGATAATGCCAAAAATTCCGATAGACCCCGTGATGGTTGATGGCTCGGCAAATACCTTGTCCCCGGCCATCGACACCCAATATCCGCCCGAGGCTGCGACGTTGCCCATCGACACAATGACGGGCATGCCTTTCGCGCGCGCCGCAACCAGCGACGACCTGATGCGTTCGGACGCGAGTGCGGACCCGCCAGGTGAATCAACCCGCAGCACGAGTGCTTTGTATTTGTTGGCGGCAACCGCCTTGTCGATGATCTTGCTGACCGTGTCGCCGCCAGCACTGCCGGATCCGGCTTCGCCGTCCTCGATTACACCAGCGACGGTGACGATGCCGATGGTGCTGTCGCCGGGTTTGTGCGGGTTGCCCGCGATATAGGGTTTCAAGTCGATTCGGGCGTAGGGCTGATCCTTGCGTCCGGGGCCGGCAATCGTTGCCACTCGCTTGTTAAACGCGGCGCGGTCGGCCAGTTTGTCAACGATACCTGCTTTTAATGCGGCGGTTGCAGGATCGCCACTTGCCGCCACTGCCCCTGCTGGATCAGCGATGAAAGCAGCGAGCTGCGCCTTTGGCCGAGCCCGGCCAACTTCGGCCTGCCAGCCCTGCCACAACGACGCCGCCAACGCTTGGCTCGCTTGCTTGGCTTCGGGCGACTGGCCGTCGCGAATGTACGGCTCAACCGCCGATTTGAATTTGCCGACGCGATAAACGTGCACATTGGCACCCACCTTATCGAGCAGTCCCTTGTAGTAGAGCCTCGATCCACCTGGTCCTTGGAACAGGGCGATCCCCATCGGGTCGAGCCAAATCTCTGACGCATGCGCAGCAAGCTGATAGGCTTCGTCGCTGTAGCCTGTCGCGTAGGCGAGAACGGGTTTTTTCGCCCGCACCTTGTCGAGCGAGGTCGCAACATCGCCTAGCGCAACCTGCCCGCCGCCGAGAAAGCCGTCGAAATCGAGCACCACTGTCTTGACCCGGTCGTCGGTCGCTGCGGCATCAAGCGCAGCGACGATGTCGCGCAAGCGAAATTGCTTAGCCTGACGGCCGCCGGACAGAGCCTGGGTCGGGCTGATACTCGCGGGCTGTTCGACAACGCTGCCTTTGAGCTCGAGCACAAGCGCGCCAGTGCCGACCGCCTTGGTGCTCGGTCTTGCAGAGAGCGCCGCTGCCAGAACGCCGAAGAAGATCAGCATGAACACGAGGACAAGCGCGTCCTTGATGCCGACCAAGACGCGCCAAGCGCCGCTTACCAAATTCATTACATCGCCGTCCCGTTAGGTGTGTTACCGCGCTAGCGCAGGGCGGCGGCGGTGTAAACGCAGGTGTCGCTGTTCAAGATATGTCACCCGCATTAGCGCCAGATCGCGC
This sequence comes from Sphingomonadales bacterium, assembly GCA_025352685.1. Classification (GTDB taxonomy): domain Bacteria; phylum Pseudomonadota; class Alphaproteobacteria; order Sphingomonadales; family Sphingomonadaceae; genus Sphingomonas_O. The sequence continues at coordinate 15,752 of JANXSN010000037.1, forward strand.
TTGGTCACGCCGACTTCTTTGTCGAGGTAGGCGTCGACCGACCCCCATCGCGCATCAATTTCGGCAAAGGCTCCATCTAACAGGCTCCATCGAGAAACGCTTTCCCGGTTGCGTCTTTCAGGGGCCGCGGCCTGCTCGACGCGCCGCCTTTTTGCTAGGCTACAAACAGGGCGGCGACCGGTTTGGCCTTTGCCGTTGCGGCGTCGATCCTGAGCAGTTCGAATTATGGCTGGCGATAGGTCGTCGACAGGCGGTGGTCAGACGTGATTGTTTCGCGCAACACGCCGAGCGCGCTCAGCACCATGGCAGTCGTGAATCCGGTACGGTACTGTCTGGCCGAGCAGTAATAGACCAGCGGGCCCGTCTGTGGATCAGATCGGCGAATACGATGCGAATCTGCGGCGCAAGGGACGTCGGGAAATTACGATACAGATCGATGTCATTGGTCATCGCGCGGCGATCGCCAATCATCGTCGTCATCGAATAATCGATTGCGGCATAGCGGATGCCGGCCGGCCGGGTCGGCGCGAGGGCACGTTTTCTTTTGACCGTAGATCAACGATATTTTTCAGTCCGAGTGCCTTGATTCGGGCAACGTCATTAACAATCAGCAAGGGCGTTGCTCCCGAACGATAGATCGTTCCCAGCCGACCTGCTTGGCTCTTGCAGCAGCATAGCCGCCGATGTCGCGAAAGTTCGAGCCCTCTGCGGACTGAACAAGTCGGTCGGCCGTTCAGATAACAGTTTTCTGCCCGACCTCGCGAAGCACGAAATAGCGGCGCGCCGACCCGGCGTCGGACAGGGTAAAGCGACCGTTGCCGGTGGCATACGCGACGAGTTTGGCTGCCTTGGGCGTCGCGTCAGGTTCGCCGGCGACGGAGACATCCACAGGATTTTTCGCGATCCAGCTCACCGCCAGCGCCCGGCCCTGACGGGTGACGGCGGCGTCGTCGGCGTCGTCAAGCGCCCAGGTAGGCGTTGACGGGAACGCGAGCAGTGCGGCAATCATGAGCCGCCCGATGAGCCTGCAGATCACTCGACCGCGTCTTGACGTTGGTTCCGATGCCAGACCTGTGGCGGTCGTTGAAGATGGCTCCGAGTCTATGGCGATTTTCTCGCGGGTGGGAGACGCATCTCCATGTGCCGGCGTTATATCTGCCTCGTATCAGTGATAAATTGGGTTTATTGAAAAGTTCGTTCGGAGAAGGGGCGGTGGCTTTTCCTGCGGCACGAGGGCACTCGACATGATGATGCGCCGTACTACCGCACTTTTTTGTCCGCTCGGGTTGACGTGCCCAAGCACCGTCCACATATGGTCAGTGCTGGCACTCGTATTGGACGAGTGCCAAGTGTGATTCACGGGTCCGCTCGCGATGAGTGATCCAGAGACAAAAAGGGTAAGTGATATGGCATTTCGACCCCTGCACGATCGCGTGCTGGTTCGCCGCGTCGAAGCGGAAGAAAAAACAGCTGGCGGCATCATCATCCCCGACACCGCCAAGGAAAAGCCTCAGGAAGGCGAAGTCGTCTCGGTTGGCACCGGAACCAAAGCTGAGGACGGCACGATCACGCCACTGGACGTCAAGGCTGGCGACAAGATCCTGTTTGGCAAATGGTCGGGGACAGAGGTCAAGCTCGACTGCGAAGACCTGCTGATCATGAAAGAGTCGGACATTCTCGGGATCGTTGGCTGACCCTTCGTTAGTCTTTTTCCTAGCCTTTGATTTCAATCCAATTCTGAAAGGGTAGCCAAAATGGCAGCCAAGGAAGTAAAATTCAGTCGTGACGCGCGTGAACGCATTATGCGCGGCGTCGACATTCTTGCCGATGCGGTAAAGGTCACGCTGGGGCCGAAGGGCCGCAACGTCGTGATCGACAAGTCGTTCGGTGCTCCGCGCATCACCAAGGACGGCGTCACTGTCGCCAAGGAAATCGAGCTCAAGGACAAGTTCGAGAACATGGGCGCGCAGATGATTCGCGAAGTTGCGTCGAAGACGAACGACATGGCAGGCGATGGTACCACCACCGCGACCGTGCTTGCGCAGGCAATCGTTCGCGAAGGTATGAAGTCGGTTGCAGCCGGCATGAACCCGATGGATTTGAAGCGTGGTATCGACCTCGCCGTCGCCAACGTTGTCGCCGACCTCGCCAAGCGGTCGAAGCCGGTTGCCGGAACTGCCGAAATCGCCCAGGTCGGGATTATCTCGGCGAACGGCGACACCATCGTCGGTGAGAAGATTGCCGAAGCGATGGACAAGGTCGGCAAGGAAGGCGTGATCACGGTTGAAGAAGCCAAGGGTCTCGATTTCGAGCTCGACGTTGTCGAAGGCATGCAGTTCGACCGCGGCTACCTGAGCCCGTACTTCATTACCAACCCTGAAAAGATGTCGGTTGAACTCAACGATCCGTACATTCTCATCCACGAAAAGAAGCTGTCGAACTTACAGGCGATGCTCCCGATCCTCGAAGCAGTCGTGCAGTCGGGTCGTCCCCTGCTGATCATCGCTGAAGACATCGAGGGTGAAGCGCTCGCGACCCTCGTCGTGAACAAGCTTCGTGGTGGCCTGAAGGTCGCGGCGGTCAAGGCGCCCGGATTCGGCGATCGCCGCAAGGCGATGCTCGAGGACATTGCGATCCTGACCAAGGGCGAGATGATCTCGGAAGATCTGGGGATCAAGCTCGAAACAGTCACGCTCGCGATGCTCGGTTCGGCCAAGCGCGTTACCATCGACAAGGACAACACCACGATCATTGATGGTCTGGGTGATGCTGGGTCGATCAAGGGCCGTGTCGAAGCGATTCGTCAGCAGATCGAGAACACCACCAGCGATTATGACAAGGAAAAGCTGCAAGAGCGGCTTGCCAAACTCGCGGGCGGCGTTGCGGTGATCAAGGTGGGCGGCGCTTCGGAAGTCGAAGTCAAAGAGCGTAAGGACCGCGTCGACGATGCGCTGCATGCAACACGTGCCGCTGTTGAAGAAGGTATCGTCCCTGGTGGCGGCACTGCGCTGCTCTACGCGACGAAGGCACTCGAGGGTACCAAAGGTGCCAACGACGATCAGACACGCGGCATCGATATCGTTCGCAAGGCGCTGCAGGCTCCTCTTCGTCAGATCGCGCAGAACGCGGGACATGACGGCGCGGTCGTTGCGGGTAATTTGCTTCGCGAAAATGATGAAACGCGCGGCTTCAATGCGGCGACAGACGTCTATGAAAACTTGGTTGCGGCCGGTGTGATCGACCCCACCAAGGTCGTCCGTACCGCGCTGCAGGACGCAGCCTCGGTTGCCGGGCTGCTCATCACGACTGAAGCCACGATCGCCGAGCTTCCTGACGACAAGCCTGCCATGCCCATGGGCGGCGGCGGCATGGGCGGCATGGGCGGCATGGACTTCTAATTTCGGACCGGGCCAGCAATGCTGGTCCGGCCACGAAGTTGGAGCGGCTGTCGTCCTCGGTCTTGTGGCCGGGAGACAGCGCGTGGCGCCCGAGGCGTTTCACGCCGACGTCGACCAAACATATAAGGGGCTGGAGGCGCAATCCTCCGGCCCCTTATCTGTGACCCGTCGGCCGGCTTGGTTGGAGACGCGTGCATCGACGTCGAGCCGTCATTGTGGCTATCCACCAACGCCGAGCCGGTGCTGGTCCTGCACGCAAACGTGTCGCGACGGGGGGCACGTTGGAACGGGATGTCCCTTGTCCAAACGATCAATCTCTACCTGACAGTGAGCACGACGAACCTGGGCAACTGAGCCGCGTGCTGGTTGCTGACGGAGCGCGAGTGGCTCTGTGTCCGCTCGTCCTGCGGCGTTGTCGAGCGCTCGCGTTTCGGACGATGAAACGAGATCGCGGTCCGGCTCGGACAGTCCACATCGCACATCAGACCGAGCAAACGCAGCGCAAGATCCGCTTTCGTTGGTCGACTATGGCCAAACAGCTTTTGTTCGCCGTAAAGCGGGCCGCCGGGTCACCCGGGCGGCCCCATTTTAGCATTGAAGTAGCCAGTATTTCCTACTTCTTGATGCTGTTTCCTGCGTCGGTCAACGCGTTGCCGGCAGCCGAGGTCACCTTATCGGCGGCGGAATCGATCTTATGCTTGCCAACGTCGGCGGCGTTCGAGATTTTGTCCATTGCGTTGTCGGTGGCGGCATCGACGGAATTTACGGCGGCAGCAGCCGTTGCGTTGACGTCGGTTACAACTGCGTTGGCGGCTTCGGCGGTAGCATTTTGCGCCTTGGGCGTGCACGCACCAAGCGTGGCAGCGGCGGCAAGAGCAACAACGATTACAATCTTATTCATGAGAAGCATCCCTAGAACAGGTTCATATCAAGCCGCGGCATCACGACTCCCGTTGCGATGTCGCTCCGGCACGCCGTGCAGATAGCCAGATTTATAGATAACGGCAATAAAAAGGCACACGGTTTTCTCCTTTCACGATCCACCACATTGACCGCATATAAAGATTTCTTTATATGCTTGGAACATGACGAATGCCGTGGAGATTTTTCGAGCCTTGGCCGACCCGACCCGGTTGCGCATCGTGGCGCTCCTGCGGCGCATGGAACTGTCTGTCGGCGAACTGGCCCAAGTGCTGGGTCAGAGTCAGCCGCGCGTATCGCGACATGTGAAGATCCTTGTCGACGCCGGCGTTACCATCCGTCGACGCGAGGGGAGCTGGGTGTTTCTGACGCCCGCGCCGAGTCCCGTCGCCGTGCCCTTGTTCGCCTTGATCGACGCCGGTGTCGACGATCACTGGGCGATTGCCGATGCCGCGCGACTGAATGCTGTGCGGGCCGACCGTGCGGCAGCCGCGGAGCGTTACTTTGCGGGCTATGCCGATCAATGGGATGCAATTCGCTCGCTTCATGTCGCCGAAAGTGCAGTCGAGGCGAGGATGCAGGCTCTCCTGGGGCCGAACATTGGGCGACTTGTCGACATCGGCACCGGTACTGGCCGCATGATCGAACTGCTGGGCAATATGGCTGACCACGCGATTGGCATCGACCGCAGTCCCGAAATGCTACGTGTGGCCCGGGCCAAGCTTGCGGATGCTCGGACCCTCGTCGAACTCCGCCAAGCCGACGTGGGAGCCTTGCCGCTTCCGGACGGCAGCGCCGACACGGTCGTGATGCATCAGGTGCTTCATTATATTCCCGCACCCGAAATTGCTTTGCGCGAGGCGGCACGGATTGTCGCACCTGGAGGCCGCATGCTGATCGTCGATTTTGCCAGTCACGACCGCGAGGAACTGCGCACGCAGGATGCGCATGCGCGCCTTGGCTTTTCAGACGCGCAGATCGGCGGCTGGTTCGCGGCGGCGGGGCTCGTTTTAACCGAGTTCGACGAGCTCGCGGGCGGCGAACTCACCATCAAGCTCTGGCTGGGTGCGCGTACAGCCGACCGCAAGGTCCTTGCCGCATGACCTTTTCGCTCAACCCCTCGTTGGCGCAACTCGAAGAAGCTCGGAACGCTCTCGGCGCGCCGCTTTATGCTGATCTCGCGGGCGATGCGGTCGTGTCATTCGAGTTTTTTCCGCCCAAGACCGACAAGATGAACGAGGCGCTTTGGGCGTCGGTGCGCACGCTTGAACCTCTCAGTCCGCGCTTCGTCTCGGTGACCTATGGGGCAGGCGGTTCGACCCGTGAGCGCACACACGCGACCGTTTCGCGCATTGCCAGCGAGACGAATGTTCCCGCCGCTGCGCACCTTACCTGTGTCGGCGCGTCAAAGGCCGAAATCGTTGAGGTTGCTCAAGCCTATTGGGATGCGGGCGTGCGCCACATCGTTGCGTTGCGCGGCGATCCACCCGTTGCTGGCACAAAGTTCGAACCCCACCCGCAAGGTTATGCCAATGCTGTCGAACTTGTCGCGGGGCTAAAAAAGATCGCTCCTTTCGAGATTTCGGTTAGCGCTTATCCCGAAACCCATCCCGATGCGGCGAGCCCGCAAAGCGACATCGACAATCTGAAGGCGAAACTCGACGCGGGGGCCGACCGGGCTATCACGCAGTTCTTTTTTGCCCCCGAAACCTTTTTCCGTTTCCGCGACCGGGTCGCAAGTGCCGGGATCGATGCGGAAATCGTGCCGGGTATCATGCCCGTTTCGACTTTCGCCGCCACCAGCAGGATGGCCGCAATGTGCGGTACAGATGTGCCGGCATGGATGGGCCGCCTGTTCGAAGGGCTGGAGGAGCTGCCTGCTGCCCGGCAGTTGGTTGCGGCCACGATTACCGCCGAACTGTGCCGCCGGCTCTATGCAGGCGGCACGCGACATTTCCATTTCTATACGCTCAACCGAGCCGAATTGAGTTTTGCGATCTGCCACATGCTGGGTTTGCGCGCGCAAAGGAATGTCTTGACGGAGAGAGCAGCATGAACGTCCGTGAAGCGCTATTCGCCGCAGCCGCCAATCGCATCCTCATTACCGATGGCGCGTTTGGGACAGAAATTCAGAACTGGAAATTGTCCGAGGCCGATTACATGGGTGAGCTCAGGTTAGCCAAGGATGCCAAGGGGAACAACGACATCCTCGCGTTAACCAACGCGCGCGTGCCTGACACGATCACGCGTGCCTATCTGGATGCCGGGTCGGATATCGTCTCGACGAATACGTTCAGCGCCAACCGGATCAGCCAAGCGGACTACGCTGCCGAACATCTGGTGCGCCAAATTAACGTGGCATCGGCGCAGATTGCGCGGACCGCAGCGGATGAATATACCGCCAAGGACGGGCGTCGACGCTTCGTCGCCGGCGCAATCGGACCGACCAACAAGACGCTGTCACTTTCGCCTGATGTCAACGACCCAGGCTTTCGCGAGATCGACTTCGATTATCTCAAGCAGGTCTATCGCGAACAGGTCGACGCCCTGATTGAAGGGGGGGTTGATTTCATCCTGATCGAAACCGTGTTCGATACGTTGAATGCGAAGGCCGGTATCATGGCCGTGATCGAGGCAAGCGAGACACTGGGACGTGAGATCCCAATCATGCTGTCGATGACCCTGACCGATCTGTCGGGGCGCAATTTGTCGGGTCATACCGTCGAAGCGTTCTGGCATGCGGTGCGCCACGCCAGGCCTGTGACGATTGGCCTCAACTGCTCCTTTGGCGCGCAACAGCTGCGCCCGCATGTAAAGGTTTTGAGCGGGATCGCAGACACGCTGATCATGGTCTACCCCAACGCGGGCCTGCCCAATGACCTTGGCGAATATGACGAACTGCCTGATCAGACAGCGGCGCTGGTTCATGAGTGGGCAGCGGCTGGACAGGTCAACATCCTGGGGGGCTGTTGCGGATCGACGCCTGCTCATATCGCCGCCATGGCGAGGTCGGTTGCGGGGTTGGCGCCGCGGCTTCTGCCCGGTGTACCGGTTGCAACGCGGCTGGCCGGGCTCGAGCCGATGACCCTGGCTGCATAGACGTTCGAGCGCAGGCCGGGGCCAACGTATCCAAGTAATCGGAACCTTTGCAGCGGCGGAGGGGCATAATGGAAGATCAATGACGCAAGCAGTTCCCATTTTTGTCAACATCGGCGAGCGCACCAACGTTACCGGGTCTGCGGCGTTCAAAAAGCTTATCATGGCTGGCGATTACGCCAAGGCCGTCGAAGTCGCACGCCAGCAGGTCGAAAATGGCGCGCAGATTATCGACATCAACATGGATGAGGGTCTGCTCGATTCGCTCATGGCGATGGAAACCTTCGTCAAGCTGATTGCGGCGGAACCCGACATCGCGCGCGTGCCCTTCATGATCGACAGCTCGAAATGGTCAGTGATCGAAGCGGGATTGAAATGCGTTAGCGGCAAGCCGATCGTCAACTCGATCAGTATGAAGGAAGGCGAGTCCCAGTTCCTTGCGCAGGCGCGCAAGTGCATGGCCTATGGTGCCGCCGTCGTTGTCATGGCGTTCGACGAAGTCGGTCAGGCGGATACCAAGGACCGTAAGGTCGAGATTTGCAGCCGTGCTTATGCGCTGCTGACAGGCATCGGGTTTCCTCCCGAAGACATTATTTTCGATCCCAATGTTTTCGCGGTTGCAACCGGGATCGAGGAGCACAACAATTATGCTGTAGACTTCATCGAAGCCTGCCGCGAAATTCGTGACCGCTGTCGACATGCCCATATCTCGGGCGGGTTGTCGAACCTGAGCTTCTCATTCCGAGGCAACGAACCCGTGCGCCGGGCAATGCACTCGGTGTTTCTCTACCACGCTATCCCCGCAGGTATGGACATGGGGATCGTCAATGCCGGGCAACTCGATATCTATGATGCCATTGACCCGGCGCTCCGCGAAGCGTGCGAGGATGTGATCCTCAACCGCCCGGCCCGCAACGACAACGAAACACCGACCGAACGCCTCGTCGCACTGGCTGAGAAATTTCGAGGCACCGACGTGGCGCAAGAAAGAGCCGCCGAGGAATGGCGTAGCTGGCCGGTGGCCAAGCGGCTCGAACATGCTCTCGTCAAGGGCATCGACTTGTACGTTGTCGATGACACTGAGGAATGCCGTCACGAGTTTGCGCGCCCGATCGAAGTGATCGAGGGGCCGCTCATGGATGGTATGAATGTCGTGGGCGATCTGTTCGGCAGCGGCAAAATGTTTCTGCCTCAGGTTGTAAAGTCAGCGCGCGTCATGAAGAAAGCTGTCGCCCACCTGATCCCCTTTATCGAGGCTGCAAAAGAGCCCGGCGCGCGGGCCAAGGGCAAGATCATCATGGCAACCGTCAAGGGCGACGTTCACGACATCGGCAAGAACATCGTCGGCGTGGTGCTCCAGTGCAATGGCTATGAAGTCATCGATCTCGGCGTGATGGTACCGTGGACAAGAATCCTTGAGGCCGCGAACGAAAATGACGCTGACATTATCGGGCTGTCCGGTCTTATTACGCCGTCGCTCGATGAGATGGTAACCGTCGCCGAGGAAATGCAGCGCGCCAAGATGTCGATACCCCTGTTAATCGGTGGCGCGACCACATCGAAAGTGCACACCGCCCTGCGAATCGACGAAGCGTATGATGGACCGGTCATCCACGTCCTGGACGCGAGCCGCGCCGTGGGCGTCGCCACAGCGCTGGTTAGCGACACGGGGCGCGACGCCTACGTAAGGAGATTCGCCGACGATTACGCGCATGTTCGCCAGGTGCGCGCGGGCAAAGCGCCCAATGCGCTGGTTTCGATCGAAGACGCGCGTGCCAATGCCTTTCCTTACGATCACCATCTCAAGCCACCACCACCGGAAATGCCGGGTGTCCATGAATTTGGGAGCTGGGACTTGCGAGATCTGGCCGACGTGATCGACTGGACGCCGTTTTTCCGCGCCTGGGAACTTCACGGCAACTATCCAGCAATCTTGACCGACGCCGTCGTGGGCGAGAGCGCGCGTAGCCTTTGGGCCGACACTCAGGACATGTTGGCAAGGATCATCGACGAGAAATGGCTAACCGCTCGCGGTGTTGCTGGCCTCTGGCCCTGCCGTCGCGAGGGCGATGATGTGATCATTCATCTCGACAGCGAAGACCATGTCCGCCTGCCGTTCCTGCGCCAGCAGATTGCCAAGCGAGAAGGGCGGCCCAACATGTGCCTCGCCGACTTTATCGACCACGATGGCGACTGGATCGGGGGTTTTGCCGTCAGCATCCACGGGATCGAGCCTCACCTCGCGCGGTTTCAGGCCGATAAAGACGATTATTCGGACATCTTGCTCAAGGCGCTGGCCGATCGATTTGCAGAGGCCTTTGCCGAACGGCTGCATCAACATGTACGTCGCGAACTCTGGGGCTTTGCGCCGGGCGAACAGCTGACCACCGAAGCGCTAATCAAGGAGGAGTACCGTGGCATCCGCCCGGCGCCCGGCTATCCAGCGTGCCCCGACCACAGCCTAAAGCCGATTCTGTTCGACCTGCTCGATGCACCAACTCACACCGGGCTGACGCTCACAGAAAGTTTTGCAATGTGGCCGACGGCCGCTGTCTCGGGCTTTTACTTCGGTCATCCGCAAGCCGAGTATTTCGGTGTTGCTCGGGTTGGTGAGGATCAGCTGGCCGACTATGCCACGCGGCGCGGCGTCAATGCCGAAATCGCCCGCCGCTGGCTGCGTCCCAATCTGGACTGACACCTCCCGAATTCGCACTGTCCTACAGCACCCGACCTCGCCATGGTTGCAACACTAAGGCCAAAGCGGAATAGCTATGCGAAATTTCCAAGCCCCCCCTTGGGTACAGATTGCCACCGTGCTCGCGGTCGTGACGATTGCTGCGCCGGGCGGATTAGCCCTCGCGCAATCGCGCAGTAGTTTTCGCGTCGAGGAGACCGGGCGCAGTTTCCTCCGGCTTGACGAGGCGGTAAAATCGATTGGCGAAGGCAGCGGGACGATCACGGTAGCGCCGGGACGCTATCCCGACTGCGCGGTGTTTGCCGGTGCAACGCTCAGCATCCGCGCTGCGCAGCCCTCGACCGCAATTTTTGACGGCGGGACGTGCGAGGGAAAGGCAACGCTGGTCCTGCGCGGAGCGAACGCCGCCGTGGATGGCCTGGTCTTTCGGGGCATCAAGGTTTCTGACCATAATGGTGCCGGCATACGCCTCGAAACGGGCAATCTGACCGTAACGCGTGCGACTTTCCTTGACAGTGAGCAGGGCATTCTAACGGGCGACGATCCGTCCGGGTCGATCAGCATTGACCATTCAACCTTCGCCGGGCTGGGCGGTTGCCCGGACGGCATGTGTTCGCACTCGATCTATGTCGGCAATTACGGATCCCTGAGCATCAGCCGGGTCCGGTTCGAGCGGGGAACCGGCGGTCATTACGCCAAGAGCCGCGCTGCGCGGATAGCCATAACAGATTCGAGTTTCGATGACTCTCAGGGTCACGATACCAACTACGAGATTGACCTACCGAACGGGGCAATCGGGCGGATCGCGGGCAATGTCTTTGTCATGGGCAAGTCGAAAGAAAACCATAGCGCAATTATCGCCGTTGCCGCCGAACGGCGCGAAAATCCGTCAGCAGGGCTCATCGTTGAGAGCAACGACGCGTCAATCGCGCCGGGCGCTGGCTACACGACGACCTTCGTTGCGGATTGGAGCCATGAGCGCCTGAAAATTGGGCCAAACAAGATCGGTGCTGGGATAAAACTATCCGACAGCCGTTAGGATGCAGGACAACTATTTTCCGGACCAGCAATCAAGTCGAGGCAGCGACCGTCGATTTCTCCCTTCGCAATCGGCAGTCCGATGAGGGCAGCCAGCGTCGGCAAGATGTCGACGGTTTCAACGCTGTTGGGTTGTTCGAAGGGAGCCAGGCCCTTGCGCCAGAACAGCATCGGGACACGACGGTCGTAATCCCACGGGCTGCCGTGGGTGGCGATGTAGCTGGTTGCCGCGACCGATAGCGGGATTGGTGTTACGCGCGGCTTGAGCAGAACGAGCAAATCTCCCGAACGCCCCTTGTAATAGGAGGACCTTACCCGTTCGATGAGGCTCCATGTCTCTGGGGGCCCGTTCGCCGGGGCGGTCGCTTCGATCTCCGCAGCGGTAAAAACGGCGGCGACCTGGGGGTATGAAAGAAACACTGTCTTGGCGCGCGCCAGTGCCAGGGGTTTCTTGTTGGCGGGTATCGAGGCATCGAGCCATACGTCTCCGGCCGGTTCGGACCCGACCAGCGCAGATTTGCCGAGGCCGAGCTCTGCCGCAATCGTCGCGCCGACCGCGTGCGCCGAAAACGTATCGGGGGTTCGGACCGCATCGGGGATGCCATTGGCGTCGTTACGCTCGACGGTGTCGTGGCCACCATGATCGGCAGTGAGCACGACGATATAGTCGATCTTGGCCTTGTCGAGTTTGTCGAAGAACTTCCCCAAGCCAAGGTCGAGCGCTTCCAGCTGCAAACACATCTCGCTACCCTCGGTGCCGTAGGCGTGGCCAACAACATCGGTTGCGGACACGCCGATAGCGATCAAATCGGTCGCTTGTCCCTTTCCCAGCCCCATTTCGGCGATCAAGTCGCTTGCTAAATCGAGCGTAACAGCGTCTGATTCTGGTGACGCGCGAAACAACTTCTTGTCGCCGGCGTCGCGCGAAAATCTGCCAGTACCGACCGATTTGTTCGAGCCAATCGAAATGGCCCGTGCTCGCGTCCGGCAAAACGGTGAAAGTTGGTACGGCGCCATCGGTTGCGCTAGTGCAGCTTCAATCTCGGCATTCGCTTTTACCACCGCGGCTGGAGCAGGCGCGCCATGATCGGACAGCGTCTCGAATTTTGCGAAATCGGTCGGACGTAAGAACCAGATTTGATCCGTCTTTCGGCCGCCCATCATTATGGCGGCGCGATCCTTGCCGGCGACAGAGACCACGCGTGAGGCCGGGTTGGCTGCCTTCATCCGCTCGCCGAGGGTGGGGACCAGCAGGTGGACCGGCGACGGCACGTAGATGCCGGATTTCGACGACGGCGCCTTGCTCTCGTCCTCCGCACAGTAGACATCCGGGTTCGCTCGGCCGTCTGACTGATTGATCCAGCTGTTCGCGATGATCCCGGTACGGGCAGGATGCGCACCAGTCAGGATCGTCGAATGACCGGGACACGTTTCTGTCGCCGCATGGCTCTGATAGCCGCTTGGGAAAACCACGCCGTCAGCGAGGCGCTTCATGCCGCTGGACCAATGGGCGCGGTATTCAGCAAAAAGATCGGCAGAAAATTGGTCCACCGAAATGACGACAATCAGCTTTGGTGGGGGTGCGGGCTGGGCGAACAGGGTCGCGGGAAGAACAGCAAGCGCCAAGGCTGCGAAGCGTCGGATCATCGTGTAGGCCTTTCACCGTATCGGAATCTTCCCGGCGACCGTATGGGGGCTGGACGAGGGAGACAAGCGCGCCATGGCGGGAAGACGTTTCAATCTGGTGACATTGGGTATTGTTGGGATAACGGCCTTGGCGATGCTGCTCGGCCTGACACCACTGCGCGCCGAGCCGAACCATATTGTCGCGACGCTGGTTGCCGAGAGCGCGACACCTGCCCCGGGCCAAACGGTCATGCTAGCGGTTGCGATGCAGCCCGAACCCGGCTGGCATGGTTACTGGTCAAATCCGGGAGAGGCAGGGTTTGAACCGCGGTTTGTTTGGACGCTACCGAGCGGAGCAACAACCGGGACGGTTGCCTTCCCGGTACCGCAGCCGCTCGTGATTGGCGGTTTGATGAATTATGTCTTCGAAGGTCCTCATGCGCTGCTGATCCCACTGAAGCTGCCGCAGCAGCTGGCGGGCGGGACAAAACTGCCGATCGCGCTGAAACTCGATTACCTGGCTTGTACCGACCAGATCTGCGTGCCGCAGCGTGCGGCGCTCACCATGACCCTGACAATCGGTGATGGAACGCCTGATTTGCGCGCGCGGTTCGACGGCTGGCGCACGAAACTGCCGACTCCGTTGGGCACAACTGCGCACTTCGAGCGCATTGGCAAGCTCCTGCGGCTCGCGATTCCGATTCCCGCGGCCGCAACCGCCGCCAACCCGCATTTCTTCCCTGCACACGCAGGCCTCATCGAAGACGCAGCGCCGCAGAAGTTCGGACGTGATGGCGATGTGTTGGTTGCCGAGTTTGCCACGCAGGGTGGTGCAACCACCTCAGTAGAGGGCGTCCTTTCGATTGGCGAAGGTCGCGGGCTCACGATTGCTGCTGGTGTCGGAACAGTGCCGCCGTTGCCAACGTCGAGGAACGGGTGGCAGGCCGTCTTGATTGCACTCGGCGGGGCGGTTCTCGGCGGGTTGATCCTCAACGTCATGCCGTGCGTGTTCCCGATCTTGAGCCTCAAGGCGTTCAATCTTGCCAAGGTCGGCGGCGACGAGCGTCGCGCCCGGCGCGATGCCCTGGGATACACACTCGGCGCTATGCTCGTCTGCGTGACGCTCGGTGGCATGATCCTTGAGTTGCGGGCCGCCGGATCGAGCGTCGGTTGGGCGTTCCAGCTGCAGGATCCGCGGGTCATCGTCGCGTTGTTGGTTCTGGTCGCGGCAATCGCGCTCAACTTCGCCGGGCTATTTGAATTGCCGACAGTCGGGGGAGGGCTCGCAAGTACCAACAGCGTTGCGAGTGGTGCGCTGGCGGCGTTCATTGCAACGCCGTGTACCGGACCGTTCATGGGCGTGGCGCTTGGTGCGGCGCTCGTGCTGCCCACTGCGGCGGCGCTGGCAGTATTCGCAGGACTGGGGTTTGGTCTCGCACTACCCTTTTTGTTGCTCGGCTTCGTTCCAGGACTGCGCCGCGCCTTGCCAAAACCAGGGGCTTGGATGGCGACCATGCGGCGCATATTGAGCGTGCCGATGTTTCTGACGGCGCTGGGCCTGGTCTGGCTGCTTGGACGTCAGGCGGGAAGCGACGCGGTAACGGTCGCGCTACTTGGCGCGCTCGGCGCCAGCCTGGCTTTCTGGTGGACCGGGCTGCGACAGGTTAAAGGAAAGTCCGGGCTAGCGCTCGGTACGGCGTTGGCGATTGGCTCCGCAAGTCTTGCCGTTGCGTGCTTGCCGGCACCGACGCGGGCTGGTCGTGCAGCACCTACGGCGCTCCATGCAGAACCGTTTAGCGAGCTGCGGTTGAAGGAATTGCGCGCCGAGGGGCGACCGGTTTTTGTATACTTCACCGCTGACTGGTGCCTGACATGCAAGGTTAACGAGCGGGTGGCCATCGAGCAGCCGTCGGTCGAGGCTGCGTTCAAAGCGCGCAAAGTCGCGGTCCTTGTGGGCGACTGGACGCGCAGCGACCCAGCGATCAGCCGCTTTCTTGAGACCCAGGGTCGTTCTGGCGTGCCGCTTTACCTGTTCTACCCCAAAGCAGGACAAGCAATAACCCTTCCTCAAGTTCTTACGCCCGGCACGCTGACCGCGCTCGTCACTTCATCCTGAAGACGCGCTTCCCGCCGATCCAGGTTTCGAAGACCTTGGTCGCGCGAAGTTCGGCCGGCGTTGAGATAAGCGGATCAATGTCGACGAGGATGAAGTCGGCGCGGTAACCCGGAGTTAGGCGGCCGATCCGGTCCTCGGCCTGACCTGCAAACGCCGCTCCGGTCGTGAAGGCTGCCAGCGCGGCTTCCCGCGAGATACGCTCCTGTGGCTGCCACCCGCCGAACGGCTTGCCATCGGCGCCCTCACGCGTGATTGCCGCTGCAAGACCAGGGAAGGGGTTTGCGCTTTCGACGGGCACGTCGGATCCGAACGCGAGCCTGCTTCCGTTCTTCAGCATCGACGCCCACGCGTAGGTCCCGACGAGCCTGTTCGGTCCCAGCCGCGCCTCAGCCATTGTGCGGTCACTGGTCTGGTGGACAGGCTGCATCGAGGCAATGATGCCGTTCTTGCCGAAACGTGGCAGGTCAAAGGGGTCGACAATCTGGGCGTGTTCGATCCGCCACCGCCGGTCGCCTTTGTAGGTGAGCACGAGTTCCTCAATCGCCGACAGGATCTGCGCGTTTGCGGCGTCGCCAATGGCATGCGTTGCAACCTGGAAGTTGTTCATGGTTGCACGGCTCATGATGTTGCGCATCTTGGTATCGTCGAGGAAGCACAACCCACTCTGTGAAGGCGCATCGGTGTAAGGTCTCTTGAGGCAAGCGCCGCGCGAGCCCAGCGCACCATCGGCGTACATTTTCACCCCGACCATTCGAAGCCGATCGTCATAGAGCCAGGGCGTAGGACCCGACCCGGCAATTGAAATCGCGGTGTCAACGCTGTTGGCATAGCTGATCAAGCGTACCCGCAGTGCATCCTTGTCACCGGCACGACGCATCGTATTCCAGTCTTCGGGACTGGTGCCCATATCGGCGATCGCGGTAATGCCGAGTGCGAGCAGCACGTCCTGCGCTGTCGCGAGCGCCAAGTCGCGCTCGGCTGGGAGCGGTTGCGGTACAGCCTTTTCTATCAACGCCGTTGCGCGATCGACAAGCACACCGGCAGGTGCCCCACTCGCCAGTTTTTCTATGCGACCCCCCGGCGGCGATGCAGTCTTGGCGGTTATCCCGGCCACGGCCAGCGCTGCAGAATTGCCCCATTGAGCATGGCCGTCGACGCGTGCGAGCAACACGGGTTTGTCGGCGACGACCGCGTCGATGTCGGCGGCGGTCGGAAACCGGCCGAGGTTCCAGACTTCCTGATTCCACCCGCGTCCCAAAATCCAGCGCCGCTCTGGGTGTGCTTTTGCATAATTGGCGATCTTTGCCTGCGCCTCGGCAAGCGTCTTGGTCTCTGACAGGTCGAGCGTCAGGGCAGCAATACCGAGTTCCATGACATGCCCATGAGCGTCGAAAATGCCAGGCAGAAGCGTATGATTCTTGCCGTCGAGCCGCCAGTCGGGTCGCCAGTTCTTGTCATTCGACGGTTTTTCACCCTGCAGGATCAGTTTGCCGATCTTGCCCTCGGGAGTGACGGTAAGGCCTGTGAACCGAACCACTTGTCCCCTGCCATCCAAGGTAATGCCGTTAACGTTGTCAACCAGGCCGTCAGCGAGCGCGGGGCAGGCTGAGGCGAGCAACAACGCTGCCGCAATCATCGACTGGAACGGGGCAAACGTGCTCGTATCGACGTGGAAAGACCGGTTCCTCTTCAGTCCGGCATTGTGGGGTGAAGTGCCGAAGCGGGGGAGTGTTTTGCGCGTCATGTGCGGACGATGGCAGATCAGCGTCGCGGAGGACAGAGGGCGAAACGCATTTGGTTGTCAGCGCGTTTATTGGGTAAGTATCTTTTAGGCAGCGTCTAGTTTATTCGGTAAATATCTTTAAAGCCGTGCTCAAACGTGACGCCAAAGGCAGTGACCGCAGTCCCCAACAAGGCGATTCCTATCTCATGGCTTCCCCCACAGCCGATCTGCCGCCGTTATCGGGCCTCGCGCCCGAAAGTTACGACGGCGGCGAGCAATCGGACGCCTTGCGCGAAAGCAACGCGCGTTTTGAAATCTTGTGCGATGCCATGCCACAAATGGTTTGGTCGACACTGCCCGATGGTTTTCACGATTACTTCAACGCGCGCTGGTATGAATTCACGGGCGTTCCGGTCGGATCGACTGATGGCGAAGGCTGGCACGCAATGTTCCATGCCGATGATCGGGATCGAGCCTGGTCGCGATGGCAACACAGCCTCCTGACGGGCGAACCTTATGAAATCGAATATCGACTACGCCATCATAGCGGCGCCTACCGCTGGACACTTGGCCGAGCCTTGCCTGTGCGCGACCGTGCAGGACGTATCACGCGCTGGATCGGTACTTGCACCGACATTGACAATCAAAAGCGCGTCGGCGAGCATAATGAGATACTCAGCCGCGAGCTCAGTCATCGGATCAAAAATATCTTTGCCGTGATCAGCGGGCTCATCGCGCTTTCGGCGCGCCGGGATCCTCAAGCGAAGCCTTTTGCTGATGAACTTCTCGGAAGAATAACTGCGCTCGGCCGCGCCCATGAGTTCGTGCGGCCGCATAGCCAGGATTCACAGCCAACGATGGGCGACGTCACGCTCAAGAAAATGTTATTCGACTTGATGGGTGCCTATCCGGCCCGTGACAACGGGCGGCTGCGGATCGATGGCGACGACATTGGTCTCGACGACCGCGGCGCAACGTCCATTGCATTGGTTTTCCATGAGCTTGCAACAAACGCTGCGAAATACGGTGCCTTCTCAGCGCACGACGGCCAGGTTCGTATCGAAATCACACGAGTTGGTCAGAGCGTCACCATTTTGTGGACGGAGCGCGGAGGACCGGTTGTCCCAGGCGTTCCTGACCATCAAGGATTTGGTACGCGCCTCACGGACATGAGTGTGGTTCAGCAGCTCGGCGGTACGATCGATAGAGCATGGCTTTCCGAAGGGCTCAAGGTCACAATTCAAGTGCAGATGGACCGGTTTGCGCGGCGCTAGGCCACCGCAGGATCGGCGCAGCGCCATGCGATAGCCAGGAGAGGTTATGCCGCTTGTTGGAACAGCCGCAGCGAACGCGGTGGCACCGAAGCAACGTCCCCGGCTCTCCACCGCAGCGCATAATCTACTGCCTGGCGTACCGAGGCCTCGTCGGTGGGCTTGGTCAACACGCCGATTGCTCCCGAAATCCTTTCGCCCAGGATACGGGGGTTTGCGGTCACAAAGAGCACAGCAACGTCGCCGCGTGCGCAGAGGCGTTTGCCCATTTCCGAGCCCGTGAGCCCATCACGTAAATTCGGATCGACCAGCGCCAGGTCAATTGGCTGCATTGCGCCGGTGAGCGCCGTTTCTATGCCGGCTGCAATACCGACGACCTCATGAACGAGTTCGCCGAGCACGGCTTCGATCTCGAAGGCAGCGAGCACTTCATCTTCGACGATCAGGATCTTAGCAGGCATCACGATTTCGATTGGTGACAGATGCGTCGGTACCAAGCGTGGAACGCGGATCCCTCGCTTGCCGACCGAGGGACATTTTCAACGATGCGCGCGGATCAATCCTTTCTGAGTCGGCGGACGAGGGCGCTTGTGTCCTGGCGCCCGCCACCCATGCCCTGCACATCGGCAAAGAATTGATCGACCAGCGCGGCGATCGGTAGCGTTGCTCCGTTAGCACGGGCTTCTTCGAAGGCGAGCCCCAGATCCTTGCGCATCCAGTCTATCGCAAATCCGAAGTCGAATTCGTCGCGGACCATTGTTGCCCAGCGGTTGGTCATCTGCCAGCTGCCAGCTGCGCCACCAGAAATGCTGTCGAACACTCGGTCGAGGTCAAGCTCGGCAGCCTGCGCGAAGCGCAGCGCTTCGCCAAGCGACTGGATAATGCCCGAAAACGCGATCTGGTTGGCCATCTTTGTAGTCTGGCCTGCACCGGGCGCACCCACATGAACAATGCGACTCGAGTAAGCCTTCATGAACGGGCTGGCCGCGGCAATGCCCGCGTCCGTCGCGCCACACATAAGCGTTAGCGTGCCATTGACAGCGCCCACCTGTCCGCCCGTTACGGGCGCATCGACGCTGTGCAACCCCATGCCTTTTGCTTCGACGGCGAGCTGCCGCGCGATCTTGGCAGACACAGTCGTGTGATCGATGAAGACGCTCCCCTTCGTCATCGCGCGAAACGCACCGTCACGGCCGAGGGTGACCGAGGCGAGGTCGTCGTCGTTGCCAACGCACGCGATCACGGCATCGACGTCGCTTGCTGCGTCTGCAGGGCTGTCGACGGCGCTTGCACGGCCTTGGCCGTGTTCGACGACCCAGGCATCGGCCTTCGAGCGCGTACGGTTGTAGACAACAAGCGAATGGCCGGCAGCGGCGAGATGCTTCGCCATTTGCCCGCCCATGACGCCCAGCCCGATAAAAGCTAGTTTAGACATGACATGCGGCATAGCGGGCGTTTGCGGGGTGCGCTAGATGACGTTAGAGCCGACGATGTATGGCCACCGTATCAAACCTGTCCGTTGCTTCAGTCACTCTCGAACATATCCGTGCCGCGGCAGCACGAATTGCAGGAAAGGTGGTGCGCACGCCGACGTTGAAGAGCATTACGCTGTCGGCGATGACCGGGGCCGAGGTCTGGCTGAAGTTCGAAAACCTCCAGTTTACCGCGGCTTACAAGGAACGGGGTGCGCTCAATAAATTGCTGCTGATGCCCGATACGGCGCGGGCAAAAGGCGTTATCGCGGCGTCTGCGGGTAATCATGCGCAAGGACTGGCCTATCACGCGGCGCGCTTGGGCATTCCCGTCACCATTGTCATGCCGCGTTCGACCCCCACCATCAAAATCACTCAGACACAAGGCCACGGGGCCGAAGTCCTCCTGCACGGTGAGACGTTCGATGCCGCCTATGCGCATGCCCGTGAGTTGGAGACGGCGCGCGACCTCACATTCGTCCATCCCTTCGACGACGCGGAAATCATTGCAGGGCAGGGTACGATCGCGCTTGAAATGCTCGAGGACGCGCCAGGGATCGACATGCTGGCGATCCCGATCGGCGGCGGCGGCTTGCTGTCGGGTGTCGGTACGGCGGCCAAGGCGCTGAAACCCGGTCTTCAGGTCGTCGGTGTACAGGCCGAGCTTTATCCATCCATGTACGCGTTGCTCAACGACCTCGATATGCCAGCCGAGGGCGACACGCTGGCCGAGGGCATTGCAGTCAAGCATCCGGGAATGTTGACCCGTGAGATCGTCCGGGCGATTGCTGACGATATCGTGCTCGTGGCTGAGCGGCATCTCGAAAAGTCAGTCGCGCTTTTGCTCGAAATTGAAAAGACAGTGGTCGAAGGCGCAGGCGCAGCGGGGCTCGCCGCGCTGCTTGCGCATCCCGAACGCTTCAAAGGCAAGACGGTCGGCATCGTGCTGTGCGGCGGCAACATCGACACGCGGTTACTCGCAAACGTGCTGCTGCGCGATCTGGCGCGTTCCGGACGACTGGCGCGCCTTCGCGTCCGCCTGCAGGACCGACCGGGCGCATTGTTCAACGTCGCGCGCATTTTTGACGAGCAATCGGTCAACATCATCGAAATCTATCATCAGCGCGTCTTCACGACGTTGCCCGCCAAGGGGTTGATTACCGATATCGAGTGCGAAACGCGGGGCCCGGAACATCTCGATCGCCTTGTCGCGGCGTTGACCGAATGGGGATATGAAGTTTCGAAGGTGGAACTTGCCTGATTAACCCTCTTTAATGGTAAATCCGCTTTTAATGCGACGCGTGGCGACGCATAACCACTGGATCGTGACAGCTCCTTTCCGTTTTCCCCGTTTCTTCGTAACCACGCCATCGCCGTGCCCCTATCTGCCGGGCCGGACGGAGCGGAAGGTATTTACCGAGCTGGTTGGACCTGACGCGGTGGAGTTGAACGAGGCGCTGTCGCGCATCGGATTCCGGCGAAGTCAGGGTGTAGCCTATCGGCCTTCGTGTCTCGATTGTGGGGCATGCGTGTCCGTCCGGGTCCTCACGCGCGAGTTCACACCGAGTGCAACACAGCGCAAACTTTTGAAACGTCACGCCGACCTTGAAGTCACTGCCTGCCGGCCGTGGTCAACGCAAGAGCAGTACGACCTGATGCGGCGCTACCTTGATTCGCGCCACGCCAGCGGCGGAATGGCTGGCATGGACGAAGTCGACTTCGCTGACATGATCGAGCATTCGGCGGTTGATACCCAAGTGGTCGAATATCGCGAGCCATCGCTTGGTGGACGACCCGGCAAGCTCGTCGGCGCATGCATCACCGACCGTCAGGGTGACGGTGTCTCGATGATCTACAGCTTTTTTGCCTCGGAAGACGAGGGCCGACCTGGCCTCGGTACCTATATTATCCTCGACCATATCGCACGCGCGGCGAAGGCGGATTTGAGTTTTGTTTACCTCGGCTACTGGGTCGCGGGATCAAAGCGCATGGAATATAAGGCTCGGTTCCAGCCGATGGAGCGCCTTGGCCCTGCAGGTTGGCGGCGGATGACAGCTGTCGAGGTCACACAATCGTTGAAGGGGGAAGGGTTGCCCGGCGCACCCGACGGACGCAAGTTCTAGTCGCTTGTTTTCGTCATAAACGGCGGATCGGGAATCGCCATTCGACTTTCGTTCATCATTCGGCCCCAGCTGGCCGATAATTGGTTGAAATACGGATCGTCTTCCGAGAGCCGTATGCGAACGACGTCGCGGCTCGCGTCGGTCGGGATCGCGACCAGATCGATTGGTCGACCGACGGACAGGTTTGATCGCATCGTTGAATCGAACGAGATCAGCGCGACCTTGACCGCTTCGTCTAATCCGGACTCAAACGTGAGCGTGCGGTCTAGGATGGGCTTGCCATATTTAAGTTCGCCGATCTGGAGAAACGGCGCGTCGGGCGCGCATTCAATAAAATTGCCCTCGGCGTAGATCTGAAACAGCATCAAGGGCCCGTCGGCAATCCGTCCACCGACAAGCACCGACGCACTGGCGTTTATCCTCGTCCCTTCGAGGGTGATGCCGATCGCGCGCTTGGCTGTGGTAAGGGCTTCGCCAACTAGCTGCGCGACACGAAACATTGTCGGTTGCGTCGCGACTGTGCGAGTGACGCCAGAGTCGTCGAGACACGGCATGCCTTCTTCGAGCATGGAGAGCATCGACTGGGTGACCGATAGACTGCCAGCCGTACACACAAAGATCAGGTGCCCGTCCGTCTGGGCCAGGGGGTGAAGCTTTTTGTAAATCGATACGTTGTCGACCCCCGCATTGGTCCGGGTGTCGGCGAGGAGCACCAAGCCGGCTTGGACGAGGATGCCCACGCAATAGGTCATTGCTGCTGTCCTCCAGCTTCATCGACACGGACGTCGACGTCGAGTTCTTCAATGCCGCCGCCGACACGCGCTCCCGACACGGGTGTACAGTCGTACGCGTCGAGCCCGACGGCCACTCGGACATAGCTTTCATCGGGACTGAAACCCGAACTCGGGTCAAGACCGACCCAGCCCAGGCGGTCGATGTGAACCTCAGCCCAATAATGGGCCGAGCAGCGGTATCCACGATTGGGGCCATGCAGGCTGTGGCCCGAGACGATGCGCGCTGGACAGCCACTTGCGCGGGCTACGGCAACCAAAAGGTGTGCCGCGTCGCGGGTGGTGCCATGACCGCTTTCAAGGATTTCGCCGGGCGTGCGTCCAACGGGGCCGCGTCCGGCGCCAATTTTGATCGCACCCCCGACCGATGTGTTGAGCGCATGGATGCGCTCGAGCCAGTCGCTGCCGCGCATGACGTGCGCAAAATCGCGGGCTGCGTCGCAGACTTTCGTTGAAGGCGTCGTTCGGGTGAAATAGAGCGGCGGCAGCGGTTCGTGTGCGCCCTTGACAACGCCCGCTTGATCCTCGGTCAGCACTTCGCCCCGCACCGTCAGCTCCAATGCGTCAAGAGGTCCGTCGAGATATAGCATCGTTGTGGGATTGCCATATCCGTCGAGGCCAGTGCGCAGTCGAGCGTCGCAATCGACGTCGATACGCCAGTCGATGACGGTCTGTGCGGCGTAATCGCTTGGCGTAACGCGCAACAGCTGCACGACGCGCGCCTGCGGGACGCTGAAGCGATAGCGCGTATGATGGTCGATACTCAGACGCATGTCACAAGAACCTGAACTGTTTGGATATCGCCTGGTCGAGCGCCGCGTTCTCCTCGATGAAGCTCTCGACGTATTGATGAAGCCCGCCCTTGATTACATTATCAATCCGCGTTTCGCCAAGTCGGGCATGGCGCAGGCGCGCAAGCCGGTCGGCTTCGCCCTGGAATCCCGTTTGTTTCCCAAGTGCATTGAGGTGCAGCACCACTTCCTCGGCGCTGGCGGCCAGTGAGCGCGGGAGTTCGCGGCGCAAGATCAGGAGCTCGGCAACCGAACGCGCCTCGAGCCCCTCGCGATAAAGCCAGCGATAAGCGTTCACCGCTGCAAGCGTCTGGAGGATTGTCGTCCACTGGTCACGGTCGACCGCACCGCCGACACGTTCGCCTTCAGGCAGAAGAATGTGATATTTGACGTCGATCAGACGTGCGGTATTGTCCGCACGTTCGATCGTGGCTCCCAGGCGGATGAACCAAGACGCCGGGTTGCGGAGCATCCGTCCGATCGCGCCCTCGAACCCGCGGGTTTCGCTTTGAGCCTGCTCCATCAAAGCGAGCGTTGCCTGCGTGTCACCCGGACTCGTCCGCCCGTTGAACAGCAGCCACGCACTGTTGATCGTCGACCAGGCATCACGGCTGAGTGCAGTGCGCACAGCCTTTGCATTGCCGCGCGCAAAACCGAGACACGAGACGACCGAGCCGGCGTGGGCGTTTGACAAGGTAAGGAACCGCGTGACGTTGCGCGGTGTTAGCTTTTCGCCGGTTTTGGCAAAGGCTTCTTCGGCCTCGATTACAGCAAGCGCGCTCGCCCACGCCGCTTCACCCGCTGGTCGTGATGAAAGCGCATCGAGACGAACCGTTGCTTCAACAAGGCGTGCCGTAAACTCGGCACGCTCGACATACCGCCCCATCCAATAGAGCGAGGCGGCGGTACGCGAGAGCATTTAGCCTTCGTCCCCGATCTCGCCGTCGTCCATCAGGACAAAGCTGTCCTTGGTCCCGCCGCCTTGGCTCGAGTTCACGACCAGCGATCCTTCGCGCAGTGCTACCCGCGTGAGGCCGCCAGGAATGACTTTTACGCCGCTTGCCCCCGAAAGGACGAATGGGCGGAAATCGACATGACGCGGTGCAACGCCGCTTTCGACGAGTGTCGGTACGGTTGAGAGCGCCAGCGTTGGCTGGGCGATATAACGGTGCGGCTCGGCGACCAGCGCGGCGCGAAAATCTTCGATCTCTCTCTTTGACGCTGTTGGCCCGACCAGCATGCCATAGCCACCGGAACCATCCACCAGTTTCACCACAAGGTCGGAAAGGTTATCGAGCACATACTTCAGCGCTTGCGGCTCACGGCACCGCCAGGTCTCGACGATTGGTAGTATCGGTTTTCCTCCTGCGTAAAACTTCACGATTTCAGGCATATAGCTATAGATTGCCTTATCGTCGGCAATGCCTGTGCCGGGCGCGTTGACGAGGGCGACCTTGCCTGCGCGGTACGCTGCGATCAGGCCGGGAACTCCGAGCATGGAGTCGGGTCTGAACACCAGAGGATCGATATAGTCGTCATCGATACGACGGTAGATCACGTCTACGCGCACGCGTCCGGTAATCGTTCGCATCCACACGATGTCATCGTCGACCTGAAGATCTGCGGCTTCAACAAGTTCGATGCCGAGCGAATCTGCCAGAAAACTGTGCTCGTAATACGCCGAGTTGAATCGACCTGGCGTCAGGATCACGCAAACCGGATCGCTGCCCGCACTTGCAGGAGCAACCGAGCGCAGCGTCTGGAGAAGCGCATCTCCATAGCTGTCGACGTGCTGAACCCGATACTGGCGGAACAGCTCAGGACACAAGCGGATCATCGCCTCGCGGTTTTCGAGCATGTAACTGACGCCCGACGGAGTCCGCGCGTTGTCCTCCAGCACCCAGAAATCGCCCGGGCCGGTGCGGACAAGGTCGATTCCGCAGATGTGCGACCATATGCCGTGGGGAGGGCGAGACCCCACAATCTCGCCGCGGAATTGCGGGTTGGCGAGGATCAGTTCGGGCGGCAGAATATTTTCGTCGAGGATCCGGCGTTTCCCATAAACATCGTCGAGGAACGCATTGATGGCCTCTACGCGTTGGACAATGCCAACGCTCAGCATGTCCCATTCTGTTTTGGTGAACATTCGCGGGACGATATCGAACGGGATAATGCGCTCGGCGGCATCATCGTCTCCGTAGACGGCAAAGGTAATGCCAAGTTGTCGAAAGGTTGCCTCGGCTGATTTCTGGCGACGGTCGAGTTCAGCTCGCGGCGTGTTGGAAAGCCAGTCAGCGAGGCCTGCAAACTCGGGACGCGCACTTTGGTCGCTGCTCGATCCCCACAGTTCGTCGAAAGGCTTTTGCTTCATTGCGTTGAGACTGCGCGGCTTTGCGGCAGTGCACAAGGGGGAAGCGAAAGGGGGAACAGACTTGGGAATGCTGCGTTCTTTCGACCAGTTGCCCCCTAGACGAAACGAACACAGTGCATCGCAGCCCGTTTACCGATGACCACCCCTTTATTGACAAGCTGGAGCGCTTTATCGCCAACCCTCAATTCCCATGTGTGGGGGCGAAGTCTGCGCTGGCGAAGCGTCAAATCAAGGTGGTCATAGCGCGGTCAATCACGAGTGCGTGGAACGATTTGACGATTCACGAGGCGCTGATGAAATTTGCTGGTGACTATCATCGCAATCGGAAGCTGTTCCAGTCGCTCGCCGTCATTTTCGAAGGGCCGCGAACGATCACCGAAGCCTGTTTTGAGGAATCGATGTGGAACCGGATCCAGTCGATCAGTGACAAGGATGTGTGGCTGGGCCAGAAATACGACAAAAGGGTGTCGCCAGACCCCACAAATCCCCACTTCTCGCTGAGCTTCGCCGGAGAAGCATTTTTTGTGGTAGGATTGCATCCTCACGCCAGCCGAAAGGCGCGGCGCTTCGTGGCGCCGACGATGATCTTTAATCTTCACGACCAGTTCGAACGCCTGCGTTCGGAAGGCCGTTACGAGAAGCTGCGTGGCAATATCCAGGTCCGCGACGAACACTTTTCGGGGTCCGTCAATCCAATGTTGTCGCGACACGGCGAACTCTCGGAGGCACGGCAATATTCAGGTCGCACCGTCGGTGAAGAATGGGGCTGCCCATTCGCTTATCAGGGGACGATGCGGGATGCTGCTTGAACGAACGCGGGCCGTCACCCGAGGGCGTATCCAACCGCGGTCGGGCGTGGCGTTTACGATGATGGCGGGACAGACGCTTACTGTCACCGACCCGATGGGGCGTCAGGTAGCCGACCTACTGGCCTTCAACACTACCGATGTTGGGGAAGCGATCTCATCCGGGCGCACGCTTGATTATGCGAGTAAAATCTATCTCACGACGGGTGATACGCTCTGGTCGAACCGTTCGAGCCCGATGCTGGATATTGTCGAGGATATGGTCGGGCGCCACGATTTCTTGCTGACGCCGTGTTCCAAGGATACGTTCCGGATCATCTACGGTCACAAGGAGCCGCATCGGGGTTGCTTCGGCAATCTGGCCG
Source organism: Sphingomonadales bacterium (assembly GCA_025352685.1). Taxonomy (GTDB): domain Bacteria; phylum Pseudomonadota; class Alphaproteobacteria; order Sphingomonadales; family Sphingomonadaceae; genus Sphingomonas_O. The sequence continues at coordinate 42,355 of JANXSN010000037.1, forward strand.
CCGCGCTCGCTCCCTACGGCGTGGCTGATGATGCCATCCCGGTTGCCTTTAACTGCTTCATGAATGTGCCGATCGAGTCGGATGGGAGCTTTGCGGTCCTGCCTCCACTTAGTCGTGCAGGGGATTACATTCGTTTCGAGGCAAAAATGGACCTGATCATCGGCCTCACGGCGTGTTCAGCGCTCCAATCGAACGGCGGCAGCTTCAAGCCGATCGACTGGACGCTCGATTAGATGCTAATCACTCGTGCCGTGGTCGCTGCATCCGCAGCAGGTATGAGGTTCGACCGACTCGTCTGGCATCCGCACTGAGGCGTGCGCCTCGGCCTAGAACGATCAGACGCGAATGATGACGTTGGTTGGTTGATGCTGCGGCTCACCAGGAGATCGTCGCGACAACGACAAGAGGCCGCTAGGCCACCTCGGCGATCAGCATGTCTTCCGCGTCGCGCAGCACATAGCCCCGGCCCCAGACAGTCTCGATGTAGTTGTCGCCGCTGCAGGCCAGGCTGAGCTTCTTGCGCAGCTTGCAGATGAACACGTCAATGATCTTGAGCTCGGGCTCGTCCATGCCACCGTACAGGTGGTTGAGGAACATTTCCTTCGTCAGCGTTGTTCCTTTGCGGAGCGAAAGCAGCTCCAGCATCGCGTATTCCTTGCCAGTCAGGTGAACGCGCGAACCGTCGACTTCAACGGTCTTGGCGTCGAGATTTACGGCAAGCTTGCCGGTGCGGATGACCGACTGACTGTGTCCCTTCGAACGCCTGACGACGGCGTGAATGCGGGCGACGAGTTCGTCGCGATGAAAAGGCTTGGTGACGTAATCGTCGGCACCAAAGCCGAACGAGCGCACTTTGGAATCCATCTCGCTAATGCCCGAGAGGATGAGGACGGGTGTTTGCACCTTGGCGACGCGCAACTTCTTCAGCACATCATAGCCGTGCATATCGGGCAAGTTGAGGTCAAGGCAGATGATATCGTAATCGTAGAGCTTGCCGAGGTCCAAGCCCTCTTCGCCCAAGTCCGTGGTGTAGACGTTGAAACCCTCTGACGAGAGCATCAGCTCGATGGCCTTGGCCGTGGTCGGCTCGTCCTCGATCAACAACACGCGCATGCGACGCCCCTTTTCTCGCCTGGATCCCACGCGGCCTGTCCAATCGGACCTACCGCACCACTTAATTAACCAAATACCGAATGAAGGGAAAAGGTTAATTCGCAGTTAATTGGCGGAATCGCGCGAGTCGCTCGATCTGGGACTGGCGAGGGCTTCGACGAGGAAGGCAATCAGTGCTTCGACGCGCAGTGCCCGCAGGCGTCCGGGTGGTGTAACGAGGTGAAGCGCAGACGAGGGGGCATGCCAGTCGGGTAGGACGCGAACGATGGCGCCGCGACGCCGGGCGTCGACACCGATAAAGTCGGGAAGACTGACGATCCCATGCCCCGCAATGGCGGCTGGAATCATCACATCGGCGTTGTTGGCGCGCACGCGCCCGTTCAAATGCACGACGGCTTCCTCATTGCCGCGGGTCAGACGCAGTGTCTGCTGGTTGGCTGCATAGCTGTAGGAAAATAGCTGATGATGGCTGAGCTCAAGAGGATGGGATGGATCGCCGTGTCGCTCAATATATGCCGGAGACGCATAGAGGCCGACCTCGACCGGGCGTAACGTGCGGGCGATTAGATTTGAATCGCCGAGTGCTCCAATCCGGAGTGCGACATCGAAGCCATCGCCGACCAGATCGACTCTGGCATCGCTTAGATGGAGGTCGACCGAGATGTCGGGATAAACGTCGAGAAAGCCGGCAACGAGCGGCCCCACGTGCGAGAGGCCAAAGCTCATCGGGACGGCGAGCCGGACCGTACCCGAGGCGCGCCCCGCTTCCTCGCGCGCGGATTCCTCGGCGGCCGTCGCACCCGCAAGGATCGCTTGTGCCCGCTCGACGAGTGCTGCGCCGCTCTCCGTCAGTGCGAGGCGCCGTGAGGTTCGATGGAACAGGGAAACCCCCAGCAGGGCTTCAAGGCGGGTGATTGCTTTCGAAACCGTTGCTTTTGACAATCCAAGCGTTGTTGCGGCGCCGCTGAACGAGCGCTGCTCCGCAACGGTCGCGAATATGGCCCAGCCTTGAAAATCCGGAAGCGACATTTTGGAAACAGTGCCTTTCGATTGTTTCTATTTACCAAGCGATGCTGAACCCTAAATACGAACCGATCAACTTTGACGGAAGCAAGTTCGATGACTGCTCATTCCATTCGCGATGCGAACCTCATTGACGTCCGCCGGTTTACGTCGCTCGGCGCGGCCAACCACGGCTGGCTCGACGCGCACCACCATTTTTCGTTCGGCTCGTATCGTGATCTCGGACGGATGGGTTGGGGCAGCATCCTGGTGTGGAACGACGATAAAATCGCCCCAAATACTGGATTCCCGCCGCACCCGCACAGCGACATGGAAATCATAACATACGTCCGTTCGGGGGCTATCACTCACGAAGATTCGATGGGTAACAAGGGGCGAACCGAGGCTGGTGATGTTCAGGTCATGAGCGCCGCGTCGGGCATCCGCCATGCCGAATATAACGTTGAGGCCGACGCGACGACGCTGTTCCAGATCTGGATCGAGCCGACCTCGCGCGGCGGCGCACCGGCTTGGGGCGCCAAACCCTTTCCCAAGGGCGATCGCGCGGGCCGCTGGTCAGTGCTGGCCAGCGGGTTCGCAGATGCGTCCCCGGAGGATCGCGATGCGCTGCCGATCCGCACCGATGCGCGGGTGTTGGGTGCGACGTTGAAGGCTGGAGACGTGCTCACGCACGAAGTTGGCGCCGGGCGTCATGCCTATTTGGTGCCCGCGCTCGGGCGGCTCGATCTCGACGGCACGACCGTCAATGCTCGCGACGGCGTGGCGCTGGGCGCCGGCAGCTATACAATCCGTGCTCTCGAAGAGGCCGAAATCGTCCTCGTCGACGCAGCTTGATTTTACCCCAATCAATGGAGATAAAAACGGCAAAGGCGTTGGTTCTTTATTATTCCGCTTACGGGCACATTGAAACGATGGCGAACGCCCGCGGCTGACGGCGCCCGCAGTGAGGGCGCAACCGTCGACGTGAAACGGGTGCCCGAGACGGTGCCCGAAGATATCGCCCGCACCACCCATTTCAAGCTCGATCAGCTTGCGCCCGTCGCGACGATTGCCGATCTTGAAAGATATGACGCCATCATCGTTGGTACGGGGACGCGCTTTGGCCGGCTCTCGTCGCAAATGGCGGCGTTTCTCGACCAAGCTGGCGGCCTGTGGGCTAAAGACGCGCTCAATGGCAAGATCGGCGGGGCCTTTACCTCAAGTGCCTCGCAGCACGGCGGCAATGAAACCACGCTGTTTTCAATCCTTACGAACCTGTTGCACTTTGGCATGACGATCGTTGGTCTCGACTATGGCCACACGGAGCAGATGGGTCACGAAACGGTCGTCGGCGGCGCGCCCTAGGACGCGACGACGATTGCCGGCGGGTAAGGCGAGCGTTCCATCCCAAGCTGAACTGGACGGTGCGCGCTATCAAGGCCGTCGCGTCGCCGAAGTTGTCGCCAAGGTGTTTGGCTAGGCCTGCGATCTCTCCATCGGTGCGGGCGACAAGAGATCCGACCCCGGCCAAGGAAGGGACTGCCGCATCGGCATTTATGCGGCTAAGGCCCAGCGATGCTGCTTGCTGACCGTGTTTTATTCATCGACGCCGAGGCGATGGTCCTCGACAAGCCGGCCGGCCTTGCCGTCGATCCGCCGCGCGACGGATCGCTGTCAGTCGCATCGCACCTCGATTCGTTGCGGTTCGGGTTCGAACGGAGGCCGCTGCCGGTCCACCGTCTCGACCGCGACACGTCGGGCTGCCTGCTGCTGGCGCGCAATCCGCGCATCCACAAGAAATTTCAGATGGCGTTTGAAAAGGGCGAGGTGTCAAAAACCTATCTCGCGGTGCTCGACGGCATCCCGAAGGAAGCCGACGGACGTGTTGACCTGCCACTCAACAAAGTGAGTACGGCCAAGGATGGCTGGCGCATGATTGTTGAAAAGCGCGGCAAAACATCCGTAACAAACTGGGCAGTTGTCGGTTTTTCCAGCGGACGCGCGCTGGTGCGGCTCGCGCCCGAGACAGGGCGCACGCATCAGTTGCGTGTCCATGCTGCTTCGGGGATCGGCGTGCCGATCCTGGGTGATCCGGTCTATGGGAACGGTGGCGACGAGATGTTGCTCCATGCCTATGCACTGTCGGTGCCGCGCGACAATCATCCCGCCGTCAACGCAGTTGCCCCGCTGCCACAGCGATTTGTCGATCTCGGTTTTTCCTATGGCTGAGATTGCGCAGCCGTTGCCTGAGGAGGCGCTGGAGGAAGTGTTTCTCGCCGGAACGGGGCCGGGTGGGCAAAATGTCAACAAGGTCGCGACAGCAGTGCAAATGCGGCTTGACGTCTATGCGTTGCGCTTATCGCCCGTTGTTTATCAAAGGTTGAAGGCGCTGGCAGGGAGCCGCTGGACGAACGACGGTGAGATTGTGATCACCGCGCGATCGTACCGCACCCGTGAGGCCAACCGTACCGATGCCCGCGCACGGCTGGCCGACCTTGTAGTCAAGGCGCACCTCGTGCCCGCCCGACGGGTGAAAACGCGGCCATCAAGATCGGCAAAGGAAAAACGGATGCTCGGCAAAGCCGTGCGCGGCGAGGTCAAGCGCGGGCGTGGTAAAGTGGAGTTTGACTGATGTACGATTTCAAGACGGCTGCCACCGACAAGCCCGCGTTCTATCGCGATCTCCTGTCCGCCGCCGATGCGCTCACCGCAAGTGAGCGCGATGCGATCGCCAACATGGCCAATGTAGCAGCGTTGATCTTCGACTGGATGCCGAGGTTGAATTGGGCGGGGTTCTATCGCGTGATCGGGGGCGAACTCGTGCTCGGCCCGTTTCAAGGCAAAGCAGCCTGCATTCGTATCCGGTTCGGGCAGGGCGTGTGCGGTGTTGCGGCGGCGACGGGCTCCAGCCAGTTGATCGAGGACGTGGAATCCTTTCCCGGTCATATCGCCTGCGATGCTGCAAGCCGGTCGGAGCTCGTCGTGCCCGTCGTCGTGAACGGTGCGGTCATCGCGGTTATCGACCTCGACAGTCCCGACCTGGCTCGGTTCGATGCTACAGATCGAACCGGAATGGAGGCCCTGGCCGGGCTACTCGAAACCCGTATCTGCCCCTGAACGGGACACTTCGCCGTTGCGTCGTTGCCTTTCAAGAACACCGGGAAAATGCTAATAATTTATTAAGCAAACGGCGGAAATGCCCGCGTTTTTTTGTGGATTGTTACGGAGCATTTACCATGGCAAGGCTTGCAGTTGCTGGAGTTCTACTCGCGCTGGCATGCGCACCGGGGCCGGCCCTGTCACAGACCGACTCGAGGATCGGCGCACCCCCAATGCCGCCGATGGCAGGAGTGTCGGGCGCATCGATGGCCAATTCCACGATTGAGGAAACGCTACGGCGCGGCGCGGCACCCGCTGTCATGCAGAGCGGCCATGCTGCGCGCGGGCCGGCTCCGGCTGGCGAGCGCTGGGCGCACGCCGAGGGCGGACGGGACGCTTACCGTCAGCCAAGCTATGGCTACATGCTGCCGTATCATTGGGCGTCTGCGCCGTATTTTATCGCAGACTTCGGCCTGTTTGGCCTGCCGCGTCCGGGGGCGGGCTTCGGGTGGTCGCGCTATTACGACGATGCCGTGCTGACCGACCAATACGGGCGTGTCTATGACTGGCGCGGCGATGTTGACTGGAGCCGCGACCCACGCTGGGCGTCTGAGGACTATGCAGATAGCGATGGCGATCGCGACGATCGTCGCCCGCGCCACAACGACGGCGTTGCCGGTGCCGTTGTCGGCGGACTCGTCGGGGGCCTCACGGGCAATATCATCGGAGGTCGTGGTAACCGGCTGGCAGGAACATTGATCGGGGGCGGCGTGGGCGCGCTCGCAGGCCAGGCGATCGACAAATCGTCGTCGTACCGCCGCGACGGCCGGGATTATGATTACGGGCGGCGGGACGATCGTCGACATGATTATTGGGACGGTCGTCCGCTACGTCCGCATTGGCGCGATGGCTACGCGGACAGCGGTTATGGATACGGCTGGATGGACGGACCCTCGGTTACGACCGTCACCGTGACATCGAGTGCACCAGTCATGACCAAGACCGTCCGCTACGTTACTGAATATGTCAGCTTGCCAGCACGGCACACCAAATATGTGAAGCGTACCAAATACGTTCATCGCTGCGGTTGTGGTAGCTGACCCTCAGCGGGGCTCGAGTCCGCCGAAGGTAACAAGACTCTCGGCACCGTCGGCCGAGAGCGCGGAGACACCAACGAATGTATCGTCGACGATAATGCCATCAAGCTTTGCCTGGGTGGCGGGCGCAGGGACATCGCGCGACGATTCCCACGCGGTCCGGTCCGCCGGCCGCCAGCGAATCCGATAGCCGGTTGCTCCTTTTACTGCTGTCCACTTGACACTTGTGTCGGTCGACACCGCCCCTCCGAGAACAACAGACTCCGGCGCGCCCGGCGCGGCCGCCAGCTCGCGCAACACCGCGATGTTGAGTGCGGTCACCTTGCTCAGGTAGGGAAAATCCATCCGGTCGATCGTGTCGCCATAAACACGCCCGTTTTCGATTCGGGGATTTTGATGCTGGGCATCGTAATTCTCGACGCCGACGGTGAAACGCACGGCGGGATATCCCGCTTCCAGCAACGGTGTATGGTCGCCTCCGCGGCCGAAGCGGTCGGGACGGCGGACGAGGAACGCCCAAAGACCTTTGCTTTTGAACGATCTGTGTTCGACACTGGTTCTGGTCGCGGAGGTGACAGGTCCGATCTGCTGGACAGCGACGTGCTCGACGCGCTTGGCGAGCGCGCGGGACGAGCTGTCATCCTCGCCGCCCGACGCTCGGCGCAGCTTGGTCGCCGCCAAGTCTTCAAAAGCCCGCGCGCCCTCGCTGAACACGCGCACCCGATCTGCGACGATGCGTCCGTCCTGGCCCTTGGTGTTCCCGACGATGTCATTGTTGAGCATGGCGGCGACATTCCATCCGCGCGCCTTGGCAGTGTCGGCGAGCAATTTGCCGCCCCACAGCCCTTGTTCCTCGCCCGAAAGCACGGCGTACACAATCGTGGCTTTGTGCCTGTCCTTCGACAGGATCCGCGCCGCTTCCATGACGAGGGCAACGCCCGACGCGTCGTCGTTGGCGCCGGGCGCTTCGCCGGTCGCGTCCATTGCGTCCGAATTTCGGCTATCGATATGCCCTGCGACGATGACGATATGGCGGGGGTCGCCGGTTCCGCGCTGGATTGCCAGCACATCCTCGATGATGACGCCCTGCGGCGCACGCGGCCCTTCAAATTGAGCGCGGGGCCGGTCGAGCGTGATGCAATGGTTGCAGGAAGTTGACAGCTTCTCGAATTCGCTTGCCACCCAGTTGCGCGCGGCGCCGATGCCATGATTGGGATCGGTCGTTGTCGAAGCTGTGTGGCGGGTCCCGAACGACACGAGTTTTTCGACCGTTGTGCGCAGTGCCATTGGCTGCGGGGCAGGGGCGGCACCCATAAGCGTGAGCGCGGTAACGGGAAGAAAATATGTTTTCATTTTTGGGTTTCTTACTTCCTCGGGTGATCCCCGCAAAAGCGGGACTCCAGATCTTGTGCGTGCAAATGCCAAAAGCTGCACAGCTGCTTCGGCGAAAATGAAGGCTTAGCTTAACCGGTCGAGTGCGCTGTGGTCGAGCCCGCCGGGTACGATCATGACCGGGCACGGTAATTGCCCGGCTTCGCCGGCGAAATGCGCAACCAGCGGGCCCGGGAGACCGATCGCGGCAGCACCAAGCACCAGCGCGGCGACGTTTGGATTGTCCGCAATTGCCTTTCGAATCAAGGGAACGGGATCGCCTGCCTGCACCAACACAGACGGATGGATGCCCTGCTCCTCACTCAGCATGCCGGCCGCGCTTTCGACGAGGGCTTCGACATGCTGGCGGGCTTCCTCTTCCATCGTCGCCTGGACATCGCCAAGCCCCATGAACTCGACGGGCGGTACGAGAGCCAATATCTGCACCGAGCCGCCGGTCTTGGCTGCTCGCCGCGCGGCAAAGCGCAGCGCAACCTCGGCCTCTGGCGTTTCGTCGATAACGACGAGATAGGTTCGCATGCGCTCTCTCCCCCGCAATATTGCTAAGCTGCACACAGCGAGGCCTTGACCGCAAGCCCCCCAATCGTCGAAGGCGGTGTTGACGCTACGGCCATAAGGAAGAGCGATGCCGATTGAGCTGAAGATGCCTGCGCTGTCCCCGACAATGGAGGAGGGGACGCTCGCAAAGTGGCTCGTGAAGGTCGGCGACACGGTGAAGTCCGGCGACGTGATGGCCGAGATCGAAACCGACAAGGCCACGATGGAGTTCGAAGCGGTCGACGAGGGGGTGATCGCGTCAATTCTTGTCGCCGAAGGCACCGACGCGGTCAAGGTTGGCACCGTGATCGCGACGATCACGGCAGAGGACGAGGATGCGCAACCGTCGCCTGCGCCAGCGCTAGCGCCACCGCTAGCGCCACCGCCTGCGCCACCGCCCGCGCCTGGATTACCGACGCCTGCGCCCACCGCTGCGGCGGTCCCTGCCGGAACCTCGCTTGTCGTGGCGGGGGAAGACAAGGGCGACCGGCTCAAAATATCCCCGCTCGCCAGGCGACTGGCCGCGGAACAGCGGATCGACCTTTCCACGGTCACCGGCACCGGCCCCAACGGTCGGATCGTCAAGGCGGATATCGACAATGCCAAGCCGGGCGCCGCGGTGGCGGCCTCTGTTGCGGCACGGCCGGCAGCTCCTGCATTGGCTGCTGCACCGGTATCGGCCCCTGTGAGTACCGACATACCGCACGAGACAATCAAGCTGTCGGGTATGCGCAAGACCATCGCGCGCCGCTTGACCGAATCGAAGCAGCAGGTACCGCACATCTATCTGACGCTCGACGTTCGCCTCGACGCCCTGCTTAAGCTGCGCAGTGAGCTGAATGCGGCACTTGCATCGCGTGGCGTCAAGGTCAGCGTGAACGATATGCTGATAAAGGCGCTGGCTGCAGCCTTGATCGAAGTGCCGGCGTGCAATGTCAGCTTCGCGGGTGACACGTTGATCCAGTACAGCCGCGCCGACATCTCGGTCGCGGTGTCGATCGACGGTGGTCTCATCACCCCAATTGTCGTCGACGCGAACAACAAGGCGCTGAGCGCGATTTCCGTCGAGATGAAAAGTCTCGCCGACAAGGCGAAGGCCGGCAAGTTGCAGCCGCGCGAATATCAGGGCGGAACCGCTTCGCTGAGCAACATGGGCATGTTCGGCATCAAGCAGTTCGAAGCTGTCATCAATCCACCGCAAGCGATGATCATGGCCATCGGTGCCGGAGAGAAACGGCCCTATATCGTCGATGGCGCGCTTGGCGTTGCGACCGTGATGTCAGCGACGGGAAGCTTCGATCACCGCGCGATCGATGGGTCGGACGGGGCTCAATTGATGAAAGTGTTCAAGGCGCTGGTCGAGAGCCCGCTGGGGCTGGTCGCATGAGCGAAGTCTATGATCTCGTTGTGCTCGGCTCTGGCCCCGGCGGCTATGTTGCCGCCATCCGCGCTGCGCAGCTCGGGCTCAAGACCGCGATCGTGGAGCGGGAGACGCTGGGGGGCGTTTGTCTCAACTGGGGCTGCATTCCGACCAAGGCGCTGCTCCGTTCGGCAGAGATCTATCACTATATGCAGCACGCTGACGCCTATGGCCTGACATCGGCGGGTTCCGGGTTCGACATGGCGAAGGTTGTTGCGCGGTCGCGGGGCATCGCCAAGCAGCTCAATCAAGGCGTGATCCACCTGATGAAGAAGAACAAGATCGTCGTCTACATGGGTGACGGCGTCCTGGCCGGGCAAGAAAAACTGACAGTTACCAATGAGGGTGCAAGCGTTGAGCTGGCGGGGAAGAACATCATCGTCGCGACCGGCGCTCGCGCCCGCGAGCTGCCTTTCGCCAGGTCCGATGGCCAGCGTATCTGGACGTATCGGCACGCTATGGTCCCGCCCGAAATGCCTTCAAAACTACTCGTCATCGGGTCGGGCGCGATCGGAATCGAGTTTGCCAGCTTCTACCGCGATTTCGGGGCGGACGTGACCGTCGTCGAAATGCTCGACCGCGTTGTTCCAGTCGAGGATGCAGAGGTATCGGACTTCCTTGAAAAGTCGCTCGTCAAACAGGGCATGATCGTCTTGACTGGTGCAGGGGTCGAGAGCTTGTCGACCACCCCAATCGGCGTCACCGCCAAGATCAAGACAAACGATGGCAAGTCCGCCGACTACCACTTCAGCCATGCTATTGTCGCCGTCGGTATCGTGCCCAACACCGAGAATATCGGGCTCGAAGCGCTGGGAATCGAAACGAACCGGGGTCATATTGTGACCGACTCGATGTGCCGGACAAACGTCGCTGGTATCTGGGCGATCGGCGATGTAACCGCGCCGCCCTGGCTGGCGCACAAAGCCAGCCATGAGGGCGTCATTGCGGTCGAGGCGATGGCTGGGTTGCATCCTCACGCGATGGACGCGAAAAACATTCCCGGCTGCACCTATTGCCATCCGCAGGTCGCCAGCGTCGGCCTTACCGAGGCTAAGGCAAGGGAAGCGGGCCATGAGGTCAAGGTCGGAAAATTCCCATTTATCGGCAACGGCAAGGCCATCGCGCTGGGCGAGACCGAGGGGTTCATCAAGACGGTGTTCGACGCCAAGAGCGGCGAACTCCTCGGTGCTCACATGATCGGTGCCGAAGTAACCGAGCTGATTCAGGGCTACACGGTCGGCAAGACAGCCGAACTCGTCGAAACTGATTTCATGAACACCGTCTTTCCGCACCCAACGCTGAGTGAAATGATGCATGAGAGCGTGCTCGGCGCATACGGAAGGGCCGTGCATATCTGAAGATTGAAGCGATGCGCATTGGCGCTGGTGCACGACGGAGCAGAACGCATGGCGCGACTCATCTCCATCGTCGGTCTCGCCGAGACGACAAGCCTCTACTTCGCGGCGATGATGTTGGATGCGTTTTGACCGTAGGCGACCCGCCCAGGTGCCATCGGCCCGGCGCTTGTGACGGAACGACCTGGTTCAGCTGAGTGTCTCGCCGCTTACGGACGATTATTTTCACGCTGACGTCCTCCTGATGGCGCTGCCGCGAGCCTCTTTCATCTGTGCGATGACTCGCTAAGGTCTCGCGTTTGAAGGGGAATAACATGCATCGTCTTTTCGTCTTGGCCGCGCTTTCATTTGCGGCGCCGGCGGGCGCCGAAACCGTCCACATCACCGCCGCACGGATGATCGATGTGGAAACCGGAGCGGTCGTCCAACATCCTATGATCAAGGTAACTGATGGGCGAATTATGGGCATCACCGACGCACGGACGACGCAACTCAAAAGTGACGCAAAGGTCATCGATCTTGGCAGCAAAACGATCCTGCCGGGCCTCATCGATATGCACGTGCATCTGACGTCGCTCGCCGAGATCGGCGGCTACCGCGGACTGCAGTATACCGACAGTTTCTGGGGCGCGGTTGGCGTAGCCAATGCGAAGAAAACGCTTGATGCCGGGTTTACCACCGTCAGAAATGTAGGATCTGCAGATTTTCAGGACGTGGGGCTTCGCGAAGCCATTGACGGCGGTTGGGTGCCCGGCCCGCGTATCGTCACAGCGACTTATGCCATTGGTGCGACCGGGGGGCATTGCGACGATAACGCGCTTCCGCCGAGTTATGACAAGACGAGCGCGTCGGTCATCAATTCACCCGAGGAAGCGCGCGCCAAGGTCCGGTGGCTGCACAAATATGGCGCACAGGTTATCAAAATCTGCGCGACAGGTGGCGTGTTTTCGTTCGGGGACAGCGTTGGCGGGCAGCAGTTGAGCTTCGAAGAGATGAAGGCCATCGCCGACGAGGCGCACATGCTCCATCTGAAGGTGGCGGCCCATGCCCACGGCGACGAAGGCATTCGCGCCGCGATTCTCGCTGGCATCGATACAATCGAGCATTGCAGCCTAGCGAGCGACGAGACCATCAGGCTTGCCGTGGCGCACAAGACATGGTTCGACATGGATATCTACAATGATGACTATATTCTGGCGACTGGGACCGCAAATGGGACCGAGCAGGACAGCGTCGATAAAGAAAAGATGATCGGGCTCAAGCAGCGACAGACGTTTCAGCGCGCGGTCAAGGCAGGGGTGCTGATGCTCTTTGGCACCGACGCAGGCGTTTATCCACACGGAGACAACGGTCGTCAGTTTGCCAAGATGGTGCAATGGGGGATGACGCCACTGCAGGCGATCCAGGCGGCGACGTCGAGCGCCGCCAAGGCACTGGGCCGCGAGAGCGATGTAGGCGCGCTCGTCGTGGGGCGCTATGCTGACATGATCGCGGTGGACGGCGACCCTTTGCAGGATGTGCGCGTCCTCGAAAAAATCGCCGTGGTCATTAAGGCTGGCGAGGTTGTTAAGGGCCAGTGACCAGTGAGTAAGCGGATCGGCGCTGGGACTGGGCTCGTGGCGGTCTCGTGCGGGATCGGAATAGTCGTCCGCCACGGTGACCTTTCCACATTCGATGTCGATCTGCTGCTCGCGCTCTCAGTGGCAAGGCGCGGGCCGCAATGGCTCGTTGATGCTGCACGGTTCATTTCGACCTTGGGCGATGTTGGCATACGAGGCATTGGCATTACCCTCGTGTTTGCGACGCTGGTTTGGTGGCGACGCTGGCGATCGGGCGTGCTCTATCTGGTGACCGTGACGCTGTCGATTACGGGACACACGATGGCAAAGATCATCTGGGCGCGCCCGCGTCCGCATCTCGTGCCGTGGCTCGATAATCCACGCGATTTGAGTTTCCCAAGCGGCCATGCCGCGGGATCGATGGTTGTACTTTTGCTCGCAGCGATGCTGTTCGACCGGTGGCGCTTGACGCCGTTGGCTGTCGCGCTGTCGCTCGTGATTGGGTTCACGCGACCGATGCTTGGGGTGCACTGGCCGACCGACGTCTTGGCCGGCTGGCTCTGGGGCGCCGGATTTGCGTTGATCGGCGCGGGCGTCGCCCAATCGATGGGCATTCTCGACGCCCCTCACACGATCAAGATCAGCGCGGGGCCATCCGGATAGCCCCGTCGAGGCGGACATCCTCGCCGTTGAAATAACTGTTCTCGATCATCGTTAGAGCGAGTTGCGCGTATTCCTGCGGCTTGCCCAGTCGCTTGGGAAAAGGGACCGAAGCGGCCAACGCGTCTTTGACCTGCTGGGGCGCGCCGAGCATCAGAGGCGTTTCGAAAATGCCGGGTAGAATCGTGTTGATGCGTATGCCTTCGCTCATGAGATCGCGCGCGATAGGGAGCGTCATCCCGATCACGCCGGCTTTCGACGCCGCGTAAGCAACCTGGCCCATCTGGCCATCCTCGCCCGCAACGGACGCCGTGTTGACGATTGCGCCGCGCTCGCCGTCGTCGTTCTGTGGATCGAGCGTCATCATCCCTGCCGCCGAAAGTGCGACGCAGCGGAAAGTGCCGACAAGGTTAATCTGAATCAACCAGTTGAAGGCGTCCGCCGGATAATGCTTGATGCTGCCGTCTTGTTTGGAACGGCTCGCGGTCTTCATTGCGGCCCCTGTCCCTGCGCAGTTGACGAGGACGCGTTCCTGCCCGTGAGCAGCCCGTGCCTTTTCAAAACCCGCGATTACGCTATCGTCGTTGGTCACGTTAACTTCGCAGAATACACCGCCGATTTCGGCAGCCATAGCTTCGCCTTTTTCGGTCTGCAGGTCGAAGATCGCGACCTTGACGCCCTTGGCGGCGAGCGCCCGCGCGGTCGCCGCGCCCAGGCCGGACGCGCCGCCGGTGACGACGGCGCAAACGGTGTTATCCAGTTTCATGAATTGATTTTCCTTATAACCGCTCGATGATCGTGACATTCGCGATGCCGCCGCCTTCGCACATCGTCTGAAGACCGTAGCGTCCGCCCCGAGCCCTGAGGGCATGGACAAGCGTCGCCATCAACTTGGTGCCAGAGGCGCCGAGCGGATGACCGAGCGCAATCGCGCCGCCGTTGACGTTAAGCCGAGCGTGATCGCCCCCGGTGTGCTTCATCCACGCCATGGGAACGGGCGCGAAGGCTTCGTTGACTTCATAAAGGTCGATGTCGTCGATCCGCATTCCCGCGCGCTTGAGCGCTCTGTCGGTCGCGAAGAGCGGCTCCTCCAACATGATGACCGGGTCACCTGCAGTCACCGTTAGATTGTGGATTCGCGCCATTGGCGTGAGGCCGTGTGTCTTGAGCGCCGCCTCGCTTACAATCAAAACCGCGGATGCGCCGTCGCAGATCTGGCTGGCATTGGCGGCAGAGATACTGCCACCTTCCTGCAAAAGCTTGACAGTACCGATACTCTGCGCCGTCGCGTCGTAGCGTATGCCTTCGTCAGTGCGGTGAACGGCCGCGCCCTCGGGCGTCTCAATATCGAGCGGGATAATTTCGGCGTCGAAAGCGCCGGCCTGCGTTGCCGCAGCGGCACGACGATGGCTCTCGTAGGCGTACTGGTCGAGCTGTTCGCGGCTGAAGCCGTGCTTCTTCACGATCATCTCAGCACCTATAAACTGGCTGAACATGATGCCAGGATATTTCTCCTCGAGGCGCGGCGATTTGTAGTTGCCCAGGCCCTCTTTCATAAACAGCAACGCCGTCGAGCCCATCGGCACGCGCGTCATGCTTTCGACGCCGGCCGCGATAATCATGTCCTGTGTGCCCGACATCACCGCTTGCGCAGCGAATTGCATCGACTGTTGCGAGGAACCGCATTGGCGGTCGATGGAGACCGCAGGGACGCTGTCGGGCAGGCGGTGAGCGGCGAGCACGGCGTTACGACCGACCTGCCCAGCCTGCTGTCCGCCCTGCATCACGCAGCCCATAATCACGTCGTCGACGGCTCTACCGTCAATGCCTGTGCGTGCGACAATGGCATCGAGCGTTGCTGCCGCCAGATCGACTGGGTGCCAACCGGCCAATTTGCCGCCGCGCTTGCCTCCCGCGGTTCGAACCGCGTCTACAATATACGCCTCAGCCATCACGTCGTCCTTTCCGTACACGTCAACTGTGTGCTTGTGTTAAGCCTTGGGCTCAATGAGGCAAGTGACGATTTGGAGAGTTGTATGGAAGTACGCGATGCCGTGGCGGCAAGACGGTCCGTCCGGGGGTTCCTCGATAGACCTGTTGACCTCGGTCTCGTTGGGCGACTCGTCGCTGAGGCCTCTCGCGCTGCATCGGGCGGTAACCTTCAGCCATGGCATATCGATGTGGTCGCCAGCCAAGCGATGACGCGTCTGAAGCATACAATGCGCGCCAAGCTGGAGGGCGCACCTGAGCCAACCGAATACGACATCTACCCGAAGGAATTGAACAGTCCCTATCGCGAACGGCGTTTTGCGGTTGGCGAGGCCATGTACGAACGCGTTGGTATTCCGCGTGAGGACAAGGCCGCGAGACGCACATGGTTCGATCGCAACTTCGCATTTTTTGGAGCGCCCCTGGCGCTGTTCATGACGATCGATCGGCGCATGGGATCGCCGCAATGGAGCGATATGGGCATGTTTCTTCAGAGCTTCATGTTGCTCGCGGTGGAGGAAGGGCTTGCCACCTGCTCCCAGGAATGCTGGGCGATTTTTCCCCAAACGGTAAAGCAATTCCTTGAGACGCCCGATGAGCGTATGTTGTTTTGTGGTCTGGCGGTCGGGTATGAGGATACGGGCGAACCAGCGAATGCACTCAGGACCGAACGGGCGGACGTGTCGGAATGGATGCGTATCCTCGTCGACTGATCAAGCGGTCTCAAAGCAGTCGTGCTCGCGATTAACCTAAAGCCCTGTTCGACAATGGCGATCCTATCGATGTCGCGCGGGCAGACCTGATCGCGTCGGGGAGGCGCGCTGCTTTGGCGCTCGACGTAGACGGGCCGTGGTCGACAACGACCGCGACATGAGGTCGATTGTGCAGCGCTCATCCGACACCTGGACCCTGATCGCGACCGGCGGAGCATCCGTCGGGGATTTCAGCGCAGCGGCGGGCGACGGCATGATCTTTGAACTGACACGGATCACGACGCGTTTTGGGAAGGATTGCTGGAGCCCGATCTGATCTTCGACGTGGCGCTCGTTGCGGGTGGCCAAACGGCGACATTCGACCCCGGCGGCGTGCGGGCGGCCTCGATGGTAAGTCGAATATCATGCCCGCAGTGGCAATCACCCCCGGGCGCGACCGTCGACCTCGATCGCATCAAGCGTCAGGCAAAGCGGGCGGCGATCTGATGAGATGGTGAGCCCAACATCGGCGAACCGGTGCCGTGCGTCAGGGGGCAGCAGCGATTGCATCGAGCGCCGCCATGGCGGCGGTGGACAGTTCGATTTCGGCGGCTGCAAGATTTTCGTGCAGATGCCCGACAGATGATGTGCCGGGGATCAACAGGATATTGGGCGCGCGCCGCAGCAGCCAGGCGAGCGCCACCTGCATCGGCGTCGCAGCCTGCCGTTGCGCGATCTCGGACAGCGTCTCCGACTGCAGCGGGTTGAACCCGCCAAGCGGGAAAAATGGGACATAGGCGATCCCTGCCGCGTTCAATTCGTCGATGATTGCATCGTCGCGTCGGTGCACGAGATTATAGTGGTTCTGAACGCAGACGATCTCGCAGATCGCGCGCCCTTGGGTGACCTGTGTCGGCGTTACGTTGCTGAGGCCAATGTGCCGCACCAATCCCTGCTGCTGTAAATCGGCGAGGACCGTGAGTGGGGCTTCCATCGAGCCCTCTGCAGGACCATGCGGGCTAAACATGCTGCGCAGATTGACGGCGTGGAGCACATCAAGTTTGAGGCGGCGAAGGTTGTCATGGACCGCTGCGACCAGTTGATCGGGCTCGAATGCCGGGAGCCACGAACCACCGTCCCCACGAACGGCACCTATTTTGCTGACGATCACCAGATCGTCCGGATAGGGATACAGCGCATCGCGAATGAGTTCGTTAGTAACGTAGGGACCGTAATAATCGCTGGTATCGATGTGATCGACCCCGCTTTCGATCGCTGCGCGCAAGACCGAAAGTGCCTCGGCTCGATCCTTGGGCGGTCCGTAGGCCATCGGTCCGGCAAGCTGCATTGCGCCGTAACCGACACGGTTGACGGAGCGGCCACCCAAGCTGAAACGGCCACCTTGTCGGATGTCGGTTATGACTGCTGATCCCTACCGTGGTTAAAGTTTGCGGCCGATCAATTCCTTCATGATCTCGTTTGTTCCACCGAAAATCCGCGTCACGCGCGCGCCGCGCCACATCTTCGCGATGGGATATTCGTTCATATAGCCTGCGCCGCCATGGAGCTGGAGGCACTTGTCCATCACTTCCCACTGCAGTTCGGTGTGCCATAGTTTGGCAGCCGCCCCTTCTTCGGCGGTCAGTTCTTTTTTCAAGTGCCGGGTCAACGCCCAGTCAAGGTGGGCCCAGCCAACTTGCAATTTAGATTTGATGTCGGCGAGCGTAAAGCGGGTGTTTTGGAAATCGATAACCGGTTTCCCAAACGCTTTGCGTTCGCGCACGAAGGCGACGGTTTCGTCATAAGCCTTTTGTGTTGAGGCCATGGCGCTCACCGCGATCGACAGGCGCTCCTGCGGCAATTCGCTCATCAGGTAGATGAAGCCTTTGCCCTCTTCTCCGAGGCAATTCGTCATGGGCACGCGAACGTCTTCGAAGAACAATTCGCTGGTGTCGGCGGAATCCATGCCAATCTTGTCGAGGTTTCGTCCCCGCTTGAACCCTTCGCGATCGGCCTCGACGAGGATGATCGAAACACCCTTCCACGCGGGTTGAACTTCGGTGTCGGTCTTGCAGCAGACAAGGATGAGGTCGGCGTTCTGGCCGTTGGTGATGTAGGTTTTGCTACCATTGATGACATAATGATTGCCATCCCTTTTGGCGGTCGTTCGAATGCCCTGAAGGTCAGAACCAACACCGGGCTCGGTCATGGCAATCGCGGTGATCGTTTCACCCGAAACAAGTCGCGGCAGCCACCGCCGTTTCTGCTCTTCGCTGCCGTAGGATATCAGGTAATTGACGACGATGTCGGACTGCAGCGAAAAACCGAGCGAGGTTCCCCCATAGGCAACCTCTTCGTCGATTATCGCATTGTAGCCAAAATCGAGACCGAGCCCGCCATACTCTTCCGGCACCGTCGGACAAAGCATGCCAACTGCGCCTGCTTTGGGCCAGATCTCCTTCTCAATAATCCCGGCTTCGTCCCATCGCTCGATATGGGGAACGACTTCCGCCTTGATAAAACTGCGAACCGACTGACGAAACGCTTCATGATCCTCGTTATACGCTGTGCGTCCAGCCACATCGAGCGCCATATCAGTCCCTCCTGCTTTACGTTTGCGTAAGCGGTAGCAACCCCGTGCCAGGCCTGCAACGCGTTTCGTGCGTTGTAATATTGTTGCGCGGGCCGCATGGTACCTCCGAGGAGAACCGCGTGTCTGAGTCGCCCCGTCGCAATCTGCCCCCGCTGACATTGCACGTCCCCGAGCCCCAATTCCGCCCGGGTGATGAAGCCGATTTTGTCAGCGTCGAGGTGCTTGCCGCAGGCGTGACGCCGCGTCCGGATAGCGCTGCCGATGCAGGCACGATGCGCGAACTTGCGTATGGGTTAGTTCGGGTACTCGACGACGACGCCATCGCCGTCGGCCCGTGGGATCCTAAACTCGCGCCCGATGTGCTTCGCCGCATGTTGCGCAGCATGGCACTAACCCGGGCGTTCGACGAGCGCATGTTTCGCGCGCAGCGGCAGGGCAAGACCAGCTTCTACATGAAGTCCACTGGCGAGGAGGCAGTGGCAGTGGCCGCGACCTTCGCGCTCGACCGCGACGATATGTGTTTCCCCAGCTATCGCCAGCAAGGCATCTTGATCGCGCGCGACTGGCCTGTTGTGGACATGATGAACCAGATTTACTCCAACCGCGCCGATCGGCTGAAGGGACGCCAGCTGCCGGTCATGTATTCGACCAAGCAAGGCGCATTTTTCTCGATATCGGGCAACCTCGCAACGCAATATCCGCAAGCCGTTGGCTGGGCGATGGCAAGCGCGGCGAAGGGCGATACGCGGATTGCCGCGACGTGGTGTGGCGAAGGATCGACTGCCGAGGGGGATTTCCATTCCGCTTGCATGTTCGCCACGGTTTATCGTGCGCCGGTGATCATGAATGTGGTCAACAACCAGTGGGCGATCAGCTCGTTTGCAGGATTTTCAGGGGGGGAAGCGACGACCTTTGCGGCACGCGCAGTCGGATACGGGATCGCGGGATTGCGGGTTGACGGTAACGATCCGCTTGCCGTTTACGCGGCAACCGCCTGGGCAGCGGAGCGGGCCCGGACCAACAAGGGGCCAACGCTCATCGAGCATTTTACCTACCGCGCCGAAGGGCACAGCACATCCGACGATCCGAGCGCTTATCGTAGTGCCGACGAGGCGACGAAATGGCCGCTGGGCGACCCGATCGCCCGGTTGAAGACACATCTGATCGGCCTTGGCGAATGGGACGAAGCGCGCCATGCGGCGCAGGACGTCGAGCTCGCAGAAATGGTCAAGGCGGCACAAAAAGAAGCCGAGAAGAACGGCATATTGGGCCATGGCTTGCACCAGCCGTTCGATACGATGTTCGAAGATGTGTTCGAGGAAATGCCTTGGCACCTTGTCGAACAGCGCGACCAGATGCGCGCCGAGCGTGCCGCGGCAGGAATTTAATCGATGGCGCGTATGAGCATGATTGAGGCGATTAATTCGGCAATGGATGTGTGCCTCGCGCGCGACCCAGACGTTACAATATTAGGCGAAGACATCGGCTTCTTTGGCGGGGTATTCCGTGCCACTGCAGGCCTACAGGCCAAGCATGGCAAAACTCGAGTATTCGACACCCCGATTAACGAAGGTGGCATCATCGGCGTTGCCGTAGGGATGGCGGCATATGGCCTGCGTCCCGTGCCCGAAATTCAATTCGCGGACTATATCTACCCCGGGCTCGACCAGCTCGTCAGCGAGGCAGCGCGGCTGCGCTATCGCTCAGCGGGCGAGTTCGTCATGCCAATCACGGTACGGTCACCGTTCGGCGGCGGTATTTTTGGCGGGCAAACGCATTCGCAAAGTCCCGAGGCGATGTTCACTCACGTCGCGGGCCTAAAGACAGTCATCCCGTCAAACCCGTATGATGCCAAGGGTCTGCTGATCTCGGCGATCGAGGATAATGACCCCGTCATCTTCTTCGAACCGAAACGCATCTACAACGGTCCGTTCGACGGCCATTACGACCGCCCCGTTCAACCCTGGTCGAAAGTCGAAACGCCTGAGGTCCCCACGGGCCATTATACCGTTCCGTTAGGGAAGGCGGCGATCGTTCGCGAAGGATCCGACGTGACCGTTCTTGCCTACGGCACGATGGTTCACGTCGCGCGGGCGACTGTCGAGGAAAAGGGGATCGATGCCGAGGTCATTGACTTGCGGACCTTGCTGCCGCTCGACATCGTGACAATTGAGGCGAGCGTGAAAAAGACGGGTCGCTGCGTGATCGTGCATGAAGCGACACGAACGAGTGGCTTTGGCGCCGAGCTTGCTGCGCTCGTCCAGGAACGCTGTTTCTATCATCTCGAGGCACCTGTTACGCGCGTGACCGGTTTCGATACTCCCTACCCGCATTCGCTGGAATGGGCATATTTTCCGGGGCCGATCCGTATCGGGACGGCGCTCGATCAGGTCTTGAAGGGTTAAACAATGGGGCTGTTCAAATTCCGCCTGCCCGACATCGGCGAAGGCATTGCTGAAGCAGAAATCGTCATGTGGCACGTCAAGGTCGGTGATCGGATCGAGGAGGACGCGAATCTGGCCGACATGATGACCGACAAGGCGACGGTCGAGATTGAGTCGCCGGTGTCCGGCGTGGTCGTCGAACTGGCCGGCGACGTCGGCGACATGGTGCCGATCGGTAGCACGCTTGCGGTGATCGAGGTTGCCGATGAGCTAGCCGACGACGCCGGTGTCGCACATCGGATCGACGCAGAAACCGCAGATGGGGTGACCGCGAACCCGGTCGATCAAACCGTCAGGGCTCCCGTGCAGGATGGAACCACGCTGTCAGGCGCGCCCACCGAGACGACTGAACCCGTGTTCGACCGCCTCCCTGCCCGGGTCCAGCCCGCTCAGGAGCCCAACGTGCTCGCGTCTCCTGCCGTGCGCGCGCGCGCGACCGATCTCGGCATCGAACTCGCGCACGTCAAACCCTCTGAAGACGGCCGCGTGCGCCACGCGGACCTCGACGCATATTTGCGGTACAGCAGCGCGAGCGGCTTTGGCGTGGCAACTGCGGCGCGCGCGGACGAGGTGATCAAGGTTATCGGAATGCGCCGGCGCATTGCCGAGAATATGGCCGCCTCCAAGCGTAATATTCCGCACTTTACGTATGTCGAGGAAATCGACGTGACCGCGCTGGAGGCCATGCGCGCCAGCCTCAACGACAATCGCGGTAATCGGCCAAAACTGACGATGTTGCCGCTGATGATCGTCGCGATCTGCAAGGCTGTGCCTCTGTTTCCAATGATCAACGCGCGTTATGACGACGAGGGCGGCGTGGTCATGCGCAGCGGCGCTGTACATCTTGGCATTGCGACCCAAACCGACGCGGGGCTGATGGTGCCGGTCATCCGCGACGCGCAAGCGAAGAACGTGTGGCAGCTGGCAAGCGAGATCACGCGTCTTGCCGCGGCCGCTCGCACCGGCAAGGCCACAAGCGCGGAGATGTCCGGCGGGACCCTGACCGTCACTTCACTTGGTCCCCTCGGTGGCATCGCGACGACGCCTGTCATCAACCGTCCAGAGGTCGCGATCATCGGCCCCAACCGCATCATCGAACGTCCTGTGTTTGATGGCGACGATATTCGTCGCGCCAAGCTGATGAACCTGTCCATCAGTTGCGATCACCGGGTCGTCGATGGCTGGGATGCTGCAAGCTTTGTTCAAGCGTTACGCAAATTTCTTGAAACGCCCGTCTTACTGTTTGCCGATTGAGATTTGCTATGGGATTTTGCCGCAACGCAACATAAAGTCGCGCGATGAAATCTCCCACGCGCGTTGAATTCGTGATTCTCGTCGCCGCGATCATGATGCTGATCGCTCTGGCGATCGATTCCATGCTACCCGCGTTGCCGGCAATCGGGCACAGTTTGAGGGTAACGAACGAGAATCGCTGGTCGCTCATCCTGACCGCCTTCACAGCTGGCTTCGGGATCGCGCAGCTGTTTATGGGCACGATTTCCGATCGATATGGCCGGCGTAAGCTCTTGCTCGTCTCGATCGTGATCTACGTCGTCTGCAGCATCGCGGCGGCGGCGGCCGCGACGTTCGAGCTGCTCCTGATTGCGCGTGCCGCACAGGGAATCGGCGGCGCAGGCGCCCGTGTTCTCGCTGTTTCGATCGTACGTGACAGATTCGAGGGACGTGCGATGGCGCAGGTGATGAGCATTGCATCCGCGATATTTATGGCGGCGCCCGTTGTTGCGCCGTTTATGGGAACAGCGGTGCTGGCGGTCGCGCCGTGGCGGTGGATTTTTATCGTGCTGGCGGTGGTCGGCTCGATGTTGTTTGTCTGGGTTGCGCTGCGCCTTCCGGAAACAATGGCGGTAGAAAATCGACGAGTGATCTCGTTCGCATCGATTCTTGATAGCGCACGCATTGTCTTTCGAGATGCCCAATCGGTCGGCTACACCGTGGGGACGACGTGTCTCACGATCGGCATCATGGGATTCCTGACTTCGGTCCAGCTGATCTTTTCTGACGTGCTGCACGTCCCCAAGCTGCTGCCCTATGGCTTTGCAGTCATGGCGCTGACCATGATGGCCGCCTCGTTCGCCAATTCGCGGATCGTGATGCGCTTTGGAATGCGCCGGATAAGCCATCTTGCACTGATCGGCTTCACGCTGCTTGCGGCGTTGCATGCTGCCGTTGCTTTGGCAGGCGAGGAAACGCTGATTGGCTTTGTTGTGCTCCAGTCACTGATGATGGCGTGCTTTGCGCTAACAGCGGGCAATTTCGGCGCGATGGCGATGGAGAATATGGGAGCGGTTGCTGGAACGGCCAGTTCGGTTCAGGGATCGTTTTCCAGCATCGTCGGCGCGATTGGCGGCGCGATCATTGGGCAGAGCTTCAATGGCACAACGTTTCCTCTCTATGGAGGAATAGCCCTCGCCGGACTGGTCGCACTATTTTCAATTTTTGTGGCTGAGGGAGGTCGGCTGCTGGTGGCGCGGCACGAAATCGTGATGGAGGCATAATGAGATACTGGCTTGTTAAATCCGAACCGCACAAATATTCGTGGGACGACTTGGTCCGCGAGGGCCGGACGATTTGGGACGGTGTGCGTAACCACACTGCTGCGATCAATATTCGCTCGATGAAGGTTGGCGACCAAGCCTTTTTCTACCATTCAAACGAGGGCAAGCAGATCGTAGGCATCATCGAGATTGTTCGCGAGCATTACATTGATCCAAAGGACCCGACGCAGCGGTTCCCGGCGGTCGACGTGGCGCCGGTGGAGCCCTTGAAGGGCCCCGTCACGCTTGCTGTAATCAAGGCGGATCCAGCGCTTGCCGACATGGAGCTGGTTCGCCAGTCGCGACTTTCGGTTGCCCCCGTGCGCGATCACGAATGGACGCGGATCATGGAACTTGCGAGCTGACGGCAACGTCGGGTTGGAAAACGGGGGCGACAAATAACAAGGGACGGGAAGCGGTTTATGGCACGCATTGCGCAGATATCGCAGGTTGGAGGTCCCGATGTCATCAGGTGGATCGATGTCGATCTCCCCGCGCCGGGGCCTGGCCAGGTCCGCTACCGCTCGACGGCCGTGGGACTGAACTACATCGATACCTACCACCGAAGCGGCCTGTACCCGGTGCCAATGCCCAGCGGGCTTGGCGTCGAGGCAGCAGGCGTCGTGGAGGCAGTCGGTGACGGCGCAAACTTTTCTATCGGCGACCGCGTTTGCACGTTTGGCCCGTCGCTCGGTGCTTATGCGACCCAACGCAATATCCCGGGTTCAGGTTTGTTCCTCATCCCCGACGACATCGACGATTTGACTGCAGCGGCCGGCCTGCTCAAGGGCTGCACCGCCGAGTTCCTCGTTGAGCGTTGTGCGAGGGTGCAACCCGGCTGGGATGTCCTGGTGCATGCCGCAGCGGGCGGGGTCGGACTATTACTCGTCCAATGGCTAAAGCACATCGGCGCGCGCGTGATCGGCACCGTATCTACGCCCCAAAAGGCGCAGGCCGCGCACGCTGCCGGGGCTGACGAGATTATTCTCTATACCCAAGAACCCGTCGCGTCGCGCGTGCGCGCCCTCACCGGCGGCGCAGGGGTTCGGGTAACGTTCGATGGGGTCGGTGCTGCGACCTGGGAGGCCTCACTCGATGCAACAGGGCGGCGCGGCATGATCGTGAATTATGGCAACGCAGGCGGACCAGTAGCCGGCGTCAACCTAGGCACTCTGGCGCAGAAGGGGTCGTTGTTCACGACTCGGCCCACCCTTTTCGATTATTACGCAGCGCCCGAAGAGCGCGCTGCGGGAATTGATCAAGTTTGGGATCTGTTCCGCAAGAAGGTTCTCAACGTCACGGTGTGTCAGACCTACGCCTTGAAAGAGGCAGCTCAAGCGCACAGGGACCTCGAAGCAGGTCGGACGACTGGGAGCAGCGTTTTGATCGTGTGAAGCCTGCCCGCCGTCCCTGCCTTTGCCGACCGCAAGGTTCAGTGTGCCGAAACGATGTCGACGCTCGATTGAGCATGAACTGGTGAGACGATGCCGATTGTTGCAACGCCGAGAAAAGCAACGCCAATGACGAGGGTAACAAAGTTGGTGAAGGTCGAAACGAACGAATTATTGGTGGTCATGTTCAGTCTCCGTTAAATCCTTTCCGAAGCAATAGTCGCTTGCGGACATGAATGGATCTGCAGGAAGCGTGCCAGTTCAAAAACGAGGGAATTGCATTAGTTGCGAAAATATCAACTACCAGGAAATACCAACATTCAGCATTAATACATAACCGTTAGTACGAAAAATTATAGTTTATTCGCTTCGGAGCGCCTCGATCGGCGACAAGCGGGACGCGCGGATTGCAGGGTAGCTCCCAAAGGCAAGGCCGATACATGCTGAGAACAGGACCGCCCCGACCGCTGTCGACAGGCTAACGACGACAGGAAAGTCGAGCGCGTTGGCCAGGACGACCGACAGTCCCGCAGCGAGCGCAAGGCCTATACACCCGCCAATGACGCACAGCACTGCGGCCTCGACCAGAAACTGGTTGCGGATGTCGCTGCGCTTTGCGCCGAGCGCCATCCGGAGACCGATTTCGCGGGTGCGTTCAGTCACGCTGACCAGCATGATGTTCATGATGCCGATGCCGCCCACCAGCAAGCTGATCGAAGCGATAGCGACCAGTACGCCTTGAAACACCGAGGTCACCAGCCCCGATTGCTTCATGAACTCCTCGGTGGTGTTGATGGTGAACGGGCTGATTTCGCCCTTAGGCACGTTGTTTCGAGCACGGAGCACGCGAACCATGTTCTTCTTGGCGTCGGCCAGATCGATGCCATCATCGAACCCGACGAACAAGACATGGAGATCGTCCGGCCCTTGCGTGGCCGCGCTGGCAAAACGTTGCCGCGCCGTCGAAATGGGCACCAGGGCCAAATCATCGTTGTCGTTGCCGAAACTGCTGCCCTTGCTGGCGAGCACGCCGATGATCACGAAAGGTACCCGGTTGACGCGGACGCTTTGCCCAAGTGGGTCAAAGCTACCGAATAATTTTGTTGCGACGCTCGGACCTACGACGATAACGCGAGCAGCAGTGCGGACATCGGCTTCACCGATCATACGCCCGGTATCGATGTCTACATTCGCGACGCGGCCATAGTCCGGAGTGACCCCCACCGTCGTAGTCGTTGTGTTGTGGCCCTGGATCACGAGCTGGACTGTCGAGCGCAACTGAGGGGCCATCCCGCTCACCCCGGGAACGAGGCGCTGGATCGCAACGGCGTCGCGCTCTGTCAGCCGGCCGCGATCCACGACACGTCGCGCTCCGCGGTTCTCGGGCTGCGGAAAGACGATCGCCATGTTTGAGCCAAGCGAGTTAATCGAATCCATGACACTGATCTTTGCTCCGTCGCCGACCGCAACGGCCAAAATCACCGCGAGCACGCCGATCGTCACGCCTAACGTTGTCAGGATCGATCGCATCATGTTCGTCCGCAACGCAGTGAGCGCGATCGCGATGTTGATACCCCATCCGGCAAACGTTCGGGCGACATTCATGGCAAGCGCCGCCGGTCTGCTACGGGCGCATCTTCGATCACCCGTCCGTCGCGAAAGACGATGCGGCGCGCGGCATATTGGGCGACATCGGGTTCATGTGTGACGACGATGACGGTAATACCATCGTCGTTAAGCCGCTGAAAAATATTCATTATCTCGTCGGACGTCACGGTATCGAGCGCGCCTGTCGGCTCGTCGGCGAGCAACATCAACGGCTCGGTGACGAGCGCGCGAGCGATGGCAACGCGTTGTTGCTGCCCGCCCGAGAGTTTGGCCGGCGTATGTCCCAGGCGGTCCGAAAGCCCCATGCTGGAGAGGGTCTTTGCAGCACGCTCGCGGCGCTCGGTGCCGTTTAGGCCAGCATACACCAGCGGCGTTGCGACATTGTCGAGCGCCGTCGTGCGCGCCAGGAGATTGAATTGTTGAAACACAAAGCCGATGTTCTTGTTGCGGATTCCTGCAAGCTGGTCGCTCGTAAGGCCACCGACATCGACGCCATCGAGCAACAAGGTGCCGCTCGTGGGCAGGTCGAGCGCGCCAATCATGTTCATGAACGTCGATTTGCCCGAACCGCTCGCGCCCATGATCGCGACGAATTCGCCGCGGGCGATGCTCAACGATACGTCGGCCACTGCATGGACCGTCTCGCCGCCAAGCACATAATTCTTGACCAGGTGCCGCGTTTCCAAAAGCGGGACATCATTTGATGTCGGCATCGTCGCTCTCGTCCGCGGCGTCCTCGTTGGTAAGTTTTTTCACTGTCGATTTGCTGCGGACGATGATCTTCTCCCCTAGGTTGAGGCCTCGTGTAACCTCGACAAAGTCTTCGCCCTGCAAACCCAGTTTTACGATGCGGCGTTCGGGCTTGTACGGATCCGACGTCGCGACAAAAAGATAGATCGTCCCGGTGGGCGGTACCTTAGTCTTGGGCCGGTCGCCGCTGTGGGGGCGGAAACGCAGCGCCGTCGTTGGGGCGCGCACAACGTTGAACTTTTGGCCCGTGATTATTTCTACATTTGCCGTCATCCCAGGCAACAGCTTGCCGTTCTTGTTGTCGACATCGAGGATCACCAGGTAGCTAACGACGTTTTGCGTTTCCGTCGCCGCTTTGCGGATTTGGCGGACTGTCGCAGCAAACACCTCGCCAGGGTAGCTGTCGACGGTAAACGATACTGTCTGGCGCTCGCGAACTTGCCCGATATCGGCCTCATCAACCGAAGCCTCGACCTGCATTCGCGTAGTGTCAGCGGCAATTTCGAACAAGTTCGGCGTCTGGAAACTGGCCGCAACGGTCGTCCCCGGCTCAACCAGCTTGTTGATGACGACGCCAGACGCCGGTGCGACGATCGTTGTGCGGCTGAGGTCGAGTAACGCCGAGGCCAGTTCGGCATTGGCCTGAGCGATTTGGGCGCGTGCGCTGGCAACCTGCGCAGCAGCTGTTCGCGTCCCGGCGCGGGCCGAGGCGAGCGAACTGCTCGCGGTGTCAAGCCCCGATTTGGACACAAACCCGCGCTCGGCAAGCTGCGCCCGGCGCCCATACTCGCGTTCTTGAATGAGGATATCGGTGCCGGCCCGCGATACCGACGCTTGCGCCTGTGCCAGAGATGCCTCTGCGGTCGCGACGCCAGCGCGCGCCTGCTGAGCGCGGGCATTTAAACGGGTGGGGTCAATTTCGGCCAGCACCTGTCCCCTTGTGACCGGCGAGTTGAAGTCGACATAGACCTTTGTGATTTGACCAGAGACTTCGGCGCCGACCTTGATTGTGTTGAGTGCACGCAATTTGCCACTGGCAGTAACACGGCGGACGACTTGGCCCCGGTCGGCTGACTGCATCACATATTCATAGGTTTTTGGCCTTGGACGAAAAATGAAGAACAAGCCCAGGAGCAGGAGGACGCCGATGGCGATCGACCATTTGGGGTGAAGCTTGATCCACGCACGCATCCGTCCCAACATCGACACCCCGCTCAACCCTAAAACCTATCTTAGCGGGGCAGGACAGTGGCCGCCAGCGCAATCGGCCGGTCGCTATCTGAATTCCGGATTGCGCTTTGCCAGGAATGCCGCCGCACCTTCCTTGTAGTCCGCGCCTTCGAACGCCTCGGCGAACATCGCAAGGGATTGAGCATCGTCGTCGGCCTGTCCATCGAGAATACGGCGTATCATCGTCTTGGAATGACGCTGGCTATGAAGCGAATTGGCGGTAATCGCGTGCGTCAGCTCGTCCGGACTATCGGCAATCACGTCGACCAAGCCGATCCGTAATGCTTCGTCTGCACTCAACAGCGCACCTGTAAACAGGATCCGCTTCGCCTGCCCGGGTCCGACCAGATCGAGCAGCAGCTTTGTATCGTGGAGCGGGTAGACAAGACCGAGTTTTGCCGCGGTAATACCAAAACGAGCCCTCGGTGTTGCCACCCGTATGTCGCAGGCTAGTGCCATCCCGCATCCGCCGCCGACACAATCACCGTCGACGAACGCAACGACGGGTCGGTCGGCGCGCGCGAGCCGGTACTGCGCCGCGTTGATCGCTGTCTGGTTGGTAGCGCGCCATTCGACGTCGTCGGCGTTGGCAGACAGTTCGCCAATGTCGGCGCCGGCACAGAACATACCTGCGCGCGCGGACGTCAGCACGACGGCACGGACATGTCGTTTGGCTTCCGCCTCGGCAATCAGCTCGGGAATTGCCTTGAACATCGCCGTCGTCATGGCGTTGCGTTTCAACGGGCGATCAATCAACAACCGCGCTATCCCGCCCATCACTTCGAGGCGCATCATGGCAACATAACCCTTTTTCGTTGTCCATCAGCGGACGGATTGCTGGACACGCTTGGCCGGGAGGCGCGCTGGCGCGGGGTGGGGTGCCTAGCCATGGCGAAACCGGATGGCCGACCTGATCACATGTCCGCTGTCAGCTTGTACGAGCAGGCCGCGCTCGGCAACATGCGGCTGGTCGAGAGCTTCGCGGAAATCGAGGACCGGTGAAAACGCGACGTTCTTGTCGGCAAACCATGTGACCCATTCGTCGCGGGTTCGGGTTGCGAACGTGGCCGTCAGGAAATCGACCAGGGCATGCTGCTCGCCTGCCGGGCGCAATGCCAGTGCGGTAAGTTCCGGCCGCCCGAGCGCGGCCATCAGATTAGCAACGAATTTTTCTTCGCGTCCGCCGAGCACGACGTGGCGGGCATCGCGAGTGGCGTAGACCTGATAAAAGGCCGCGCCGCCGAGCGAGCGCTGGCTTGCCGAACGGGGCGCTTCGCCACCCTGGATTGCTAAGCCGACCGTATGCGCGCACCACGGCATAAGGCTGTCGAACATGGCGCAATCGACATAGTCACCTTGACCGCTCTTCTCCCGCCCGATCAGCGCCATAAGCACGGCGGAAAGCCCAGTAAGTCCCGCTGCGAGATCGGCGCTTGGCACCCCAGGGACGACGGGCGTGCCTTCGACGCTATCGTTCAGCGACAAAAACCCGGCCATCGCCTGCACCGCCAGATCATGCGCGGGATGGTGGGCGAACGCGCCGGTCTGTCCGAAGGCACTGATCGAACAATAGACGATGCGTCGATTGCGCGCTGCAACGGCGTCGTAGTCGAAGCCGAGGCGCTTCATGACTCCAGGTCGGAAACCTTCGACGAAAACATCGGCCGTCTCGACCAATGCCCAAAGCTCTTCACGGCCCGCGTCGGATTTCAGGTCGACGCGACGGCAATCCTTGCCCCGGTTGAGGTTGCGAAACCAGACCGACTGACCACCCTCAAACGGACCCTGATCGCGCGACGGGTCTCCAGCCAATGGCTCGATCTTGATGACCTGCGCCCCTTGGTCTGCCATCATCAGCGTCAGCATGGGACCAGGAAGGAACAGCGACAGGTCAACGACCTTGATGCCCGATAGTTTGCTCATGATGGTAAACGGTTCACAATGCCCGCCGCGTTGGCGTCACGCATTTCCTACCCCGGGCATCGCGATAATTCTGCGGTAACGTGCCATCACGGGCGCCTCGAGCATTTTGCCGTTGAATCGGACCGCGCTCTGACCCGCCGCTGCATAAGCTGCCTCGGCCTCGTAAGCTTCATCAATTTCCTCGCGGGTCGGACGCATCACGCGGTGGACAACGTCGACGTGCTTGGGGTGGACGACCGACTTTGCGGTAAAACCCATCGCCTTTACCCGCCCGATTTCGTCAGCAAGGTCATCGAGGTTGTCGAGATCGAGCCAAGGCGCGTCGATCGAGGGGGTTTTCGCTGCTGCGCATGCAGTGACGATCTGCGCGCGTGCGGCGTAGAGCGCGTCCCACGACATCGCGACACCGAGCTCACCCGCGAAATCGGCGCCGCCCAACATCACGCCGCTGACGCCGGAAGCTGACGCAATCGCATCGGCGACGCGCAGGCCCTGTACCGTTTCGATCAGTGGCAGCAGCGCGACCTGGGAGCCGAGTACACTGTGGGCGATCTCGATTTCCGCAACAGCTTCAACCATCGGGACCATTACAAATGGCGGTCTCGTTGGGATCGCGGCGATTGCGATCAGGTCAGCCAGACCCTGACGCGTGCGCAGGCCGTTGATGCGGATGCCGAGGCGCGGACTACCCATTGCCGATAACGCCGCATCGCGCGCCGCATCCTTGTCGGCGGGACCGACTGCATCTTCCAGATCGATCGTCACGAGATCGGCTCCGGACGCCATCGCTTTTTCGAAGCGCTCGGGTCGGCTGCCGGGGACAAACAACAAGCTTTGAAACGGAATCAACACGGCTCCTCTCGCTCCTAAACCTTTCGGGCAAGTTTGCGCCATGCTGACGCGTTGCCACAGCTGACACCATTAGAAGAGTTAAAACGCTTCACAACTCTTGGTGCTGGTCGGACGTAACCGGAAACCGCAGCAAACCGCGCCGGTGGGTTGGCTAGGCAGCTTGGCGCCGATCACATGACGTCCAATCGCAGCCTCGTTCGGATCGGAGGGGATGTCGGCGACGTCTACCCGGCGGGATGGCGTGGACGACCTGGCGCGTGGGTACCATCCACGATGCGGCTCGCTCTGCGCGATCAACAACAGTCGCACGGCAACGGCCTGACCCGAGCTCGCTTGCCGGAATTGAATGCTGAGCTGGAAGTAGCGCGACAATGCCCCCATATGCGTGTTGCTAACTGGAGGTTGTCATTACCAAGTATCACAAGACGGCCGAGGCCGTCGCATCCCTGTCACCCGAAGAACACCACGTCACACAGCGGAGCGGGACGGAGCGGCCCGGTACGGGCAAGTATTTGCATAACAAAGACCCGGGAATATACGTTGATATCGTTTCGGGTGAACCGCTCTTTGCGTCATCGGACAAATATGAGTCGGGCTGTGGATGGCCGAGCTTTACACAGCCGATTGCGCCAGCGTTTGTCAGCGAACTGCGCGATGCGAGCCTTGGAATGGCGCGTACCGAGGTTCGCTCTGTACACGGCGACAGCCATCTGGGGCACGTGTTTGACGATGGTCCACGCGACCGCGGGGGTCTGCGCTATTGTATCAATTCAGCCTCTCTCCGTTTCATACACCGCCAGGATATGGAAGCTCAGGGGTACGGTGCTTATCTGAACCAGGTGGAGGAAGTCGCATGAGTCAAGAACGGGCAGTCCTTGCGGGAGGTTGCTTTTGGGGCGTGCAAGATCTTGTTCGTCGCCAGCCGGGAGTTATCTCGACCCACGTCGGCTATTCTGGCGGCGAGGTGCCGAATGCGACGTATCGCAATCACGGCAATCATGCCGAGTCGATCGAGATCAACTTTGATCCCGAGGTAACCAGTTTTCGCGCGCTGCTCGAGTTCTTCTTTCAGATCCACGATCCCACCACCAAGAACCGCCAGGGCAATGACGTGGGCGCGGGTTATCGGTCAGCGATTTACTACACAAACGCGAAGCAGAAGTCGGTGGCCGAAGACACAATTGCCGATGTCGAGGCTTCCGGCTTGTGGCCGGGCAAGGTGGTCACCGAGGTCGAGCCAGCCGGTCCGTTTTGGCAAGCCGAGCCCGAGCATCAAGACTATCTTGAGCGCATCCCCAATGGCTACACCTGCCATTTCGTGCGTCCCAACTGGAAATTGCCACGCCGGGCTGAAGCCGCCTGACACCACTCTGCCCAGCGACGGTCCCGAACGGTTGCAGCCTTTGCAAAGCGAAATTCTATTGTCCAAAATCGTGAACGGCGCCAGCTTGCAGCCGTTGTCCGGCGGCCCCCCGAAACAGATTGTTCTGTTGCTCCACGGATACGGCTCCAATGGCGCCGATCTGAACTCGCTCGCGTCGCACTGGCAATCTGCGCTGCCGGATGCTCTTTTTCTGGCTCCTAACGCCCCGCAGCGCTTGGGTGGCCTCGCCGCGGGATATCAATGGTGGCCGTTATCGGCATTCACGCCGCAGGCGCTGGCTGCAGGCGCAGCCACCGCTGCTCCGGCGATAGACGCGTTCGTCGACCGAAAGCTCAATCAATATGCCTTGAACGAAGCCGATCTTGCGATCGTCGGCTTCAGTCAGGGCACAATGATGGCGTTGCACGTCGGATTGCGCAGAACGAATCAGGTCGCAGCAATCATAGGCTACTCGGGCTTGTTAACCGGCGCCCACGAGCTCGCACACCGACCCATTACGAAGCCGCCGGTATTGCTGATTCACGGTTCGGCGGACCCCGTTATTCCGGTCGCGGCGCTTCATGCGGCAAAGGACGAGCTCGAGCACCTCGGCATCAACGTTACAACGCACATCTCGAGCGGCGTTGGGCACAGTGTCGATCCGGTCGGGTTGCGGATGGGGATGGAATTCGCCGCGAGGGCTCTGAACTGAGTTTAGGTGCAGGATGCGGGCTATGAGCGGATGCGTACCCGTCCGTTTGACGGCGTACGCAAAGTTGTCGATTAGCGGTCATCAGCGGAAAAATCGCTTTAACCGAGGTCCATTAACTCTGCAGTCCAAGCGGTGCAGAGGAAGCCGACGACAAACGGCTCGGCAAGAGCGAGCCCATCCTCAGGGTTTCGAGCGCCGCCCACATCGGCGGTCGCGTGTTCGGTCAAGCACCAATTGAGTATTGTTTGTGGGGTCGTGGCCAGCTCTGTCTACTGGGAAACAAGTCCTGTTGGGCAAAATCAGCGGGACCGCGTTATCGATCCTTTTGATCAAGGCGCTCGGCTCGAACCACCTTCTTGATGGTCTGGCGCAACCCGGCGGGCGAACGCGACCATGTCGTCAAGAACCGCTGCGCGCGATCGCAATGGACTTGCGATTGCCGTCAACAGCCCAACATGGCCTACGCGAGCATAGCGGTGACGATCCACCGCCACGCCAGCGGCAGTCAATTTTGCTTCCAGATCGTCGCTATCGGCTGGACTGACAATTTCGTCCTTGTCGCCACTTGCCAGAAACGCCGGCGGATCGCTTCGAGAGACATGGTTGACAGGCTGAGTGTCTGCTGGATTAGAGACGCCCGCGAACGCAGCCTTGACCACCGGCACTCTGAACGGGACGAAGTTGTACGGGCCTGCCAATCCGATCAGCCCGCGCACCGCCTCGCGATCGGCGCCCAGCCAGCGCGGATCTATTGCAAGCATGGCAGCGTTATAAGCTCCAGCGGAATGCCCAGCGAGAAGTACGCGTTTGGGATCGCCTCGAAACACGCGTGCATTGGCTATTGCCCAACGGACCGAGGCGGCGTTGTCCTCGAGAAAACGGGGATAGTGGACCTGCGGCACGACCCGGTAGTCCGGTATGACCACGACAAATCCACGCGCTGCCAATGCTCGGCCGACAAACGAATATCCGTCCTTCGTGCCCGAATTCCACGAGCCGCCATAAAAGAATACGATAATTGGCAGCCCTTCGGTACCCGTCGCAGTCGGCGCATAGACGTCGAGCCGTTGCCGGGGATCTTGGCCGAACGCGGCCGAGCGCACGACACGACGCGCGCCGGCATCCTTGGGGATCATCGCGTCGAAAGTGCGCAACGGCGAGCATGCGGTCGCAGCCAGCGTAATCAGCATCACGATTCTGCGCATGTCGATCGATCTCAAATCTGACGCTCGTATCGGATCGTCGATGCACTTTTGTCAGAGCTGAGTCCCAACCAGCCGACCCTGTCGTCATACCATAGGCTGATTTGCACGTCGCATGACAGACTGAAGCGGCGTGCATTGACCTTATGTCCGCCGGCCGCCGGGATCGCTTCGACCTGGCCTGATGTAACCCTGGGAGGAATGATTCCCCCGTCCTGCGTGTTGATCCATGGTCCATCCAGTTCGCGCCGGTTCCAGTGCGTTGCGGGAAGCGCGTTTGGAGGGGCCACATTACGGGGCGGCTTGGTGCCCTCGGTCACCAAGCCGGTGGCTCCGCGCTGGCCGGAGACCTGGAATTTGTAGCCATTATCATTCGCGGTGGTTCGAAGTCCGACGACAAGTCCGCTTTCCCATATATCCGTTGCCCGATGCGTGTAGTGGTACAGCGGGACACCAACAATCTTGTAGGCGAGATCGACCGCAACCATAACGGTCAAGCGATCTCTAACCTACGTGAAACTCGAGTCGTGAGAGCCGAGCTTCGATCCCTTGCGCATGATGTCGAACCGCAGGTGGTTGTGGGTCGGCACCGGTAGCGCCTCGCGCCCGGCGAAGTGGCGAGCAAGGTGCCGCCGGTCATGACCTCACGACGATCAAACATGCTTATCCCTTCAAAACATACAGGCCGACATCGATCGTGCCGGTCCGGAAACCAGCCTCGCAGTAACTGAGATAGTATTCCCACAACCTGCAAAAGGCAGGATCGAAACAGAGACGTGCCACCTCCGCGCGGGCCGCGACGAACCGGCGCCGCCACTCAGCGAGTGAGACTGCATAGCCCTCGCGAAAGGTCTCGACCCCGGCCACCGACAGCCCTGCTCGCGCCGCCTGTTGCTCGACAATGGTACGCGTGGGCAGCATTCCGCTTGGAAAAATATATTTTTGAATGAAATCAATGCCGTTACGGTAAGAGTCGAAACGGTCTTCGCGGATCGTGATTGCCTGCAACACAATTGTTCCGCCAGGGGCAAGCCGTGCGCGCAGCGTCTCAAAATAGACAGGCCAATAGGCTTCGCCCACGGCCTCCAACATCTCGATCGAGACGATGCGGTCGAAGCACTCGTCCACGTCACGGTAATCCTGCAAGCGCAGGTCGACTTTGTTTGTGCCCGTCCGGGCGCAGCGTTCGCGCGCATAGACGAGTTGCTCGTGCGACAATGTGAGGCCGGTGACACTCTTGCAGCGGTCTGCAAGGTTCGCCGCAAGAGCCCCCCAGCCGCAACCGATCTCGAGCACGCGCTCCGCGCCGCGGAGATCAAGCAGATGTGCGATCCTGTCGAGCTTGGCCTGCTGCGCTTCCTCGAGCGTTTCGTAAGGGCGCGACGCGCATGCCGACGAATAGGTCATGCTCTCGTCGAGCCACAAGCGGTAGAAATCGTTACCGAGATCATAGTGGAAGGCGATGTTTTTGCGTGCGCGCGCGCGCGAGTTGCCGCGTAACAAGTGACGGATGCGGTTGAAAAGGCGTACGGGCGCAAAACCGTCCATCGTCCGTTGCAGCCGTGTTACGTTCTCTGCACACAAGGAGATCAACGCAACCAGATCGGGCGACGACCAGTCGCCAGCGATATAGCCGTCGGCAAAGCCGACGTCTCCGCCGGTCAGGATGCGACGAAGTGCGCGACTGTTGTGAAGGATTATGGTTGCGTCTGCTCCCCCTTCGCTACCACGGTAATCGACCTGCTCGCCAGATGGCAGGACGATCGTCAGCCGCCCTTTGTGGAGGTGACGCAACGCGCGGCGCAACAGCCACGAACCGGTCTGGCGCGTCGGTGGAGGCACTACCGGCTGGCCTATCTCGGCGACGTTTTCGCGGTTCAGGTACACGGGTGATTCCTCGCGATTCTAACGGGGCCGGTAATGGATCGTTCGGGTGGCGGTGGTCGGCGTCGCACTGGCACTCCTTTCATCCAGAGCTTCGCCGCTTCCCAAACAATGCCGGCGACGACCGTGAAGGTGACCAGTGGATAGGTTACAAATGCGCGTAGCAAAGTCGCGTCGCTCAGCTCGTGCCGGGTTGCGACGAGCGCCGCCGTGATAATCGGTCCATCCACGGTTGCGCCTGTGATCGCGATGCCAAGGCGATCGCTCGGCGGCATCACGCGGAAGGCATAGTCCATGTTCATGCTCATGAACGGCGAAACGTGAAACATCTTCGCGGTTGTCTGGCGGATCGGCAGGGCGTTGCCGGGATTTACGGGCAGCAGATAGCTGTGCCGCTACCCAAATGTATTGTTCACTTCGTATATGATTGCAGCGAGCTCGCCGCTGGCGTCATAGCAAAAATAGACGCTTAGCGGGTTGAATGCGAAGCCAAGGACACGCGGCATCGTCAGGAGACGGATCGTGCCGCCCTCGATCGCAAGATCCGCGGCCCTCAGGTGACGCTCCACTTGGCTACGCAACGGTGTCGTATCGCCCGCCCCATAGTCCGCATCGCGAAATGAGAAGAGGTTGTGGCGGTTGCGTGAGAAGAAACGCAAACGATGAGCGAGCGCATCGATTTCGTCGAGATCGAGCAGCAGCATGAACAGGCGATAGTTCAGCTTATGTCGGCGTGGCCGGACACGGCGGTGCATTACATGACCGGCATAAATTGCCGATGCCACTCTCATGCGTCCTCCAGTGCAGGGGAAGCCGCAACGTTATGGACCTGGATGCGTCCTGATTCGTCTGCGACCCGCCAAGGCCTGCGCAGCCCGCCGAGCTGCTCGGCGACGGCAAGCCCCGCTTGCAAGCCGTCTTCATGAAAACTGGCCCCAAAATAGGCCCCGCAAAACCAGGTATTTCGTTGACCCTGCAACGACCAGAGCTGCCCCCGCGCTTTGAGCGCAGTGCCATCAAATATCGGGTGCTCATAAACATCGCGGCGGATGACACGAGCTGCATCAGGTTGAAGCAGCGGATTCAGCGTGACAAACAACGGCGCATCGTCTGGCAAGCCCTGCAGCCGGTTCATCCAGTAGGTCACCGACAGCTCCGTCTGGGCCGTGCCTTCGGACGCGTAGTTCCAGCTCGACCAGACGCGGGCGCGACGGGGCATCAGGCGCGTATCGGTGTGCAGAACCGCCTCGTTGGAGCGATAGCCAAACGCGCCGAGCAACGCGCGCTCCGCTACGCTGCTGTCTTCAAGCATCGCCAGCGCTTGATTGGCATGTGTCGCGATGACGACATGATCGAAACGCCGCCACTCACTTCCGCTGAGCAGATCGACGTGTCCGGGTGCGCGCCGCACGCCCAACACTGGCGCTCGCCGAATAATGCGATTGGCGAAAGCCCGCGTCAGCCGAGTGACATACTCTCTGCTGCCACTGTCCACCGTGCGCCAAAGCGGCCGCACACCCGGATTCAGCAGCGCATGGTTCTCACAAAAACGGATAAAGGCCGCCGCCGGATAGGACGGTATATCTCCCGCCGGGGTCGACCAGATCGCCGCAGCCATCGGGTAGAGATGGTCCTTTCGGAACGCAGCCCCGTAACGCCCACGCTCAAGATAGTCGTGCAGGCTCTCGTCCGTAAGGTGCGGCAGGTCGAGTGGGGCCTGACGATAGAAGCGCAGCAGGTCGCGCATCATCGACCAGAACCGCGGCCGCACCAAGTTGCGTCGTTGCGCAAAAAGGCCCCCCAGATCGGTACCCGAATATTCAAGACGGCCTCGATCGATTGATACCGCGAACGTCATTTCGGTCTGCTTGGTCGGTACGTCGAGATGATCGAACAGGGCGGTCAAATTGGGATACGTTCGTTCATTGTAGACAATGAAGCCGGTATCAACCGGCGTCCCGGCCGCGTCGACTGTATGGCTATGACCACCGATCCAATTGATCTGCCCCCCGCCGAGTGGCCCAGAGACTATGATAGTCTGGACCACGAAAGGGACGACGAATGCCGAGCAGGAAGCACAAGCCGGAAGAGATCATCGGGAAGCTGCGTGAAGTTGAGATTGTGCTGGCACAGGGGTCATCGACTGCGGAAGCATGTCGGCGGATCGCGGTCAGCGAGCAGACTTATTATCGCTGGCGCAAGGAATATGGTGG
>JANXSN010000066.1 GCA_025352685.1 Sphingomonadales bacterium
GCTTCGGCTTCGCCGTCGGCTCCTTGCGCGTATATCCCGGCGGCAGCGAGAACCGGCACATCTTGGCCACCGTCTCCCGGTTGAGTCCGAAAACCCGCGCCGCCTCGCGACGGCTGTGACCCTCCACGAACACGAAGCGCCAAACGGCGGCATAACTCTCCAAGGCGAACATCCCCCGCCGCTCCCAAAAGAAGCAACCTTACCAACGGCTGGATTTTACTCCGCCACGCTCAGCACCGCGCCGGCGGTCCGATGGCCTTCGAGCAGAAATGGCTTGCCGGGCAAATCACCTTGGCAGCATAGTCAACGCGTCAAGGGAGACGCTGGACGAGGGCAAGGTCATCCGCATCACCTCACTTTGTCCGGTCATGGCAGCGGCGCGCCGACGGGCGATCACCTGGTCCTTCGTAAGAAGGCTGACCGTTGTCGCAATGGTTATAGGATGGAGGTCAAGGGCAGCAAAGCGCACCCTTCGACGCCACCAATATACCGCGCCGCGGCGCGTGACGTTTTCGATCGCTGGCATCAGACACTGGCTCCACCCACTGGTAGCAAGTGCAGCCACTGCGATCGTCGATGTTTTCCGAACGCGCGAAAACCTGAGTTTTTCGTCACTTGGCTGAGGCAGATCAGGGATTGGCTGGGGCGGCAGGGTTCGAACCTGCGAATGGCGGCATCAAAAGCCGCTGCCTTACCACTTGGCGACGCCCCAGCATGGCGAGACGCGGCCCTTAGCGAGCCCAGCGCGCGGTTGGAAGGGGTTAGGCGATCCGGTGCACCCAGTTATGTGGATCGGCATGTGTTCCACGCTGGATTGCGGTCAGGCGATCGCGCAATCGCTCCGTTATTTGGCCGGGCCCGCCTGCGCCGATGGTAAAGCTGCCCGAGGCGCTGCGGACTTCGCCGATGCTGGTAACGACGGCGGCGGTGCCGCAGGCAAACGCTTCGCGCAGCTTGCCGCTCTGCGAGTCCGCCCGCCATTGTTCAATCGAATAAGGTTCTTCGCGGACCGCCAGTCCTTCGTCGCGTGCGAGCGTCATGAGCGAGTCGCGGGTAATTCCCTCAAGGATCGTCCCCGAAATCGGCGGCGTCGTGATCGAACCGTCATCGAAGGCAAAAAATACGTTCATGCCGCCGAGTTCCTCGACAAAGCGGCGTTCGACCGCGTCAAGGAAAACGACCTGATCGCAGCCCTGAGCCGTCGCCTCGGCCTGCGCGGGCAGGCTGGCCGCATAGTTGCCGCCGCACTTCGCTGCGCCAGTGCCGCCAGGTGCTGCGCGCGTGTAGTGGTCCGATACCCAGATCGAAATCGCGCGCGCGCCGCCCTTCCAGTAATTGCCCGCCGGACTGGCAATGACGAGATAGAGATATTCGGCCGATGGTTTCACGCCAAGAAATACCTCGGAGGCGAACATGAAGGGACGAATATAGATGGAGGCGCCATCGACACTGGGCATCCAGTTGCTGTCTGCTTTGATCAGCGCCTCGACCGAGCCGACGAACAAGTCCTCGGGTAGTGCCGGCATCGCAAGCCGGGCCGCGGACCTGTTGAATCGACGCGCATTAGCCTCCGGCCGAAACAGCGCCGTCGACCCGTCGGGGTGACGATATGCCTTCATTCCTTCGAAAATTTCCTGCGCATAGTGGAGCACCGCGGTTGCCGGATCCATCGGGATCGGTGCGCGCGCGGTTATCTTTGCGTCGTGCCAACCTCGACCCTGAGTGAAACGGATCATCGCCATGTGGTCGGTAAACACGCGTCCGAAGCCGGGATCGGCAAGAAGGATCTGGCGTGCAGCCGGTGCGATGCACTGCGCATTGGGTTCGAATGCAAACGCGCTCATAGCCATCTCCAAAGACTTGTCTTCGCCTATCCATGCTGGCAGAACAGGTCAACGTGACTGGCCCAATTTCTGCTCCTGCCCCCCGGGCTTCACCACTTTTTCTGCGTGAGCCCGAAATTCGGCGCGGCGTCGAGCTGCTGTATTTCGGGTATTCGCACATGACGCGAAGCGCCGATACGTTGCTTGCGCGCCACGACTTGGGTCGGGCGCATCAACGGGCGCTCTATTTCATCGCGCGTCAGCCCGGGCTTACGGTTGGCGAGCTGTTGCGTCTGCTGGCGATCACCAAACAATCGCTAAGCCGGGTACTCAATGAACTGATCACTCGTGATCTTGTCGCGACGGTGCCGGGCGAAAATGATCGCCGACAGAAGCTGTTGCGGCTTACCGGTGCAGGCACGACGCTCGAAACAGAGCTGTTCGATCGTCTTCGCGAGCGGCTGTCGGCGGCTTATGGCCGCGCGGGCCAGGAGGCAGTGACAGGGTTCTGGCAAGTACTTGAAGGGCTGATCCCTCCCGAAGATCGCGCGCTCGTCATGGAGCTTTGCCGCTCAGCCTGAGCATTATCCGGTCCCTTGGTCGGAACGCCTGCGGAACATTGACCTCGCTTGCGAGTTTAACGGCGCAAGAAATAGGATAAGGATTTTTTCATGCGCAAAACTATTTTTGCGGTATCGCTCGCGATTGCCGCCCTCACTTCGTCGATCGCGTCGGCTTCTTGTCAGGATCGCATCGGCAAAACCGGCGGCACCCTGATCGGTGCAGGTGCTGGTGCCGTGCTCGGAAGTGCTGTAGCCGGTCGGAACGATCGCGGCCTCGGCGCGGTTCTCGGTGGCATAGGTGGCGCCATCGCAGGTAACACGATTGCCAGGTCCAAAGGCGACTGTGCACGGGCTTACGGCTATTATGACACAAACGGTGTCTGGCACGTCAACAGCACGGATCGGACGACCGCAACGGGTTATTATGACCGCAGTGGCCAGTGGGTCGACGGCCAGCCCAACGGCTATTACGACGTTTCCGGCCGCTGGGTTGCCACTTCGAGTGGGCAGAGCTCGGGTTATTACGATGTGCACAATCATTGGGTGCCCGCGTCGTCTTCCGGTTACTATGAAAACGACGATCGGTTAGTTAATGGATCTGCGAGCGGTCACTACGACCGTCGCGGCCATTGGATCCCCGGCGCAACCATGGGCTATTACAACACGTCGGGTCGGTGGATCGCCGGCACGCCCCGCGGTAACCGCTATGCCCGTGGTTCGATGGCCGCTCAGCCCGGTTATTACGATAGCAATGGTCGTTGGCACCGCGGTAGCGTCACGGGCTATTATGACAGCGAAGGCCGCTGGGTCGCAACAAATCGGTAACGGCACGGTCTGAAAACAAGATTTACGTGAAATGGACCCCGTCACCACAAGGTGGCGGGGTTCTTCGTGTCAATGATTGGCAAGCTCGTGGTTGCGTGCTTCAGCTGCGCGTAACGCGGCGGCGACGAGCACGTTCAAACCATTTTTATCGTCGAGAATGTCTAGCCCGACGCGCGTCGAACCGCCTTTGCTGGCGACCCGATCGGCGAGCGTCGACAAAGCCTCAGGCGACCCCTTGGCCAGCAATGCGCCACCGGCGACCGTCGCGCGCGCCAACCGATCCGCAACATCGGGAGCAAGACCAAGCGCCACACCGCCTTCTGCCATTGCCTGAGCAAATCGATAGAGGAACGCGGGTCCCGATCCCGAAAGCGCCGTCACGGCGTCGAACAAGTGCTCGTCGTCGATCCACTCGACAAGCCCGAGTGGGGTCATGAGCGCGCTAAGCGGTGCCCGGTCGATATCTGGAGCATGTAGGGCAACGGCACCTTCGCCGATCACTACCGGCAGATTGGGCATCACGCGGACGATTCTTCCCGCTTTCGGGAACGTCGTCACCAAGGTTGCATGGCCGATACCGGCGAGGATCGACAACAGGGTCGTCTGCGACCCGACGCCCTTGGCAACGGCTGGTGCGACATCGCGCAGCATTTGCGGCTTTATGCCCAGCATCAGCATCGCAGGTGGTGCCTCGTCGGGGAACGACGGCAACACACGGACTCCCGATCCTACACTGGGTCCGTACGGATCGATCACAGTAACCGAACCCGCATCCATGCCCGTCGCTAACCAGCGGGACAGCATTGCGCCCGCCATCGTGCCACAGCCGACAATCCAGACCGAGCTTGTCGTCACGCCTCGCCCCGCGTTTCGACCAGCGCTGCCGCAATCGCGTCCCTGGGTGATTTGCCGCCCCACAGGACAAACTGGAACACCGGATAAAATCGGTCGACCTCGTCTACCGCGGCTTCGATGACCGTTTCGGCTTGTTCGAGGCTCAGTCCGGGTTCGTCGCCGCTGTCGATGAGGACAGCGTGGCGGAACAGCACCGTGCCGGCGCCGGACCAGAGTTCAAAATGCCCCAGCCAAAGCTGCTCGTTGATCAAGCCGATTGTCTCGTACACCGCTGCGGTCTGGTGGTCGGAAACCTTGATGTCGGGAAAGGCCATGAATTGCAGAACATTGTCGTCGTCGCGCCACACGCCGCGCAGCTCATACTGACCCCACGACCCCTGCGCGGATGCAACAATCTCCTCTTCGCCGACGCGCTCGTGGGTCCAGCTGTGGGCTTCGAACCACGCTTCCAGCATGTCGATGGGGGCAGCGCGCTGGCCATCCATTTCGATTTCGACCGTTGTCATGGCGAATGCGTGGCTCGCCTTGCGCTGCGATGCAAGGCTGCGCCGCGCGAAACTGTGGATAAGCAGCGTCTGTAACCAAATGCGGCTGAAAGGCGTATCACGGCATCAGTGTCGACAAACGAAGCTCAGCTTCGGCAGCTCATGCGAGTAAGCCTTGATGGCGACGCGGCTGCGAGCCTCGCGTTGTTGTTGCCGCTCGTCTTGGTTCTGCGGCGCTACGATGCACGGCGCATCGCCTGTGCAGCGGATCTGGAGGATCTGGTGCAGGAGACCTTGATTGCTGTCCACACGCGACGGTCCAGTTACGACCGCGACCGCGCGTTTGGTCCGTAGCTATATGTCATCGCGCGGTAAAAAATGATCGATCACTCCGCCGCAGGTTATCGTCAACGGCCGGGCTGCCGTGCTCGGAAGTAATAAGGCTGACATGGAAAAGCGATTGCCGTCAACCCTCGCGCGTTTGGGCCCGTCATCGTCGCCGAAGCAGGCAGGATTACCGTTGCTTCGGGTGCTGCGGTCAGACCCGCTACGGTCTGGTTCGTCAGCTACGATCCCCGCACCGTCCAACTGGCGATTGGTTCCGGCGAAAACCGTGGTCAAAAATTGCCGCACCGCAATGTGGTGCGGCAGCTGGCGTCGCTTGGCGTGTGGACCGGCAAAGCGGTCAGCTCCAACACCGCGGCCCGTCCTGCAGGTCTGGACCGCGCGGCCCCGGTGCAGATCGGGAGCGGTGGGTTCATTTTAGCGGCCAGCCGGATTTGAT
Organism: Sphingomonadales bacterium; assembly: GCA_025352685.1. Lineage (GTDB taxonomy): Bacteria > Pseudomonadota > Alphaproteobacteria > Sphingomonadales > Sphingomonadaceae > Sphingomonas_O. The sequence continues at coordinate 5,336 of JANXSN010000066.1, forward strand.
TATTTCTTCTTCGCTTCCAGCGTGTTCAACCGCGTCTTTAGTGCATCAGCGTCATCGCGCGCAGCGGCAGCCATTGCCTTGACAGCTTCAAACTCATCGCGGCTGACGAAGTCGAGACCGCCGATCCAGTCCTTCATTCGCTCACGAAAACTGGATTCGGCTTCGCGGCCAACACCTGCGATCGTGCCGGCTGCACCGTTCATGAATTTGGCGAAATCGTCGAACAAGCGGTTGTCGGTCTGCATCAGGAAACCCTCGCGGTTTGAATTAGTGTCTGATGTCTATTTGGGTTCCGGTCGCCTCGACGACAAGGGCCTCGGCGCCCGGGTTGAGACGGATCGTTTCTCGATTGAGAACCGCCGCAAAACATAACCAGGCGAGATAAGGGACCATCAGCCACGCCGCCGTCGTGCGCACGCGACCGAATATAACCGTGGTCGCTAAAGCGACCCCGAACATCGCAATGATAAGCAAGAGTGCGGCAGTGATCTTGTGCATGCCGAAAAAGAGCGGCGACCAGCACAGGTTCAGTGCAAAGCTCATGACGAATAACGCGAGCGCCGTGCCGCGATACCGCGAGCCCCGAGCGTTCAGGATCAGCGCTGCGGCAAAACCAAGCATGATGTAGAGTCCAGTCCAGGCCACCGGAAACACCCAGCCCGGCGGCTGAAACCAGGGTTTGTCGAGCAGCGCATACCACCGGTTACTTTCGCCAGAATTACTTAGTGCTCCCGAAAGGAGTCCAAGCAAGACGACCGTCGGCACCGTAAATAGCGCACGACGCGCGTAGGCCATCCGCAACTGCCCGCTCGACGCCAGTCCACTCATGCGCGACTCCACCCGATATCTGCCATGCAGGACATGGCGGATTGTTGCGGAAGCGGGAAGGGGTCAGATGTCGGCAGCTTCATGCTCTGAACAGCGCCGAGCACAAAAACCCTGTTGCTACCGACGTTCCAACCAGGCGTCGTGGTGCCATAACCGATCAGGGTGCAAACCATCACGGGCACCGTGCCGATCGTTAACCGGTAGCGCGCACGCGGGTTAATCACCGCGCGTGTCGAGCCGACCACGGATTGTGCGCGGCGCCCGCAACGGCCGCGCCGGCCAGCGCAGCGGCGGATGCAGCGTTAGTGTTCACGACCGCCCTTCTTATCCTGCCGATTATTTCGCGGATTTGCGCAACAGCACATAGACCGCCGACGACCGAAGGAGTTTCTGTCAGCTAGCGATGTGCTGCGATCAGGAATTCGACATTACCCTCCGGCCCGGTGATCGGGCTCGTCGTGATCCCCTCGACGGTCCACCCTTGCGTTGTGACCCACGACTGCACAGCCGCACAGACGGCAGCATGAACAGCCGGATCCCGGACAACCCCGCCTTTGCCAACCGCCTCGCGTCCCGCCTCGAATTGTGGCTTGATGAGCGCCATCAGGCGTGCAGCCGGCTTTGCAAACATCATGGGGCGTTCGAGCACTTTGGCGAGGCCGATGAAGCTTGCGTCGCAGACGATCAGGTCAACGAGTTCGGGAATATGAGCGTCAGTCAGGACGCGCGCGCTGGTTTGCTCAAGGACGTGGACGCGGTCGTCCTGGCGCAATTTCCACGCTAACTGGTTGGTCCCGCTATCAACCGCGTAGACGCGCATCGCTCCCCTCGTGAGCATCACGTCGGTAAAGCCGCCAGTCGAACTTCCGACGTCGATGGCCACAGTCCCGGCCAATGCCCAGCCAAAACGGTCAAGCCCGTGCGCAAGCTTGACGCCGCCGCGTGATACCCACGGGTGGTCGCGGCTCTTGACGATCGGCACTACTGTTGCGTCGATCGTTTGACCCGACTTGTCGATCCGCCGGTCGCCGACGAAGACATTACCCGACATAATTAACGCCTGCGCACGGCTGCGACTGTCGGCAAGGCCGAGCTCTACGAGGTGCTGATCGATGCGAATCTTGGGCAAGGAGCGGCTAAGCCCGAGCTTCTTCAACGACTCCCACGCTGTTGACCCGCAGCGCCTTCAGCACGCTGTCGACAATCGCATCCGCGTCGAGTCCGGCTTGCTTGTACTGAACTTCGGGCTTGTCATGTTCCTGAAAAAAATCGGGTAATCTCAGCGTTCGCAGCTTCAACCCAGCGTCAATCAGCCCTTCGTCGCTCGCCATAGTTAGGACATGGGCACCAAAGCCGCCGATGCTGTTTTCCTCAACCGTGACCGCGACCTCGTGGGTCGTCAGGAGTTTGCGGATGAGGCCGATGTCGAGCGGTTTGGCAAAGCGCAGATCGGCAACGGTGGTGCTCAGTCCCTTGGCTTCAAGCACGTCGGCTGCTTTCATTGCTTCTTCTAGCCGCGTGCCCAGTGACAGGATCGCAACCTTCTTGCCGCTGCACACGATCCGGCCCTGGCCAATCGCAAGTCGCTGCGGCACTTCGGGGAGTGCCACCCCGGTGCCATTGCCGCGAGGATAGCGTAACGCAATCGGACCACTGTCGTGGCACGCCGCTGTGTAGGTCATGTGGACTAATTCGGCTTCGTCGGACGGCGCCATCACGACAAAATTGGGCAGTGTCGAAAGGTAGGTCAAGTCGAATGAACCGGCGTGGGTGCAGCCATCCGCGCCGACCAAACCTGCGCGATCGATGGCGAAACGAACCGGCAAGTTCTGGATCGCCACGTCATGGACGACCTGGTCATACGCGCGTTGCAGAAACGTCGAATAGATTGCGCAGAACGGCCGCATTCCTTGCGCAGCGAGGCCTGCAGCAAACGTCACGGCGTGCTGTTCGGCAATGCCCACGTCGAACGCGCGGTCAGGATGCGCCTTGGCAAATTTGTCGACACCGGTACCCGACGGCATCGCAGCGGTAATTGCCACGATGCGATCGTCGGTCTCGGCAAGTTTGGCCAGCGTTTCGCCGAACACATTCTGATAGCTCGGTGGACCTGGCGGTGCCTTGGCCTGCACACCCGACACCACGTCGAACTTTTGGACGCCGTGGTATTTGTCGGCGCTCTCTTCTGCAGGAGCGTAGCCTTTGCCCTTCTTGGTGACGACGTGGACCAGGCACGGTCCCTCGGCCGCGTCACGGACGTTTTCGAGGACGGGGATCAGCTGGTCGAGGTTATGCCCGTCGATCGGGCCAACATAATAGAATCCGAGTTCTTCAAATAGCGTTCCGCCCATCGCCATACCGCGAGCGAATTCGTCGGTCTTCTTTGCTGCCTTGTGCAATGGCCCGGGCAATCTGCGCGCCAGCCGTTTGAGAACTTCGCGCACGCCGAGAAACCCGCGACTCGAAACAATTCGCGCAAGGTAGGCGGACAGCCCACCGACCGGCGGCGCGATCGACATGTCGTTGTCGTTGAGAATGACGATCAGGCGGTTCCCTGCTGCCGTCGCGTTATTCATAGCCTCGTATGCCATGCCTGCCGACATCGCCCCGTCACCAATGACGGCAATCGCCTTGCCGGGTCTGTCGGACAGCATGTTCGCGGTTGCAAAGCCCAGTGCCGCCGAGATCGAGGTCGACGAATGGGCCGCGCCGAACGGATCATATTCGCTTTCGGTCCGCTTGGTGAAACCCGAAAGGCCGCCACTCTGCCTCAGGGTGCGTATGCGGTCCCGGCGTCCCGTCAGGATCTTGTGTGGATAAGCCTGGTGCCCGACGTCCCACACGAGCCGATCGCGTGGTGTGTCGAATACATAGTGAATCGCCGTCGTCAGCTCGACGACGCCAAGGCCTGAACCGAGATGGCCGCCGGTCGTTCCGACCGCAGAAATCATTTCTGCCCGCAACTCGTCGGCAAGTTGGCGAAGTTGTTCGGGCTTGAGTTTGCGAAGCTCGTTTGGAGTGGGAACCGTGTCGAGCAGAGGGGTGTCAGGTCGATTGGACATGCCTGACAGTATCGCCTTGCAACGCGCCCTGCAATCGGCTCGGGCCTTGACCTCCCTTCAAGGCTATTCGACAGACTGCACGTGTCCATTTTGCACCATCGGTTGGCAACTGTCGGCGATATTCCCGCGATCCGTCACCTGATGGCGCGGGCGATCGACGTGAACCAGCGCGCGTTCCTTGAGCCCGCACAGATTGTTGCCAGCCGCACCGTTATGGGACTCGATACGCAACTGATCGTGGATGGAACCTACTTTGTGATCTGCGACGGCGTCGACATCGTGGGCAGCGGCGGCTGGAGCCCGCGCGCAACGCTGTATGGCGGCGACCACAGTACAGCGTTGCGTGATCCCAAACCGCTCGATCCGACGACCGATGCGGCGCGGGTACGGGCAATGTACACGGATCCCGATCGTCTGCGGCAGGGCATTGGACGGCGGATCCTTGGCCTGTGCGAGAGCGCGGCGCGCGTCGCCGGTTTCGGCCGTGCGGAAATGATGGCGACGCTTTCAGGCGCGCCTCTTTACCGGGCGTGTGGCTATGTACCGCTTGAATGGATTGAGACGCCGCCGGTAGACGGCGTCACCGTCCCGCTTGTGCGGATGGGCAAGGCGCTCATTTAGCTACAATTGGCGCAAGTCCCATGGACTTCAATTACCGGGCGGAGCGTTCTGAACCCCGTCTTGTTCGCCGCGGCCCGCACTGCGCCCGTGACGGCGTCATCGTCGATATGCGTCGTATTGCCGCACGTATCGCAGATCATGAAGATACAATCGTGGATGCAGTCCGGGTGCGCATTGGCCAAATAGGCATTGGCGCTTTCGACTCGCCGCGCGAGATTGGCTGCTACGAACAAGTCGAGAATACGGTAAATCGAATTGGCGGCAACGCGCCGCCCCTCGGCCTTCGACATGGCCTCGGCGATGTCATAGGCAGACGCAGGGCGCTCGAAGCTCGCCAGCGCATCGAACACGCGGGCGCGCATGTCTGTCCATTGCTCACCTGAAGTCTCGAGCGCCGTCTGCGCTGCAACCGCGAGCGGCGTGCCATGATGAAGGGTATGTATGTGTTGACCCATGGCCAAATGTTTAGGCGCGCGCGCGCGCATTCATCAAGTGTGCCGTCGCCAGCACACAGACACCAGCAACGGTGGCGGCAACCTCGCCCCAGCCATGCGGTGCAAACAGTCCAAGCGTCATCAGCGCGATGCCGGTCACGCCGATCACGGCAGGGCGTAACGCCCGATGCGACAAATATCCTTGCCCCAACGCAAAAGCCGCGAGCAAAATCGCACCGAGGAGACCGAAACGGTGAATCAATGGATTGGTCAGAAATGTTCCTGCGCCTGATAGCAAGGCTACAAAAACGACGGTGATGAGGCAATGAACAACGCATAATCCCGAGAGACCGACCGCCATGCGATCGAGTGCGGGAACATGAAAACTTCGCGCCATGGAGAAGCCTCTGGCATGAGTTGCGCGAGGATACAAGATATCATCTCTATCTCGGAAGATGACGGGGGCTACCAGTCAGCCGGCGCGAGATCGAATCGGGCGCGCAGAGCAAGGGTCGTCAGCCCGGCAAGAGCCATCATCACTCCACCGGCAAGCATCACGCGATTGACGGCATCGCCGAACCAGAAGCGACTCGCCGCCGCAAGGCCCAGCGTCATTGCGATCTGCGGGGCAACCGTCGAAAAACCGAACAGCCGCAAAATATGCGCGCCGCTTCCTTTGGGTGCGGCGGCTCCCGCGATTGCATAAGGAATGTTTGAAAGGCTGCTCCACCCCACGCCGATCGCAGCAAACACCGGCACCAGGAGGATTGGCTGCTGGACGACGCCGAGCGACGCTAGCCCGGCTGCGCCGATTAACAGGGCGCAGCCATGGACGGTGCCTGCGCCGAAGTGCCGGATCGCGCGGGGAAGCGCAAAGGCGAGGCACGCACCCAGCAGCGCATAGAGGGCAAAACAGGCACTGACGGCGAACAGGCCGTCGCGATACGCCTTGCCGTCCGATGAAGCGCGATAGACGAACTGCGTGACGACGGGAACCGCGTAAATCCATAAACAGAACATCCCGCTCCAGCTGAGAAACTGGACCACGAACAGAGGGAGCAACACATGGCGCGGGCGGGGCGGGGCTGGCAATGTCATGACCCGAACCTAACGCGCTGGCGCGATCGCGCAATTCGCCCAAACGTCGCGCCTGGCTTGCACAGTTTTCTGGCACCGTTATTGGCGCACCATGCCGATCCGTTCTTCAAGACCGCGTGCGATTGCCAGCTGGCTGCTCGTCGTGGCGTTTCTCGTGTTCTTCATGGTCGTTGTCGGCGGCATCACCCGGCTGACCGAGTCGGGCCTGTCGATCACCGAATGGAGGCCGGTCTCGGGTGCGATTCCCCCGTTGACCGCGGCAGACTGGCAGACCGCATTCGATGCCTACAAGCGCGTACCCCAATATGTGGCGATCCATGACGGCATGACGCTTGCTCAGTTTAAATTTATCTTCTTTTGGGAATGGGTCCACCGGTTGCTGGGGCGCGTGATTGGGCTGGCCTTTGCCTTCCCGCTTGCCTGGTTCTGGGTTCGCGGCGCCATTCCGGAACATTACAAACTGCGCCTTGTCGCCTTGCTTGCTTTGGGTGCGTTGCAGGGTGCGGTTGGTTGGTGGATGGTCAAGTCCGGGCTTTGGCAGGGCGTTTCGGTTAGTCATTACCGTCTTGCGCTGCACTTGCTACTGGCGCTCACGATATTGGCCAGCCTGGTGTGGACAGCGCTCGACCTCATCGGCCTCTCGCGCAATCCGGCATCGCGCCCGGCTCGCCTTACCGGTTTTGCTGTTGTTGTGGCCGTGGTGCTCTATATTCAGCTGCTGTACGGCGCTTGGGTTGCAGGTCTGCGCGCAGGCAAGGTCACGCAGAACTGGCCCTTGATGAGCGACAGCGTGTGGCCCACCGGCGTCGATTGGTCGCAGGGGTGGGCGTTCACCTTCAGCAGCGATCCCTATCTGGTTCACTTCATCCACCGTTGGTGGGCCTGGGTTGCTGTCGCCGCGCTGGTAATGCTTGCGATCCGCGTGAAGCGTGCCGGGGTTCGTCGGGGTTCGCTTGGCCTTCACATCGCTTTGGGCACGCAGGTGCTGCTGGGCATTGCGACTGTCATGAGTGGCGTGAACATCGGTCTTGCCGTTGCGCATCAGGCAGTCGGCGCCTTGCTGGTTGCGACCGTTGCGTGGGGCGCGCATATTATTGGAAGGCAGGCATAAAGACTGTTTTGGAGCAAACACATGACGCAACAGGCCCCGCTGCCCAGTGGATATGGCATGCGATCGACGGCAAGTGACGTGATTGCCGGGATCAGCCTGTCGGGTAAAACGGCGCTTGTTACCGGCGGCTACTCCGGTCTCGGCCTCGCAACTGTGAAGGCGCTCGAACGCGCCGGTGCGCGGGTCATGGTCGGGGCGCGGCGACCCGATGCAGCTGCGGCTGACCTGAAGGGGATCGCTGGGGTCACCATTGTGCCGCTTGACCTGTCGGATCCGGTCTCGATCGACGGTTTCGCTGCCACGATTTCCACCCAGAGTGGCAAGATCGACATCTTGATCAACAACGCGGCGATCATGGCCAACGCGGTGACGCGCGATACGCGCGGCTACGAGAGTCAGTTCGCGACCAATCATCTCGGCCATTTTCAGATGACAGCGAGGCTATGGCCGCTTCTCAAGGCCGCGGGCGCGGGTGCGCGGGTCGTGGTGCTTTCCTCGATCGGTCATCGCGGTGGCGGTGTCGATTTCGAAGACATTAATTTCGAGCGGCGTCCATATCAAAAATGGCTCGCTTATGCGCAGGCAAAGTCGGCCAACGCCTTGTTTGCAGTCCACCTCGACACTCTCGGAGCGCCCCACGACATCCGCGCGTTTGCCGTCCACCCCGGTGGCATCGCCACACCCTTGCAGCGCCATCTCACAATGGAAGAACAGGTTGCGATGGGCTGGTATGATGCCGACGGGAATGTTCATCCGGGTTTCAAGTCAATCGAACAGGGCGCAGCGACCAGCGTGTGGTGCGCCACCTCGCCACTGCTCCATGATAAAGGCGGCCTCTATTGCGAAGACTGCGATGTCGCGGCGATGTGGGTCGAGGGCATGAACATCAACACCGGGGTTCGCTCCCATGCCATTGACGCCGAAACAGCGGCGCGACTGTGGACGCTTTCAGAGTCGATGACAGGTATTTGTTTTCGCAATTGAATTTAGTCGAAACTACGGTCGCCGACAACCTTATCTCAATGTCTGGCCTTTAACCCGGGTCCATGGGCAGGCATATATTTCCGGCAAAATTGCTGCGGGCGTTGACGGTGGTGCTGGGCGTGCTGCTCCCTTTCAGTGCGGCGCGGGCAGCGCCGCCGCCCGTAGTGCCGCGTGCGGTTTGTATCCGCTTGACCACCGTGTCGATCGATCCCTTCGCCCTGCTGAAATCGCCGGACGGGTTCGACTGCGAGCGCGGCGAGGTGGGCGCGGCCGGGCCCTTTGCCTGGGAACTCGTTCGCGATCTGAACCTTGTCACCGACCCGTCGGACCCATGGGAATTGCGCCATGAATACAGTCAGTCGGATGGAGAGACCGTGTTCGTGCGCTATGCTGACGGCCATATGATCGAGGCACCGTCGGATCGTGCGAGCGCGCGACGGATTTTCTCACCGGGCATGGTCTCCTTCAAGCTTCCTGCCGCGCGCGGTACGATCACGGCCGTACTCATCCGGGTCGAAAATCTGCGCAACCAGCGTGGGATCGCTTCGGCCCTAGAAATCAGCACGGGCCAAGCGGCCCTGCGACGCGACCTGCCAGTACTTTTCCTTTACGGCATTCTTGCTGGCATCGTGGGCACTCTGCTCATCTATAATTTTGCGCTGTTCGTGTCGCTGCGCTACACGTTCATCTTGTGCTACTGCTTGAGTGCAGTCGCGATGCTCGGGGTTGGCTTCAGCTGGTCTGGCGGGATTTTCCTGCTGTTTCCCCATCTCGACACAACCGAGCAGATCTCGCTAACCATGTTGGCGACGATCAGCGTGCTTGCGGTTTCGGTGTTGTTCCTGCGGGCATTCATCGAGACTGAATTTTTGCCGCGTCGGCTCTGGGGATGGACGATGGCTGTGGCTGTTGTTGGTCTGGGATCGTGTATCGCGCGTCTAATCAACAGCCGTTTTGCCTGGCAGGCGATGGATCGGGTCAGCTATTGGTCGATCATTGTCATCCTGATCGGCCTCGTTGCGACGGCGGCTGTCGCGACGCGGCGCGGCAGTGCCTCTGCACGCATCTACCTGCTTGCCTGGACTGTCCCGATTGTGGCGGGGATCGTCCGTTCGTTTTGGGCCATGGGGTTGATTGGCGGCACGTCGGTGCTGGTTGCCATGAGCCCGCTGATCCTGATGGCAATCGAGGCGTTGATGTCGGCGCTGGCTGTGTCGTGGCGGGTCGGAAAATTGCGAAACGAGCGCGACGAGGCGCGAGCGTTGCAGGCCCAATTGCGCGATATTGCGGATACCGATGTCCTGACGGGCCTTTTCAATCGCCGCGCCTTCATCGACCGTGCCCTGTCGGAGGCCTTGCCGGAGCTACGCCAGCGCCTGATTATCGTCGACATCGACCGGTTCAAGACGATTAACGACACCCACGGCCATCAGGCGGGAGACCATGTCCTGGCGGGCGTTGCCCGCACCATTGCCGAGACCTCGCCGGGCCACGCCCTTGTCGGACGTATCGGAGGTGAAGAGTTTGCGGTCCTGTTGCCGGCAACCCCGGTAGACGCCTTGCCCGAGCGGCTATGCCGAGCGGTCGCCGATCTTGTTTGTGCCAATGACAGTCACGTGACGATCAGCGTGGGTGTCGCGGAGGGCATTATCACGGGAAAAACGGATTTCCACGAACTTTACAATGCCGCTGATCAAGCGCTTTACCGTGCCAAGAACGGTGGTCGAAACCATGTCAGTCACGCTCCAACGACAATTGCCGCCTAAGTGTTACCGTGCGCAAACTGCAATCGGTGCGGCCAGCATTGCGATTGCCTCGGCCCCGATCAGTTTTGTGTTGCAACGCACAATATAGCTGAGGCCTGATCGGCGGAACACCCACCCCAGAAGAGGGACGCTCTGCCATGACGACGACCTTATCGTCGGATCGCACTGATTTTTGGTCTTTTGCTCGCTGGTTCGGCAAGGGCTGGAAAAACCAAACGCTGACCGACCACGGCGTCAGGTATGTATATTTCGTCAGTGACAAGGGCTCGGTTCAAATCATCGGAGGCGTCGACCGCACGAACAACGTCCCGTTTCGCCTCCGCGTTTCGCAGGGGTGGGTTGAAGGTCGCATTGCGGGCGCGGACGTTTCGTTCATCCTGAGCGACGTGAAGGCGAACACCGCAACGTCGACGGCTGTGGGGAAGGCGCCGACCTTGGGCTCAACTCGCTAGAGGCTTCAAGCCCCGCCCGACTACTAACGGTATTGAGATACCCGTTTGCAGACGGGCGGAAATGCTTGACTTTTTCGCCGTCGCGCCGCATTGGTCTACTCGAACGCTGCCCTGCACCGGGGCGGCGTGTTTCGTTTGAAGAGGTCGAGCCCATGAAGGCGCTGATGAAGACCACCAAGGCGGTCAAGCCCGCTGACGTGGTGAAAGACTGGATGTTGATTGATGCCGACGGGCTGGTCGTCGGACGCGTCGCGTCGTTGGTCGCCAATATTCTGCGCGGCAAGCACAAGCCGAGCTATACCCCCCATGTTGATTGCGGCGATAATGTCGTCATTATCAATGCTGACAAGGTACGGTTCACCGGCAAGAAAATGACCAACAAGGTGTATTACAAACACACCGGTCACCCTGGTGGTATTAAGGAAACGACACCTGCCAAGATACTCGAGGGCAAGTTTCCCGAGCGCGTGCTGGAAAAGGCCGTCGAGCGCATGATTCCTCGCGGACCGCTCGGTCGTGACCAGATGCGGGCTTTGCGCATCTATTCGGGTACCGAGCATCCTCACGCTGCGCAGAGCCCCAAGGTGCTCGATGTCGCTTCGATGAACCGTAAAAATAAGGTGGGCGCATAATGTCCGAGACTCCCGAAACATCCGACAACCGCCAGTCGCTTGCCGACCTTGCAGCCTTGACCGGCGCTGCACCCGCGCCGGCAAAGGCCGAAATCACCGATACCGTCGTCAATGACGAAAACGCGCCGGCTGCGCGTCCTGTCTCGACGATGCCACTGCGTGACAAAATCATCGACGCTCAGGGACGAAGCTATGCAACCGGTCGTCGCAAGGATGCCGTCGCCCGCGTTTGGATCAAGCCCGGGACCGGAAAAATTACCGTCAACGGCCGCGATCAAGAGGTGTATTTTGCCCGCCCGACTCTACGTCTTGTTATCAGTCAGGCGTTCGAAGTTGCCGACCGCGTCGGCAGCTTTGACGTTGTAGCGACCGTCAAGGGTGGTGGGCTTTCGGGTCAGGCGGGCGCCGTTCGTCACGGCATCAGCCAGGCGCTGACCAAGTATGAGCCCGAGCTGCGCGCACCGGTGAAAGCTGCAGGGTTCCTTACCCGCGACAGCCGGACGGTCGAGCGCAAGAAATACGGCAAGGCCAAGGCCCGCCGCAGCTTCCAGTTCTCGAAGCGCTAAAAGCGATCAGGAGGCGGGCGGCGACGCCGCACGCCTCCCTCGCATTCGTGGCGCACTTGCGGCGTGTGTGCCGCGCGCGCCGTTGCCGACTGCTGGTGCGCTGCCACTTGCGTCAACAACCCATTGAACGTTGGCGGCTTAGCGCGGTGCTGTAACTGCTCGACTTGACGACAGTGCATCCAGCTTCGTGGACCAACCGCCTGAAGGCTCAAGCGGATTTAGGAACCTCATCGACCACCTTGATCGGCTCTTCCTGGCTAGGCCAGCGTCCAGCCGCGCTCGATTCGGTGGGTATACTGATACCGACCGATAACCGCTCCAGTGTTGCGCGTTCCCCTAATCTGCCGATATTTGTGATTATGCGGCGCTGTTTTTTTCATGATCTTGCCCAGTAGCACGCTGGCGTCCTTGTGCGGGCCTCGCTAGTCGCGAGATCGTGACTACAGATCTCGACATCGCGCGGGCCGCGCAACTCTTGCCCCTCACCGAGATTGCGGCGCGCGCGGGCGTTTCCCAAGCCGCGGTTGAACCCTACGGTCGCCATAAGGCAAAGATTGACCCGGCTTTCGTAACCGGGCGCAAGGCTCCTGGAAAACTGATTCTCGTCACCGCCATCAACCCGACGCCTGCAGGTGAGGGCAAAACGACCACGTCGGTCGGTCTCGCCGATGCGCTCAATGGGATCGGCAAAAGGACGATCTTGGCGCTTCGCGAACCTTCGCTTGGCCCATGTTTCGGCACGAAGGGAGGGGCAACCGGCGGCGGTTATGCCCAGGTCATCCCGATGGAGGACATAAATCTCCATTTCACCGGCGACTTCCACGCAATTACGGCCGCGCACAACCTGCTTGCGGCGATGATCGACAATCATGTGCATTGGGGGAACGCTCTCGATATCGATATTCGGAGGATCGTCTGGCGGCGGGTACTCGACGTCAACGACCGTGCGCTGCGCGACATTGTCCAGTCGATTGGCGGCGTTGCCAACGGTTACCCGCGCGAAAGTGGCTTCGACATTACTGTTTCATCCGAAGTGATGGCGATTCTTTGCCTTGCGAATGACCTGATGGACCTTCAAGCGCGGCTGGGCAAGATCGTCGTCGGATACACGCGAAGCCGGATGCCGGTTACGGCCCATGACCTCAAGGCTGACGGCGCTATGGCCGTGCTCTTGAAGGAAGCGATCAAGCCGAACCTCGTGCAGACCATCGGCGGCACGCCCGCCCTGATCCACGGCGGGCCGTTTGCCAACATCGCGCATGGTTGCAATTCGGTCATCGCCACGCGCCTCGGCCTCGATCTCGCCGACTATGTCGTGACCGAAGCGGGTTTCGGCGCGGATCTGGGTGCCGAGAAGTTCTTCGATATCAAATGCCGGCAGGCGGCGCTCAAACCAGCAGTCGCCGTCATCGTCGCGACCGTTCGCGCGCTCAAGATGAATGGTGGCGTTGCCAAGGTCGACCTGGCGCGTGAAGATGTCGAGGCTATTCGGCGCGGCAGCGTCAATCTCGTGCGACATATCGAGAATGTTCGGCAATTCGGCGTGCCAGTCGTCGTTGCAATCAATCATTTTTCGACTGACTCCGACGCGGAGCAAACCGTCATCTGCGAGGCCGCGTCGGCACACGGGTGTGAAGCCTATGTCTGCACACACTGGGCCGATGGCGGAGTGGGGGCAGAGCCGCTCGCCCACGCCGTTGCCGCGCTCGCCGATAAAGCGGGGGGTCAATTCGCACCAATCTACGATGACGACCTATCGCTGTTTGCGAAAATTAATACCGTTGCGACGCGCATTTATCGTGCCGAGGAAGCGGTGGCCGAACCCAGCGTCCATGCGCAGTTGGCCCGCTGGGAGGCCGCCGGCTATGGCAAGCTCCCGATTTGCATGGCGAAAACGCAATATAGTTTTTCGACCGATCCTGCAGTGCTGGGCGCGCCCACCGGCCATGTCGTGAAGGTCCGTGAGGTCCGCCTATCGGCAGGTGCCGGCTTCGTTGTCGCCATATGTGGAGAAGTCATGACGATGCCGGGGCTCCCCAGAATCCCCGCGGCCCAAGGCATCTACCTGACGAGCGACGGTCGGATCGAGGGACTATCTTAGCCCGCAGAAAGGGCGCACTGATTGTTTTGTTGCAGTGCAGCGTCGAATCGCAGGAACATCCCGGCAACTAGAAAGTTGAAGAGCAAGTGGACCGCAACCCTTTGAGAGGGACCGTATGAAGTTCGACCCGTTACCCTGGCCTGGGCAGCCTTTGATCGCTCGCGCAACGGGTACCCCATCGCATATTGCGCTCCTGGGCAACTTTCCGCCTCGACGGTGCGGTCTTGCCATGTACACCCATGACAGTTGGCTTGCGCTTAAAGCACAAAAACCGTCGCCGCGTGTCGATGTCTATGCTATGGATGACGGGCAGGTCGAAGGCTACGGCACTGACATCGAGCGACTGATTCCTCAAGACGACGTCGCGGCTTATCACGCGGCAGCCGACGCAATCGATGCCAGTGGCGCACAAATTTTATGGGTCCAACACGAGTTTGGCATTTTCGGTGGTGAAGCGGGCAGTTATTTGCTTGGGCTCGTCAACCGGGTGAGCATCCCTGTAGCAGTCACTCTTCACACCATCCTCGAAAGCCCCAACGGGTCGCAGCGTTCGGTACTCGAAGCGTTGCTCGACCGCGCGGCAACCATCATCGTCATGGCTGACAAAGGACGCGAGATCCTCGAGCGCGTTTATAAAGTCGACCCGGCCAAGGTAAAGGTTGTACCGCACGGGATCCCCGACAGGCCGCTCGGCGATGCGCCGGCGATGCGCGCTCAGCTCGGTCTGCCGGAACGCCCGACCATTTTGACTTTCGGCTTGCTGTCACCCGACAAGGGGATTGCCGACATGATCGAGGCGATGCCGGTGATCCGCAAGCAATGTCCCGACGCACATTACGTTGTCCTGGGTGCAACGCACCCGCATTTGCTGCGTAACGAAGGAGAGCAATACCGCGACACGTTGTTGGCGCGTGTCACTGAACTCGAGCTTCAGAGCAGCGTCAGCTTTGTCGATCGATTTGTCGAGCTTGAAGAGTTGACCGAATGGCTGACCGCAGCCGATGTCTATGTCACGCCGTATCGCAATCCGGCGCAGATAACGTCGGGTACGTTGAGTTATGCCATCGGGTTGGGCAAGGCGGTCGTGTCGACCCCTTACGTCCACGCAACGGAAATCTTGTCCGACGATCACGGCGTACTGGTGCCGTTTCGCGCGCCTGATGCGCTCGGGGCGGCGGTCGGTCGTCTTCTGACTGACCAACCAATGCGCAATCAGATGAGCCTGCGCGCCTATGCACGGGGTCGGACAATGATCTGGCCTCGCAATGCCGAAGCGGTTCTTGCGGCAATGGCACCGGCACTGCGCCAGCCACGGAGCGGTTTGGGCCAACCCGTGCTTCGCCTGTCTCCGGTTGAGCGGATGACTGACGGCGTGGGCTTGCTCCAGCATAGCGTGTTTGGCATCGCCGATCGCGATCACGGCTACTGCATTGATGACAATGCCCGCGGTCTGCTGTTGATGGCGATTGCGGAAGACCTGCCGATTAATACACGAATTCGCCTTGCAGAAACCTATGCGAGTTTCGTCCAGCACGGCTGGAACCCCGACACGGCGCAGTACCGCAATTTCATGAGCTATGACCGGCGCTGGCTCGAAGATGTTGGCTCGGAAGATAGCAATGGGCGCACGCTTTGGGCGTTAGGCGTGACGGCGGCCCAGGCTCCTTCTGCGCCGCTGCGCAGCTGGGCAAAAATACTTTATGATCAGACGATCGGATCGATCTCGGGTCTTGGGTCAGTCCGCACGAAGGCTTTTGCGATGTTGGGCGCCGCCGCAATGACCGCGGTGCGCCAAGACCCAGCGTCCCAAACGCTGCTTGGTGACGGCGTGGCCATGTTGTCGGCGCTTTTGGCGCGCAACAGCCGCCCCGATTGGGCGTGGTTCGAAATCGTGCTGTCCTATGACAATACGCGCTTACCCGAAGCCCTGATCCGGGCGGGACAGGCGCTGGGCGATTCGAGCGCGATTGCAACCGGTCTGGAAACGCTAGACTGGATCACCAGGCAGACCACTGGGCACGATGGCATGTTTCAGCCGATCGGCACGCAAGGCTTTGGCAAGCCCGGCGAGACCCGAACGCTGTTTGACCAACAGCCCTTGGAGGCATGGGCAATGATCGACGCGTGCGTCGCAGCATGGGACGTTTCGGGTGATCCCGTCTGGATCGAACGGGCTCAGGCAGCGCATGATTGGTTCCTCGGTCGAAACACGTTGGGCGCGCCAATCGTTGATCAAGAAACAGGCGAGTGCGGCGACGGGCTGACGTCGGTTGCGGTAAATGGCAACAACGGTGCGGAGTCAGTGATCGCGTGGCAAATGGCGCGTCGTGCATTTGTTCGCTTGTCCGAATCGGTTACACCGGTTCAGGACAGCGGGGAGCAAATCGCGCATGCCGCCTGACGGGTTCGTTCGGCGGCGGGGGGAAGCCTTATTTCGATCGTGGACATCCATCCGCTACGCTTGCGTCCTGATCCGCGCCGAGTTGTCGTTCGCCCTTTTCACCTCGCTTGGCAGGCGGACGGAACAGAATCGAGTCGCGCGCTGCGCCTGGTCGAGAACGTTATAAACCTGACCAAGGACGAGGTCACAGATGAGCTTGAAAGTGTTTACCGCGATTTCTATTCGCGTCATTGGCAGGTCGAGAAGGTGTTCGAGCGGCGCTATGACCAGTTGGTCGAACAATTCGGCGATGCCATCGATACGACAACACTGACCCCGCGGCGCCGCCAGCTGCTCGGTGCCTATTTCTGCCATGAATATAGCTATGCCGCCGCCGCGATTATGAATCCAAGTGTTGTTGCAGCGCCCGATCAGTCCGGAATGACTGATGGCGCGGTTCGGTTCGCCATGTCGCTTCGTACTGTCGGCGAAGGTCATATAAGCTCGATCGCCTTTACGCAGGGCATTGTCAGCCCTGGCCGCGAGGTGTCGATCCCCGAAGCGCCGCGTATCGCAACGGCAGCGGATGTGTCGGCATTCAAGCGTGGCGATCCGATGGTGCCCGGTGAGCCAGTGACCGTTTATCGCCACCCTGACAGCGATCTTTCGCGCACTGTGATTTTCCCGATGACCGATGCGCAACGCAACGGTCTGGAAGATCTGCGAATCACGCCTTTCCACAACGGTGCGGGCAAGACAGAATGGATTGGAACCTATACTGCTTATGACGGGCGAACGATCCGCTCGGAAATGATGCGGACCAAGGATTTCCGCAAGTTTGAGCTGGTGCCCATGACCGGACGCGCAGCGCGCAACAAGGGAATGGCGCTGTTCCCGCGCAAGGTTGGCGGCCGGTACATGATGATCGGGCGCCAAGACGGTGAAAACCTGTTTCTGCTGACCTCGAATATTTTGACTGACTGGGACGACGGGGTTCTGCTTGCGCGCCCGGCATACGCCTGGGAATATATTCAGATCGGCAATTGTGGCGCGCCCATCGAACTCGATGAAGGGTGGCTACTCTTAACTCACGGCGTCGGCGCCATGCGGCGTTATGCCATCGGCGCGATGCTGCTCGACAAGGAGGACCCGTCGAAGGTCATCGGGCGAACCGAGAAACCAATCCTCGAACCGCTCGATCAAGAACGCGACGGTTATGTCCCCAACGTTGTCTATACCTGCGGCGCGATGCGGGTCGGCAGCGATCTTTTCCTGCCCTTTGGTATCGCCGATAGCTCGATCGGATTCGGGTTCGTCGGGATCAAGGAGCTGCTTGCCCTCATGGTCTGATCCCGCTTACCTGCTCACGTGGTTTGGCGTCGGTCATGGTGGCAATCGCGCAGAGTCGGGCACGGTGCGACCGGTATCGGGACAAAGATCCCGGTACGCCGACTGGGGGCAGAGTGCACAATCAGCTGCGGGGGCTCGCATCTCGCACAGCAATCCCCCAGGCCCGAACGAAAGTCTCGACGGCTGCCTCGACGTCGGCCGCCAGTTCCTGGGGCGACGTTTGCGCCGTAAGACCCATCAACCGCGCCTGATGGCAATTCGACTGGCACATATACGCGAACTGCCGGGCCAACCGCTCGGGATCACTGGGGTAGACCCGGCCACTGGTCATGGCAGCGGTCAGATAGGCGGACAGCTTGGCTTTGCCGCGCTTGGGGCCGCGTTCGAAGAAAAGGGTGCCCATTTCGGGGAACCGGCCGGCCTCACCGACAACTAGGCGATGCAAATCGATAATTTCGGGGGTAAGCACGATCCCCATCATCGCGATGCCAAACCCATAGAGTGCTTCGCGCAACGGTAGTTCAGGCGACAGCGAGTCTTCGAGCGCCTGGCCGTAACGTTCGACCTGCTCGTCGACAACTGCAGCAAACAGCTCCTCCTTCGAAGGGAAATAGCTCCACAGCGTCGTCTTTGATCCGCCGACTTTTGCGGCGATGGTGGACATTGCAGTTGCCGCATAGCCGTGCGTCAGAAATGCGTCGCGCGCTACGGCGACAAACGCCTCGCGCTTGGTTTCACGTGCGGATCGCGACGGAACGCTCGTGACAGGCTCTGTAATCATACTGGATAGTATCGTTTTTATTGACAACTGACTTTTTTTTCTCGATGGGGTGGCGATACCAGATAGTACGGTCGCGTCAAAATGCTTCGTTTCTTCCTCACAATCATGTTTGTCTGGCTCGTCGACGGCTGCGCGCCCGTGCCGGAACTCGGCTCCGCTCCGGTGCCACGTCCAGCGGCTGGCCTGGCGTCCGTGTCTTCACTGCCCGCGACAGCGGCGGGTTGGCCGATCGATCGCTGGTGGGTGGCGTTCGGCGACCCGCAACTCGATGCGTTGATCGCCGAAGGACTGGCCGGTTCACCCGATGTTGCCGCAGCCTCAGCGCGGGTGAGATACGCGGACGCGCTCGCGCAACAGGCCGGAGCGGCTTTGAGCCCAAGTCTGGCCATCGACGGCAGTGCCGGCGGCGTCAAACAGTCCGAAAATCTTGGGATCCCCCCGTCATTCGTCCCCAAAGGCATTCAGGATACCGGGCGCATCTCTGCGGCGCTGTCGTTCAACCTCGATCTCTGGGGCAAGAACCGCGCCGCCCTCGCTGCCGCACGCGGTGAGGCAGAAGCGGCCCGGGTCGATGCCGCGCAGGCGCGGTTGTTGCTTACGACCGGGATCGCCTCGGCCTACGCCGACCTCGCCCAATACAGTGCTGAACGTGATGTGGCGGTCGAAGCGCTGCGTGTGCGGGAGGACACAACGCGGTTGACCCAACAGCGCGTCGCTGTTGGTGTCGATACGCAGGGGAGCCTCTCGCTTGCCCAATCACGTGTGCCGCAGGCGCGCGCCGACATTGCTGCGCTCGACGAGGCTATTGGACTGACGAGAAACCGGCTTGCCGCACTCGTTGGCGCAGGGCCAGACCGAGGCCGATCAATCGCACGACCGGCGCTCAAGCCCGCCCCGATGGGCCTCCCCGCAAATGCGGGCATCGATCTTGTCGGTCGTCGTCCCGATCTTGTCGCGGCGCGCTTGCGTGCCGAGGCCGCTGCCGATCGGATCAAGGTCGCGCGCGCCGACTTCTATCCCAATCTCAACTTGACGGCCCTTGTCGGCCTCCAGTCGCTTGGCTTGTCGAGTTTGTTCCAAGACGGCTCCAGTTATGGAAACGGCGGCCTGGCGGTCAGCCTGCCGGTGTTCGATGCTGGTCGCATACAAGGTCGTTACCGCAGTGTGCGCGCCGATTATGATGCCGCCGTTGCGCACTATGATGCGACTTTGCTGACGGCGCTGCGCGAAACTGCCGATGCTACGATCAGCCGAAGGGCAACCGAGGCGCGGCTTTCGGACTTGCGTCAGGCCCTGGTCTCGTCGGAAGATGCGGCCCGTATCGCCAATTTGCGGTATCGCGGCGGATTGTCGAACCAGTTACCCGTGTTAACCGCCGATGATACGTTGCTCTCGGTGCGGCGCGCCGTAGCCGACCTCGAGGCACGCCGCATGGCTCTCGACATTGCCTTGGTTCGCGCGCTCGGCGGTGGCTACCGCACTCCAACGATTCAAACAGGAGCCAGATAATGGCCGACGCTGCGTCCACGTTCGACGATGTCGAGACTACCGCTCCGACGACTGATTCCGGTCGCCGCAAGCGGTTGCTCACCATCATCATGATCATTGTCCTTGTCGCCGCTGCTGTCTGGGGCATCTGGTATTTTGTGACTCAGGCCGGGCGCGTCGAAACCGACAATGCCTATGTCGGGGCCGATGTTGCCCAAGTAACTGCGCTGGTGTCAGGCCCGGTTGCCGAGGTGCGCGTGTCGGGCACGCAGACGGTCAAAAAGGGTGACGTGCTCGTTGTGCTGGATGACGCTGATGCAAGGGTCGATGTGGCGACCGCCGAGGCGGCGCTGGTCCAGGCACAGCAGAAATTCGGGCAAGCCGCTGCTCAGGTAGGATCGGCGCGCGCCAAGCTTGCCTCGCGCGGTGCCGATATCGCGCAGGCGCGCGCGCGCCTTGCCGAAGCCAATGCCGGGCTCGAACGTGCCCGCGTCGAACTGGCGCGACGCGAAGCGTTGGCGGGAAGCGGCGCAGTTTCCGGGGACGAACTCAGCGCGGCCCGCGCTGCATACGCTACCGCCCGCGCTTCCCGGGATCTGGCCGCAGCGGGCATCGTGTCCGCTCAGGCGACGAGCGCATCGGCCGACAGCGACGTCGCCGCCAGTGAGGCGCTGGTCCGCGGTACAGACATTGCGACTGCCCCTGATGTTGCGGCGTCGCGCGCTCGCTTGGCGGGAGCACGGCTAGGACTGGCACGGACTGTTATCCGCGCCCCGATTGACGGCGTTGTTACCAATCGTCAGGTCCAGGTTGGACAGCGGATTGCCGCAGGGGCGCCGATCATGACCTTGGTTCCCGTTGCCAGCGCCTATGTCGATGCAAATTTCAAAGAGAGCCAGCTGCGCGGCGTGAAGCCTGGCCAGCGGGTCAAGCTGACATCGGACTATTACGGTGGCTCCGTTGTATTCCACGGCAGTGTCGTGGGCTTTTCCGGGGGCACAGGCGCCGCGTTTGCCCTGATCCCGGCGCAGAACGCGACCGGCAATTGGGTCAAGGTCGTGCAGCGCTTGCCGACTCGTATCGCGCTCGATCCATACGAGTTACGGATGCATCCCTTGCGTGTCGGGCTTTCGATGACGGCCACAATCGACACACGCGGCAATTAAAAAAATGGCAAGTGCGGCCCTGGCCCGTGAGTGCCCGCCGCTGGCTGGCTGGAAGCTATGGGCGGCGGCCGTGAGCCTTGCGCTCGCCAACTTCGTGGTCGTTCTCGATACGACGATCGCAAACGTCTCAATCCCCCATATCGCGGGCGGACTTGCGATTTCACCCACGCAGGGGACGTGGGCGATCACCAGCTATGCTGTCGCCGACGCGATCAGTGTGCCGCTCACCGGCTGGCTGGCGGCACGGTTTGGCAGCGTGCGCTGGTATTTGATCTCGATGGTCGGATTCGGGGTTTTCTCTCTCCTGTGCGGCCTGTCGCGGTCGATCGATGCACTGATCATCTTCCGCATTCTGCAAGGCCTGTCAGGAGGTCCCCTGATGCCGCTGTCACAGACGCTGCTGCTTCGGGTTTTTCCCAAGAACAAGGCAGCAGTTGGTCTGTCAATCTGGGCGATGACGACCACGTCAGCACCGATCATCGGACCCATTCTCGGCGGCCTTATCAGCGATAACTGGTCGTGGCCGTGGATCTTCTTCATCAACCTGCCGGTCGTTGGCATCTGCATCTTTTCAGTCCGCAACCTGGTTTTGCGCTTCGACACCAAGCCTGTGAAGAAGAAGATCGATCTTGGCGGCCTCGTTTTGCTAGTCGTGGCAGTCGGCGCTTTCCAGATCATGCTCGATACGGGGCGCGAAAATGACTGGTTCTCGTCAGGCTGGGTTCTCGGCCTTGCGATTGTCGCAGCGATCGCCTTTGCGTTGTTCATTGCATGGGAGCTTACCGAGGCGGAGCCGATCGTCGATATCCGCGTGTTTCGTAATCGTGGTTTTGCGGCGGGGACGGTTGCCATTTCGCTGGCCTATGGTGCATTCTTTGCCTCGGTCGTCCTAACCCCTTTGTGGCTGCAACAAGTGGTTGGTTACAGTGCAACCCAGTCGGGCTTTACGGTCGCGTGGATCGGCGTGTTTGCGGTCGCCCTCGCTCCTGTTGCCGCGCGGCTGATAGGGCGGGTGGATCTCAGAATTACCGTCTGTGCAGGCATTGTCTGGATGGGGTTTGTTTCGACCCTGCGTACAGGATGGACCGCCGACGTTAACTACTGGACGCTCGCCACACCTCAACTTTTGCAGGGGATGGGGATGCCGTTCTTCTTTATAGGGCTCACCGCGCTCGCGCTGTCGAGCGTTCCGACCAAGGACCAGATCTCGGCGGCAGGATTGATGAGTTTTACACGGACGCTAAGCGGGGCGATCGCCACAGCTCTAGCGTCGTCGGCCTGGGATACTTCCACTCGCGTTGCACGATCGGATGTCGTCGCATCGCTGAACAACCCAGCTGGTGTGATGGCCAAGTTGCAGGACGCCGGCATGACCCTGGAACAGTCGCGCAGCGTGATCGAGCGGCTGGTTGACACCCAGGCCTCGACGCTGGGCGTGTTGCATGTCTACGTCGTCGCGGCGATCTCATTCGGTCTTGCCGCTATTGCGGTCTGGTTCGCTCCTAAACCGAAAGCGGGAGCTGAAATGCCCAACAGTCACTAGCAGGCTTGCCGCTCGATGCCGCGCGCAAGACTTGGCTCCGACGATCGAGGCACCGTAGTCCGATCAGCACGCCGAAGATACGATCAAGCCAGACCTCGCGTCGCGGTGGAAACTTTCTCCAACAGCACTTTGTTGAGGTCAGATCGGCGGTCGAACTGTGTGGATATCGCGCAACGCATAATGTCGCAGTGATACGGTCTGCCACACCTCGTCGAATTTAATTTTTGTCGAACAGGCATTCGGCATTTGTCGAGATAATCGACGCGTATGATCGTGCGCTCTTCTTTGGCGTACGTTCGAGCGTTTTAAAATTAACGTGCACGATGCCAAAACGCTTCGAATAGCCGAGCGACCATTCGAGATTGTCTAAGAACGACCAGAGCATATAGCCCCGCACGTCGGCACCCTTGGCAATCGCGGTGCCGATAGCGGCGATGTGCCTGTTGAGATAATCGACCCGCAACGGATCGTCGATCACACCGTCCTCCGCGACTGGCGGATCGTAAAACGCAGCGCCATTTTCGGTGACGTACAGCGGCGGATTGTCGTAATTTTCCTTCACCCAGAGTAACACATCGGTCAGTCCCTGCGGGAAAACCTCCCAACCGGTGGTGGTGTACGTCGCCTGCTTTTGGTCTACCGGGCCAGCCTTGAGCGGCCAACTGTCGTTCGCGGTGGTGACGTTGCGGGTGTAGTAATTCACCCCGATGAAATCGAGCTTCTGCTTAATCAGGTCGAAATCTTCCTTCGGCCAGTCCGGCCACGCTTCCCCGAAAATCTCCTTCAGTTCCGCGGGGTAATGGCCATGAATCGCTGGATCCAGATATTGTCGGTTCATGTAGGCGTCAGCGCGCGCAGTGGCAGCCCGGTCTTCGGGCGAGTCCGACGCGGCGTATTTGGGCTCGAGGTTAACGACGAGGCCGATCTCGTGCTTGCCGACGTCTCGATATGCTTTGACGGCGGCACCATGTGCGCGCATCAAGTTGTGGGTGGCGATTGGCGCTTCGAACATGTTACGGTGTCCCGGTGCGAGTGCGCCATGGAGATAGCCGCCATCGGTTACGACCCAAGGTTCATTGAGCGTCACCCACTTTTTGATCCGTCCGTCCAGTCGTTCGAAGAGTACCCGTCCATAATCGGCAAACCAGTCCGCTATGTCGCGGTTTAGCCAGCCGCCACGATCATCGAGCGCGACGGGTAAATCCCAATGATAAAGCGTACAGAGGGGCTCTATATCATTGGCCAGCAGCGAATCGACAAGCCGCTCATAAAAGCCGAGCCCCGCCTCGTTGACCCGACCCGCGCCTTCGGGAAGCACGCGGCCCCAAGCAACGGAAAAGCGATACGCCTGCAGGCCGAGTTCCTTCATAAGTCTGACATCAGCTTCCATGCGATTATAGTGATCGCACGCGATATCCCCGGTATCACCCTTTGCAGCCATCAGGCGGGGATCGTGGCTGAACCGCTGCCAGATGCTTGCGCCCGCCCCATCGGCCAGCGGCGACCCTTCGATCTGATAAGCGGCAGTGGCGCATCCCCAGAGAAACTCGGCGGGGAAAGGTGTTTTCGTCATGAAGGATCCTTTATTGGGCCAGGGCTGCCGGTTCCTGCCGCTATTCGTGCGGCGGCTAGGGGCAAAAACGGTATTTTCTGGTACTCTGCGACGACCTGTGCTGGGCCCTTGACGTTAGCGCGATAAACTTGACGATCGCGCTCACACGATTGCTCAACGAAGATCAACAACGGCTCTGTCGTGACTAGCGATGGCAGGATCGGCGGTCCGCGCATTAGCGCGCGACCTCGATGGTTATTGGCCTGCCGGTCGCGGCAATTGCGAGCACGCCGCCCCGGAATGCGGCTCTCCGCCCATCGACCCGTGCGGAACCCGGTGCAGTTTTCCACGGCCAGGGCAGTACGAACCCGCCCGGCGGGCGGGCTGAGCCCCCGACCGTCACCAACAACCTCTTGGGTGTGGCACGCAGCGCTACATCGAGCCTTCCGTGCGGCGTGCGCAAGCCGCGTATGCTCGAACCCGGACCCGCGAGATAGGCATCCGACAGGCCGGCGCCGACTACCAGCGCGCCGTCGTCCGCGCGCTCATAGGCAAACATGTCGAGCGCAGCGCGAATGAAATCCGACGAGATCCACGTATGCGGCATGTCGCCAATGAAGCGCACTGCGCGCGGGTCCTTGCCGACAACCTCGGCCCACCCGTTCCACAGGGCTGGACGGCGATCTGCGAAGAAGAAGTCGAGCATCGGATCGACGCGCTCGCGGTGCCCCAGTCGGATCATTGCCGAAACGTTGCGTAATTCATAGGGCGTATAGTCGTCCCATGGCTTGCTGCCGTCGCGGCGGGCGACAAACTCTCTCCAGTACCGGTCAAACGTGTTTGCGAGCAGGCTCGGATCGAGCCGCGCCTGCTCACCTGCCGGGTCTAGTCCTATCGTCGTCGAAGTGGGATCGAAATCGCCGAGACTGGTCGCTCCAGGGATATGATTTACGTTCCAATACTTCGCTGAGGAAGCGATCGCGAAGTGCAAATTCTTCTGGAAAGAAGCGAGGTGCCGCGCGATCCCGCCCGCTTCGGGTTTACCCAGCATTTTCGCGGCGAAGCTGGCGTCCCTATATCCGCGTAACGCCCAGAAATCGTCCCACAGACTGTATTGTGCCTTGGCCGAGTAACCCTCGTGGCTGATGGATGGCGGCATCAGTCCGCGCAGGTGATCGGGAACGTTGCGCGACGCCGTCTCGGCGCGCAGTGTCTCCATATAGTGCTCGGCCCCAAGGATCGCGGGCCAGGATCTGTTGAGCCGCTTTTTATCGCCGGTGTAACGGTACAACTCTGTCGCAAGGAAGATGTATTCGCCCTGGCTATCGTTCTCCGGCACTGGGTCGGCGCCCCTGAAATCTACGCAGCACGGCACTTTCCGATTGGAGAAGATGTATGGTGTGTACCAGTCGGCGTAGGACGCGACGATGTCAGAATGACCGAGACGCAGGAGTGCCTCTGAGATCATTGCGCCATCGCGGATCCATGACCGTGCGTAGCTACGCGTACCGGGGCGCAGGATCGGGCCCTCGCGGCTCATCAAGATATGCGCAAGACTGGTGCGTACCGTGTCGACAAGCGCCTGATGGGCAGCCGGCACCTTGATCTCGACGCGGTCAAGGCGGTTGCGCCAATAGGCCGCGGTCGAAGCCTCTGCCTTGTCGAATGCAACTGGACCGGCAACCGGGGCGAAGTGCTCGCCGGGGGCGGAGGCGGCGACGAGGATCGTTCGTGACTGGCCGGCGGCAAGCTGGAGGTCATATCGCAATGTCCCTGACGCAAGCCCGGTCTCGTCGGTAACTGCTTGCGAATCTGCGCTAGGAAAAAGTGAGCCACGCGCCCCGAAGCGCGCAAGCGCCACCGCGTCGGGCGCCGCAAGTGGTCGTACGACCGTCATAGGCGCGCCGCGCTCGGCTGCGCCAATGACCGTCAGCGCGCCTTCCTGCCAGCGCAGCGCGGCGATCTCGCTGACGCCGCCGCGCTGGCTCAGGAATTGTGCCGGCGGATTGACCTGGAATGGCCTGGCGGCGAGCAGCAGATGCGCCGAGAGTGGGGCCGCGCCGTGATTAGTGAAAATGTAGCGGATCATCATCCGGCCGCGCACGATAGATGAATCGGAAAAGGCGCCTGTCTCGAGCGTCCAGCCGGACGCATGCCATGTTACTGCAGGCATCGGTAGATAGCCGTCAGCCAGGCTCTGGGTGGACGTCACATCGGCCCAGCCGAAGCGCTTGCTCCCGATTTCGACAAATGGCTCGAGCGAGAAGCTCCCCTTGCCGAGTTCGACCGTTCCGTCCTCGCCCAGCAGGGCGGATGCCGCGCTGCCATCGGTTCCAACCAGTGTCCAATAGCTTTGCTCGCCCGAAAAACCTCGTGGGAAAGTGCCGCGCGGCGCAGTCTTGGCGAGCGAGGCGATGAAGGCGTTGGGGGTCGCCGCCCACTCAAGCGGCTTGACCTCAATCTCGGCGAGTCGTGACGGAGCTGCTGCAACGATACGCAGGTAGCGCGCTTGGGTCTCAGGCAGCGCAATCGGGTCGTCGCCTCCATCGCTGCCCAAAATGTGGCGGCGCACATCCCATTGTTTGGCGTCGCTCGACGTTTCGACGCGATAATCGGGCACCGTTCCCCGCCAGCGTAGCACGATACCGCCAAACTCCTTCGCACCGCCGAAATCAATTGTCAGCGGGCCATTCCCTTCCCACGCCGTTTCAGGATCTCCGTCCATTGCCAGCCGTGCATCGCCGCTCGTCGCCGACAGCTGGGGCGAAGGCAAAGTGGTAGGCAAGACGGGGAGTTCAGTCAGCTCAAGTTGGTCAATATCCAGACTTCCTTGACCGCCGTCGCGCCCGCGGCTGACGACGAGTTCGACGCTCGCGGCCTTGTGCAAAACCTTGTCAGTCGTCGGACCCCACGCGAACTGCAAATCGCGCTTGCGGAAGATCAACTTCTGCCAGCCGGACTTGAGCGCGATGTCGGGGTGTGACACCCACCAGACATTGTCACCGCTCGCATCGACCAGCTTGAATTCGAGATTGTTCGTCCCGCCGGTCCAACGCACCCATAGACTGATCATATAATTCGCGGGCAGCGTGAGCGCGAGAGACCTTCGGGCGTACGCATAGCCCGAAACCTTGGCAAAATTCCAGTCAAGCCGAACGGCCTTGCGGTCATGGCCGAGGACCGTCGACACGCTGGCGGCGACTCCGTCGGACGACTTGGCCTGCCACGGTCCGATGCTCTCCATCGCGTCGAGCGTCGTCCCACCGCTCTCGGGCGCCGCTCCGGTCGTCAGCAATGCAACAAGGACGAGCGCCTTCATCCCTTCACGCTGCCTGCCAGCAGGCCGGAAATATAATAGCGTTGAAGCACCACGAACAGGACTAGCACCGGCAGCAAGGTGACGACGCTGCCTGCCATCATCAGTTCGAAATCCTGCACATGTTCGCGGCTGAGATTGGCAAGCGCAACCGGTAGTGTCGCCTTGTCGCCGTCGTTAAGGATAATGAGCGGCCAGAGAAAATCGCTCCAGCTGCCAAGGAAACTGAACGTTGCGAGGGTTACGAGGATCGGCCCAAGCGACGGCAGTACGATAACTCGGAATATCCGGAACTCGCTCGCGCCGTCGATCCGCGCTGCTTCAAGCATTTCGTCGGGAATGGCGAGCGCATATTGGCGAACAAGGAAGATGCCAAACACTGTTGCGATCGACGGAATCAGAACGCCGCCGAACGAATTGACCAGCCCCATCTTCTTGCAGATCAAGAAAAGCGGAATCATCGCGACCTGCGACGGGATTACGAGTGCAGTTAGCAGAAACTGGAAAATTCGGTCACGTCCGGCGAACTTCAGCTTGGCAAAAGCGTAACCCGCCATGACATTAAATGTTAGCGACAGCGCGGTCGCTAAACACGCAAGCAACAGCGAATTGGCGAAGTAGCGCGCCATGTCGGTCGACGCGAACAACTGGACGTAGTTGACCATGGTCGGCGCGGCAGGGATCAGCGGGGGCGGGAAATGCGCTGCTTCGCCCGGCTGCATTACCGAAACGGCGAGCATCCAGATCAGTGGCGCAACTGCGAACAGCCCGAGCGCCCACATCAGCGCGTTGGTCAAGATGACGTCGCGCCTCATTGGTCGCTCCAGCGCTGCGAAAGTTTGAGCTGTGCGATTGTGATCGCGAACAGGATCAGAAACAACACAAACGCCACCGACGTAGCGAAACCGAGGTTCCACCATTTGAAGCCCTGTTCGAACATGAAATAAAGGACGGAGACAGTGCTCTCGACAGGTCCACCCTGCGTCATAACATAGGGTTCCGCAAATAGCTGGAAATAGCCTGCCATCGTCAAGATCGAGACGACCAGCATGACCGGCGCAAGCGTGGGCAACGTTACGTAGCGGAACAGTGCGAAGCGCCCCGCGCCGTCGATCTTGGCTGCCTCGTAAAGCTCCTCGGGGATCGTCTGAAGCCCAGCAAGCAGGATAATCATGTTATAACCAAAATTTTTCCACACCGCGAAGATCACGATTGCCGGCATCGCCCAATTTGGGTCGCCGAGCCAGTCGACCGGATCGAGGCCAACGCCGCTCAGCCCCCAGTTGATCAGCCCGTATTTGGTATGAAGCAGATACCGCCAGATCACCGCAACCGCGACAAGCGTGGTGACGACCGGCGCGAAATAGAGCGTGCGGAACAGCCCTTTGAACCGCGCAATCTTCGAATTAATAAGCAACGCCGCGCCGAGCGAGAGCGCGATCGACAGCGGCACGCCGAGGATCACGAAATAAAGCGTGTTGCCCAGTGCCTTCCAGAATAACGCTGTCTGCAGCAGCGTGATGTAATTATCGAGTCCGACAAAGCGCAGATTGCGGATATCGGACAGCGAATAAATGTCAAAATCACTGAAGCTCAGCAGCAGCGCCGCGACAACGGGTAGAAAGAAAAAAAGCCCGAGTGCGACGAGCGCGGGTGCGACGAACGCCCAGGCCGCGTTGTCGCGCGTCATCGCACCGTTCCCTGATCGAGCATCCACCTCCGTTTAGCGAGGATGGCGTCGGCACGTGCGTCCATCTCTGTAGCTGCCTGATCGACGGTCAGGCGGCCGTGGGCGGCGGATTCGGCGATAAGGCGCACTTCGGTCGCGATCCGTTCCCATTCGGGTACTTTAGGCGTCGGCTTGGCGCGCTGCAATTGTTCGGCAAAAGCGCGCGAATAGGGGTCGTCGCGCAGCGACGGCGCGGCCCAAGCGCTGCGGCGCGGCGGCAGATCACCGGTCAATCCGTGAAACTTAACCTGCACCGCGGGGCGCGAGAGATACTCAATTAATTTCCAACCCGCCTCCTGCTTGTCCGAAGTCTTGAACAGGACCAAGCTCGAACCGCCCGCGTTCGAGCTGCCGGGGCCGTTGGGACCAGGCATCGGTGCAGTCATCCAAATGCTCTGGCGGGTCGCGGGCAGGCGGCGCTGAAACTCGCCGATTTGCCAAGGGCCGGTAATGTAGAAGCTGAAAAAGCCGCGATCGAACTCGTCCCAAACATTTGCGATCTCGGTGTTCGCTGCGACCGGCGCAAGCTTTTCACGCATGATCTCAAGGTAAAAGCCTAGCGCACGCTTAAAGCCCGCTCCGCGAAAATTGCCATAACGCCCGCCGTCGCGCAACATTTCCTCTGGCTGATTGAGCCCGAGCACGACGAGCGGCTCATATTCGTTAAGCGGCAAGAAGGTGGCGTAGGACTTAGCGCCAACGATGCCCTTGATCGCCACCATCTGTGCGTGCCATTCCGACCAACTGGTTGGCGGGCCGTTGAATCCAGCCTGCTTTACCAGATCGCGGCGGTAAAACAGCAGCCGCGTGTCTACATACCAAGGTACCCCATAGAGCTTGCCGGTGACGATGTTGGAATCCCATACGCCGGGGAAATAGTCAGCCCGGTCGATTGCCGGAGTAGCAGCGACGCGTTTGTCGAGCGGTGCGAGTGCATGCAAAGCGACGAACTCTGGCACCCAGCTGTTCCCGAGCTGGGCCATATCAGGCAATGCGTCGCCCGCGAACGCGGTGAGCAGCTTTTCGTGCGCTGCCGAGAACGGAAGTTGCTGGACCCGCACCTTTATCCCGGGGTTCTCCTTTTCGAATGCGGGGATCACCGCGCCGATTACTTCGCCCTCGCGTCCCATCGCCCATATCTCGAGCGTGGTTCGGGTTGACGGCGGCGCGCAGCTACCCAGGGCTAGCGAGGCGGTGAGCCAAAGAAGCGCCGCAATCTTCATCCGAGCCAGCCGCCGGTGAACCCGGCACGTTGCAGTCCACGCCGGACGTGCGCATTCTTGCGCATCGTGGCCCAAATCATACCGGTGCGCCAGTTTTCGATGCTTGCGACGATAGGCCCCTGATCGATGCCGAGATAATCGCTATCGACCCAGCCGATCCCAGGCACAATCGTGCCATGCTGCACCGGTGCCGCCGGATCGGTTAGCGTCGGATTGAACGAGTCGACGAACCCATATTTCTTGTAAATGGCGCGTCCGTATCGCGCGTGCATCGCCTCGATTGCTGGGATCACGATTTCAGGGGCGAATGCGATCGACGACGCAGCGGCAGTCGGTGCGAGCGTGCCATCGTCACGGTCGCCGGGACCGCGCGCTGAATAGCTGAGATATTCGCGCACACGTATGCCGGACTTGTGCTTGAAATCACCGGGCCCGTCGCACGCGGTCAGTCCCCAGATATCGGCGCCATAGCCTACGAAACCGCCGGGGTTGGCGATAGCATTATCGCGCTGTGCGAACGTGGCGCGGCGACTGTTCTCAAAATAATCGATGTCTCTGGTGCGCATGTACGGGTCCCGGATACCTCGAAAATCGACCCACACGTGACTGTATTGGTGCCCGAATAACGGTGCGAATGCGAGGTGCGGGCGCGTTCCACTTGCATCCCAGACGGCGTCGAATCGCGCGCTCCACGCCGCCCAAGTCGCGGGCGGAACAGCGTGTGTCGGCGATCCGATCGCAAGCAGGTAGAGCAGCAGGCTTTCGTTATACTGGTTCCAATCGTGCGGAATGAACCCGCCTTCAGGCGACCAGCCCATAGAAATTAGCGGAGCGCGTGGCCTGATCCACGCCCAGTCTACCGCACCGTAAAGCTGGTCCGCTAAACTACGGATGCGGCGTTCCTCGGCATCGTCGCCGTCGAACCAGCTCTGCGCAAACAATACACCGCCCAGCAACAAGGTCGTGTCGATCGTCGACAGTTCGGTAGCACCGAAACGGTGCCCAGTTTTCATCTCGAGGAAATGATAGAAAAAGCCTTTGTAACCGCTAACACCTGTCGCTTGCGGACCTTGCGGGGCGTTTGCGAAGAACTCGAGCGTAGCGAGCGTCCGCTCCCGTGCCTGAACGTGGGTAATCCAGCCGTTTGCTACGCCAACCGGGTAGGCAGTTAGCGCAAACCCGACAGCTGCGATGCTGCAAAACGACGGCGTGGGCCAGCGATCGGGTGCGAGTCCCGTCGTGGACTCCGTCGTCTCCCAGAAGAAGCGGAAGGTGCGTTCTTGCAGATCTCCGATCATGCCCGTCACAGGGGTAGCCGCTACGACCGTGCTGCCGGGCGCGCAGCGGATGCCGAGGCCAGCCAAGGTTAGCGCCGATCCGGCGAGAAGAGCGCGGCGTGTGGGCACGGGAAACTCCCTTTACGCAGACTACACAATAATCGAGGCGGCCTCGCGAATTTTGTAAAACGCGAAGGCCGCCACGGAAACGCACGGCTAGAACTTGAACGCCGCGCCGAACTGAAAGCTACGCGGCGGCCCAGAAAGGCCGTTAGGCACACCGAAATTCGCATTGCCGCCTGGCGGAATGAAGCCATCCGCGCCTCCAAAGTTGGCACGGTTGAACAAGTTGAAGACTTCGGCCGTCAACGACAGCGTGTTGCCGCCGAATATCGTAAGGTCTTTCTTCAGGCGGAGATCGACTTGGACGAACGCCGGCAGTTTGCCCACATTGCCTGGAAACAGAATGTCGCGCGCGCCGAAGCCGGCCGATGCATCAATCACGAAAAAGGGCTGCGGGCTCGAGATCGTTGCGAGCCCCGAAATCTGGAAACCGAGAGGCAGATCAGCGATGCCATTCAGGACCACCTTATGCCGCACATCTCCCGCATTCGGCACATAAGGACGAGCGCCGATGTTGGGGAAATCGAAGTTGAATGCAAATCCGCGCTCTTTCGAGAAACTCATCGTGTAGGCCAACCCCACGCCGAACCCTGAAGCTTTTGTGTAGGGCTTGTCGGCGGTGAAATAGATGCCGTGATACCTGGTTGCTCGCGTGTTGAACGCCGCCACCGCATTTGAATACCCGTTGATCAGCGGGATGAAGTCGTAAAATCCGCCTGCATTCGTGGCAACGGACCGGTTGAGCGGCGCATAGCCGACCTGATCGCTGCCGATGATGTAGTTGTAGCTCAACGAGGTGCGTACTGGCCCGAAGCGCTGGCGGACACCAATCGCGAACTGATCGGTATGGGGCGACTTTAGATCGTTGGGGATCACGCGCAATTCGCTCGTTCCGGGCGACGTCGGGTTGTTGGAGAGGCTTGCCAAGAGTGCAGCGAAGCCAGCCGGCGTCAGATACTGCGGCTGGAACTGGATCGTGGGTTGTCCGTTACGCGAAAGACCGTCACGCGAAAACTGGATGTTGCCGCGCTGATATTGCGTGAACAGGCTTTCTTCGGCGGCATTGCGAAAGAGCACACGGTCATAATAGCGGCCATAGCCGCCAAAGAAGACCGTGTTTTGATCGCCCTTCAGATCGTACGAAAAACCCACCCGCGGCTGAAACTGCTTCAGATCGACTTTTCGGTTACTGCCCGTCGAGATATAGTTCTCAACGTTGTAGAAACTGCCAATGCGCGGATCGGCGCCCAAGTTGCGCAAAGCGGCAGCTGCCGCGGTAGGCGTCACAAAGCCGTTGTTCTTTGAATTCGAGTCATAGTCCCAACGCAGACCCAGATTTACGAGCAAGTTATTGTTTATCTGCCAGTCATCCTGAGCGAACAATCCAACCTGCGTCGTCTTCGCGTTGATCTGCGGATTGCCGACACCGAAATTTACTTCGCTCGGCTGGCGGAAGTCCAAATTATTGACTGCGTCGATGCGGAAATTGAACAGCGGATTGGCAAACGGTCCGCTACCGCCGACGTTGTATTTCTGCAACGATACTTTAGCGCCGAATTTCAGCGTGTGCGCACCGAGATCGGTAAAGGTAATGTCGTCGCGGAACGTGAGGCCGCTTTGCTTGACGTTCTGGAAGTCCGGGCGACCACCGATATTTATCACACCGTCGTAACCACGACCGAACTCGGTCCCGGCAGCGCTGCCGAAGGCTAGATTTAGCTTCAGATAGTCGATCGCCAGTTCATTGATGAATTTGTCGCTTGTGTGCTGCCAGCGGACTTTGCCGGTATAAGTGTCGTTGGTGATGTCGGTACCGCGGCTGCGCGCTGTATCACCGCCGAAATCGCGCAGATCGGTTTCCTTGCGCACACTGCCGGTGAACTCGACCAAATTATTGTTGTCGACCTGCCAAGTCAGCTTGGCGAAACCGAGGTGCTCGCGGAATGGGCTTGAGAAGCTACCGGTAAAATCGGCGAGCTTTAAGCCCGACGCGGCTTCGAAACTGGCTTGGCGTACAGCATCGCCGTTCGGAATAACACTTGATGAGCGGTTCTGGATGTTGCCTTCATAGGTTACGAAGAAGAATAGCTTGTCCTTGATGATGGGCCCGCCAAGCGCGGCACCGAATTGATAACGCTTCAGATCCGGCTTGGGCTGATTGTTTTTTTTCTGGAAGAAATCGCGCTCGATCAAGCCTTGGCTCTGATATGTCCCGAAAAGATCGCCGTGAAATTCGTTAGTGCCCGATTTCGTAATTGCGGTGATGATCGCGGTTCCGGCATCTTCGTATTCGGCTTTGTAGTTCGATGTGATGACGCGAAACTCCTGCACTGCGAGCTGCGGGAACGGGTTGCCGCGGCTCCCGTCCTGCCCAACGATGCCGCCCTGCTGAAGGTTAGATTTGAGGCTTACACCATCAATGAAGACGTTCACCTGGGGCCCCCCGAGGGGCTCTCCGTTGGGATCGGTGCTGATGCCCCCGCCTGCAAACGTCCGGCGCGTGTCAGCGCTGTTGACGGTAATCCCCGGCGCCAAGTTTGCGAAATTCAGAAAGTTGCGGTTGTTCTGCGGCAGATTTTCGATCTGCTGCTGGCTAATGTTGGTGCCAATTTCAGACGTCCGGGTTTCGGTAAGCGCGGAGGCCGTGACGACGATCGCCGCGCTGTCGTCCGCCACTGCGCTCGTTGCGGCAGGTGGTGATCCGAGCGCGATGTCGAGGCTTGCGCTTTGTCCGACGCCGACGCGGACCAGCCGCTGGAAAGAGCCAGTCTTGCCGGTGACCATAATATTATATGCAGCGGCCTGCAAACCAGTGAGCACATAA
Organism: Sphingomonadales bacterium; assembly: GCA_025352685.1. Lineage (GTDB taxonomy): Bacteria > Pseudomonadota > Alphaproteobacteria > Sphingomonadales > Sphingomonadaceae > Sphingomonas_O. Next base: position 39,743 of record JANXSN010000066.1, read on the forward strand.
TCGCCGTTAGCGTTTGTGTTTGCGCGAAACGTCTGATTGGTGCCTGCATTGACCGCGACAACCGTCGCGCCGCTTTCGGGCGTCCCGTCGGGAGATCGCACCTGCCCGCGAACAGTCGCCGTTGTCGTTTGTGCAGCAGCAGGGGCTATCATCGTTGCCGCACCGCCCAAAGCGGTGGTCGACACAAGCGCCGTGCGTAGTCCTGCCTTTATAAGCTTGTTCATGTTACTCTCCCTTGTTCCCGAATGTCCGGGCTTTTTTAATTGTGGGGTTGCCCGTGCGTGCGCTCGAAGCGCGGACGACGAGTTCAGGGGTCAGGAGTTCAGCTGCCACTTCGGGTGCGTCGCCGGTTTCGATTGTCGTGATGAGCAAGTCGAGCGCGCGCTCTCCGAGTTCGGCGATATGGACGCGCATCGTGGTGAGCCCGGGCGTGACGTACCGCGCGATAGGCACATCGTCGAAACCAACCACAGCGACGTCGTCGGGTACACATACGCCAGCCTCTAAAAGCGCGGTCATGCAGCCGATCGCCATGACGTCGTTCGCAGAAAATACGCCGTCGACGCCGGAATGCTGCGCGGCGAGTAGCTTACCGGCTCCTACCCCTGCTTCGTCGCTGAAATCGCCTCGGATGATCAGCGGATCACGATCGCCCAGCATTTTCGCTACCGCCGCTCTAAAGCCAAGCGCGCGTTCCTGAGCGTCGGCATTGCCTTCGGGGCCTGCAAGATGCGCGATGACCTTACAGCCTTGCGCTACCAGATGCGTGACCGCCGCGTGAGCGCCCGCGGAGTTGTCGATCGCGATGGATGCATAACGCCCACTATCGATCCAGCCATTCATAATAACGGCTGGGAGACCTCTCGGCAGATTGTGTGAGAGAACATCGGCGTCGAGTTGGGGCGACATCACCAGCAGCCCATCCACCCGCCCGCGCATCGCGCGCAGCGCCGCGGCAGTTTCGCGCTCGCTGCCGTGCATGTTCGAGAGTAGCAGCTGGAGCCCCCGGCGGTGGGCTGCGTAATCGATACCGCGGATAATTTCCGAAAAGAACTCGCCGAACAGGTCGGGCAGGACGACGCCGATCGTATTCGAACGTTTTGTGGAAAGGCTGCGTGCGCCGAGATGCGGTACGTAGTTCAGCGCGGCTGCCGCTTCGAGGACGCTCTTGCGTGTTGATGGCGCTACGCCGCTATGGCCATTTAGCGCCCGCGACGCCGACGCTACAGAAACCGACGCAGTGCGCGCGACGTCCCTGATCGTGCTCGTGCGCATGGCTAGATAAATCCTCTCCCGCATGAAACCAATGGCTCAGCGACGCTCGACCACTCCGCGCCTAAGTGACACATGTAACCGGTTTCACTCATGCGATGTAACCGGTTACATGGTGAAATGCCAAGAGGTTTGTTTCGTTATTCTGGATCGTTGACGCGGTGAACCAGCCGTTTCAGTTGCGAGGCCGCGAAACTGCGCTGCCCGCCGCGTCGAACAGATAGAGATGATCAGGCGGTAGGTTGACCGCGATTGTTGTACCGACGGGCATCCGCTCGGGTAGCGCGCAGGTCAGCTGTTCGTCGAAGCCAGGCAGATCGAGATAGCCGTAGTGAGCGCTGCCCAGCGATTCGACGAAGCGAACCACTGTTTCAAGGCGGTTCACGCTGCCCCCGATCGTGAAATGCTCGGGCCGGATACCGAGAGTGACTGCGGTGCCCGGTGCCAAGCAAGCCGCATCGATCGAAGTGCGGATCGTCGCTCCGCTGGCGATCTGCACGACTGCTCCCGATGCTGCACTCGACATCAGGGTTGCCGGTAGCAAATTCATCTTGGGTGATCCGATGAACCCGGCAACGAAGACCGTGTCTGGATGCTCATATAGTTCGTGCGGCGTGCCGATCTGCTCGATCCGCCCGCCCGACAGCACGACGATGCGGTCGGCTAATGTCATGGCCTCAACCTGGTCGTGCGTAACATAGATCATCGTCGTGCCGAGCGATTTGTGTAGATTGGCGAACTCGTAACGCATGCGCACGCGCAGGGCAGCATCAAGGTTCGACAGCGGCTCGTCGAAAAGAAAGACCTTCGGCTTGCGCACGATCGCGCGGCCGATTGCGACCCGCTGGCGCTGCCCGCCCGATAATTGTTTGGGTTTGCGATCGAGCAAATGAGTAATGTCGAGCGTCGCCGCCGCGGAACCAACCAGTGCGTCTATTTCAGTTTGCGCAAGGCGCTGGAGCTTCAGCGCGAAGGCAAGGTTTTCGCGAACGCTCATGTGGGGATAGAGCGCATAGGACTGAAAAACCATGGCGATGCCACGATCCGCCGGTGCCACATCGTTGACGACCCGTCCGCCGATCAACACTTCGCCGTCGGATAAGTTCTCGAGCCCTGCGATGACGCGCAGCAGAGTGGATTTGCCGCACCCCGAGGGTCCGACGAAAACGACAAATTCGCCGTCGTCGATCTGGAGGTCGATGTCGCGTAGGACCTCGACAGCAGCGAAAGATTTCGAAGCACGCTCCAGCCGGACGTCCGCCATATAACTCTCCCTGGGAGCACTCGTGCCGTGGCTCGCGCCAGCACCCGCCTGTCAAATAACCTCGATACCTAAGGTAACTCTGCACTCTGTTCCAGTACGTCAGCTTGCCGTTAGTCAACAAAGGGGCGATGATCGCGTGTTGCGACATCGGCGCGGTCCGGCGCGCTGCGAAACGGCGCGGGTCGAATGCTGCTTCTTGTCAAGGCGTCGGCGTTTGCGCGCTTGCAAATAGGCGTCGAGAGGCATTCGCAGCCCGTGCCGCTCTGCAACGGTCGCAGTACGGACCAGGGCTCGATGTGCCACGGAAGAATCCTCAAGCTTGACTGCGCAAAAACAGCGTCGAGACCGTCCTGGTTGATTGGGGTGGCCAACCCTGGACACCCGACTGCCTGACCGAAACGATCTCACAGAGACGAGACAAAGCAGGTATTTCCTGTGTCGATGAAGGACCGAGTGAACGTCCCAAACGCTTCTGCATGATGCAGGGGTAGTTTTGCGAAGTGCCTGATGACCGGAACTGAGCTCAGCGACGCAGAGATCACAGGCATTATGGGCTCGTCGCCCGAAGAAGTTGGGCGAACACGGCCCGTATGTGTTGACCAGAACGGCATCGTTGTGGCAGTCGTATTCTGGCGTTGTCGCAGCTCTGGATATGGAAATTATAAGCTGACGTCATAGTACGAAGCAGAAGCCGCACATTTGTGCGGCTTTGCGGGTGTAGCTCAATGGTAGAGCAGAAGCCTTCCAAGCTTACGACGAGGGTTCGATTCCCTTCACCCGCTCCAGATCTTAGGATCTTACTAACCCTCTGAAAGATATCGATAAAATACCGCACATCTTGCCTGTGTGGGATTTGTGTAGAAAGAATTTGGGATCTACTCATTCCGTACGGCCTGCGTTCGGGACTGTTCGTCGTCAGATCATTTGGGACATTTAGCGGCGTTGATCAGCGCAGTGTTGGCCTCATCTGGGGGTTGATGGTTAAGCGGCGAGTTTGCGGTGTTGCGAGCGCCGATGCTCGATGGTGATGCGTTTGATGCGGGCGCGCTTGGCGGGGATTGCTTTGGCCCTGCCGAAGTAGGCGTCGGCTGGCGTCACATTGCTCAGGCTTTAGTGGTAGCGGTGATGATTATCGTGCTCGATGAACGCCTCGATCTTGCCCTGGGTCTGCGGATGATAAGGCACTCCAGGCCTGAAACTCAAGGAGACTATCGGCTTCAAGCGCGCCGCCGTTGCCGTTGCGCGCAAACTCGCCGTGATCATGCACACCATGCTCAAAACGGGCGAACTGTTCGATCGTTCAATAGCTGCCGCAGCCTGAGAGGTTCACCCGAGCAAAGAGAACGAGCAATTTATCGTTTGCGTCCATACTTTGGATGCGCTGAGCCGTCCCTGTCGGGGCGCGGACCGGACCATTCCGCGATGTCAGTTGCACTGCCCACAATCGGACAAAATGCGTAGAAGACATTGGAAGGCCCGACCCACGAAAACCCATCATGCGGCGAGCCTGCCTCGACCGCGCAGACGACCATGTATCCGCCAAACGACTGTGACCGGTGCGACTGAAGCTAAAACCGCCCACCTGACCACTCATAATTACGATGACCCAATCGTAGATCGAACAAATGCGCTCAAAAACCCCTTGACCGGGATGCGATTAGACGACTGACAGCACCGTGGCGAAGGCTTCCAGAACCTCGCCCTCATGATCGACGGCCCGCCACAGATAGTGCTTCTCGCCGTTGATCTTCACAAACACCTCGTCGAGATGCCAGCGCCAAGGGGTATAGGCCTGCATGCGGTCAACACGCTTCCGGCGGATATCGGCAGCGAACATTGGTCCGAAGCGGTTCCACCAAAACCGCACCGTCTCGCGGCAAATGTCTGTCCCACGTTCGGCCAGCAGGTCCTCGACGTTCCGAAGCGACAGCGGGTATTTGACGTACATCATCACAACCAGTCGGATCACCTCCGGCGAGCTGTTGAAATAGCGAAACGGGCTCGGCGGCGCAGCTCTGGGTTTGCGGCTCATCCGCGTTGGCTGCCATTGCTAAGTACGCCGTGCCGCATTCGTGTCACAGTGCCCTTTGGCAGAGCCAACGGGAGCCAACCCGATCAAGGCGATTGCGCGGGATCTGAAGCGGTCGCGCGAGTCGGCACGCAACGCGATCCCGGCACCCGAGCAAAAGCGCCGACTACAACTCGGCATAACGACAAAATATTGAGGCGCTTGGCAACCGGGCGGCGCCGGATGGTAGCGGCGGTGCCGTGTCCGCCAGACCGTTCGATGGTGCGGCCGAAGACACGATCGCAATGCATTGCCGCAACGCTTGCCAGTTGCTGCCGCGGTCGCTCCCCTCAGCGTGAGCGACCCCGTCCGGCCACCGGCCACAACGCCTGCAACGTGTTGCCGGCGACGACGTGATAGGTGTCGTACAGGTTCACCGTCGGGTCGCAATGCGGCGCTACCAACGTCACCACTTCGGACAGACTGGGCGCATTCCCTTCAGGGCAGATCAGCGCGCCATGTTCGTCGCCCATGAAGAAATACTTCGCGCCTTCTGGTGCGCCGGCCAGCACCAACGGCGGTTCGGCATCGGTGGAAAATGCTTTGAAGCCGGCATCGAGCGTCACCATGCCGGCGGCATTGTTGCTGACGACACGCGCATCGATCATCAGCGACGTTTCGAACGGCGACGGTCCTTCGGTGGTCAGCGCGCAGGCCAGATACTGGCTGTCCATGAACACATAGGATCCAACCTGGAGCTCGGTGAACAGGTCAAGCCCGGCGTCGATGCGATGAGTTCCGGTGCCACCACCGGTGACGATCGACGGTGGGCCGCCAGCTTTGGCCAAGGCGGCGATGACGCTGCGCAGATAATCGGCGCGTTCAGCCATCGCGGTGGCGCGATCGGCATAAGACGGCATGTGCTGCTGCATGCCGCAATAATACTGGACTCCGGCGTATATCAGCGAAGGTTCGGCCCGGATGGCGGCCAACACTTCGACGGCGGCAGCCGGTGAGGCGACGCCGGTGCGCCGGATGCCCGGATCGACATCGATGATCAACGTCAACGGTTTGCCGCCAGCATTTGCGGCACCGTTTGCGGCGGCGATCGCGGCGACGTTCGCCGGGTTGTCGACCACGCACATCAGGCCTTCGGTCCGGGCGTTCAGCGCTACCAGCCGCGCGATCGCTGGCGGGGACACCACCGGCGAGGTGATGTGCAGTCCCGTCGTAACGCCGTCATCGGCCAAAGCCTCGGCCTCGCCCAGCTTGGCGCAGCAGCTACCGATCGCCCCGGCGGCAATCTGGCGCCTGGCGATATCGGGGCTCTTGTGGGTCTTGGCGTGCGGCCGCAGCGCCAGTCCATTAGCGGCCGCAAACGCCGCCATCGTCGCAATGTTGCGGTCGAGCGCCTCGATATCGACGATTAGCACCGGCGTGTTGAGATCGCGACGCGAACCTTGGCGCCCGATCAAATGGCCATGCAGCTCGAAATCATTCATGCGGCTTTTGCCTTGCTGATGTCGGCCAGCCCGAACAATTGCGTCATGTGCGCGTTGGCGAATTTCTGGCCGGGGTCAATTCGCTCGCGTACTGCCAGAAAATCGGCAGTCTTCGGGTACAGGCGGTGCACGTCGGCCGCAGTGAGCGTATGTCGCTTCGCCCAATGCGGCCGGCCGCCGCCGGCTTGGAAGACCTTCTCGATCTCGGCGAATTCGTTGCGCCATGGCATCTTGGCATATTGGTGAAACGACACCGACGCTCCGGGGCCAAAACTGAACGGGCTCATCCAGATGTCATCGGCAGCCGCGAGACGGAACTCGAACGGAAACGCGATCGGCATCTGGTGCTTGCGGATATAGCTGATCGCATCAGTGAGCGTCGCCAGCCCATTGGCGCGCGGCAGCTCATATTCCATTTCCTCGAAGCGGATTGTACGCTCCGACGGAAATATCTTGTAGGCCGGGCCGACGCGTCGGCTATCCGGCGAGGAAAACCGCATCATCGCGCGCTGCAGCGTCGGGATCATCCGCTTCGCTACGATACCCAGATCGCAGATCAAACGGAACACCGTCTCATCGATATCCTTGCTATCGACATAGTGGCCCTCGGGCGGCACCGGATGCAGCGTCTTGAAAATGACGTGATCGGCATAGGGAAACACAAAGAATTCCATGTGCCGGGTCGCGGCAGCAAGCTCGTCGATCCGCTCGATGACTTCGCCGAGCGGCATGCGCGAGACGCGCTCTTCCAGGTGATACGCTGGCAGCACATTGATGCGGATTGCGGTGACGACGCCGAACAGCCCAAGGGAAAGCCGCTGCGACTGGTACAGGTCGGGGCGCAGCTCCGGGCCGCATTCGATGATCCGGCCATCGGCGCCCATCAGCTTAAAACCGCAGGCTTGGGCTGAGATGCTGGCGAGCTCGGCGCCGGTGCCATGGGTGCCGGTCGATGTCGCGCCGGCCAGCGACTGCGGATTGATATCGCCCTGGTTGATCAGTGATAGGCCCTCGGCCCACAATGCCTCGGTCAACCGGTCGAGACCCCAGCCGGCCGGCGCCCAGACCGTCTTGCGGTCGGGTGCCACCTCGATGGTGCCTTCGTAATCGGTCATGGAAATCAGTGTGTCATCGGTTTCGCACAACGGCATGAACGAATGGCCAGCGCCGACAACGCGCAACTTGCGAGCGGCGAGCACCAGTGTCGAGAGTTCTGCCTCGTTGCGCGGGCGGGCAAACACCCGCGGCGTCGACACCACGCTTTCCGACCAGTTTTTCCATTCCGCCATGACGCATCTCCAACTCAAATAATAGCTAAAGCTACCGTTATCGCAACTGCTCAAAATAAAGCGCAAACAACAGGCATGTCTCGCGGATGATGATGTCGGCTTCGCGATCGGGTTCCTCGACAACCATCTCGGATGCGGCATATCCGAGTTCGACGATCATGCGCATCGCAGCGCGCAGGCGTACAGCTGGAATCGCCGGGAAGTGCGGCCGCACAGCGCTGTAAAAGCGGTCGGCAATCATGTCGCGAGAGATGAAGCGCAACTCCTGAAGCATCGGCACGGCGCGCAAGGCCCTTCCTATGGCGACGCCGCCGGGAAAACGCTGGGCGATGGCGACCATCTCGCGCTGGTTTGCGATGCTTTTGGCCAGGCGTTCCTCGAACGTGGCGCCCGTCAGGCCGCCTGCCTCGAGCCAGGCGATGACGACATCGTCCTGTGCCGTCATCAGCCGATCGCCGAGTACCTTCAGGATCGCATATTTGTTGGGAAAATAACGATACAGCGCCGGCGGGGTCAGCCCGGCGCGTTTGCAGATGGCGTTGGTCGTCAGCTGCTCAAAACCCATGTCGCACAACATCTCGCCGGCAGTCTGCAACACCAGTTCATAGGTGTCCTGCGCACGCGCCTGTGTCGGTTGCAGCTTTGCCTCAAGCGGAATGGCGATATTCATGGCGTCTCTTTAGGCCGAGCGACGGGTGAAGTGCAGTCCTGCGACAATGGCGATGCAGCCGACTGCCAGCGCCGCCGCCATGCCGAGCGATCCGCGAACATCACCATCGCTCACTACCAATGAGCCAAGAAATGGCCCAAGGCTGCAACCGAGCAGCGACGCCGCCGGCCCGAGCAAGGCCGCGCCCCGGCTTGGATCGGCTTCAATCGCCAGGGGCGTGAAGAACGGCGCCGCAAAGATCCACGCGAAGCCGAACACCGCCGAGGCGAGCAGGAACAGTGGCGCCGCCGGCAAGACAGCGAACACGCCGAGTGCCGCGATCATGACGACGATCGCGGCAAACAGAGCCCAAACCCATGCGATGCGCCCGGCGATCAACGTTGCCACGGTGCCACCGGCTACCTGCGCCGCCAGCGACAGCGAGATTGCCGTGCCGGCGACTGCGGGAGCATGGCCCGATTGCCGCGACAAGGGTTCGACGTAGATCCACATGGCGAGGATGAAGGCCTGGAACAGCAGCACCGCCGCCAGCGCCACCCAGCCGCGGAATGGCGGTAGACGCTTTTCGGTGGTGCCATCGGCCTCCTCCGCAATGGCTGCATAGCGCGCCGGCACCAGAAATCCAGCAATCGCCGTCGCCAGCCCCAGCCCCGCGAGGCAGCGAAAGCCGCCATCGACGCCCCAGCGCGCCAGCACCAGCGCACTGATCGCCGCCACCATCACCAGTTGCGCCAGCGTCTGCGTCGTCATGTAGATGCCAGCGCCACGTTCGGGGCGTGGCGAGCGCACGATCATGCCGGTGACCAGCCAGATCAGCACGCCGCTCGGGACGCCGATCAGACCGCGCACCAGGATCAGCGTGTCACCGGAGACCCGCGCCGTCGCTTCATTGAGCAGCGCCATCGCTAGCCCGCAAACCACCGCGACCCAGCGCAGGTGGCGAATACCAAGCAATGGACCGGCGAGCGCCGCTGCCACGCCCATGGCCAGCAATTCCGCCGTGCCGGCCTGGCCCAGTTGTGCCGCCGTCAGCCGGCCGAAGCCTTCGAGGCCACCGAGCAGCAGCGGTCCGACGCCGGCGAACATCACGCCCGCGATGCCGACGAAATAGGTTGCGATTCCTTCGGTACGGCTCGGAACCGGACCGATCCAGCCGTGATGGCGCGTGTCGCCAGCCAATAGCGCCTCAGCGGTCAATATTTTACGCGTGCGTACAGGCCATAAGTACGCGGGATGCCGACGCTGAAGATGTCGAAGCCGAGGCCCGGGATCGGCGTGATGTCGCTGATATTAGTCGTGTTGAACAAGTTGCGGCCCCAGATGCCGAATTCGTAATTGGCCAGCTTCACGCCAAGCTGACCGTTGACGAAGGTGCGGTTCTTGTCGGACAACCGCTCGGTGTTGGCGGTGTCGAAGAAGATGCTCGACCGATAGGTGAAATCGGCCTGGGCCACCACAGTACCAAAACTGACCGGCGCCTCGTAGCGTGCGGTGCCGTTCATGCTGAGCTTGGGCGCCGACGGCAGGGTGTTGCCAGAATAGTCTCTGCCTGCGGAAACGAAATTCCGATACTCGGCGTGCAGTAACGACACGCCCAGCGACAGGTCGAGGCCCTTCAGCGGCGTCGCCGAAAATTCCGCCTCGCCGCCATAGATGCGCGCTGCCGAGGCGTTGGTGAACAGCTGGACGGTCAATTCGCCGCGCTGGATCGCTGTATAGACCTGCAAATCCTTGTAGTCGTAATAGAAGGCCGAGAAATTGGCGCGCAGCCGGCGATCGAAAAATTCAGTCTTGGCGCCGACTTCATAAGCGTTGACCTTTTCATCGCGATACGGTCCCAGATCGGCGGGGTCGGTGGTCTGGCCGCTGAAGAATCCGCCGCTTTTCGTGCCACGATTATAGCTGGCATAGAGCAGCAGGTCGTCGGTCGCCTTGTATTGCAGGCCCAGGCGTCCCGACAGCGACTTAAAGCTTTTCGACTGGTCGAAGGTGAAAAGCGGGATCGCGCCATTTTCGGCATTGCTGAAATAATGAAACGCCTTGTCATCGATGGCGTAGCGCAGGCCGAGCGTCAGCGTTAGTTTTTCGGTCAGGTCGTAATCGGCCTGGCTGAAGACCGCATAGCTGCGGGTCTTCTGCGTCAACGGCCAGCCGAACAGCGCGATGCTGTTGGCAGGATCGGCGCCGCTTGGGTTTTCTGGGGTAGGATTCCGCAGCGCCCGTAGGATGTCATACTGCGAATTGTTGTTGAGGTCGTCGTACGAATAAAAGGCGCCGACGACATAACGCAACCCGGTCTTGTTGTTTGACTGCAACCGGAATTCCTGGCTGGTGGTCTTTTGCCGGGCGATATAGCTCGCCGTGATGATCGGCAGCGGGTTGGCGTCAGTTTCTTCCTGGTCATTGCGATCGGCGTGCTGGTAGCCTGTGACCGACACGAGACTGACCGGGCCGAGGTCCCAGGTTAGAGTATTGGCGACGCTCCACAATTTGACGACATCGCGACCGAGGAACTGATAGTCGCCTTGGTAAAGGTTCTTGCTGGTATTGGCGTAACCGAGGACGTTGCTGCACTGGCCGGACGTGTAAAATCCCGGCGCACACAGGCCGTCGGGGCCGGTGGCGGTAGCCGTATTCGGTTGCAGTGAGCGGTTGTAGGCGAGGATCGAACCGCCGTGTGACTGGTTTACGCTAACCGTCAGATCGTCGGTGACAGTCTCGGTCGGGGTCCAGCGCAGCGCACCGCGCAATGCCCAGCGATTTGTGTTGTTGCCAGTCTGGCCGGTTGTACGATCGAGCGTATAGCCGTCGTTTTTCGAGAACAGCCCTGAAATCCTGGCATCGAGCTTGCCCGGCACGATCGGGCCGCCGACGCCGCCCTGAAGATCGATCGAATTGAAGCGGCCATATTCGGCGGCGCCGTCGATCGACAGTTCGTCGGTCGGCTTTTTGGTCGTGACGTTGATGGCGCCACCGGTGGTGTTGCGGCCATATAACGTGCCTTGTGGACCGCGCAGCACCTCGACCTGCTGGAGGTCGTAGAAGCTTGCCAGCTGCGCCAGTGGCGAACTGACATAGATGCCATCGACATAGATGCCGACAGCGCTAGCGGTCGACGGGTTGAAATCGTTGACGCCGACGCCGCGGATGAAGATGCGCGGATTGGCGGCATTGTCGTCAGTCTTGATCTGCAGGCCCGGTGCGATGCCCGACAGCCCGAGCAGATTGCCGACACCCTTGTTGCGCAATGTCTCGGCGGTCAGCGCGGTAATGGCGATCGGCACGTCCTGGAGGTTTTCGCTGCGCTTTTGTGCGGTGACGACGATTTCCTGGACGGCGTTGTCCGGAGCGACCGCCTGTGCCAGCACCGGCCCCGCCAGTGCCGATGATGCCAAAGCTGCAAGACCGATGCGGCCAGACCTGCCCATGAACTTACCCCCTGTTACAAGTCCCTAAAAAGTAAAGTAGCTTTTACTACTCTTGGCGCAAGTCCAAAATGTCGCAGGGCACTGTCAAGGTTGTGGATCGACGTCGAAAGCTGGACCCCCGTCACCGATCTGATAAGTAACTGACAAAATGGGAGAAAAAAGGTCATCGCGAGGGGTCCCAAGCAGTATCGATTTTAGATTTGCTAGCGCTCATAGATCGCGCGAGACGGCTTTGTCGGACCAAAGTGGTAGATGCCGCAGGGCGATGTTAGCGAGCAAGGATGAGCCGCAAATCGAGGGCCAAGCCGGCCAATCCGTTTCGATGTTTCAACTCGTCACCGGAGGTAATCCGCTTGGTAGTGCTGATGTACGTCCGGTTTCCCTTGTTGCTGCGCAA
>JANXSN010000075.1 GCA_025352685.1 Sphingomonadales bacterium
ATGGCGGATTTGATGATGTCCGCGACGTCTTGTCAGGGCGTTGCAGACCCAGCAACAGGTCGACCAACTCAGGCTTCGTAAGCCGCTCGAGTTCCTCGCGATTCATGGGTAGTGTGAATCACAGGCCAACCACCTTGGCAAAGGGGGTGGGTAATTACTCAGAGGCACCACCGCCCATGCCGCCGAGCCCCGATATGGCGCCTCCGCTGTCCTTATCGCCCGAAAAGCCCGGCGCACGGACGCGGGCTGCGCCGCCCAGGCGCACTTCGACCATGACAAAGGGCAAAACGGCTTGGGCGTCGGCATTAAACGTGAGCAGGAAGCTGTGGCTGACGCTCCCTGAAATTGCGTAGTCGACGTCAAATTTGCCCCTGCCGCGATAGACAACGGATTTGTAACCCGCTTCCTTTGAGAGCGCCGCCGTAATTTCACGGTTTTTGGCGTCAGCGTCTTCTGGGGATGTGGCATCCGGCCTTTCAGCATTGGATTTGGCGGCGTCGGCTTTCTGGGCATCGATCTCGGTAGGCTTGCCTTGGCTGCTATCCCCAATAACTTTCATGGCCGAAGACGGATCAAGAGCTACGACTTCGCCCTTGTAGGCAAAGGAGAACGTCCGATCGCCGCTAATCGTTAGTTTCGATACGAATCTTCTTGGCGTGAGCACACAGCCCACAGAACGAGCGGCCCCATAGCATGACGGCGGCACGCAACAATCTGGTCATGGTCAGGCTCCCACTTGGGCAGCTGCATAAAGCGCGATCGCAGCCGCGTTCGATACGTTGAGGCTCTCGACTTTAGCCGAGATCGGCAGCCGCGCGATCGCATCGCAATGCGCGGCGACATTTTGGCGCATCCCCTCGCCTTCGGCGCCTAAAACCAGCGCAACCTTTTGCGGTCCGAGTGCCTGCGCCAATGTCGTGCGCGTTTCGCCGGCAAGCCCAATCCGCCAAAAACCGGCTTCGGCAATCTCGTCGAGCGCACGCGACAGGTTAACGACGCGAACCCAGGGGACAAGTTCGAGTGCGCCCGAGGCCGACTTGGCCAAGGCACCCGATTCGGGTGGGGCATGGCGGTCCTGAGTTACAATCCCCAACGCACTGAATGCCGCAGCCGAGCGCAGTACCGCGCCCACATTGTGAGGATCTGTGACCGAATCAAGAACGAGCAGCGGACGCCGGTCATTCGCCCCCTGATCAATTAAATCACCCAGCCAAACTTCCTCAAGCGGCGCGACTTCGATCACGAGGCCTTGATGCGGCGCGTCGTGGGGCACCATCCGACCTAAGTCCGCGACATCGGCATAAACGATGGTCAATACTGGTGGCAGCTCCAGTTTACCGATCGCTTCGCGCGTTCCCCAAAGTTTGTGGACGACGCGCTCAGGATTGGCGAGCGCGGCGATGACGGCATGGCGCCCCCAAAAGCGTGGTCGCCCGACATTGTGGCTGCTCGTACTATTACCCCGGCGCATGACATCTCCCTCTCGTGCGCCCCTACGCTCGCACGCAATTGACAGGCAAGGCCCGCTTCGCCAATGACGCGCGCTCGCTCCAGAGCTCGACGCTCTAAAGCGTGTGGACAGGTGGCCGAGTGGTTAAAGGCGGCAGACTGTAAATCTGCTCTCGCAAGGGTACGCTGGTTCGAATCCAGCCCTGTCCACCAAATTCTTGATCGCCATAGCCCGTCAAGAGCCGAAAAATGAGACCTTTACCTCGGTGCGTCGTGCGCTGAGGGTCGTCATTGCTCGTTGTTCTTCGCCATCAATCGCGTTAGTGTGTGGGGGTAAAATGTGGGGGAGGAGCATTACCCCCACAGTTCATCAACGAGCCGTTAGCGGTTGAAATGTGGGGGTCGATCATGGGCCGTTTGTCGGCGGTTGGCGTAAGCCACGCGCTCAAAAGTCCAGGATTGTACAGTGATGGCGAGGGGCTGATCTTAAAGGTCGACAAGCGGGGGGGCGCTTATTGGATGTGCCGCGTACAGCGTGAAGGAAAGCGGCAGGATTACGGACTCGGCAGCGCAAAGCTACTTTCGCTTGCCGACGCGCGGGACAAAGCACGCGAACTACGTCGAGCCGTTAAAGTCGAAAAGCGCGACATTTTGATGGAGCGGCGCGATGAAGATGCCGCAAAGGTGATTTTCCGCGAAGCTGCAAAAATTTATCACGGCGAGAATGCCGCAGGATGGAAGAGCAAGGTTTATGCGCGCCAGTGGCTCGCAAGCCTTGAAAATTATGTTTTTCCGACGCTGGGTAATTATCCGACAGGTAGGATCACCGCAGCAGATATAATACGAGTACTCACCCCAATCTGGCAGGAGATTCCGGAAACGGCGCGGCAAACCCGCAACCGAATTTGTGTTGTCCTTGATTACGCCCATGCGAAAGGCTGGCGCTCTGCACAGGCACCCTCCGGTGACGGAAGCTTGAAAGCAGGGCGAGGCCTCCCCCGACAGACCAAAAAGCTCCAGCACCGCAAGGCAATGCCGTACATCGTCGTGCACTCCTTTATGAACGCGCTAAGAAACAGACCGTCTTATAGTCGGCTCGCGCTCGAATTGCTGATATTAACGGCGGTCCGCTCCCAGGAGGTGCGCCTCGCGACATGGATAGAGTTTGATCTCACGGCCCGGCTGTGGACCATCCCGGCGAGCCACATGAAACGGGCAATGTCACATGTAGTGCCGCTGTCGGACGCGGCGGTTGCGGTGCTTTCGAAGGCTGCTGCCCTCAAGATGGTAGGTACCAATCATGTATTCCCGGGAGCCAGCGGGGGGCCGATGTCGGACATGACGCTTTTGAAGATCCTGCGCGACATGGGCGAACCATACCACGTTCACGGTTTTCGATCTTCGATGACGGACTGGGCGGCCAACGCCGGGTTTCCTGATGCCGTCGTGGAGGCCGCCCTTGCTCACAAAACACCAGATCCAGTACAAGCCGCGTATCGGCGCACCACGTATCTGATCAATGAGAAGGGGCAGGCAGGACATAGGGTAATGCTCATGGACGCATGGGGGCAATATTGCTCTAGCGATCCGGGCACCTGTTCTGTGCCAATTGAAGATCGTTAGCCTCACCGGAACCGGTCGGGAAGCGGTTCGCCACGATCCAGATGATCGCGGATCAATGCCTTGTCGTCGTCGGTCTATTCCACCGTGTGCCCTCCCGCTCGTCGTCACGCATCGACGGCGCGAAATTGTCGATTAAGCTCATGTGGCATTTGCCCCCTGTGATCGCCAGTTGTCAGCGAGCACCCGGCCCTCGCGCCCCTGTAGCTCCCAGTCACTCCAACCATTTCGACCAGTTTTAGTTACCCCCCCCCCACGAAGCTGCCGAAAAGGAGCTACGCGCGCCACCGATTCCCTTCACTTCGACTTTCCTGTTCTTGACGAGCCCGATGAACGTGTCTCCCGCATATGGCCTCATCACGACGCACGGGTTCCGCTCAATCTTCCGCGATTGGGCGGGCGAGATGACGAGATTCCCACGCGAGGTCATCGAACAGGCGCTTGCGCATAAACGAGTTACTGCTGGTTGAGGCGCCAGAGCCGCCGAAGGGAAAGATCGCCAAGCATATGCGGTGGAAAGAGCAGCTGGGCGCGGCGCGCGCCAAGCTGGGTGCTGACATCGAACGCACCGCCGCCTCAGCCCGAGTGGTACGCCCGGCGCGGACGGGTGGGTTGAATGCGTGTTCGAAAGTCCATTTGCCCGCAGTGCCCGGAAAGGTCTGGGGTCGAGACCATCTACGGGTATCCGGGCTTCGATCTAATCGAGCAGGCTGAACGCGGCGATGTTTTCATTGGGGATACATTTTGGTTGAGG
>JANXSN010000096.1 GCA_025352685.1 Sphingomonadales bacterium
TGGCGAGCAGTCGACCACGAGGGCGAAGTACTTGAGAGCTTCGTCAACAAAAACCCGGGACAAGGCTGCTGCTCTGACATTTATGAAGAAGGCGCTGAAGCGCCACGGATCGCCCGAAGCGATCACAACTGATGGGCTACGCTCCTACGGTGCAGCAATGAACGAGCTGGGCAATGCACACAAACAGGAGATCGGCCGCTGGGCCAACAACAAGGTGGATAACAGCCACCTGCCGTTCCGGCGAAGCGAGAGAGCGATGTTCAGATTCCGACAAATGAAGTCGTTACAAAAGTTCGCCTCGGTCCACGCCAACGTCCACAACCATTTCAACTTGGAACGCCATCTCGTCGACCGGAAAATATTCAAGGAGCGCCGCACAGCAGCGCTAGCCAACTGGCGTCAAATCGCCGCCCGAGCCGAGAGCATCAAAGACCGATCTCCATCGTGGAGATACGGGTTCGCACAACATTGACAGCACCCTCCGTTGAGGAGCCAATGCTCGGTTAGGGGAGTCATTTATCGGTCAAGTCCGCCTCCGGTTGCCCACGGCTGCAATTACAGAAAGTCGTTTTGGGTTACCGCACGAACCATATTTCACCGGCACCTGGATTAACGCAAGCTGCAGACCTTCCTCAGAATGCGTTCAAGTGCATACGCGCAGTCGCGGTTCATTGAGATGGAGGGCTTTATGAAGCGACTAACCGCCAGTCTGATTGGTGCTACCGCCGCACTATGCTTTGCAATACCGGCGATGGCCCACGAAGTGCCTCAGTCGGCTCACGAGGAGGATCATGAGCAGCTGGACGCGCAGCATCGTGGTGCGCACGACCAACTGGATTCGATTCATGATCAGGCCCATGAAGAAGGGTTGTCGCCGTGGGAACATCAACGTTTGCACGAGCAGCTCGACCAAGCGCACGCCAGAGCAGATTCAAATATCGAACGCCAACATGAACTGCAGCATGAAAACCAGCAGCTGCTCAACGGTTACAGCAATAGCTATGGCGGCTACGGATCCGGCTACAATGGCTATAACGGCTACAACCGCGGTTATAGTTATAATGGCATTGGGCAGACCGACGGGTATTATGGTTATAACACGCGCCGATACTATGGCCACCGCCGTGCCCGGCCTGTGATCCGCTACTATCGGTATTACGGACACCGTCGCTACTAAACGCCGCTGGGTTAAAACCTTCGCCAGTTTGCGGATCTGAAGGAACAAACCACGGACGTCAGGCGTCCCACCCTGGAGCGCCCACCCATTCTGTAATTTAGAGGACCGGAACATGAATATCAAACGCACGATCCTGACCGCGGTTGGCATAGCGGCTCTGGCTGCCGGAATTCCGACCGCTGCATCTGCCAGCGGCAGCGTCACCCTTTCGATCGGATCGGGGTACGGCGATCCGTATTATGGGTCCGATCGATATTCGGATTATAACGGATATGCCGATTACGGCAGTCAATACGATGACGACACGGGATATTATCGCGGGGGCTACAATGACGGCGCGTATGATGGCCCCGGCGATTATGACAACGGGTACTCCACAGACGTTTATGTCACCCGCCCGTATAACAGCCGCCAAACTTACTCGTATCCAAATCGCCGATATCGTGGCAGCCAGCGTTGCACCTCGGGAACGACAGGCGCGATCCTGGGAGCGGTCGTCGGCGGGCTTCTCGGTGGTGAAATAGGTCGTGGAGGATATTATGACGAGCGCAGCACGACCGGCACGATCGTCGGGGCAGGTGGCGGCGCTCTTGTCGGCCGGGAAATCGAACGGAGCGGTTGCAGATAGCGCAGACTAACGTCTGGGCGCGCCGTCCAGCACGAGGGCAGCAGGTCGACCGACCGGTCGACCTGCTGCCCTCGTGCCCTGCCGGGGCGAGGTTGCAGAGTATCTAAGTTGTCTGATCCGCACCTTCCTTCGCCAGAACATGCGGAGAGAACCAAGTTAGCCAAATGAGTTCCGCACTTACCGGGGGAGATCATTGTGACGAAAATCTGGTCGCAAGTATCATTACTCCTGCTCACAATTGTGCTTCCCAGTCACGTTGCGGCGCAGTCGACCACTGCAGTGCAGGCGGCGCCAATCACTGCGGTGGAGCGTCAGCAAGGTGCTGCCGCAACGGCTGACATTATCGCACAATATGGCGGCCCCTATCGCGGGCGTCAGTCACAATATGCCGTGCGGGTAGGGCGCCGTATTGCCGTCCAATCCGGGCTTTCTAGCGATCCGAGTGCATTTGACGTGACACTGCTCAACAGTTCTGTCGATAACGCATTCGCGATCCCAGGGGGGTATGTTTACGTCACGCGAAACCTGTTGGCACTCATGAACGACGAGGCCGAGCTGGCCGCCGTACTTGGCCACGAGGTTGGCCATGTAGCTGCCCGGCACAGCGCCAAGCGTCAAGAGGCAGCCACGCGCAATTCTATACTCGGAGCTCTCGGCCAATTACTCGTCGGCTCCGTGGCGGGTAACTCTAGCTTTGGACGATTCCTGACGCGTGGGATCGGCACGGGGGCCCAACTTGCTACGCTCAGTTTCTCACGTGCGCAGGAAACCCAAGCTGATGATCTCGGCATTAAATATCTTGCCAGCGCTGGTTACGATCCAGCCGCTCTCTCGACAATGCTCGAAGACTTGGCAGCGCAGAACGTGCTGACGCAACAGATCGCAGGCGCTTCTGGCTCACTGCCTGCCTGGGCGAGCACGCATCCCGATCCAGCGTCGCGTGTGCGCCGAGCCCAGCAGCAAGCAACGCAAGTGAGACGAGCCACAGGAGAGCGGGGTCGCGCAGCATTTTTAGCTGCCATTGACGGAATGCTATACGGCGATGATCCCAATCAAGGCGTGATCGACGGTCGGAGTTTTCTTTATGCGCCGGGCCGCGTCGCGTTTTCGGTACCTGAGGGGTTTGCAATTTCGAATGGCGCGCAAGCAGTAGCAATATCAGGTAACGGCGCGCAGGCCCAGTTTTCCACCGCGCCGTATAATGGCGATCTATCTCAGTATGTGACCAACGTTTTGACGCAGTTCAGCGGAAGTACGACCGGCAATGGCGCTGTCGCGCAGACTAACGTCAATGGCATTCCCGCAGCCTACACAACTGTGAGAGCGCAACGTGAACAAAGCGCGGTCGATTTAACAGTGTTTGCCTATGCGCCAACGCGCGAACGCGCATATCATTTCTTGGTGATCGCGCCGGCAGGCCAAGGGCTTGGGTCGCTTCAACCGCTCGTCGCCTCATTCCGGACGATGACTCCAGCCGATGCGGCGGCGGCTAGGCCGCGCATTCTGCGCATTGTCACGGTGAGCCGAGGCGATACGCAGGAGTCGCTCGCTGCCCGTATGGTATTCCCAACATACCGGTTGGAACGTTTCCGTGTTCTGAACCGTCTCGCCGCGGGCGAACCCATGCGTCCGGGCCAGCAGATCAAAATCGTATCTTATTGATCTGATAAATAGGCATAAGATGCGGTGGCTTTGTCTGTCAGATCAACGTGGCGCCGAGCGGTCGGCAGTGATAGCGAATGCGGATGCGCCGCAAATCGACGGCGCAGCTCGCCGGTCCGTTCCGTGCAACCGCACACGCCCGCGCCGGGGTCTCGGCATATGAAACGAAGCTGCCGTTGTGCAGCTCACTTGGTGGATCGTGCCGCAACTGGCGCGTATCGAAAAAAGTCCGCAAGCTCAGTCCTCGTAAGGCATCCGTCCGAGCGTCTCGGGTAGCGCCAGCCAAAGCGCTGCGCCAACGGGGTAGCGCAGCGTTGCGGACGCCATCGTCAACCGCAGCGCTATGACGGAGCTGGCAGATGGGTTCTGTCAGACTAACGTGGCAGACGGGACAGGCGGATACTGGCGGGCGACTATGAGCCGTAAATCAAGAGCAAAACCCGCCAATCCGGGAGCGAGTAATGCTCCAGTTTCCACAAATGAAGTCGTTGCAAAAGTTCACCTCGGTCCACGACAATCCCCAATGTTATTGCAACCTGGAACGCCGCACCGTCAACGCCGAAAGGGCATAAACCACGTGAGAATTGGGGTTCCGGAAGCCCTTCGGTCACGCGATGGTCGAACAGTGATCGTCACATTGAAGACTTGCTGCAGCTTCGTTGCCTGAGAACTGCCCGGCGTCAGGCGCGAATCCCAAGCTTGCGCATGGCGCGCCATGCCGTCGCCTTAACAAGGTTGTGTTTCGGCAATAGGCGAGGGGCAGAAGGTTTTACCCCGAGTTTGCGTGCCAAGCCGTTGAACGCCCGGGCGTCGGCTTCTTCATAACTCCACTCGGATCGCCACGTCACTGAAAGCGATATCGACACTTCCGGCCCGTTCTGCACGTAATGCGGCCATTTCAGCGGAACGTAAACGGCATCACCCGGGCATAGGGTCACCGATGTTCCTTTTGGCGCATAAGCATCGTCCCATTTCACCGTCCGCGGCCCGCCATGATGATAGATTTCGTGAAATGCCGGCGACAGAACTTCTTCGTCATGTCCCGAAAATAGCGTCATCGTCTTTTTTCCGCGTGTTTGCATCAGGATGTTGTATTCTGGATCGCTGTGGAACGGGGTAATAGCGCCCGGCGATGAAACGAAGATAAATCCGACCAGATTGAGCATCTTGCCGGTGTAGATTTCAACCACCGGACGAATTTCCGCGAGCACCTCATGAAGCAGCGCTTTGTAGGTTGGGTCCAGCTGAATGTCTTTCAGGACCATCCACGACGCGTTGGTCTCAATCGATCGGATCGTCTCATCTATGGTCAACGTATGCGGGGGGACATCATGCTGGCCGATTCCAAAGGGAAGATCGCCGAGATTGTGTTCGATCACCGATTCTGGCAGCCTCGCGCTCAATCCAACTAGAGATTCGAGTTCCATCAACGGATGATCGAGCAGCTCGTGCTTCAGCTCAAGGATCGATTCGGGGTAAGCCTTCGCAAATTGATCGAGGCTTGAATTCGGGAAGGCGGGAGGGTTCATGGTCAACTCGCTCTTTCGTTGGATTTCGCGCACTCGGTTCCGGTTTCCGCTTTGACCACCGGCATCAGTGCCGATTTAAATGCCGACGCGCAGCGGCATCCGAGGCTTCCGAAAAAAGCGAATTATTATCCTGAGCGGCATAATAACGGCCTAAGCTTTAGAATTGGTTAGTGTTGTGGGGTTCGTGCGCGTTTAAAAGAGCGCGGCGCGGAATTGGATAAAGCTACCCCGCCACAACAATATCAAGCTTGAGGCGAACGTTCCGAAGCCGAAAGCGGCAAGGCAGAGCAAATGTATAGTAACAGGAAGCCGTGGAAGCATCGTATCAACGGTCGCCACGGCGATCATCATAACAGCAGTCGCGACGACTGGTCGCACCATCGCGCTGGTCAGCATTCGAACATTTACTCCGATCACCGGCATTGAGATTATGGCTGTAAACGCCGCTAGCACCGGCAACCCAACGAGCGAGGCCTCGGCCAGCCCCACCGCCCCGCGCGATATGCCCATTGCGAAACAAACAGGCATCGCGCACGCGCCCGCTACAGCCCCGTAGACTGCGAGGCGCGGCCGACCCAAAGCATTTGTCACTGGCGCAAACAGAATTTGCAGCGTCACAAAAGGCATCGCCCAAGCGAGAATGCGGACGATCGGGATCACGCCCGCCCATTTTTGTCCGAGCACCGTCAACACTAGCGGTTCCGCTGTCAGTGCCAACCCGCCAAAAAGTGGCAGAGTGACGGTCGTTATCATACCGACCGATTTGGCAAACGCAGCGGAAACCAGGGCGCGATCATTCTGCAACCGTGCATAAGCCGAATAAGCGATATCATTTAGCGGCGGAATGAATTTACTCGTCACAATCTGCGCAAGGAACAATGCAGTGGTATATAAGCCTAACTCATGCGGTGTCATGCGAGGACCGCCGATGATGATGTCCGACTGTGATTGAGCGAACCACAACAGTTGGGTTATGATCATCGCCGTCCCGAAGCCCAGGGTCCCCCCAGCGCCGGAAAACCGAAAGGTCGGCACTGTTCGCAGCTTGACGGCAAATGCGACGATGGTCGCTCGCGTCCAGACCATGGCGATCGGTGCGTACACCAGTGACCAGACGCCCCAGCCTGCGACGGCGCCACCAAGTGCGGTAGCGGCACCGGCGAACGCCGACGCAATATTGGCGATCGATTGCGCACGAAAATCCATTCGGCGATTGAGCAATGCGACCGCCAGAGCAAGTGGAGGATTGGCCAGATAGACCAGCGTTTGTGTGCGAAGGAGATCGGCCAATACAGGCTGCCGGAAATAGGCGGCAACGATCGGTGCGGCGAGAAACTGTATCACAATCAGTGCACCGTTGATCAAGACGAGTATCCCGAAAACCTGGCGCACGTAATGGGGCTCGAGACAAGGCGAACGCACGAGCGCGCTGGCGAAGCCGGTCCCGCTCAACACGCTGAGCAAGACCATAACGCTTGCTGTCATGGCGAAGACGCCATAGTCATCTGACGATAAAAGTCGGATGACTATGAATGTCGAAGTCCAAGTTATGAGCTGTGCAAGGATCTGGCTGCCAGATCGCCACATCAGTCCGCCGATGACTTGGCGCCGGAGTCCGTTCGGCGGATCAGGCATCACGCACTGTCTCCCAAGCAGGAAATATCTCGGATAAACAGACTCAAGGCACCAACCGCCAGAGGAGCCTAAAATCTTAGTGGAACCGGTGACCGCGAAGTTACGACATAGATCTTACCAATGTCTGTAGACGATCAGCAACGGAAGCAGCGTGGTTCCCTGGATGTTTGGTTTGATCCGGATACGGTGTTGCTATCAGCCCTCTACGGTCGCCTTGGGCGTCCTGCTCGCCTTTTGGACAGTGCGATGGAGCTGTGCCTGACGCTGAAGGCGCTGTTCAAGATGCGGCTTCGACAGGCGACGGGGTTGGTGGCGAGTCTGCTCAAGCTGGCTAATCCGGACTGGCCGGTGCCGGATTATACGAAGCTGTGTTGGTGTCAAAAGACGTTGCCGGTGATGCTTGGCGGTCGCCCCAGTTCGGGCGGTCAACATCTTCTGGGCGACACCAAATCGGCATCAAGATGATGGGTTATGGCGAGTGGAAGACCCGCAAACATGGTGCTTCCTATCGTCGCCAGTGGTGCAAGGTTTATATCGGAATTGACGCGGAAACCCTCGATACTCGGGCTATTGAGGTCGCCACCAACGGACA
>JANXSN010000103.1 GCA_025352685.1 Sphingomonadales bacterium
GCGCAACTTTTGCTTTGAAGGCCGGGCTGTGGTTCCGGCGTGGTCTCTTGCTCATCGTGTCTCCTGTTCGCGACCATCTTGATCGCTATCAGGCAGATATTCCACTTATCGCCGTGTTCAGTTTTCCCGAACCACCTCTAACATCCCGCTTGCGGCGGACAGGGTTCAAGAAGGCGGGACCATTCTGATTGAGCGGCGTTTCAAGCCATGCATGGACGCGGTCCGCCTGCCTGGATCCAGCAGAGCGGTTCGCGCTCTGGGGGATTGCGTAAGATCGTTATTAATTCCGGGTCAAGCGACCTTCATCGCTGCGCCCTCTATGACGACACCGGCACTGACATACTTCCAGAGTGCAACCAGAAGTTTGTGTCAACGGCGGTCGGATTCCAGGCCAGTGTGGCGGAGACCTCACAACCAGCGCGAAGCGTAGCTTCTATAACCTCAACGGTAATCGCGCCGACCTGTCTCGAATCGCTTAACATCCAAAACCTATGAAGTTAAAAACATAATTGCCAGCGCTACGCTTCGGACTTGATCAAATCGGAACGGTGCCGAAACACTGAAGTGTCAGTGAAAGGATGACCATCCGCAGCAGCTGCGCGAGTTAAACGTGCCAGCGCAGAATGGTCGGCGACCAGTCGTTCGACCGCATCCGCGAGCTGCTGCGGCTCACCTTTAGTAAGCACTCCGCCTCCGTTATGCCTTATCAAATCGCGCGGGTACATCGAGTCATAGCCAACAATAGGTGTTCCTGAAATCAATGCTTCTATAAGGCAGCGAGGAGATTGTTGCGTTTTGTGACAGAACAAGAAGATATCTGCATTTTGCATAAAATCTAATAGTAAATCGCGGTCATATAGCGCACCTGCAAATTTAACGACTGCACGAAGTCCCGCGGTTGCAACAGCCCCACGCGCAGCTTCAAGCTCAGGTCCATCGCCAAACCAAGTAGCATTGAAATCGACGTCGCGCTGAGCGAGGAATGCTAGGGTTTTAATCCAGTCGTAAACCCCTTTCTCGGCATGCGCTCGCCCAGCGTATACAATCTGTACCGGTAGACGTGAACGTCTTATCTTCTTATCAAGTGCTGCTGGCTTAATTCGTGCAGATTCGGATAAGTGAATGTTATGAACTAGCTGGGCATTACGACTAAATCTAAAATATGCCGCGTAGCAGTCTGCGCCATGAAATAAGCCGAGCGTTGCACGGCGTATGATCAACCGTTCGTAATGCTTCATAGCGAATGCAGTGGTTGACCAATAGAGCTTACGTATACCTCGAGAGTTGGATGCATGGAACTGTGTAACCTGCGACTCCACGCGATCGGTCCAAACGCTAAACGCTCGACCCTTTTTGTGAGCACGCAACGCAGCGACCGCCGCCCAATCACCAAACAGTCCGCCAATCGCAAACGAAAGGTGGGTGCTTTTGTCTATGAGAACATCGAGAACGCCTTGAACCTTACGCAGAGACTTCACGTGGCTAATTGGCCCGCAACGACCGTCCGGCAAAGAGACGATCTTACAACGTCCACCGAAATCAATTTCACACAACGCTACGACATCAGCTGGGGCGCAGGCGATTTCCAAAGCGCGCATACAAACAATTATATTATCGAAATTATCGAGCCAGCGGTGGATCCCGTTGTGCGCTTGCCGATCGATTAGCCGATCGTGGCCTGACCACCAAACCGGCAAGGGCAAAACCAACAGCAGGGTAGTCTGGTCAGCCGATAAGTCGGACACACTGGCTGGCTTTTCGTCATGATTCTTTCGCATCGCCACAGCTTAACTTAGGAAGACGCAAGGTCAAAGATGCATGGCTTGACTGATCCCCTCTATCTCAATCGGTAGAGAGGCGCTTCCAGTGATTGCGCCGACGTCCATTTGACCACCGAGGTCGCGTCGATATCTCATACCGAGACCGACCGCTTAGCGGAGCGTCACCATTCGACTGGCTACGCTTTGCGATGGCGATGCCGGTAGCAGCCGCGCACTTCAGCCTCGTTCCGTGGCCGCAGGCGGGCAACCCGTCCTCATGGTCGATGATGACGCAACGCTTACCCATGACGCCAGATGAGCTTGCCCCTGCGTGACGTCTCCCTTGGCTGATAGGAACCGATCAGCGAAGGGGTATCAGGATGAAGGACGGAGTGAAGGCGCGGGATACGCTTGAGTTCAAGCGGGAGGCGGTGCGGCTTGTGCATGTGGGAGAGAAGATGTCGGCGGTAGCCCGGACGCTGGGCGTGTCAGGGCAATCGCTGGATAACTGGATCAAGGCGGAGGCGGCCGGTCGCCTTCGTGATGTCCGTGGCAAAGCCGTGACCGCTGAACAGATGGAGATCGCACGGCTATGGCGCGAACTCGCCGCGCGCGGCATTCGTGCAGGCAAGGAGCGGGTGCGCAGGATGATGAAGTCGCTGGGCCTGCAGGCCCGTGGCAAGCGGCGTTTCAAGGCCACCACGAACAGCGCGCATGATTTCCCGGTCGCGCCGAACCTGCTGGCACGCAACTTCAGCGCGGATGCGCCGAACAAAGTCTGGACAGGCGACATTACCTACATCTGGACCCAGGAGGGCTGGCTCTATCTTGCCGTGGTGATCGATCTGTTCAACCGGCAGGTGGTCGGCTTTGCAATGGGCGAGCGCATGACGCGGACGCTGGTGATGGATGCCTTGCGGATGGCCTGGTTCCGGCGGCATCCGGCGCCAGGCCTGATCTTCCATTCAGATCGCGGCAGTCAATACGCCAGCAATGACTACCGCCAGCTCTTGCGGGACTTCAAAATGGAAAGCTCGATGAGCCGCAAGGGCGATTGCTGGGACAATGCAGTCACCGAAACGCTGTTCGGATCGCTAAAGGTCGAACGGCTCCACGGCATGCGCTTCGGCACGCGGCGCCAAGCCAAGGACGAGGTCATGGACTGGATTGCCTTTTACAATCATCGACGGCTCCATTCGACGCTGGGTTATGCCAGTCCCATGGCGTTCGAACAAAAATGGCTTGCCAGGCAAATCAGCCTGGCCGCATAATCACTGCGTCAAGGAAGACGCTACGCGCGGGCAAGGTCAGTCTTGACAGAAAATTCTTCCAGTATTGCGCTAACTTTCGCACTTTGTATCTGCGGATTTTTATCGCTAGTTTCCGCGACGTTAGGAGCTGGCGCGATTGTCAGATTCGGTTTCCCGCTGCCCAACGAAAAGGTGCGAATCAGCTGTATTGATGGGTTGCGCGGATATTTAGCTCTGTCGGTCATGGTCTACCATTTTATCCTTTGGATCGAGGTGACCCGTTTGGGCGGAGACTGGTCACGACCTAAAATGGCCTTCTTCGACAGTCTCGGGCCCGGCAGCGTCAATTTATTTTTTATGACCACGGGCTTCGTTTTTTATCCGCGAATTCTGGGCGGCTTGCGTGGAGCGAATTGGCGAGCAATATATATATCGCGGGTGTTTCGTATAATGCCGCTGTTGATAGTCTCGGTGATCGCGGTTAGCGCCGTTATCCTGCGACGGATCAATTTACAGCCCACACAACATCTCGAATTAAATTTGGTTAACTTGTTCCGATGGATCGTGTGTTGGGATGAACCTTCGCTGTTTGGCTATCGTGACAGTGCACGCGTCAACGCCGGCGTGCTATGGTCGCTGGGATTTGAATGGCAATTTTATCTTTTTGTCCTTCCGATTTGTACGGCGGCGATGACACTCCGCGGGCGCGCGCCGACTTGGTGTATACCAGTAACTCTCATCGTGGTTTCGATGACATTGCGACCCCTGCATACTTTAGCGCTGATCACATACTTGCCGCTGTTTGGTGCTGGAATGATCGCTTTTGAACTCAAGGAGCGTGAGGAAATCGCTGCTTTCTTATCAACTCGCGCTGCGAGCGCAGTTGCATTGGCGTTCTTTATTGCTGGGTCGGTGCTATTTAACGGTGCGATACGCCTGCTCTGTCATGTTATGTTTTTCACTTGCGTGGCGTGTGGCACCAGCATTTGGGGTCTGTTGCGCATATCTGCTGCACGTGCACTGGGTGAGTTGTCATATGGCATTTATCTGTTGCATGGTTTAGTATTAAACATTATTTTTGTCGATTTGAGCCAGATGATTGTTGGGGTGCCGGCGGAGGGGATAGCTGCACTCATGCCTGTCGCAGGAGCTGCGACAGTGCTTTTATCGGCAAGCACCTTCCTGTTGGTCGAGCGCCCTTTTATCAATATCGGCAAGCTGGTTGGCAGAAAGAGGCGGTCCCAACATTGCGCAAGGCTAAAGTAACCAAATTAATTTTGCCTAGCATTACAGTTTCGTAGTTAACTGAGCTCTGAATCAATGGGTCTCCATGGTAGGAGGCTGTGGTGATGGGTGCATCGATCGAGACGACGCTGGAGCTTTGGGCTTCTTCTTTGAGGGATGTAAAGGCTCGGATGAGC
>JANXSN010000108.1 GCA_025352685.1 Sphingomonadales bacterium
AGATGGCCCCGGCGTTGATGCGCGCAATGAAGCGCTACGCGTAACAAAGCGGCTTGGTCGTGCCATCTGGAAGAAGTGGAGCGGCTATCATCGTCGCAGTCTGGTCGAGACCAAAATGCACTGCTTCAAACTCCTGGGCCAACGCGTTATCGCCCGCACCTTCGATCGTCAGATTACCGAACTCAAAGTCCGTGCTGCAATCCTCAATCGCTTCTCCGAAATAGGAACGCCGGTCACCGTTCGCATCGCATAACATCTTCAAGTAAAAGCACGGTCGGGCTCTCGTGACGTTATGCAACAAAGCCTCGCTGATCACATCTGAGCTTGACGAACGGCAGCGCTACAAAGCTCCTTGAGGGAAACCAAACAGCCCTCATGTTGGCACCGATCACCACTTGTGAAATTGGCGATTGAAGCCCATGATTGGGCGATGGGGCGTCTCGTGCAATCAATGGCGATAATGCTGCTGGCGGCGACCGAGCCTGGACTTGCGGCTGATACCGCTGCCGGCAGTTACCGTCTCGAGGGGGGTCATGATGCCGCCGGCGAACTCGTGCTTCGTGAGAACGGCCGGTTCGAATATGCACTGGCGTACGGCGCCCTTGATGAACACGCCAAAGGGGGGTGGCTTCGGCGGGGCGATACTTTGGTACTCACCACTTTACCCAAACCGGTTCCTCCGCTGTTCCGCCTCGCGGGGCGCAGCGCCGCTGCGACGAATTCGCCGACGTTGCATGTGACTTGGCCTGATGGTCGAGGGATCGGGGGAGTCGATTTCCGCATCGGTTTTGACCGCGGTAATCCAATCAGCGCTTATACCCAGGAAGGCGGCTGGAGCTTACCGCCGGACGAACACCGTATGCCGCGCTGGATTGAGCTGGCTGTGCCGATTTACGGCGTCGTGTCTCCGCGATACCCGATCGACAGCACGAAATCGGGTACCTTAAATTTCGTCATCGTTCCCAACGACATCGGTACGGTCGATTTTAGCGCCATGATTGTCGACGTTCGACCCAATGAACTGCTTATCCATCGCGGCCGGGGTGAAATGCGGTTTGTTCGTAAACCCGGTCAGCGATAGCGTTAGGAACATATGCACGTTGGCTGCATGCAAACTGAAAGAAGCGCTCAGCATGGTCATTTTACGCGATGCCGGCTTGCCGCAACGAGCAGCTTACCCTCGTCACTCGTGACCTCGACCAGATGTGCGCCCCGAACCTCGGCTGCAGCTATGACCGCGCGCCGGCGCACGTCGCCACCCTCCGAGCCGCCGGCACGATGACAACCAACCTTGCGCGGACCTTCCTTGCCCAGCCAGGTGAGCCCGCAGACCGTTTCACTTATGTCGAGAGTGGCGAGATCGAGGTCGTGAATCCGTATACCGGCAAGCGACACCTGCCATCGACGTTGGGCCCGACGCGGTTCGTGGGCGAAATATCCTTTCTGAACGGTGGCGCGTGGTCGATGGCTATGCGCATGGCAAAGGACACGCGTGTGATCGAGGTGCTACGCGAGACGATGCTCATTCTGATGGCGCAAATCCCAGAGATACCGGATATCGTCATAACCATGTCTGCGGCATGCCGGCGGCGGCAGCTTGAAGACCGTGACAACAGCCTTCGACTTATCGAAGAGGGCGACGACGGCAACATTCGGCGGGTTGCCGAGTTCGCGAGCCGCAATCGTATCCCTTATACGTCGCTCGTCCTAGGAAACGCCGAGGCCGAAGATACCGCGCAGAGCTGTTCGATCGCTCGATCGGGACCAGCCGTCATCTTCGGCCGCGACATGGTCGTGACCGACCCAACCCCTCGACAAGATTGCGCGACTGCTCGGGCTCAATCGAGATCTGAAACAGGACGAAGCGTCCGACGTGCTGATCGTGGGCGGCGGCCCGACCGGCGTATACGCCGGCGCGGAACGATTGAGCGCGCTTGTAACCGAAGACGTGGCAATCGGCGGACAAGCCGGGACATCCAGCCGGATCGAGAACTACATGGGCCTTCCCACAGGCATCTCAAGCGGCCACCTCGAATGGCGAAGCTGCACTCTAACCGGACGAAGCATTCCAGCAACAGAATACCGGGGCCAGAGGGGGGCGTTAGAGCGCGCGAGCCTGGGTCCGAAGCGGGGATCGTCGAGGGCCGTACAAGCGGACTGGTGAGATATGGTTTGGGAGCGTAGCCTTGCACTTTGGTCGCGCGGGTGATGACTGGCACTGCGTCGGGCAATGCCGTAAACCCACCAAGTGTCCGGGATCATCGCATCATGCGAATGATAAATCTTTGCGCCACGGCTCTTGAGTTGGGGGATCAGCAAGCCCGATGTTTCCAGAATTCGCCGCGAAACCCTTACCTAAGCCAGGGCGTAAAAAAGCCAGATTGTAGAAAAGGACGTTAATGGACTCGGAAAATCCCACGCGAGACGCATCGAATCGGAGGATTGCCCTGCTGGTTGATGCCGACAACATCTCGCATGCCAAGATTGCAGCGATTCTGGCCGAACTCTCAAAATATGGAACCGCAAACATTCGCCGAGCTTATGGCGATTGGGCGAGCACAAGTCTCAAGGGGTGGAAAGCAAAGCTCCACGAGTTTGCCATCCGACCGATCCAGCAGTTTAGCTACTCAACGGGTAAGAACGCCACCGATATCGCTCTCGTCATTGACGCGATGGAACTGCTGTACACCCAAAAACTCGACGCCTTTTGCATCGCGTCAAGCGACGGTGATTTTACGCCGCTGGTGATGCAGCTCAAAGCGAACGGGCACGATGTATATGGCTTTGGCGAACGCAAGACACCCGAACCCTTCGTCAATGCCTGCACGACGTTTCTCTACATCGACACGATCGTCGAGACGACGCTCGCAGCACACGAGCCCGCGCCGAAGACGAAAACCAAAAGAAAATCTTCGCGCGGCGCTGAACCTGATCCGGCTCCCGCGGGCAACGCCAGCCCGCTAATGCGCGATGCCAAGCTGATCGCCGTTCTGCGCGGCGCGGTTGAAGCCACGGCACGCGAGGACGGTTGGGCGGCGATGTCAAACGCCGGCAACGCGGCAAAGCGGCAGGCCCCGATCGACCCGCGCAACTACAATGTTAAAAACTTCGCGAAGCTCTTTGAAGCTGCGGGCCTCTTCGACATTTTCAAGACGGAAACAGGTCAGAGCTACGTTGCCGACAAACTGAACAAAGAGCGTGCCGCGACGCCAGACCGCTAAGGCTGGGCACTCCGCCTTTGCACAAGCCGAAAATTATCCGATCACGGGCTGCCGATCGGCTCGGCCAAAAGTCGGCTTTTCATCAGCACTCGGCGCGCATCGATCGATTACTGTTCGATAGCCGTCAGGCTCGAGCCACGCGCAACAAATGCACATCGTGCATAAAACCGCGCCTGTCATCCGGCCGCATTCTGAGGAACAGCGCTTGTCTCACGCAACTAAAAGACCCTAGTCTTGCAGATCTGAGACGGATTTGGGGAAAGAATATGTCTGCGGAAAACGTGAGCCTGATCAAAGGTCTTTACAACGCATTCGGCGCGGGCGACGTACCCGGCGTTCTTGGACGTCTGAGTCCCGACATTGTATGGAACGAAGCGGAAAATTTTCCCTACGCAGATAACAATCCCTATCGCGGACCTGATGCTGTTGCCGCCGGTGTGTTTGCCCGCTGTGCCGGCGAATGGGACGGATTTGGCGTTGCGATGGCGGACCTGATCGATGGCGGTAACCGCGTCGTTGCCCTTGGGCGATATACGGGCACGTTCCATAAGACCGGCGGTCAAATGAATCGCCAAGCTGTCCATGTCTGGACGGTCAGGGAAGGCAAGGTCGTCGCGTTTCAGCAGTACATCGATACGCTCGACGTAGCCCGCGCCATTGGCGCGGTGTAGGACGGCCACGTCGGCCAGCAGCAGGCAATCTTCATCTACAGGGCCGCTCGGCGGGTCGCGACCAATGCCCGGATCGCATGACTTTGGCTGACCAGCTCTCGATTCTGGTCGTCTCGGCCTTGGCTTCGACTTGCAAATCGCAAACCGGCAGGACTGCAATCGCATGATCGAGGAGCGCCGCTGACTGCCATGCGGTCGCCTCGTCGAGAAGCAGCAGCGCCTCACTCATCAGCTTGCGGGCTCGAGCTAAGAGCTGCTGGGCAGAATGCCCTTTTTCGTCGAAGGCCAAGTGTTGCTCCCCTACGTCCGTACATGAACGCATTTATTTTTCGATGGCGAATTACGCACGACGTCTGTTCTTGGATGCATGCCCCTGTGCGCTCGCGGTTCGGGTGTATGACGCAGTCATAAGAGGGTTTTGTAACCCGCAGCTTGCAGCTCGGCCTCCTGCCAATACAACATCGCACTGGAATCGCCGGGCGTTCGGTGACATCGACGGCGCTAATGAGCATCTGGCAGTTCTGGATTGACCGTGGAGGCACCTTTACCGACGTCGTGGCGCGCGACCCCGATGGGCGAACGACAACCGCCAAATTGCTGTCCGAAGATCCTGCGCACTATGATGATGCTGCGGTTGCCGCGATCCGGCGGCTAACTGCGATCGCCGAGGGGCCACTGCCCCCCGCCGATATCCGCATTGGTACGACAATTGCGACAAACGCTCTGCTCGAACACACAGGATCGCCGTGCCTGCTGGCGATCACGCGCGGGTTCGGCGACGCTTTGCACATCGGCTATCAGGATCGGCCCGACATTTTTGCGCGTGCCATTCGGCGGCCCCTGCCGCTCTATGCGCGCGTCGCCGAGATCAACGAGCGCGTGACGGCGGAAGGCGAGGTGCTGATGCCGCTCGACGCGGCACGAGAACGCCTCGCCCTGCAAGCAGCGTTTGACGCAGGTCTTCGCGCCGTCGCCATCGTTCTAATGCACGGCTATCGGTATCCCAACCACGAGGCTGCTCTCGCCGAAATCGCGACCGAAATAGGGTTTACGCAGGTTTCGGTGAGCCACCGCACCAGCGCACTTATCCGCCTCGTCGCGCGCGGTGATACCACAGTTGTCGATGCTTATTTGTCACCCGTGCTTCGCGCCTATGTCCAACGGTTCGAGTCAGCGCTCGGCGCCGGGCAGCGTCCCTTGTTCATGCAATCAAACGGCGGCCTCGTCGACGGGCAGTCCTTCCAGGGTAAGGATGCACTGCTGTCCGGTCCAGCAGGCGGGATTGTCGGGATGGCCCGGACTGCCGCGCAGGCCGGCTTCGACCGGGTAATCGGATTCGACATGGGCGGCACGTCGACCGACATGTCGGTCTATGCCGGGGCGTTCGAGCGCCGCAACGATGCGGTAATCGCAGGCACCCGGATCAGCGCACCGATGATGCGCATCGATACAGTCGCGGCCGGCGGCGGATCCATCTGCCGCTTCGAAGGCGGCCGTTTTGCCGTCGGTCCGGAATCGGCAGGCGCTATCCCGGGGCCGGCCTGTTACCGCAAGCATGGACCGTTAACGATTACTGACTGCAACGTGATCCTCGGCAAGATTCAGCCCGACCATTTTCCGCATGTCTTCGGACAGCGTGGCGATGCTCCCCTCGACCCGGGCGCCAGCTTTGCACAAATGGATGCGGTGATCGCCGACCTAGCCGTCGCAACGGGAAGGACGATCACCGCACGCGCTGCCGCCGAAGGCTTTATCGCGATTGCGGTCGCCAATATGGCCAATGCGATCAAGGCTATTTCGGTCGCACGTGGTCATGATCCGTCGCGGTTCGTGCTCGCTTGCTTCGGGGGAGCAGGCGGACAGCATGCATGTCTGGTTGCCGACGCGCTCGGCATGACGGGTGTCATGATTCACCCGTTGGCCGGGGTGCTATCGGCTTATGGCATGGGACTGGCCGACCGACGTGAAGTACGCGAACGGACGGTCGCGTTGCCCTTGGCCGACACCGCTGCGTTGGCGGGGGCGATCGCTGCTTTGGAAGTCGAGGCGTGCGTCGCCCTCGTCGACCAGGGGGTTGAAGACGACGCGATCCGCGCGGAACATCGTGTTGAGCTCCGCTATGCATCGTCCGATTTCGGCATCGAAGTCGCATACGGCACCGAGGAGGCGATGCGCACCGCGTTCGAGGCATGCTATTTGCGGCAATTCGGTTTTACCGGCGACGATGCCCTGGTTGCGGAAAGAGTCCAGGTCGAGGCGATCGCGGATGCGGCTGGCTTCAGCGATGAAATCGTTACCCTTCCCGAGGAAACTGCGGGACCCCGCGTAAAAGCTGCCATGTATCTGGATGGCTCAATGCACGATGCGCCGCTGTACGACCGACAGGGCTTGGCAGCAGGCGCGACCATTGTTGGACCCGCGCTGATCATCGATCCTTCGGCGACGACGGTCGTTGAAAACGGCTGGACAGCGCGCGTGGACGCGCACGCTAATCTGATCCTTAAGCGCCATGGACCACGCAGCCTTGCGTTGTCCCAAAGCAATGAAGCCGATCCGATCCAGCTCGAAATCTTTGCCGGGCTGTTCATGTCGGTCGCCGACGAAATGGGGGCCGCCCTCGAGCGCAGTGCCGCTTCGGTTAATATCCGTGAGCGGCTCGATTTTTCATGCGCATTGTTCGACTCGGCGGGCAACCTTATCGCCAATGCGCCGCACATCCCGGTTCATCTGGGCTCAATGGGCGAGAGTATCCGCACCGTTATTGCCCGCCGCGACATTGCCGTGGACGCACGCGGGATGCGGCCGGGCGACGTGTATGCGCTTAACTCGCCCTATCACGGCGGTACTCATCTGCCCGACATCACTGTGATCATGCCCGTGTTTACGCGGGACGCACCGCGTCCTGCCTTCTTCGTCGCTGCCCGCGGCCACCATGCCGATGTTGGCGGAATCAGCCCTGGATCGATGCCCCCCGATAGCACGACCATCGACGAGGAAGGCGTGTTGATCGACAATGTGCTGATCGTCGAGGAGGGGCGGATGCGCACTGCCGAGCTGCGTGCGCTTCTTGCCGATCACCGCTGGCCAGCGCGCAACATTGACCAGAATATTGCCGATTTGTCCGCGCAAGTTGCCGCCTGCACGCGCGGCGCCGAAGGGCTCCAGCGCATGGCGGTCGACTACGGAATGGGAACAGTAACCGCATATATGGCGCATGTTCAGCGTCATGCCGAGGTCGCCGTACAAAGTTTGCTTGACCGGTTGGTCGACGGCAGCTTTGCCTACGAGATGGACGACGGCGCGGTCATCCGCGTCGCCGTACGTATCGACCGCGCCGTCCGCCGCGCGACGGTGGATTTCACGGGCACGAGTGCACAGCGCCCTAATAACTTCAACGCACCCCGGGCTGTGGTCCGAGCGGCGGTGCTCTACGTCCTGCGCGTGCTGGTCGACACCGCAGTCCCGCTCAACGACGGCTTCCTGCGCCCGATCGACATCATTGTCCCAGCGGGGTCGATGCTCGATCCATACTTTCCCGCAGCCGTGGTTGCAGGGAATGTCGAAACCAGTCAGGTCGTCACCGACGCGCTGTTTGGCGCGTTGGGCGCAATGGCCGGAAGCCAGGGGACGATGAACAATTTCACTTTCGGCAACGCGCGCCACCAATATTACGAGACAATCGCAGGCGGCAGCGGGGCCGGTCCTGACTTCGACGGTGCAGCGGTTGTCCAAACGCATATGACGAACAGCCGCCTGACCGACCCCGAAGTGCTGGAGGCCCGCTTTCCGGTCCTTGTCGAAGAGTTTTCGGTGCGGCGCGGATCCGGGGGAACAGGCGCACAGCGAGGAGGCGACGGCGCGATACGACGCATCCGCTTTCGCCAAGCAATGCAGGCGGGCATCCTCGCCAACCGCCGGCGGGTGCCGCCCTTTGGGGTTAATGGTGGAAGCGATGGCGCATGCGGGATCAACCGGATTGAACGCAGCGACGGTCAGATCGAGATCCTGCCTGCCACGCGCGCTGTCACCATGAAGCCCGGCGACGTGTTCGTGATCGAAACGCCAGGTGGTGGCGGGTTCGGCGCCGCAAGCTGATGATGGTCATTGCCGGAATCTTCGTGATCGTCGCGGGGTTCCTGCTCCGCTTTAACCCGCTGGTGGTCGTTGCGGTCTCGGCGCTCGTGACCGGCGTGGCTGCCGGACTAGATCCGATCCGGATCCTTTCGGCGTTTGGAAAGGCGTATAACGACAACCGCTTTGTTACCGCCATCTATATTGTTCTGCCGGTCATCGGCCTGCTCGAGCGCTTCGGGCTTCAGGTTCGCGCCCGCGCACTGATCGCAAATTTGAAGGGCGCCACCACCGGGCGTTTGCTCATCGCCTATATGGTGTTTCGCCAGCTTACGGCTGCCGCTGGGCTAACGTCGGTCGCAGGCCATCCCCAGACCGTGCGCCCGCTGATCGCGCCGATGGCCGAAGCTGCCGCCGAAGCGCAGACTGGCGACAAGAGCCAGTCCGAACACGTCAAGGCGATGGCGGCGGCAACGGATAACGTCGGGCTTTTTTTCGGCGAGGATATCTTTATCGCGATCGGATCGGTCCTGCTGATGAAAGGCGTACTCGAAGGATATGGTATAGCCGTCGAACCGTTTCAGCTTTCGGCCTGGGCGATTCCAACCGCCGTCACAGCGTTAATGGTCCACGGATTCAGGCTCATTCGGCTCGACTGGCAGCTGAAGCGACGGGCGGCGGCGTGATCGGGATTGGCTTTGTCTATACCGTTGCCGGGCTAACCTTCCTTGCTTTTGCAGGATTGTCGATCACCGACGGTCGCGCCCGTTGGGGCAATGCCGCGTTTTACGCGCTCATCGCGCTAAGCTTTCTTGCCGGCGACCGGCTGGGCGACGTCGGCAACGGCGCGCTGGTGCTGGCGTTAATTGCCATCGCCGGTTTCGGCCTGACGCGCCGGGGGCCGCCCACGGCTTCGCGGGTAACGCCACGCGGAACAGGCCTGTTCGTTCCCGCGCTGGTCATCCCTGTGACAGCGCTGCTCGGCACGCTGGCGGCTAAAGAATTCCCAACTTGGGTCGATCCCAAGCAAGCGACCTTGGTCGCGCTCACTTTCGGTGTCTTACTCGCCATGACCGTCGCAATGCTGTGGTTGAAACCTCCATTCATCGCCCCCTTGCGCGAAGGCGGGCGACTCATGGATGATATCGGCTGGGCCGCCGTACTGCCGCAGATGCTTGCGAGCCTGGGCGCGGTGTTTGCGCTGTCGGGTGTCGGAGGGGTCGTCGGCCGGATCGTGGGGAATGCCATTCCTTCGGGCAGCCTGCTCGGTGCTGTCGTTGCTTATAGTTTCGGCATGGCCGTTTTTACGATGGTCATGGGCAACGCCTTTGCTGCCTTCCCCGTGATGGCCAGCGCAGTCGGCATCCCGCTGCTGATCAACGGCCACCATGGCAGCCCAGCATTGGTTGCATCGCTTGGCATGCTCGCCGGGTTTTGTGGGACATTAATGACGCCCATGGCCGCAAACTTTAATCTTGTCCCTGCCGCCTTACTCGATCTCAAAGATCGTTACGGCGTCATTCGCGCGCAAATCCCAACCGCACTGCCCATGCTCGCGTTCAACATCATCTTTCTCTACGCGATGCTTGCTCGGTGACGATGCTCGATGCCACGCTCGCGGGGAAATTTGCTCGGGTGACACTGGGCCACCTCGGTCAGGAATATCCCTGCAAGCTCGATCATGTCCTCAACGGCGCTGAAGACACCGTGCCGCCAAGCGTGCTGCATCCTATATTTTACGGCAGTTTCGACTGGCACAGCTGTGTACATGGCTGGTGGCAAGTGCTCCGCCTCGCGCGGCTGTTTCCAGCGATGCCCGAGGCAGCAGCGATCCGCGCCCGTGCGGACGGCATGCTGGTTCCCGACAAGGTCGCAGGCGAACTTGCCTATCTCCACCGACCGCACAGCGCGGGGTTCGAGCGACCCTATGGCTGGGGATGGTTGCTGGCACTGCACGACGAGGCGTGCCGGCACCCTGACACACGCTGGGGCATCGCGCTTGAGCCCCTCGCCCGCGCGTTTGCGTCTCGGTTCCATTCGTTTCTGCCAAAGATGGACTACCCGATCCGGGTCGGCGCTCATCCGAATTCGAGTTTTGCCCTGACCTGGGCCTATGATTGGGCAACGACGCGTGACCCCGCGCTCGTCGCACTGGTCAGCGAACGTGCCCGCCGCTGGTTCGGCGAGGATCGCGGGTGTCAGGCGTGGGAACCGGGCAGCGACGAGTTCTTGTCGCCGGCGCTGACCGAAGCGTTGCTGATGAGCCGCGTCCTCGACCCGATCGCATTTGCCGATTGGTTTGCAGCATTCTTGCCCGAGGTGGCGGACGGGCGCCCGGAATCCCTGTTCACGCCGGCCTCGGTTTCCGATCGCAGTGACGGCAAGATCGCGCATCTCGATGGCCTGAACCTCAGCCGCGCCTGGTGTTGGCGCAGCATCGCCAAGGTGCTGGGCAACAACCATCCTGCCGCGGCCCTGATGCGCATGACGGGAGACCGGCACATCGCCGCGAGCCTGCCCCACATCGCCGATGACTATATGGGTGCGCACTGGCTTGCGAGCTTTGCGCTGCTCGCAGTCGAGACCTAGCAGAGCCGCTACCCATCGGTTTACCCTTGCGTACGAGAGCCGAGCCATGGCTCGGTTTCGTGGTCCCAGTAATTTGGTTGCGCACGGCCCTGAAACGGCGACGAGTGCGCATGCCGACGATACCGAAATGATTGTGCGCGATCTGGGCGGGCGATGCTCGACCAGGTATCGCGCGGGGGACGACGGACGACCGGTTGGTACAGCTGACCTGCTACTGCGGCCGATTGCGCTGTTCCTGTTTGCATGGACGTCGTGCGTTGTTGTGCTGGCTCTGTGGCTTTGGCAGGCGGAGACATCGGGTCATCTGCCGTCTGTTTCCGCTTCGCCACCACCTGCGCGCACGACGTGGCGGATCGATGGTCGGCGGTCGGGCCGCCGCAAGCCATAGCACGCGCGCGTCCGCGCGCCGAGGGCTTGGAACGCGCCGCGTTGTCGTGCAGGCTCTTTAACGACTGACCGCATGATTTGCAGACGGTGTCGTGTCTACTCCGCGGCGATCTGTCCGAACATATCGACTTCACCTGTGGCCGGATCCTCGTTCGCCGCAGCATTGGCTGCCTTGGCGCCCTTGCGAGCGTCGAAGCTGGTCCACACTTCGCCCCAGTTGCCACGCGTTGCCGCCTTCGAATACTCGGTAGAGCGGGTTTCGAAGAAGTTGGCATGCTCGACGCCATTGAGTAGCGGCGCGAGCCACGGCAGCGGGTGTTCCTCGATCATGTAGATCGGTTTGAAACCCAACTGTCCCAATCGCCAGTCAGCGATATAGCGGATGTACTTCTTGATTTCCTTGGGGCTCATGCCGGGCACGGGACCCTGTTCGAATGCCAAGTCGATGAACGCATCCTCAAGCCGAACGGTTTTCTGGCATACGTCCATAATGTCGTCGCGCACCGACTTTGTCAGGCAGTCGCGTTCCGCGCAAAATGCGTGGAACAGCTTGATGATCCCCTCGCAGTGCAGGCTTTCGTCGCGGACCGACCACGACACGATCTGTCCCATACCCTTCATCTTGTTGAACCGCGGGAAATTCATCAGCATTGCAAAGCTGGCGAACAGCTGAAGTCCCTCGGTAAACCCGCCGAACATCGCCAGCGTGCGGGCGATATCCTCATCACTGTCCATATTGAACGTAGCAAGATAGTCGTGCTTATCCTTCATTTCCTTATATTGAAGGAACATGCCGTATTCGCTTTCGGGCATGCCGATGGTGTCGAGCAGATGCGAGTATGCCGCGATATGCACCGTCTCCATGTTGGAAAACGCGGCGAGCATCATCTTGATTTCGGTCGGCTTGAACACCCGGCCGTAGTGTTCATGATAACAATTCTGCACCTCGACATCGGCTTGAGTAAAAAAACGAAAAATCTGTGTCAGCAGATTGCGCTCATGATCAGTGAGCTTTTGCGCCCAGTCGCGGCAGTCTTCGCCGAGCGGCACTTCCTCGGGCATCCAGTGGATCTGCTGCTGGCGTTTCCAAAATTCGTACGCCCAGGGATATTCGAAGGGCTTATACTGGTTGCGGGCTTCGGTGAGGGACATGGATCAGGCTCCAGCAGAAACAGGGTTCGAAAAACGGTTCGGCGTAAACAGGCTCAGCTTGCGGCGTCCCAGCTGTGGAGCGTCCAGGCATAAGCCGTCAGAATAATTGCTGCTGCCGCCAGCATCGTCGCCGCGATCCGGTGGCGATAGACCGCCGCTTCGGTCGGCGCCCGTCGTCGGACCAGCACGATCGTCCCCGTCGCACACAGCAGCGCGACAAGCACCATTAATAGGGGTGCAGTCATCTCGTCGTCCTTGATGTGGTGCCTCTGCACCTAATTGCGCGCTCGGACGTTGTGTTCCCATCATCCCTTCCGAGGAGCTATTTTCATGATCGATCTTTCCCAAATCAAAGAACATGCCGAGGTCATCGGTGCCGATGGCGTGCACGTCGGCACCGTCGATCATGTCGATGGCCACCGCATCAAATTGACCAGGATCGAGAGCGGCGGAGGGCGTCACGAGGGGCACCACCACTATATCTCGACCGGACTGGTCGCCGACATCGAAGGCAACAAAGTCCGCCTTTCCGCCAACGCCAATGTGGCCGTGACGTTTGAGGAAGAAGAACTGCCGAGCTGACCAGCCGGCCGCTCCATTGAAGTCGCGCGTGTCATCATTGGCACGCGAGACATTCATCGTAATCTTTCGATTCTAGCTCAATCACCGGAGCGATCGACGTATTGTCCGCCTCGACGCCCCCTGCAAACCCTGCGCGCTGGACACTCTTGGACCGCAAGTAATAGAGCGATTTGATACCCAGCTCCCACGCGCGGAAATGGAGCATCAACAGATCCCATTTCTCGACGTCGGCCGGAATGAACAGGTTCAACGATTGCGCCTGGTCAATGAACGGCGTGCGATCGGCAGCGAGCTCGAGCAACCATCGCTGGTCAATCTCGAAGCTGGTTTTGTACGTTGCCTTTTCGTCGGCATCGAGGAAATCGAGGTGCTGGACCGATCCGCCTTGCTCGAGAATCGTGTTCCACACCGCGTCCGAATTCTTCGACTTTTCACTCAGCAGTTTTTCAAGATAAGGATTGCGAATGGAAAAGCTGCCCGACAGCGTCTTGTGAGTATAGATGTTGGCCGGGATCGGCTCGATGCACGCGCTGGTGCCGCCGCAGATAATGCTGATTGATGCCGTCGGCGCGATCGCCATCTTGCAGCTGAACCGCTCCATGACGCCGCGTTCCTCGGCATCGGGGCACGGCCCCCGCTCGGCCGCGAGAAGCATGGACGCCTCTTCGGCTTTCGCGCTGATGTGCTTGAAAATCTTCAGATTCCACGATTTCGCCATGGCGCCTTCGAACGGCAAGTTGCGGGCTTGGAGGAAGCTGTGAAAGCCCATCACGCCCAACCCGACCGACCGCTCGCGGCCGGCGGAATATTTCGCACGCGCCATTTCAGGCTCGGCGCGGTCGATATAATCGGTCAACACGTTGTCGAGGAAACGCATGATGTCTTCGACGAACATCTTCTCGCCGTTCCATTCGTCCCAGGTTTCCAGGTTGACCGACGAAAGACAGCACACAGCTGTCCGATAATTGCCGAGGTGATCCTTACCGGTCGGCAGCGTGATTTCGCTGCACAGGTTCGATGTCGAAACCTTCAACCCCAGCTCGCGGTGGTGGCGCGGCATCGCGCGGTTCACCGTATCGCCGAAGACGATGTACGGCTCGCCGGTGGCAAGGCGGGTCTCGACGAGCTTTTGGAACAGGCTGCGTGCGTCGACAGTTTGGCGGATACTGTTGTCCTTGGGCGACCGCAGATGCCAGTCGGCGCCGTCGCGCACCGCTTCCATAAA
The DNA here is from genome assembly GCA_025352685.1 of Sphingomonadales bacterium. GTDB lineage: Bacteria > Pseudomonadota > Alphaproteobacteria > Sphingomonadales > Sphingomonadaceae > Sphingomonas_O. Next base: position 13,899 of record JANXSN010000108.1, read on the forward strand.
CGCGTCCGAGAGCAAGACTCCGTGGTGCAGGTTAAGAGCCTTGCGATTGAAGTCTCCGCTTGGTTTGCGGATTTCGAGGAACTCTTCGATCTCGGGATGCGAGACGTCGAGGTAACACGCCGCCGAACCGCGCCGCAGCGAACCCTGACTGATCGCGAGCGTCAGTGAATCCATCACCCGGACGAAGGGAATGATGCCGCTGGTCTTGCCGTTGAGCCCTACCGGCTCGCCAATGCCGCGGACATTTCCCCAATAGGTCCCGATCCCACCGCCGCGTGATGCCAGCCAGACATTCTCGTTCCAGGTGTCGACGATACCCTCCAGACTGTCGGGCACTGAATTCAGATAGCAACTAATTGGGAGACCGCGCCCGGTGCCGCCGTTCGACAGAACGGGGGTCGACGGCATGAACCAGAGCCGAGAGATATAATCATAAAGCCGTTGGGCATGGGGCTGGTCATCGGCATAGGCCGACGCCACGCGCACGAAGATATCCTGATAGGACTCGCCTGGCAGCAGGTAACGATCCTTGAGCGTTTCCTTGCCAAAATCGGTGAGCAGCGCATCGCGTGAATGATCGACCTCGACTGCGTACAGCTGAGGATGAACCCCACCCGACGACGACCCCTCGATCACCACAGAGCTTGCCGCCGAAGTAGACGCGCTCGCCGAGGCGTCGGCCACCAGCGTTGCGGAATCCGTGCTCATGCTCTGAGTTCTGCCATCGGTATCCCTGAAATCCATCTTCCCAATCCCCGTTCCGCCGATTCGAATTACCACACTCAATCACGACTCGGACATCAACCTGACACTACACGTTTTGGAGCCCCGGTGCGAACAAAACGGGAATTGTCCCGGTTATCCACAGCGCACACGTTGCCGTTGCAAAATTGTGTTTCGCACCGCCGATATACAAGCTGTTGTAGTGGCTCCCTGCCCTGAACCGCTAGCTATAGTGGCTGAACTAGTTTCAGACGCAAGAGGGTAAATGATACGGTCACCACTCGCTTCGTCGCAGATTCGAATCTTTTCACCGATGCTGCAGCGCAGCGACGCGCCGGACTCGCGTCGTTTTTGTGACGCGCAAGAGGAGAAATGCGGAACGAAAAATATTTCGAGGACACAGTCTTTTACAAGCTGAGTTTTTAGGCCGAGCACCCTTCAGAGCTCGAGGTTCACGGTCACGACGTCGCCCTCGCCAATCACTTCGGCTTTGCGAACGCTGGCTTTGACCGGCAACACGTATCCGTCGGCGTCTTTGCTCGGGAAAACCGCTGTGCGCCATCGCGTCGCGCCGATGGTTGCGCGCACGCAGACCGAGCCCCAAGCCGCCGCGCGCCGGTGTGACGCCTCGCGAAGCGCTTTGGCAACGTCGCCGTCAATGGTGACGAAATTCAATGCCTACCTGGTGGGCGCGCCGTCGTGCGTCCAGGCGCGCCATAGCCAAATCGGGCCAGTAACGCGCCAAGCGCCGCCCCTGTCGGGCGACTCGCCCAATTGGTCGCGCAGAAATCGAACGAGCTCGGGGTCGCGAGGGCCACCGTCGCTGCTCACTGCCTTTTCACTCCCGCCGCACCGTTCTAATGTCTTTTTGATACGAGCAGGCACCAATAGCGGGGCGCGAGCATGACCGTCACTATCTCCGAAGCAGACATTGTCGAAAGCGTCGCCGACGCACTCCAGTATATCAGCTATTTCCACCCGATGGATTACATCCGCGCTCTGGGAGAGGCTTACAAGGTAGAGCGAGGTCCTGCGGCCAAAGACGCGATCGCGCAGATCCTCACCAACAGCCGGATGTGCGCCGAGGGGCATCGTCCGATCTGCCAAGACACCGGTATCGTCACCGTGTTCGTTAAATGGGGACAGCAATGCGTGCTGGATTCGGCACGCTCGTTGCAAAACGTCATCGATGAGGGGGTCCGCCGCGCTTACCTCTACCCCGAAAACAAGCTTCGCGCTTCGATCCTCGCCGACCCCGCATTCACGCGAGTCAACACCAAGGACAATACCCCGTGCGTCCTGTCAGTCGAGATGGTTCCGGGCTCGCAGGTTCATATCGACGTCGCGGCCAAGGGCGGCGGCAGCGAAAATAAGTCGAAGTTCAAGATGTTGAACCCGAACGACTCCATCGTCGACTGGGTATTGGAAATGGTACCGCAAATGGGCGCGGGCTGGTGTCCACCGGGAATGCTGGGCATCGGTATCGGCGGGACAGCGGAAAAGGCGATGAGTCTCGCCAAGGAATCGCTGATGGGCAGTATCGACATGGCTCAGCTGAAGCAGCGCGGCGCCAAGACTGACATCGAAACCCTGCGTGTCGAGATTTTCGACCGGGTCAATGCGCTGGGAATCGGCGCTCAGGGCCTAGGCGGTCTCGCGACGATCCTCGACGTCAAGATCATAGACTATCCCACGCACGCCGCATCAAAGCCGGTCGCGATGATTCCCAATTGCGCCGCCACCCGTCACGCGCATTTTACCCTCGATGGTTCGGGACCTCGTTTTCTCGAGGCACCCAAGCTGGACGAATGGCCCGACGTTCACTGGACCCCTGACGCCTCTGCCATCCGTGTCGACCTGGACAAGCTCACACCCGAGGTCGTGCAAAGCTGGAAGCAGGGCGACCGACTGCTCCTTAACGGCAAAATGCTGACCGGTCGTGACGCGGCGCATAAGCGGATCATGGACATGCTGGGTAACGGCGAGGCCCTTCCGGTCGAATTTGCCGACCGTGTTATCTACTATGTCGGACCGGTCGATCCGGTCGGCGAAGAGATCGTTGGTCCCGCTGGCCCGACAACTGCCACGCGAATGGATGGCTTCATGGATATGATGCTCGAACTAGGGTTGCTCGCGTGTGTGGGAAAAGCCGAACGCGGTGCGGCTGCAACAGCGGCGATTGCGAAGCATAAAAGCGCCTATCTGATGGCAGTCGGCGGCGCAGCCTATCTCGTGGCGCGCGCCATCAAGGGGTCCAAAGTCGTCGGGTTCGCCGATCTGGGCATGGAGGCTATCTACGAGTTCGAAGTCAGCGATTTCCCCGTGACGGTCGCCGTCGACAGCGCGGGGAACAACGTGCACCAACTCGCTCCGCAAATATGGAAGAAGAAAATCGCGGAAGGCAGAGTGCTCGCCGAGACCCCGTAACCTTTCAGCAACCCTCGTATTTCCAGTTTCGTTTCTTGCCCTCGGCCACCCATTCGACTGTGTGCGCCACGCGCATTGCGGCAGTCATGTCGCGCTTGGCCTCTCCAAACCATTCGCGGTATTCACGACGCAGCGAGGCAGCGAGGCGGTCCAATTCAGTTTCGCTTTCAGATTTGTGTCGAGCGCAGCCCGAAGCGCGGGTGGCGTCGGCAGTTCGGGGCGTTTGTGTCGTTTGCTCATGTGACGCGCGACGAAACCGTGGTCGATCAGGTCACAGACGTTGCGTACCATAGCGGCGAGCTCTTCGTCGGGCGGGAGATCAGCGAGCGCGGTCAGTTTGCCAAATGAACCTATCGCTTCGCGTTCGACATCGATCGCCCCTGCCACGATTTCGCCGTTCCAGAAGCCGAGCGCGACGTGCACCTTGAACGCCGCCGTCCCGAGGGCGATCTTGTTCTTCCAGAGAGACGGCGGCAAAAGCCATCTGATCGCTTCCTCGATTCCTCGCTGGACCACGTGAACGACCTTGCGGATGTGAGCCAGGATCGGCTGAGCAAAGGATGCACAATCGACAAGATACGCACCGACTTCGGGCGCGTGGTCTCGCTCCATCGCGCGATCGCCTATTTGGCCGGTGCCGCACATTTCCCCGTGCCAGGTCCGGTCACGACCCGCCCCGGCTTTGCGCCGGTATGCTCGCCGTCCTTGAGCACTTGTTCGCCGTTGACGAACACATGGCGCATGCCGACCGCATATTGCTGAGGCCGGGGGAACGTCGCCATATCGGCAATTGTTGCGGGATCGAAGATCGCAAGGTCGGCATAGTTGCCCGCTTTGAGCGTCCCACGCCCGACAAGGCCTAGATTGCTTGCTGGAAAGCCGCTCAGCCGCCGCACCGCGTCGGCCAATGTCGTGGTCTTTTCGTCACGGACATATTTGCCGAGAAAGCGTGCGACGTTGCCATAGGTGCGGGGATGAGCGCTGGCTTTGAGGAACACGCCCTCGGGGGCTTGGCTCGCCGCGTCGGAGCCAAAGCTCATCCACGGTAGTGCCGTCTGTTTGGCGACGTTGGTCTCGTCCATCAGAAAATAGGCAGCGCCAACGCGCGTGCCATCCTCAATGACGAGGTCGATCGCAGTTTCCTCCGCACTCTTGCCGCGCATCAACGCCACTTCGGCGAGTGTCTTGCCCGACAACGGTTTGAGCGCCGGGTTCTTGAACGCAAGAAGGATCACCTTGTCGGCGCCGCCCGCCCCGCGCAGCAGATTTTCCCAGCCGACGGGCGGTGCCAGCATTTCGGCGACCACTCGGGCCCGAATTGCAGGATCCTTCAACCGCGCCACCCAGGCCTCGATGCCGCCTGCCTGCACCCACAGAGGCATCGAGGCGTCGAGTCCGGTCGCGCCGGCGGTGTAATTATACATGTCCGCAGTTATACGAAGGCCGCTTGTCCTCGCTGCCTCGATCTTGGCAATCAGGGCGGGGTATTTGCTCCAGTTCGGTCGCCCGGATTGCTTCATATGGTAGATTTCGGCCCGCCCGCCCGACTGGCGCGCGATCTCGATCAACTCGTCGGTCGCCTCAAGCAAGCGGTCGCCTTCGCTGCGCATGTGGCTAATGTACATGCCGCCACAATTTCCCGCCGCATGCATCAGCGCAATCAGCTCGGGGGTCCGGGCAAAATTGGCCGGTGCGTAGATGAGGCTACTGCCAACACCCATCGCGCCGTCGTTCATCGCCTGGCGGACCAACTCCTGCATTCTCGCCAGTTGGACCGGTGTCGGATCGATGTCATCCTCGCCAAGTTCGTGCACGCGCACGGTGGTCGCCCCCACAAAACTCGCGATGTTGGGCGTAATACCGCGACCGACCAACCAATCCTGATATTGACGCAGCGTCGTCCAGCCGATCGCAAATTTGATGTCGCCCTGCCGGCGCTGTTCGTTGGCCTTCATGCTAGGGTTGAGCGGACCCATCGAATCGCCTTCGCCCATCACTTCGAGCGTCACGCCCTGTTTGATGTCGCTCATGCTGCGTCCGTCGGCGACCAGCGATTCGTTCGCCCAGCTGAGCATGTTGATAAAACCCGGCGCGACCGCGAGGCCCTTTGCCTCAACGATGCGGCTAGCGGTTCCGTGCACCTTGCCGATGGCGGCGATCCGGTCGCCCTTCAAGGCAACATCGCCGCGATACGGCGTGCCGCCGCTCCCGTCGTAGATCATTCCGCCGCGGATGATCGTGTCATAAGCGGGCGCCGCTTGCGCGCCTGTCGATACCAACAGTGCCGCGATCAGCAATTTGTACCGAATCATCATGTCTCCGTCCTCATTTCATCCGGGCGAGATGTTCCTCGACGATCGTGAAGGCGGACCCCCCTTTTGCCGCATCATCCGCAACGCCCGTCGCGAAGAATGCAACACCGGTTCCCCGTTTGGAATCGATCCACAGTCCCGACCGCAGACCATAGGCCTCGCCCGCATGACCGATGCGCGGCACGCCGTCGCCGAACAAGTCGTCATGACAGTCCGGTCGAACATGCGTGGCGAGCGTCTGCACGGCAAGGCCATAGCTGCAGTAGAAGCCGCCTTCGGTATCGCCATTGTTCCCGTCGAAAACCCACTGAGGTCTGGCAAGCAAAGCAAGTGAAGCGGGTTTGAGGAAACTTTCGCCCCTCCTCAGCATCATCTGCCCGATCCGCGCCAAATCCCGGGCGGACATTCTGGCACCGCCCTGGGGACTGAATAACGCGCCATTCGTACCCGGCACGTATCCGCTCAAGTCGCACGGCAGATCGGGGGTAACGGCGCAGGAGGGACGTTTGCCAGCGAGATTGTCGCGGCGGACACTGCCATCGGTTGCGTAAAGTACCACCGCACGTGCCACCTTGGCATCGCTGCACGTCGTCCAGTTAAAGCACGCGTCCAGCTTGAGAGGTGCAAACACCAGACGCGCCATCAGCGCATCGAACCGCGCGCCGCTTGCGCTCTCCATCACGCTCGCGACCACGGTAAAATTGAGGTTGGTATAGCGAAACCAAGAACCCGGTCGATGCCCACCGTCCCATGCGCGCGGGTCGGCAAGGCGGGCACGGATGGTTTGCCCAAGCGGGATCACATAATCGGCATCGTCACGCAGGCTGGAGGTATGCGACAGCAACATCCTGAGCGTGATCGGCACGCCGGGATAGCTCGGGTTGCGCAGGGCCCATCCAAGATATCCCGAGACGTCCTGATCGAGGCCGAGCGTATTTGCTTCGACCATCCGCATGACGCCGAGCGCCACGACAAATTTGGAAAGACTGGCGATCCGAACCGGATCGTCCGCGGTAACGGGGCGCGCCGTCGCACGATCGGCAAACCCGGTTGCAGCGGATGCCCCGATCTGCCGCGCGTCAAAGGCAACACGCACGGTTGCGGCCGGCACTGCCGAGACGCTTGCCGTTGCAATCAGAAACGCTATCGCTGCCATATTGGGAAGAGTGGCGAGGCGTGATGCTGCGCGCAATCATTTATGTGGGCCAGGGGCTTTTGTGCGTGGCAGTCGGGCTGTGCCTCGCGGTGGCAATCGCGCCTAAGTTTGTCGACCGTGTCTATTATGAGGGGCCACAGAGCGCCCAGCATGGCGGTACGCGGCTCGCAATCCGGACGGGGGCGACACGCTGAGCACGCCCGACGGGACCAGCCGCAGCAACTTTTTATTTCGATATATCACCAGCGGCCACCAACGCCTGCGCTGGCCCGCCAAGGTCAATATGGTTGCCGCCAAACCCGGGGCACGTATTGAGGGCGTTGTAGCGCGCACGATCGCCCGGAACAGCGACATCGAAAGCCCTTGCCCGCGTGGTCGAATCGCTTGCCTCGCCTTCGATACCGAGCACCGCACCGCGCACTTGAAAATCATACCCGGCGCCAATGCCGTACGCAAAGCCCTCACGCCCTTCGCTGCCGCCGCCGACATTGTCGTGTCCAGCAAGGGCCTCGATGTGTGCGCCCGTGAAGGGCGCGGGCTCGTCCTGTGCCAGCGCGGAACCAGCAACCGTGGTTGCGAGCATAGCTCCAAGGATAAACTAACGCATAGATTATTCCGATTCTTCCTTGGCCTCAGGAACGAGGACCGAGCCCAAGTAGGCGGCGGCGCCTGCAGTTGCATGAACCTCAGACAACGGAGACTCACAGTAACAAACGCGCAACACATTGTTTCGAGTGCGATTCTTTCAGTGCCTTGCCCGGTCGTGCTGCGGCGGGCATACGCGCGTGCCATGTCTGCCATGCTCAAAATCCGCCTGCCCGATGGTTCCGTGCGCGAGGTCCCGCAGGGAACGACACCCGCCGATATCGCGGCTGCGATCGGGCCGGGGCTCGCCAAAGCGGCGCTCGCGGCACGCGTCGATGGCGAGTTGCGCGATCTCGACCGGCCGTTCGAGAGCGATGCAACCCTCGCCTTGGTCACGACACGTGACGAAGGCGATGCCCTCGACCTAGCCCGCCATGACTATGCGCACGTGCTGGCAGAAGCGGTTCAAAAGCTCTTTCCGGGAACACAGATCACCTTCGGCCCGTCGACCGACGACGGCTTTTATTATGACTTCGCGCCTGCGAGCCGGCAATTTACCCAGGAAGACCTCCCGGCCATCGAAGCTGAGATGCGTAAAATCATCGCGCGCAACGAGCCGCTTGTTCGCGAAGTATGGACACGGGCCGACTTGATTGCGCGTTGGCAAACGGACGGCGAGAGCTTCAAGGCCGAATGGGCCGCCGAACTACCCGAGGGTGAGGAGATAACGGTCTATCGCGCCGGGCGCGCTCCCAACGCCTGGATGGACATGTGCCGAGGGCCTCATCTGCCATCGACCGGCAAACTCGACCCGGCGGCGTTCAAACTGACGCGGGTGTCGGGCGCCTATTGGCGCGGTGACCAAAAGAACGCGATGCTCAGTCGCATCTATGGGACCGGCTGGCTCAACAAGAAGCAACTCGATGCGCACCTGGTCCGTCTCGAGGAGGCCGCCAAGCGCGACCACCGCCGCATCGGTCAGGACATGGACTTGTTCCACCTGCAGGCCGAAGCGCACGGCAGCGTGTTCTGGCACCCCAAGGGTTATATGATCTGGCGTCAGCTCGAGGCATATATGCGCCGGGCCATAGACGACGCTGGGTATGTCGAGGTCAAGACGCCGCAGATCATGGACGCGCGCCAATGGGAAGCCTCGGGACATTGGGGAAAATACCGCGAGAACATGTTTGTCGTTCCCGACGATATCCCGAACGCCGAAGACGAGGGACCCATCGTCGACGCCAACGCCGATTTGATGGCGCTCAAGCCGATGAATTGCCCGGCCCACGTCCTGATTTTTCGACAAGGGATCAAGAGCTACCGCGACCTGCCGCTGCGCATGGCGGAAATGGGCTGCTGCCACCGCAACGAACCGCATGGCGCGCTGCACGGGATCATGCGGGTTCGACAGTTCACGCAAGACGACGGCCATATTTTTTGCCGACAGGACCAGATCGTCGAGGAAGTGCGGTTGTTCTGCGACTTGCTCGATCGGGTATACAAGGACTTGGGTTTCGACAATTATTCGATCAAGTTGGCGCTCCGCCCCGAAAAAAGGTTCGGCAGCGACGAGATGTGGGACCGTGCCGAGAGCGATCTGCGCGATGCGGTGGTCGCAACAGGCCGCGCGACGTCAGACTATGGTTGGGAAGAATTGCCCGGCGAAGGCGCGTTCTATTCGCCCAAGCTTGAATTTCATCTGACCGACGCCATCGGCCGAACGTGGCAATGCGGAACAATCCAGCTCGATTACGTCCTGCCCGAGCGGCTCGACGCCAGCTACGTGGGTGAAGATGGTGCCCGCCACCGACCGGTGATGCTTCACCGCGCGATTCTGGGTACGTTTGAACGCTTCATCGGTATCTTGATTGAGCACCATGCCGGGCGCTTTCCTTTGTGGTTGGCTCCGGTCCAGGCCGTGGTCGCGACGATTGTATCGGACGCCGACGATTATGCTGTCGAAGTTGCCGATGCGCTGTCGGCCGCCGGTATCCGCGTCGAGACCGACAAGCGCAACGAGAAGATCAATTATAAGGTCCGCGAACATTCGCTGGCGAAAGTGCCCCACCTCCTCGTCATCGGACGGCGAGAAGCCGACGAGCGGACCGTTGCCATCCGGACTCTGGGCGAGGACGGCCAGCGCGTGATGTCGCTTGATGACGCCGTCGCCATGCTGAGTTCCGGGGCCGTACCGCCCGATTTGCGTGGTCGATGACTGTGGCAGCGCGGTAACGCGGTGACGCTAAAAGGCCGATCTGGCCGTCTGGCTCTTTGCAAGGGAGCCGCAAAGCCCTAGATAGAACAGGGTATGTCCGCACCCGGACCATTCTAGGAGAAACTGTTATCCGACCGCCAATGATGCGCCGCCCACTCGGGGCACCGCCGATTCCGATGAATGGCCCGCGTTTCAACGAATTCATTCAGTCGCCCAAGGTCCGCGTGATCGACGAGAATGGCGAGAACCTAGGTGTGATGTTCACCCGCGAAGCGATGGAACAGGCGCGCGAGATCGGGCTCGATCTGGTCGAGGTTTCTCCCAATGCCGACCCGCCGGTCGCCAAATATCTCGACGTCGGCAAATTTAAATACGAGGCGCAAAAAAAGGCGAATATCGCCCGCAAGTCGCAAAAGACGCAGGAGATCAAAGAGATCAAGATGCGGCCGAATATCGACGACCATGATTACAATACCAAGATGAAGAAGATTCACGAATTCATCGAGGAAGGCGACAAGGTCAAAGTTACGCTACGCTTCCGCGGACGCGAATTGAGTCATGGCCAGTTGGGCATGGTCTTGTTGCAGCGCGTGCAGGCCGACACGATCGAAATTGCCAAGGTCGAACAACATCCCCGGATGGAAGGAAGACAGATGCTTATGGTGATCGCGCCCAAACAATAGGGCGCCTGCCATTTGGAGGATCTGCACTTTTCCGTGGCGTCGGCGATATTTCACTGTTGCAAAAAAGCCGCGAACTCGCACGAAAACTGCAGTTTTGCGTGTGATCGCTGGCAAATCGGGCCTCGCTCAACTACGGCTCCTCCCAACGGGATGACAATGCCCGGACGGAGGAGAAAACGATGCCCAAGTTCCGACTGATGTTGTCGGCTGCCCCTGTTGCAGTCGCTGTCGCGTTCGCCGCACCTGCCCATGCGCAGGTCAACCCTGCCCCGCAGGCTGCCCAGGAACCCGCCGACAGCAATGGCGACATTGTCGTCGTTGCCCAAGGGCGCGCACAGCTGCTCTCTGACGTACCAGTTGCGGTATCGGCGGTTACTGCCGAAACGCTTCAAAATAGCGGCGCCAACGACATCCGTCAGCTCAACCAGGTTGCCCCGTCGCTCCTCGTATCGTCGACCGGGAACGAGGCCAACGGTTCGGCGCGCATCCGTGGTATCGGGACCGTCGGCGACAATCCGGGCCTCGAAAGCTCGGTCGCCGTCTTTATCGACGGCGTCTATCGCTCGCGGTCGGGCATTGGTCTGAACGAGCTCGGCGAGATTGAACGCGTCGAAGTGCTGCGTGGCCCGCAGGGTACACTTGGTGGGCGCAACTCGTCGGCCGGGCTCATCAGTATCGTTTCAAAAAAGCCCGAGTTCGATTTCGGCGGAAACGCCGAGGCCACATATGGCAATTACAATTATTACCGCCTGTCTGGCAGCATCACGGGGCCCCTGAGCACGACGCTGGCCGCCCGTCTCGACGGCGTTTACGTCAAGCGCGACGGATTTTACCGTGACACGACGAACAATGTAGACGTCAACAACCGCGACCGGTTTTTCGTGCGCGGTCAGTTGTTGTGGAACCCCAGCAGCGATGTCTCGGTTCGGCTGATCGGCGATTATACCCAACGGATCGAAGCCTGCTGCGCCGCCACCTACGTCGACAGCTCGGTCAATCCGTACATCGGCAATCTGAACAATGTCGCCACGCCGTTGAATTCGACGACGGGCAACAATATCATCAACGTCTTGCGCGACCTCGGGCAACCCTTGTCAGCGTTCAATCAGGGTTATGGCCGGAACATTTCGGTCAGCCCGGGGCGCACCTTTGCCGGCAAGACGACCGACGGTGGTGTTTCACTGGAAGTCGGTTGGGATTTCGGGGGCACCAAGCTGACGTCGATCACAGCCTATCGTGATTACAAGAACGGTCAGGGTTCGGATACGGACTACAGCGCGGTCGATATTTTGTATCGCGCTAACGACAGCGCCAGCAATTATCGCCAGTTCCGCACCTTTACCCAGGAGCTTCGCCTGCAGGGCAAGGCATTCGACGACAAGCTCGACTGGCTGATCGGCGGTTTTTACGCCAACGAGAAGCTGCAGGTTGCAGACAATCTACGCTTTGGCAGTCAATACGGCCGCTTTGCCACGTGCCGAATCGTCTCTGGCGGCGGTCTTGCGCCGCTGTATTCGCCGACATCGCCCGGATGTCTTGCTGCCCGCCCGCCGATATTTGGCGCCGCCTCGCCGACCATCTACCAAGCGTTCGATACGCTCGACAGCATCAACGACAAGGGATCGACGCGCGACCTCTATAACCAGACCAGCAACAACTGGGCGCTGTTTACTCACGACATCATCCATTTGGGCGACAAGCTCGATTTGACGCTGGGACTTCGCTACACGCACGACGTCAAAAACTTCAATGCGACGTTTGGAAACGATAACGCAGGGTGCGTCGCCAACGAAGCGGCGCTCACGCCTTTCCTGACCAACCCGAGGCTGGCGGCGGTTTCGGGTGGCCTGATAGGCCTCTCCTGCCAAGGCAATTCGACCGCCGAACTTAACGGCGTCTCGATCAACAACCGCCGCAGCGAGGGCGAGTTCACGGGTACCGCGATCCTGTCTTGGCGTCCGATCGACCACTTGTTGGTCTATGGCAGCTACTCACGCGGTTATAAGGCAGGCGGCTTCAATCTCGACCGTTCGGCGTTGAAGAGACCAATCTTGGTGATTGGCGGTGTGCCCACAACCACCTTCGCGGCAGCAGGCGGCGCCCAAGCGCTCGTCGGCAATCTCCAGTTCGACCCCGAAAGGGTCAATGCGTTCGAAGTCGGCGCGAAATATGCCACCGGGCCGTTCAGCATCAGTGTTGCAGCGTTCAGACAGCAATTCGCAAATTTTCAGCTAAACACGTTTAATGGTGCTGTTTTCCTCGTACAGACCGTAAATGGCTGCAGTACCGCTCTGGACCCGGCGACCGGCGCGTGCGCCGCATCCAACACGACCTATGGCGTGGTGTCACAGGGCGTTGAACTGGAAGCCGCGTTGCGTCCCGCGCGCAACTTCCGCGTCGCGCTGGGCTTGACCTACACAGCAGCGAAATATCGAACGAATCTCGTTGGAAACGCATCGGGGGCGCCGCTCGATCCGGCGCTCGGCAAACTACCAGGCAGCAACCTCTCGAACGCACCGGAGGTTGTCACGACAGGGTCGCTGACCTGGACTCCCGAAATCGGCACCAGTGGCTTGAGCGGTCTGGTTTATATCGATGGTCGCATGACCGGCGACTATAATACCGGGTCCGACCTGTTCCCGCAGAAAGCACAAGACGGGTTCTTGCTGGTCAACGCCCGTGTCGGCCTGCGCGGTGCCGATGAGCGCTGGTCGATCGAGCTGTGGTCACAAAATCTGCTCAATAAAAGCTATGCGCAGGTGGCCTTTAACTCACCATTCCAAGCCGGCACGGCCTCGGCGCCGTTTGTCAATCCTCAATACCCGGGCGGTCGCCAGCTCTTCTCGCAGTTCCTGGCCGAACCGCGCACTTTCGGTGTGACGGTGCGCGGAAAGTTCTGATCCTCGGTTGAAAAAAGGGGCGGTGCGCGATGGGTGCATCGCCCTTTTTTTTGGCTTCAAGCGGCGGCGACTGCTGGCGTACCGAGACCCTCCGCAGCATCGAGTAAACGCCGTTCGATCGATTTCAGCCGCAAAAGGCCCTCGATCTTGCCGCCCAGCAGATCAGTGATGTAGAAGGTATCGACCGCACGCTCGCCGTAAGTCGCGATATGTGCTGAGCGGATCGTAACCTTGGATTCGAACAAGGCAAACGCCAGCGCATAGAGAAGCGCAGGCCGGTCGCGGGCGTTGACCTCGACCACTGTATAGCGGTTGGAGGCCTTGTTATCGATCAGCACGTTGGGCTGCACCGCAAAAGCGTTGGCGCGCGGGCGTGACAACGGACGTGCAGCGAGCCGGTCCGCGAGGCGGTGGCGCCTCGCCAGCGCCTCGCCGATCGCCTTTTCGAGCCGCTGCAGCCGGTCAGCGTCGTCGAACATCCGCCCGAATGGATCCTGAACAAGGAAATTATCGAGCGCCATGCCATCGCGCGTGGTGTGGATGCGGGCATCGATGATACTGGCGCCCGCAAGATGGATGGCACCCGCAAGCCGATAAAACAAACCGGGGTGGTCGGGTGTATAGACAGTAACCAGCGTCGCGCCCCGCGCCGGATAGACCTGGGCCGCGACCGTGAGCGGCGCGTCGGCGGCCCCCGCGATGGTTCGGGCATTTGCCACCAGCACATCTTCGGGTTCAGCGATCCAGTAGCTGTCGGTCATCCGCCGCGTGTAAGCGTTGAAATCTGCGTCGGACCAGCGAAGCGATTGACCCAACTCGTTCTGTTTGGCTGTGATCCGCTCGCCCCGTCCGGTCTGCTTATGGCCGAGCCGCAGCATTTCTTCGGCGGCGGTATACAGATCCCCGAGAAGCTGGCGCTTCCACCCGTTCCACACCCCGGGACCGACGGCGCGGATGTCGACGATCGTCAGCACGAGCAGCAACCGCAACCGCTCAGGCGATTGCACCTGTTCGGCAAAGTCGAGCACTGTTTTGAAATCGGAAAGATCGCGTTTGAACGCCGTCGCCGACATCAGCAGATGCCACCGTACCAACCACGCCACGGTTTCAGTCTCGGCAGGCGTCATGCCGAAACGGGGGCAGAGCTTGAGCGCGACGTCGGCTCCCAACACGCTATGATCGCCGCCACGCCCCTTGGCTATGTCGTGCAGCAGCACCGAAACATAGAGAACGCGACGCATCATCGTCTGGCGTAGAATCGTCGTCGCGAGCGGATGATCGGTCTGCAGGTCGCCGTGTTCGATTTGCGCGACGAGTCCGATCGCCCGGATCGAATGCTCATCAACCGTGTAATGATGGTACATGTCGAACTGCATCCGAGCGACAACGCGGCCAAAGTCCGGCACGAAACGCCCGAATACCGTTGCCTCATTCATCCAGCGCAGGACTGTCTCTGGATCGCGCCGGGAGGTCAGGACTGCTACGAACAGCGCATTGGCGCGCGGATCATTGCGAACACGCGCATCGATCAAACGGGCATCGCGATTGGCGGCACGCATCGCGGTTGGATGGATTTCGAGGCTCTGGGCATCAGCGACCGCGAAGATTTCGATCAGGCGGACCGGATCGGCGCGGAACCAATTGTCGTTCGGCAGAGTCAGCCGGCCGCGATCGAGAACAAAGCCGGCAAGCTGGCGTGGCGCTTTCATGAAGTTGGAAAGCCGCCCAAAACGCCGCCCCTTGGGCGCCAGGCTGTCATCCAGGTGCGCCAGGAAAACACCGGTCAAATCCCCGACAGCCTTAGCGGTCAGAAAATAATGCTGCATGAAGCGTTCGACTGCCGACCGGCCAGGCCGGTCGGCATAGCGCATCCGGCGGGCAATCTCGGGTTGGACATCGAACGTCAGCCGTTCTTCCGCGCGGCCGCTAACGACGTGCAGATGACATCGCACTGCCCAGAGGAAATTCTCGGCCTTTTGGAACTGACGCAACTCAGCTGATGTCAACAGCCCCTTGTCGACCAGTTCCGCGACACTGCCGACCCGGTGTACATATTTGCCAATCCAGAACAGCGTGTGCAGATCGCGCAGGCCGCCCTTGCCTTCCTTGAGATTGGGTTCGACGACATAACGGCTGTCGCCCATCCGTTTGTGGCGCGCATCTCGCTCAGCAAGCTTTTCAGCAACAAATATTCGTGCTGTCCCGGCGAGCACGTCTCGGTCAAAGCGTCCGGCCGCCTCGTCATAAACGCCCTGATCGCCCCAGACGTAGCGTGCCTCGAGCAACGCGGTGCGAATCGTAAGGTCGCTCTTGGCCATGCGGACAGTCTCATCGAGCGAGCGTGACGAGTGGCCGACTTTCAGCCCCAGATCCCACAGCGTGTAGAGCATCGACTCAATGACCGCTTCGCTCCACCCCGTTGCCTTCCAAGGCGTGAGAAAGGCAATGTCAACGTCCGAGAACGGTGCCATCTCGCCGCGTCCATAGCCCCCTACAGCTGCCAGGGTCAGTCGTTCGGACGTCGTCGGATTCGACAGGGGATGAAGACGCTGCGTCGCGAAATCATAACCCAGTCGGAGAATCTGATCGGTCAGAAACGCCTGCGCGGCTGCAGCCGCGTTCCCGGCCGACGGATGTTCGATCAGACGCCGGGCAATTTCTGCCCGTCCCTCATCAAGCGCCGGCTTCAATAGGCGCGCGGATGCCTGCCGGAGCGCGGTGCCGTCGCCGGGAAGCGCTGAGAGGCATTCAGCAAGGGCGCGCCGATCAATCAGCGCGCGGCGATTGGGAATCTGATCGAAGCGTTCGGACACGCCTCCCGTTAGTCGGTTGGATCGACGACGTCACCCATTCACATGTCACTTAAACGCCGTTGCGTCCCCGAGATGGGGAGAGCCCCTTGCGCCTTGGCGCTTACCCGTACGCCCCGAGCGTGCCGATCATGCTCGCTTGAGACAATGTGCACCGCATCACCGATCCGTCATGCGCGCGACGTCGGCTCACGGCGTGCCTTCAAACTTCAAGCTGCCTCCATCGCGAGCGCAGGATAGTCGGTATAGCCTTCGGCACCCTGGGCATACCATGTTTTGAAGTTATCGGGCGCGAACGGGGCATCGAGACGGAGCCGCTCAACCAAATCAGGGTTTGAAATATAAGGCCGTCCAAAGCTGATCGCGTCGGCAAGGCCGGTAGCCAGATCGGCTTCGGCGCGTTCGAGATTATACTCCTGATTGAGGACTAGCGGCCCTGAAAAAACCTTCCGGATGTCGGGCGAAACGCGAGGCACATCAGTTTTCCCGAAATTGCCAAACTCCTTTTGTTCGCGCAGTTCGAGGAATGCGATACCAATCTCATCCAGCGCGGCTGCGGCAGCGGTGAAGAGGGCGACAGGATTCGAGTCATCAGCCCCTTGGGTTTCGCCGTTGGGCGACAGGCGAACGCTGGTGCGGTCGGCACCCACAGCATCGGCAACAGCTTGCGTAACTTCGCGAAGCAACCGGATTCGATTCTCGATCGAACCGCCGTAGGCATCGGTGCGCTCGTTTGTGTTATCACGCAGGAACTGGTCAATCAGATAGCCGTTCGCAGCGTGGATCTGGACCCCGTCAAATCCGGCGACGATGGCGTTTTGGGCAGCCCGGACGTAGTCAGCGATGATGCGGGGAATTTCGATGAGCTCGAGTGCACGGGCGCAGGCATAGGGCTTTTTGCCGGCTGCCGTGTGGGCGTCGCCAGGCGCTTTGGTTGCCGACGAGGAAACCGGCGCAGCACCGCCGAGAAAATCCGGATGAACGAGGCGGCCCATGTGCCAGAGCTGCAGTATGATTCGACCGCCTGCATCGTGAACGGCGTGCGTCACGGGCTTCCACGCCTCGACCTGTTCCGCAGACCAGATACCCGGCGCCGACGGCCAGCCAGAGCCTTCCTGGGTGATGCCGGTCGCTTCGGCGATAAGCAGCCCCGCAGTCGCACGCTGGCTGTAATACTCAGCTTTCAAGGCCGTGATCGGCACATGGACACCGCTGCTGCGGCCGCGCGTCAACGGAGCCATCAAGATGCGATTGGGCGCGGCAATGGCGCCAAGCTGAACAGGGTCGAACAATGTCGGCATGGGGGCTCCTGAAGAGTTGGAGATGCGTCGGGTTTCTATTTGGGCTCTATAAGATATGGGGCAGCATGCCGGTTCGTCCACCCCAAGAAACACTTGGTGCTCCTAAAGCAGATTTCGCCGCACTGATCGCGGCGAATGCGCTGCTTGCTGTCGGTCCCCTGTTTGTGCGCGTTGCCGATGTGGGTCCGATTGCGTCGGCGTTCTGGCGCATGGCACTCGCGCTGCCGATCCTGCTCCTGCTTGCCCGGCGCAGCGGCGTCCCACGCCTCTCGCGCAGGCTTATCGTGGTTCTCGTCCTGTCAGGCGTCCTGTTCGCCGCCGACCTGGCAAGCTGGCACATGGGGATATTGCGGACCAAGCTTGCCAACGCGACGCTGTTCGGCAATTCGACGAGCCTGCTGTTTCCGATCTACGGATTCTTCGTCGCACGCCTCTGGCCGTCACAGCGGCAGGGGCTGGCACTAGGGCTTGCTGCGACCGGGGCAATCTTGCTGATGGGGCAGTCGTACCAGCTGTCGCCTGACCATCTCGTGGGCGACTTGCTTTGTGTGCTGGCTGGAATTTTCTACACTTTCTATTTCGTGATGATTTCCCGCGCGCGGGAAACGCTTTCGGCGTACCCTCTCTTGGCGCTTTCGACGCTGGCAGGTGCCTTGCCACTATTCGTTTTTGCCGTCACCATGGGCGAGACTGTGATGCCGGGCAACTGGACACCACTGATTGGCCTTGCGCTGTGCAGCCAGGTGATTGGCCAGGGCTTGATGGTCTATGTCCTCGGACGTCTCACCCCTCTTATTATTGGTCTTGGTCTGCTCATCCAACCGATCGTCGCCGCCACAATTGGATGGGGAGTGTTCCACGAACGTCTCGGAATGGCCGACATTGCCGGCGCCGTGCTGATTGGGCTGGCGCTCCTGCTGGTGCGCCCATCCCCGTCGGCACGCACAAATGAACAGTCGGCGACGAAGACGGGCCGGTAATTGCTTCGAGGTCGCCTTTGCCATAGCGCGCCAGGGGCATGATCGTTTCTGAGGCCAAATCTGTCGTTGAAGGCATGTTGGCGCCGTTTGGGGTCGATCGCTTTTTCGATCTGGTGCGTGCAAGCAGATCCGTTGAGCAGGCGGGAGGGCCTTCTCATCCCCGGGCTGCCCTGCTCGGCAGCGATCCCCAGTCCACGCTGCTTGCGGCGTTTGCAACACATGCGCAGATACTCGACTGTCACGCTGTAACGCCCTGCGGGCCGCCGCCCGGTCCGGCGGACGTCGCGGATGCGTCGGCGTTCCGGGCGTTGATCGAGGCCTATCACGATCGCGGTTATACTGTGCGCATCCCCGAGGTGCGCGCGTTGGCAGCGCCACTCCTGAGCTTTACGCGGGCACTCGAAGCACTGCTCTGTCAGCGGGTCGAAGCTTCGGCATTCTGGAGCCGAGCCGGCGCTCGCGCGAAAATCCATTATGATGACAACGACAACATCTCCATCCAGCTTAGCGGTCGCAAACGCTGGTACGTATCGACCGATCCCGCCGGGCTTCAGAATACGTGGCGCGATGTCGCCGAACCGCAGCCGCACCTTGAACGCCACAGGGTCATCGACGTGGGGCCCGGCGACTTGGTCTATGTGCCGCGCGGAACGCCGCACAGTGTCGCGTCCACGACCGACTCGCTTCATGTTTCCATTCTGTTCACGCCGCTGACGCTGCGTTCAGCGATCACCGCTGTCCTCGATCACATGTCCGATCATGTACGCCCGTATCGTGCGACGGCCGCGGCGCAGATTTCAGGGGTTTCAGGCTTGGCTGCAGAACTCCAGCCAGTCATTGTCGCAGCCCTCGCCCAGCTGACGGAGCAGGCGCGGCAACCAGGCTTCGTCGAGGCCGCGCTCAATAAGCGTGCAAACCGCGAAGTGGGCAAACTCGAACGTCTCGTTCCTGCGGGCACGCCGTTGCCCAAACTCACCCCCGACACTCGGATTCGCCATGCGACGTTAGCCATGGTGCATCTCTTCGATGCAGGCCCCGTTATCGACCTTGCCTTACCCGGCGGGCATCTTTCAATTCACGCAGGTGCGGCCAGGGCCCTAGCGTTTGTCACGGAGACGCCAAGCTTTGACGTTCGCGATACGCCCGGTCTTGCGCCCGATGTCAGCATCGCCTTGATCGAGCGGTTGATCGCGGCCGGGTTTCTCGAGCTTGACCGCTAGAGCGCCCCACCGAGGCTCTGAAGGACCATCGCAAAGAGCATCGGCACCGAGAGGATGGTGTTGGTTCGGCTGAAGATCATGGCCGTTGTCGCCGCCTTCGCCTTGGTGTCGGCATCGGCCTCGACCAGACCCAAAGCTTTTTTCTGGTTCGGCCAGATCACGAACCACACGTTGAACGCCATGATTAGCGCCAGATACATGCCAACCCCGATCAAACGGTAGCCAGCCTGGAAGGTAAAGGCCTGATGCGCATAGCCTTTCAGGATGGACACGAGCAGGCCGGTCACAACCGTTGCCAGTGCGGCATAGCGGAACCAGAAGAGTGCAGATGGCGCGATATATTTGGAAATGGCCGGCTTCAGTTCGGCGGGCACTTTGGGCATCGTCGGCATCTGGACGAAGTTGAAATAGTAGAGAAGACCAATCCACATGACGCCGGAAATGACATGGAGAAACGTCATCCAGCCGATGATGTTGGCCGAAGAATTGCTCCAAAACAGCAACGCCAGCATCAGCAAAAAGCCCGTTGCTACGACTGCGTTCAGATTGCCGAAGAATTTAGCCATCATCGACCCCTTGATTGAATACGCCGGCGCGCCCCTCACGCCGTTGACTAGCGATGCCTAGCAGCCCATTTCATCTGTGTCACCGATGGAGCGCAACTTGTCAGACCCGACCCTCGATGAAATGCGCGAGCAACTCGCCGCGGACCTTCCGCACCATGCAGGATTCGACGGTTGGACCGTCGAGGCGCTCGAGCGCGCGGCAGCAACCAACGCCATTGATCCAGCCATCGCGCGGCTTGCCTTCCCGGGTGGCGCGATCGACATGATCGACGCGTGGTTTGCGTCTATCGACACCAAAATGCTTGCCGATCTTTCGCAGGAAAAGCTGGCAGCGCTCAAAATACGCGCGCGGATTACCGCGTTGGTGGAGGCACGGCTCGATCTGGTCGCGGCGGATATCGAAGCCCTGCGGCGCGCGCTCGCCATTCTTGCCTTGCCGCAAAATCTATTGCGCGCTGCAAAACTGAATTGGCGTGCAGCCGACGCCATGTGGCGCGCGGCGGGCGATACCGCGACCGATCTCAATCATTATTCCAAACGTGCGATCCTCGGAAGCGTTTATGTCGCGACAATCATGGCGATGCTTGTCGACGAGAGCGAGGACCACACCGATACCCGAGCCTTCCTTGGCCGGCGGATTGAAGGGATCATGCGTTTTGAAAAGACCAAGGCGCGCTTCTCGCGTTCTGCTTCAGAGCGTATCAGCCTTGCGCGCTTCGTCGGGCGGTTGAGGTATCCCGCCTTGTGATCGGTGATGTCTAGCAAAGCCTAGACGATACTGATAATCGCTCGCAAGTGACTCTTGCCGACCTTCCCTTTCAACGTGAAGCCACGATCAGCAGTATCGACTGGACCTCGCTTTCCCAACGCGACGGTCGACGGTTGCGTGAACTGGGTTTCGATGAAGGGGTTGCAGTCGAGCCGCTCCATGGCGCCGGGCTTGTCGCGCGAGATCCGCTCGCGGTGCGGATCGGCCGAATGACGGTCGCGATCCGCCGCGCGCATGCGACCGCGATTTTGGTCGTTCCTGTCGTATGAATGTCGAGACACGCATTGTCGCAACGGAACCGCCGATGGTTGCGCTTGTTGGTAATCCGAATGCCGGAAAATCAGCTCTTTTCAATGCGTTGACAGGCGCCCGTCAGAAGGTTGGCAATTATCCCGGCGTCACAGTCGAGCGCCACGCCGGACGACTGGCATTGGCCGATGGCCGCCCCGTTGAGCTGGTCGACTTGCCCGGTACCTACAGCCTGACGCCCTCTAGCCCCGACGAGCAGGTCACCCGCGACACGGTCATGGGCCAGCAGGCGGGCGAGCGTATTCCCTCGGTGCTCGTTGTCGTCGTCGACGCCGCAAACCTCGACAACCATCTGCGCTTTGCGATGGAAATGATCGCGCTG
Organism: Sphingomonadales bacterium; assembly: GCA_025352685.1. Lineage (GTDB taxonomy): Bacteria > Pseudomonadota > Alphaproteobacteria > Sphingomonadales > Sphingomonadaceae > Sphingomonas_O. The sequence continues at coordinate 35,177 of JANXSN010000108.1, forward strand.
GGCCGACCCGTGGTCGTTGCGCTGAACATGTTCGACCTCGCGCTGCGCGATGGCCTCACCATCGATGTGCCTGCCCTCTCGCAGACGTTGGGGGTCGCGGTGATCCCAACGGTTGCCGTCCGCAAGCGCGGCCTTGACGAATTGAAGGTCGCAATCGATGCCGCCTTGATCGGGACGAGCACCGTTGCGCATACCGTCCTCGGCGAGCCAACGCTTGCCGAACGCCAGCGTCACGCACGGCGGATTGCCAAAAGCGTGACGGTCGAAGCTGGTACGGCCAGGCGCTGGACTGAAACCATCGACCGCATCGTGCTGCATCCGATTGCAGGGCCGCTGATTCTGGCCGCGTTGTTGTTCGTCATGTTCCAGGCCGTCTTTAGCCTTGCGGCCGTCCCTGCTGATCTGATCAGTGCCTGGATCGGTTTACTGCAGGACAGCATCAAAGCCGCAGAACCCGATTCGATCCTGCGTTCCTTGCTAACCGACGGCATCATCGCGGGGGTGGGTGCCGTGATCGTGTTCCTGCCGCAGATTCTCATCCTGTTTGCCTTCATCCTCATGCTCGAAGCGTCAGGCTACATGGTGCGCGCAGCATTTCTGATGGACCGCCTGATGTCGCGGGTCGGCCTGTCGGGACGCGCGTTCATTCCACTTCTGTCGAGTTTTGCCTGCGCCATTCCCGGCATCATGGCAACGCGCACGATCGAGGATCCAAAGGACCGGTTGACGACGATTCTTATTGCACCGCTGATGACCTGCTCTGCCCGCTTGCCGGTCTATGCGGTCATTATTGCCGCGTTCATCCCGGCACGGACAGTGGGACCCGGGATCGGGCTGCAGGGCCTCGTCCTGTTTGCGCTTTATTTGGCGGGCATCCTTGGTGCGCTGTTTGCGGCGCTGTTGTTGCGGCGCACAGTGACGAAAGGCAGCGCGCAGGGTTTCATGATGGAGATGCCCAAATATCAGCTCCCGGCAGCCCGCGATCTCGCGCTCGGTCTGTGGCAGCGCGCCTACGCATTTTTGAAGCGTGCAGGTACGATTATTGCCTTTACGACCATTGTCCTGTGGGCACTCCTCAGCTTCCCGCGTGTGCCGCATGGGAGTCCGACGAGCCAGATCGACCATTCGATTGCCGGCCACATTGCCGATGGCTTGGCCGTCGTTGTCAAACCCATCGGGTTTAACCGCGATATTGCTTTGGCCCTGATTCCAGCAATGGCAGCCCGCGAGGTCGCGGTGTCGGCGCTCGCGACAGTGAACGCGATTGACACGCGCGATGAGGGAAATCGTGAACAGTCGCTCGCCGCGTCACTCCGAAACAAATGGTCGCTGCCAACCGCTCTCGCGTTCCTCGCATGGTTCGTCTTCGCGCCTCAGTGCATTTCCACCATTGCAGTGGTCCGACGCGAGACCAATGGCTGGAAATGGCCAGGGTTCATGCTAGTCTATTTGTTCACGCTGGCCTACGCCGCGGCGGGAATAACATATTGGAGCGCCGTCGCGCTCGGGCTTTAGGAGAGCAAAGTGGCAGGCAGCGTCAACAAGGTCATTCTGATCGGCAATCTGGGCAAAGACCCGGAGTCGCGCAGCTTCCAGAACGGTGGAAAAGTCGTCTCGTTTAGCGTCGCGACGTCGGAAAGCTGGAAGGACAAGAACTCGGGCGACCGTAAAGACCGAACCGAATGGCACAATGTGTCGATCTTCAGCGAGGGCCTTGCCCGCGTTGCCGAACAATATCTGAAAAAGGGCAGCAAGGTCTATCTCGAGGGTCAGCTCGAAACGCGCAAGTGGCAGGACAAGGAAGGCAACGACCGTTTCACGACGGATGTGGTGCTGCGAAACTTCAATTCGTCGATGGTCCTGCTCGACGGCCGCGAAGGCGGCGGATCGCGGGGTGGTGGAAGCGATTGGAGCCAGGACGAAGGCGCGCGCGGTTCTGCCGGCGACTTTCGCGGCAGCGCGGCGCGGGGTGGAACCAGTCGCCCGACTGCATTCGACAGCGATCTCGATGACGACGTGCCTTTTTAAGACATCGCCGGCGCCTTAGGGTTTCAACATACCCTTCAGCCCCGAAAATGGCCCAGAATCGTTGCCGGCGACCCATTTTCCCTCGCCCGTGCGGGCGCGCTCGGCTTCGGTGCGGGGAAAAGGATCGAGTGCCAGTCCAAGCGTTTGCGCCACAGCCTCTCCGAGGTCGACCGCACCATTGTCCATCGCGATCAGGTCGCAGTCGTCGTCGCTCAGTTCAACTTCGTCGGTGTCGCTGACGAGCACGTCGGGATCGACGAAGCGCAACGTAAACGACTCGTCGAGATGGGTTGGGATTGGGTCGCCCGTCACAACGCAGGTCTGCACGGCATCGGCGACAAACTGTCCCACCGTTTCCACTCCCGCGGCGCTCGCGGTGAGCGTTACAGTCGCAGTCAGCATATCGAGCGCGACCAGATCGAACCGCGCAGCAACGGCGCCACGCTCTTGTGCCGTTGCCTCGATGGTCACGCTGCGTGGGATCGACCCGATCGAGTCAAGCGCGAACCGGCGGCTGAACTCCGGCGTCATCCCAAGTGACCGCCCAGCAGCCCATCGATCGCGGCCGAGTCGATGCGGCCGCGCAAGGCCGTAATTCGCGCCAGCGCTGCGTCGGCGTTACCCGGCACGTGTCCCCGCCATAATGTCCGGCTCAGTGTCTCGAGATCAAGACCAGCACGGTGCGCCCCCAACCGCCCGCCGACGACCGCCATCATCTCGCCGACCTGCTTGCCGACGACAAGGTCGCCGAAACCTAATTCGCGAATCTGCCCGTCCATGTCGTCGATAAACCGCTCGGTGAGCAGCACCGCCTCGAGATCGCGCCCTTCGCGTTCAAGCCGCAACAGGACAAGCGACAGCACCAGTGACACCATGTCAAACCGGCCATCGACGGTGTCGGGGACGCCGTAGTCGGCGTACCAATAGGGGCGCCTCGCCTCGGCCACGACAGCGGCATATACCGCCCCCAGACTATGCTCGCGTTTGCCGAACAATCGGCCAAAAAATCCGGGCTTCCGCTCTGTGCTTGCTGTTGTCATCATGTTTAGCATATTGCGACGCGGCGGCGCGCTTGCAATCGGGCAATCTCGTGCGTGACGTTTAAAGAGTATTCTCATGGCCGTACCGCGTATCCTGACACTTGTTTCGATCATCGCCGTCGGCCTGGCCGCTGGGTGCGCACGAGTGCCCGGGCACCAGGGCTTCATCATCGATCCGCAGCTCGCCGCAGCGGTCAAGCCCGGCGTCGACAACAAGGCTTCGGTTCGGGGAACGCTCGGACGGCCTAGCTTCACCGGCCAATTTGACGAGAACGACTGGTATTACGTGTCGCGCGATACTAAGCAGCTGGCATACAAAATTCCTCGCCCCTCGGCGCAAAAAATCCTCCACGTCCGTTTCGACAGGGGCGGCAACGTCGCCACCGTGGAAACGACCGGACTTGAAAAGGTCGCGATGATCCATGTCGTGAAAGACCGGACGCCCACGCCCGGCCGCGACCGCAACTTCTTCCAGGAATTGTTCGGTAATATCGGCCAGGTCGGTTCCGTCGGTCGCGGTGGCGGATCGACGGATAACCCCGACGGTAACTGATATCCTGATCAACGCGTTAAGCTGAAGCTTTTCCGGGATCCGCCCCTTGCGCCACGCTGCAGCCGGGGTGTGCGCCGCGATGCTGGACAAAGCCCGACACCGCAGCGCAGTTTTATCGCGCGACGCCGCCCGCCGCCAGAACAGCCAACGTGACTAACTCGCTCGCTGTCGAAGCCATCGTCGCAATCTGAACTGGCTTTTCCATGCCGATGAGCATCGGCCCGATCACCGAATCACCGCCGAGTTCGCGCAGCAGCTTGGCCGACAGATTCGCCGACTGAAGTCCGGGCATGATCAACACATTTGCCGGCCCAGACAGGCGGCTGAACGGATAGCTCGCCATGACCTTGGGGTTAAGGGCGACGTCGGGGGCCATTTCACCCTCGAACTCGAACCCAACGTTGCGTTTTTCGAGCGCAGTGACGGCATCGCGCAAATTGGTCAGGAACGACCCTTCGGGGTTACCAAAAGTCGAATAGCTGAGGAAGGCGACTCGCGGTTCATGGCCCATGGCACGGGCAACCGCCGCTGTCCCCTCGGCGATATCGGCCAGTTGCTCCGCAGTCGGGCGTTCGTTGACCGTGGTGTCGGCCATGAACACCGTGTGCGACTGGCCGACGAGCACGTGAACACCGAAGGGAATACGACCTTCGGCCGGGTCGAGCACCCGGCGAATCTCGCGCATCGACTGGGCATAGGTGCGGGTCGTGCCGGTGATCATTGCATCGGCCTCGCCCATTTTCAGCAGGAGCGCAGCGAAGACGTTGCGGTCCTGGTTCACCATCCGCTCCACTTCGCGCCTCAGATAGCCGCGTCGCTGAAGCCGCTCGTAAAGCTTGTCGACCATTGCAGGAACGAGTGGTGAGTTGCGGCTGTTGTGGACCTCGAACGTCTCGGGTTTGTCGACACCGAGCGCCGACAGGCGCTGATGCACATCATCACGCCCTACGAGCACCGGTATACCGTAGCCGCCGTCGCGAAAGGCGATCGCCGCGCGCAGGACGACCTCTTCTTCTCCCTCGGCAAACACCACGCGCTTTGGATGCGCGCGTGCGCCTTCATAGGCGAGGCCGAGCACGGAGGTGGTGGGGTTGAGCCGCGCGCGCAGGACGAGGCGGTATTCGTCCATATCGAGGATCGGTCGCGTTGCGACGCCTGAATCCATCGCCGCTTTGGCGACGGCCATGGGCACGACCTCCATCAGGCGCGGATCGAACGGAGCCGGTATGATGTAGTCACGGCCGAAACTCGACGCCCGCCCACCATAGGCCGCCGCCACTTCCTCGGGTACCTGAGCACGCGCGAGTTCGGCGATCGCGTTGGCCGCAGCGATCTTCATCTCTTCATTGATCGCCGTGGCACGCACATCGAGCGCGCCCCGGAAGATGAAGGGGAAACCGAGTACATTGTTGACTTGATTAGGATAATCAGAACGCCCCGTTGCGACGATGCAGTCGGGACGGACCGCCTTTGCTGCCGGCGGCGTGATTTCGGGATCGGGGTTGGCCATCGCGAAAATAATCGGCGACGGGGCCATTTTTTCCAAAAACGCCGGCGTCAGCGCATCCTTGGCCGAAAGCCCGAGGAAGATGTCGGCGCCTTCGAGCGCCTCCTCGAGCGTACGGCGGTCGGTCTTGGCGGCATGCGCTGACTTCCACTGGTCCATGCCCTTTTCTCGACCCTGGTAGATGACGCCGGAGCGATCGCACATGATGACATTATCATGGCGTACGCCCATGGCCTTGATGAGCGCCGTACAGGCAATCGCCGCAGCGCCAGCGCCATTGACCACGACCTTGACGTCCTTGAGCTCGCGTCCGGTCAGCAGCACGGCATTGATGAGGCCTGCAGCCGTGATGATCGCCGTGCCATGCTGATCGTCGTGCATGACGGGTATTTTCATTCGCTCCTTTAGCGCTTGCTCGATCATGAAGCATTCGGGCGCCTTAATGTCCTCGAGGTTGATTCCACCAAACGTCGGTTCCATCAGTGCCACCGCGTTAATGAACGCTTCGGGATCTTCGGTCGCCAGCTCGATATCGATCGAATCGACATCGGCGAAACGTTTGAACAGCACCGCCTTGCCTTCCATCACTGGTTTCGACGCCAGTGCTCCCAGATTGCCAAGGCCGAGAATGGCCGTGCCGTTCGAGATGACCGCAACGAGATTGCCCTTGGCGGTGTAATCATAGGCAGTGGCCGGATCTTCGGCGATGGCACGGACGGGGACGGCAACGCCGGGCGAATAGGCCAACGACAGGTCCCGTTGCGTCGCCATCGGCTTCGAGGCGATAATCTCGATCTTCCCCGGGCGCCCCGCCGAATGGAACAACAGCGCTTCGCGCTCGGAAAACTGGATGTTGGCTTCTTCGGACATGAAAATCCCCCTGGGCTTTCCCTATGTTATCCGCGCAAATGCGGGAAAGCCACTTTCGCCGCATTGTCGGGCGTGTATGCAATTCATGTGACGTCTGCTGCAACCACGCCCGAGCCCCATACGACGCCCATGATGGCGCAATATCATACGTTGAAGGCCGAGGCGCCCGATTCGCTATTGTTCTACCGGATGGGCGATTTTTTCGAGCTGTTCTTCGATGACGCCAAGGCGGCAGCGGCCTGCCTCGATATCGCACTTACGTCGCGCGGCGAGTATGACGGCCAGAAGGTGCCGATGTGCGGCGTGCCCGTCCATGCTGCAGACGCCTATCTGGCGCGTCTGATCCGAGGTGGATTCAGAGTCGCCATTGCCGAGCAAGTCGAAAGTCCCGCAGCGGCAAAGGCGCGAGGCGGCAAGACGATTGTTCGGCGCGCGATTGTCCGCGTCGTAACCGCCGGTACGCTGACAGAGGACGTGTTACTCGATTCCAGGTCGAGCAACTGGTTGGTCGCGGTCGCACGGACCGGGGGCGTGCTTGCCTTTGCTGCTGCCGACGTTTCAACTGGCGCGTTCGAGGTGGGCGAGGTTGGGCCGGAGGCGCTCAATGCCGAACTGGCCCGATTGTCGCCTTCCGAAGTGGTCGTCCAACCACAGATCGGTGTCACCGGCGTGGAACGCGCTGCTACGGATTTCGATTCGGCCAAGGGCGAGGCGCGCCTTCGTGCGCTTCACGGTGTCGCAACTCTTGACGGTTTCGCAGCGTTTACACGTGCCGAACTGGCGGCCGCCCACGGGCTACTTGCCTATCTCGATCATGCGGGCAAGGGAACGCTGCCTTTCCTGATGCCGCCGGTGCGCCGCACCACCGCCGAGCACATGGCAATTGATGCCGCCACGCGCGAAAGTCTCGAATTGGTGCAGGCCAATGGTGGCGGGCGCAAAGGAAGCTTGCTCGACGCGATCGACCGAACCGTTACCGGGGCGGGTGCGCGAATGCTGGCCGCTGATTTGTCAGCCCCGCTGACTAACCGTAACGAAATCGATACGCGCCTCGATCTGGTTCAGCACTGGACGCAAGACGGGATCGGGCGTGAACGATTGCGCGCGACATTGCGGGCGATTCCCGATGTAGCGCGCGCGCTGGCTCGCTTATCCGCCCGACGAGGCAGCCCACGCGACCTCGGCGCGCTGCGCGATGGGCTGGCACGCGCATGCGAATTGCGGACGCGACTGGACCAGGTCGACGCGCCGCGCTTGCTGACGCAAATTCTGCCAGCGCTCGCCGGACACGACGCCTTCATCGACCAGCTGGCAAAGGCTCTCGTCGCCGAGCCACCGGTCGATGCATCGACCGGTGGGTATATCGCCACCGGATACGACGCCGCGCTCGACGACCTGCGCGATGCAGGCGGCATGGGACGTCGCGAGATCGCCGCGCTAGAGATCGCCTATCGCGAACGCACTGGCATCGCGACACTCAAGATCCGCCATAACGGCGTCATCGGCTATCACGTCGAAGCGCCCGCTCGGGTTGCCGATCCATTGATGGCGGCGGACTCGGGTTTTGCCCATCGTCAGACCCTGGCCGGCGTCGTGCGCTTCAACGCGCCTGAACTGCACGAGCTTGCGCTGCGTGTAACGCAGGCAGGCGCGCGCGCGCTGGCCGTTGAGGCCGCGCATTTCGAGGACCTCACCGAACTGGTACTTGCGTCGGCGCGCACTGTTTCGGCGACGGCGGACGCCCTGGCCCGTCTCGACGTGGCGACCGCCAATGCGCAGGCAGCTGTCGACTACGACTGGTGTCGTCCCACACTTGTCGATCATCCCTGTTTCGAGATTGCCGGTGGTCGGCATCCCGTGGTCGAAGCTGCGGTCAGTGCATCGGGCGCACGGTTCGTTGCCAATGATTGCGCACTCGGGGAAACCGACCGGCTCTGGTTGGTGACTGGGCCCAATATGGGCGGCAAATCGACCTTTCTGCGCCAGAACGCCCTCATTGCCGTGATGGCGCAGGCAGGGTGTTTCGTACCCGCGAAATCGGCAACGCTCGGCCTTATTGATCGCCTGTTCAGTCGCGTCGGCGCCTCAGACAATCTCGCACGGGGACGGTCGACATTCATGGTCGAGATGGTCGAGACCGCCGCCATTCTGGCGCAGGCTACGGCGCGTAGCTTCGTTATCCTCGACGAAGTAGGGCGGGGCACCTCCACCTATGACGGACTTGCGATCGCCTGGGCAGTGGTCGAAGCGATACATGAGGTCAACAAATGCCGCTGCCTGTTCGCTACGCACTATCACGAGCTGACTCGCCTCGCAGAAAAGCTGCCGGCGTTGTCGCTCCACCACGTTCGAGCCCGCGAATATCGGGGCGACCTCGTCTTGCTCCACGAGGTCGCCGATGGCCCCGCAGACCGGAGTTACGGCATTGCCGTCGCGCGGCTTGCGGGGATGTCGGCTGCAGTCCTGCAACGCTCGAAGTCGGTACTTGCCAAGCTCGAAGCAGGACGCGCGTCGACTGGCGGCCTTGCGGCAGGGCTCGACGATTTGCCGCTGTTTTCGGTATTGGTCGAAGCGGCAAAATCGGACCCGCTGCGCGATGCCCTCGCGGCGATCCAGCCCGATGCGCTGAGCCCGCGCGAAGCACTGAACGCGCTGTATACACTCAAGAAGCTGGGCGAATAGGGGTCACCCGATAACGTCGCGCATCCGTTTCAGATAGCGGGCCAGCACGTCGATCTCGACGTTAACCTCGCGCCCCGGGTCCAGTTGCCCGAGCGTTGTGACTACCCATGTATGCGGGATAATGTTCACCCAAAAATGGGTGCCATCGCCTGTTTCTGCCGCGTCGCGCACGTCGTTAACGGTCAGCGAAACGCCATCAATGGTCACTGACCCTTTCGACGCGATGAAAGGAGCGATCTGGTGGGGCACGCGAATGCCGACCCGGTGTGATCCCCCTTCTTCGCACACGTCAACGACGGTGCCGACGCCGTCGACATGACCGGTTACGATGTGCCCACCCAGTTCGTCGCCGATTTTCAACGCCCGTTCGAGGTTAAGGCACCGTCCGGCTTCCCACATGCTCGCGGCAGTCTTGGCGGCACTTTCGCCCGACACGTCGACCGCAAACCAGTCCGAACCCTTTTCCACCACGGTCATGCATGCACCCGAGCAGGCGATCGAGGCGCCGATAGCAATGCTGCCCATCTCATAGCCACAGCTGACGACGATCCGTTGATCACCGCGAGGTTCGTTCGACTCAACTTTGCCGATGTCGGTGACGATGCCAGTGAACATGTTCGCTACCCCCGGATCCGTTCGTAGACATCGAGCCGGTCGCTGCCAAGCCAACGACTGTCGGTCGGCTTCCATTGCCCCTGTGCATCCGCGATATCGCGAAGACCGATATCACCCAAAGTACGACCGCCCCCAATCAAGAGCGGCGCCCGGTAGATCAGCAACCGGTCGACGAGATCGGCGGCGAGAAACGCAGCGGCAGTGCCCATCCCTCCTTCGACAAACAATCGATCTGCGTTGAGCGCCCCGATTTCGGCAAGGTCGCGAAGAACCACCCAGCCGGCGGGTGCGTCGGCGGTCCGCGAGAGCAACACCCGCTGCGGCGCCCGCGACTCCAGCCCCGACAATCGCACGCCGAGATGCGGCGCATCGGATACATAAGTGCCACGGCCGACCAGAATGGCATCAGCGAGGGCGCGCTGAAGATGGCTGTGTGCGCGGGCGGCCTCACCGGTGATCCACTTGCTGCGGCCATCCGCCATTGCCGCTGCGCCATCAAGCGACAGCGCCAGCTTGAGCGTGACATGGGGACGTGCGTACCGTTGGCGCATCAGAAACCCCGCCATCGCCCGCTCGGCCTCATGCGCGCCCGGTCCCACTGTCAGAGCAATTCCTGCTGCACCCAACCGCGCAAATCCCTTGCCATTCACCGCGGGGAAGGGATCGTGAAGGGCCGCCACGACCCGAGCCACACCCGCTTCAATAAAGCTTGCGGCGCACGCCGGCCCGCGGCCCGGCTGTGCGCACGGCTCAAGCGTCACATAGGCGGTCGCGCCACGCGCAGCAGCGCCTGCCTGCACGAGGGCCATCGCTTCGGCGTGAGGGCGTCCGCCGGGCTGCGTCCAACCGCGCCCGACGACGCGGCCTTCGCGCACAATTACACATCCCACGCATGGATTGGAGGCGGTTCTTCCTTGTCCGCGCTGGCTGAGCGCCAGCGCCGCCGCCATCCAGCGACTATCGTCGGGGTGTGACATCGATGCCCAAAGTCTTTGCGAGCTTTTTATATTCTCGCTGCCGTTTGCGCGCTGCCTGTTCTTGAGCCTTGCGATCGGCGATCTCCTGCGGCGCGTCCTTGACCAACTGCGCGCGCACCTCGGCTTCCGAGCGGGTCTTGGGCCATTGTTTGACGTACATTACCTCGGGCGGCTTCCACTCGGGTCGCACGTTCAATTTGTCGAAAATAGCCCAGAACCAGAGTGCGGTAATGACCGTCGCGAGGACACCAAAGCCAAGCTCATGCCGGCGTCGCTGGCGGATGAAAGACCACAGATCGCCAAGAGCGCGGGTAGGTCGGACAGGACGGGGGAAGAATGCCATCGCGTCAGAGATAGTCACTTCACCCGCGCCGATCCAGTCGCGTCCACGCCCCTGTCGGAGCGCACGCCCTGGTGTCCCCCGGTAAGCTGAGAACCTCCTCGGTCGGTGAGCTTTCAGGAGGACGATCGAGGATGGTACCGGCAATGCCGATCCGAGGAATAACCGCAGCCGCAAAAAAGCGGAGTCATGAAACGCCAGAGCGGGACACCGCTCACCACATTCGTCAAATTATCTTGTCGCATTGCCTGACGTGTCAACCGGTTAGGCGTCGAATCGCTTCGTCGCGCCCAATCAGGGGAAGTAAAGTCGCCATGTCTGGGCCATGATCGATGCCGGTCAGGGCGCGTCGCAGCGGCTGGAACAAGCTCTTGCCAGCGCGGCCGCTGTCAGCCTTGAGCGCTGTTGTCATCGCCCGCCAAGGGTCGTCCGTCCAGTCGAGTTCAGCGGCCACCGTGGCAGCAGCGGCAAGGAAATTCGCGTCTTCGGCGGCAATCGATGTTTGGAGCGGGCCAGTTATGACCTGCCACCAGTCAGCTACGTCAGCCAGTTTTGTGAGATTGGGCCGGATTGCCGTCCATGCCGCCTCGCCCATCCCCACCGGCAGGCGCTCGGCAACTGTCGCGAACGGCATCTGGTGCACCATTTTGGCATTGAGCGTTTCAAGTTCGGCAATATCGAACCGCGCTGGCGCTCGACCAAATCGGCTGAAGTCGATCCCCTCGATCAGCGGCGCGATTTCTCGGACTGGCTCAACCGAATCGCTTGTGCCAAGGCGGGCCAGCAGCGCAGCGACCGCGAGTGGCTCCATCCCATCGGCGCGCAACGCATCACAATCGAGACTTCCCAGTCTTTTCGAGAGCTTACCCTCGGTCCCGACCAAAAGCGCTTCGTGTGCAAACTCGGGCGCAACGGCGCCAAGGGCGGAAAACATCTGTAACTGCACTGCAGTATTCGAAACGTGATCTTCGCCACGGACGACATGGGTAATGCCCATGTCGATGTCGTCGATTACCGAGGGCAACAGGTATAGCCATGATCCGTCCGCCCGACGCACAACCGGGTCGGAAACCAGCTGGGCATTGAATGCCTGGGGACCACGAACGAGATCGACCCATGCAAGCGGCTCGTCATGATCGAGTTTGAACCGCCAATGCGGTTCCCTGTCGGCTGGCGGCAGTGCGTCTGGGGCTGGCCGTTCATAAATTGGCGGCAAGCCACGCCCGAGCAGGACCTTGCGCCGCAGATCGAGTTCTTCGGGCGTCTCGTAACATGCATAAACTCGACCTGCCGCCTGCAGTCGATGGAATTGCGCGTTGTAGAGCGCAAAGCGTTCCGACTGCCGTACTTCACCGTCGCGGCTCAAGCCCATCCAGTCGAGATCAGTACGGATCGCCTCGACAAACGCCTCAGTCGAGCGCTCGGGATCAGTATCGTCGATGCGCAACAGGAACCGACCGTCGTGCTTCTTGGCCCATAGCCAGCTGTGCAATGCGGTGCGGATATTGCCGATGTGAAGGCGACCTGTTGGCGAGGGGGCAAAGCGGGTAGCAATCATCGCTGAACACGTCGCGTGACGCCGCGCTGAATCCGTTCAACGTCGGGCTGTTTGTTCAAAAGTTCCGCTCCCTTTGTCGATCCCATCTCGTAAAGGAGCTCAATCCCGCATGTCGAACGCCGACGATCATTTCAGAGACGTATCGCGTATCGTTACACGACGCAAACCTGCCTAACTCGTCCTGAACGCGTTCGTAATGGGATAGCGACGGTCGCGCCCAAAATTGCGGCTGCTAAGTTTGACCCCCGGCGGCGACTGACGGCGTTTGTATTCGGCGACATAGAGTAACCGCTCGATGCGCGTGACCGTGTCGCGCTCGAAGCCACGCCCGACGATATCGGCGACCGACAATTCCTCCTCGACCAGCCCGCGCAGAATGGGATCAAGGACTTCATAGGGTGGGAGTGAATCATCGTCGCGCTGGTCATCTCGCAGTTCGGCCGAAGGTGCACGCGTGATCACGCGGTCGGGCATCACAGGGCCATCGGGGCCGATGCCGAAACGCGGTCGATGGGCGTTGCGCCAGCGTGAGAGCGCAAACACCGTTGTCTTGTAGACGTCCTTGAGGACCGAATAGCCGCCCGCCATGTCGCCATAGATTGTGGCATAACCCACCGACATCTCGGACTTGTTTCCTGTCGTCAGGAGCATCGGCCCGAATTTGTTGCTGATCGCCATCAATGTAAGCCCGCGGATGCGTGACTGGATATTTTCTTCTGCCAAATCGGACGGACGCCCTGCGAACACGCCGGACAGCATCGAATCGAACGCCGTCATCGCCTCGCCAATTGGGATCGTGTCGAGGCGACAGCCGAGAAGGCGCGCGCATTCCGCGGCATCACCTTCGGAGATGCCCGCTGTGTAGCGTGAAGGCATCATCACGCACCAGACCCGATCTGACCCCAATGCATCAACCGCTACCGCCGCAGACAGCGCCGAATCGATCCCGCCAGACAGGCCGAGCACGATGCCGGGGAAGCGATTCGTGTTCACATAGTCGCGCAGACCCACCAACATCGCATGGTAGATATCGGCAGGGTGCGCATCGAGTGTCGCAACCATGCCCGGTTCGCAGTACCAGCCCGAGGTCCCGCGGGTCCAGACAGTCTCGACGAGCGCCTCCTCCCAGTCTGTCAGCTGGTGAGCGACCGATCCGTCGGCATTGAGCACGAACGATGCGCCGTCGAACACCAGTTCGTCCTGACCACCGACGCGATTGACGTACAACAGCGGCAGCCCCGTCTCGCGCACCCGCGCCGCCGCCACGCCCTTGACACGGACTTCGTCCTTGTCAATTTCATAAGGGCTGCCGTTGGGCGAAATCAGCAATTCAGCCCCGCGTTCCTTCAAATGACCGCACACTGCGGGGAACCAGATGTCCTCACACAACGGCAAGCCGAGTTTGACCCCCTTGAAGTCGACCGGCTCAGGGAGCGGCCCCGGCGTGAAGATGCGCTTCTCATCGAAGGTGCCGTAGTTCGGCAGTTCATGCTTGCGCGTCGTCGCTGTTACGCAGCCACCCTCACACAGGGCGAGCATGTTGTAGATGTTGCCGCCCGCGCGCTCGATACTGCCGACCAGAATCGCCGGACCACCGTCGGCAGTTGCCGCAGCAAGGCGCGCCAATTCTGCCACGGCGCGATCGGCAAGTGCGGGTTTCAATACCAGATCTTCGGGCGGATAGCCGATCAGCTGAAGTTCCGGGAACACGATCAGGTCTGCTTTGGTGCGCGCCCGTGCGGCGAGCATGGCGTCGGCGTTCGCGCCCAAGTCGCCGACGCGCTGGCCCATCTGGGCAATCGCGATCGTGAGGCGGCCAGGAGAGTGGTTGGTCATCTTCCCGCGATAGGCTACCCCTTTGACAGCGGGCAAGTGGCGTTTAAGGGCGAGCCCGACAGGGGAGCCCAATATGAAGCTGCTAACCGGAAATGCCAACCTGCCGTTGGCCGAGGCGATTGCCCAATATCTGGAGATGCCGCTGACTGAGGCAAGCGTGCGGCGCTTTGCCGATGAAGAGGTCTTCGTCGAAATTCACGAGAATGTGCGGGGCGAGGATGTGTTCGTTCTCCAGTCCACGGGCTTTCCCGCCAACGACAACTTGATGGAGTTACTCATCTGCATCGACGCGCTCAAGCGCGCATCGGCCAAGCGGATCACTGCAGTAGTCCCATATTTTGGTTATGCCCGGCAGGACCGCAAGCCTGGGCCGCGCACGCCAATTTCAGCCAAGCTGGTCGCCAATCTTATTACCGTAGCGGGCGCGAACCGCGTGCTGTCGGTGGATTTGCACGCTGGGCAAATCCAGGGCTTCTTCGATATCCCGACCGACAATTTGTTTGCCGCACCCGTCATGGCTGCTGACATTCAGGCGCGCTTTCCGACCGATAATTTAATGGTGGTGAGCCCCGACGTCGGGGGCGTCGTCCGTGCCCGCGCACTTGCCAAGCGTCTCAACAACGCCCCGCTGGCGATCGTCGACAAGCGCCGAGAAAAGGCGGGTGAAAGCGAGGTGATGAACATCATCGGTGATGTCGCCGGCCGGTTCTGCGTCCTTATTGACGACATCGTCGATTCGGCCGGAACTTTGTGCAATGCGGCCAAGGCTTTGCGCGATGCGGGCGCGGCGGATGTGGTTGCCTATGTGACCCATGGGGTGCTGTCGGGTGGCGCCGTCGCGCGGGTCGAGGGATCGATGTTGCGCGAACTCGTCGTGACTGATTCGATCCAACCGCCCGAAGCGGCAAACAACGCCACGAACATCCGTCTGCTGACCATTGCGCCGCTGGTCGCCGAAGCGATCAAGCGTATTGCCGACGAAAGCTCTGTCTCAAGCCTGTTCGATTGATGCGGCCTGCTGACGTCGATCTGGCCGAACGCCTTGCCGAAGCAGCAGGCGCGGCAATCCGCCCCTTTTTTCGCGCCAAATTTGATATCGAGACCAAAGCCGACGCCTCACCCGTCACCGAAGCAGACCGCGCAGCGGAAGCCTCGATGCGGCGCTTGATCGAAGCCGAATACCCCCGCGACGGCATTATCGGCGAAGAATACGGCGCCAAGGACGGTTCAACCGGGCGGACGTGGGTTCTCGACCCGATCGACGGCACGATCAGTTTCATGGCCGGGCGGCCGATCTTTGCAACCTTGATCGCTTTGGTCGAAGAGGGCTGGCCAGTCATTGGCGTGGTCGACCAGCCAATTGCCGGTGAACGCTGGGTCGGGGTCGTGGGCAGGACAACACTTTTCAACGGCAAGCCCGCAACCACACGTCGCTGTACTGAACTCGACAAGGCGGTGCTGGCAACGAGCTCGCCACATTATTTTACCGACGAAGAGGCGGCACACTTCCTTTCGGTTGCCTCGAAAATCTCTCGCCGCAGTATCGTCTACGGTGGCGATTGCTATAATTACGGGCTTCTCGCCTCGGGACATGTCGATGTTGTCGTTGAAGCGGGATTGAAGCTCCACGATTTTGCCGCGCTTGTCCCGGTCGTCGAGGGCGCGGGCGGTACCATGTGCGACTGGGCGGGCGAGCCCCTGAATGCCGACAGCGGCGGAAATGTCATTGCGCTGGGCGACCCCGCGCGGCTGGAAGACGTAATCGACGCTCTTCGCCGCTAAAAGATTCCGAGAAATTTCTTGCGTCGGTCCCGGCGCGCGCCCGACGCAGGGCTGCTCTCTCCCGATTTAGCCGTCGTGCCGTGTCCAACGCCGCCAAGCGGGCGGCCCTTGATGTCGCGCTGGGCAGCAGCGTGGGATCCGGCCAGCACCGGACCACACTGCGCGGCCTTGGCGTTGCCTACATCGACGAAAGCAAGGATGGCTGCAAACGGCGAGGCTATCACGCCCAAGCCCAGCCCCACTCCTGCACGCGCCATCAGTTGGGGGCTTATCACGTCCAGACCGGGTTTCGCGAAAACACCCTTTACGCCAATCGGCGATTGACCAGAAAAAAGGCTGAACGTCTTGCCATCAGCACGCACGGCAAAATCGAGCGCTTCGGTGCGAAACGAGAAACCGCCTCGGCCGACGATGATGTTCTTTTGGGTGTCGATGAGGATGGGGTCCGCTGCAGCCACGCCGTTACGCACCGTGAAGGCGATCAGGCCGCAATTGACCTTAACCGGCTGTTTCAGCTCGCCCGCCAGGAGTTTTTCGAGGTAAACGCCAACGTCGAGTTCGGCGAGCTGGACGTTGCGCTGCCAAAACGTCCCTTGTGGAATAACGATCGCAATTCTCCCGTTCGAGCTCGCGAGCGATTTGCGCAACGAATCGCCCGTGCCCGTCATCTGGACACGCCCGCGTATCGACCCGGTCGCCCCCGACTCCACGACACCCGATTGGCCGAGCAGTCGTGCCAGCGGCGTTTGCGACAGGCGAATGTCGTACGTGGTAAAAATCGCAGGCCGGCGCGCGTCGATCGTAACGTCCGACCAGAATTTGCCGCCTGCAACATCCAAAGTGAGCGGCGCCAGTTTAAGCAGACTGTGGTCGAGACTAAGCGTCAGAGCGATTTTGGATATTGGCGTGCGGACGCCGGTGAGTGCGGCCACGTGGTATTTCACGTCGGCCTCGTAACGCTTGATTGCTTCGATCCTGATCGGCGCATCGGGGATGAGCCGGGGATGCCCGGCGGCAAAGGTTGCAACCTGACCTTTGGCCAAGCGGTCAGCACTATAGCCCAGAAACGGGCCCGCATCGACGATATCGAGGCGCCGCGTGTGCAGGTCAGCGTCAATCTTCAGTCGGTTGTCGGGAAGCGCAAACGTGGCGCTCCCACCGAGGTCGGAGTTACCAAAACGCCCCGTAATGGCCGTGAGCTTATAGACGCCTTGGGTCTTGGTCAGGTCAGCCCTGACGTGATAGGCCCGCGTTTCAGGAATGGCGACTCCCAGAAAATCAAGCAAATCAGGAAAATTGGGGCCCCTGGCGTCGAGCTTCAACTTCGCTCCTTCCAGAATCGTCGCACCCGGCAGCGTGCCCGACACGTCGAGCGAGGTCGCGCCTGAATGCGCCAAAAGCGTCAGCCGGTTTTCGCCGCCCGCGGCCGTGGCATTGGGCGACAGCATCCGACCCGAAAGCGTAAACGGCTTTGCGCGCAGCGTCCCCTCGCCAGTAAAGTTCACGTCATCGGCAAAATGCGTATCGTTGGCCTTGATCGTTTCAACATGAAAATGCGTCGCAAGCTGCATCAGGGGATCGGCGTAATCGACGCTTGTTCGTATGATCTGCGCGCGAACGATGTCGGGCAACTCAAAATTAGGCTTGGGTTTGGTCGGATCGCCGAAGGTGAACGTGTTGCGTTGACGCGTCCGATCCCACGCCAGGTCAAGCCGCGCGCCACTCATGTCGAGCCATTGTACTCGTCGTTCACCGGTGATGAGCGGCAGTGTCGCGATCCGCGCATCGATCCGGTCAGCGCGGAAGAAATCGCCCTTGCGCCATGCGGGATTGGCAACGGCCATGCGCTCGGCGACAAACTTGATCGTTAACGGATCGAAATAAAGTTGGAAATCGCCGCCGACCTTGACTTCGCGATCGAGCGATCGCGAAGCGATCCGTTCGAACGACGCTTTCAGGAAGCGACCCTCAGTGAGGTACAGCACCAGCCAAGAAACGAAGAGTGCAACCAACAGTCCCGTGAGGATCCGTCCAGCGATCCGCAATGCGCTGGGGCGCCCTCGTTGGATTGCGGGCGAAGCGCCAGGGCTACCGTCGAGCGGAACACGAGGATCGGATTCGGCCATGACGTGATGTAAACCCGTGGTGCGCGGGTCAGTTCCCGTACGCCCACCTTGCAATTGAGCGGCACCTCGTCTACCGGACGCCGCTTCAACGACACCCGCTCAAGAATCGCCTGGCTGAAAGGGCTGCCAAGGCGACTTCAGGGACGTCATTCGAAAGGACGAAAATGCCCAAACTAAAGACCAAGAGCGGAGTGAAGAAGCGCTTTACACTGACCGCGACCGGCAAGCTGAAGCACGGCGTCGCTGGTAAGCGCCATCGCCTGATGAGTCACAATGCCAAGTACATCCGCCAGAACCGCGGGACCAAGCTGCTTTCCGACGCCGATACGGCGGCGGTGAAGGCTTGGGCTCCCTACGGTCTCAAGTAAGGAGGCCGGTAGATGGCACGCGTCAAACGCGGCGTAACAACGCACGCAAAACACAAAAAGGTTCTCGAGCAGGCCAAGGGCTTTTACGGCCGCCGCAAGAACACGATCCGCATCGCCAAGCAGGCGGTCGAAAAAGCGGGTCAATACGCTTATCGCGACCGTAAGGTGAAGAAGCGCAATTTCCGCGCGCTTTGGATCCAGCGCATCAATGCAGCCGTCCGCATGGAGGGCCTTACCTATGGCCAGTTCATGCACGGGCTGAAGCTGGCCGGTGTCGAACTCGACCGAAAGGTTCTGGCTGACATGGCGATGCACGAAGGCACGGTATTTAGCACCATCATTGCGCAAGCGAAGGGCGCGCTGCCGCAGACAGCGTAACGCTTCTCTCGAGGAATGCGCATTGGGGCGTGAGCGGGTTGCCGCTCGCGCCCTTTTGCTTATGGGGCTGAGCATGACGACAATTACTGAAATCGAGAGCCAGATCGCGGCGGCTGCCGACCTCGACGCGCTGGAAGCCGTCCGCATTGCTCTCCTTGGCAAAGCCGGATCGATCAGCGCGCTGTTGAAGACGCTTGGCAGCATGACCCCCGAGGATCGCCAAAGCGAAGGACCGCGGATCAATGGCCTGCGGCTTACTGCGACCGAAGCCATTGCGGCCCGCAAGTCTGCGCTCGACGGCGCTGCACTCGACCAGCGCCTTGCGACAGAACGCCTTGATATGAGCCTGCCCGCCCCTACCGCCCCCCGCGGTTCGGTGCATCCGGTCAGCCAGGTCATGGATGAGCTCGCGGAAATTTTTGCCGACATGGGTTTTGCCGTTGCGACGGGCCCTGAGATCGAAAGCCAGTGGCACAACTTCACCGCGCTCAACATGCCTGAGACGCATCCGGCGCGCGCGATGCACGACACGTTTTATCTGGAAGCTGCCGAGGGTGAGGAAGCAAAGGTTCTCCGCACGCACACCAGCCCTGTGCAAATTCGCACGATGACTTCACAAAAACCGCCGATTCGCATCATCGCGCCCGGACGGGTGTACCGTTCAGACAGCGATGCAACCCACACGCCCATGTTCCACCAGATCGAAGGACTGGTCGTCGACAAGGGCATCCATCTCGGCCATCTCAAATGGACGCTTGAAACCTTCCTGAAAGCGTTCTTCGAGCGTGATGACATCGTTCTGCGCCTGCGCCCGAGCTATTTTCCGTTCACCGAGCCCTCGGTCGAAGTCGACGTGGGCTTCAGCATCGAAAAGGGCAGACGCGTACTGGGAGGCAGCGGTGGCTGGATGGAGTTACTTGGCAGTGGCATGGTCCACCCGCGTGTCCTGATTGCATGCGGAATCGACCCCGATGAATATTCGGGCTTCGCGTTCGGCGTCGGCGTCGACCGACTGGCAATGCTCAAATACGGCATGGACGATTTGCGCGCCTTCTTTGACGGCGACGGACGGTGGCTGCGCCATTACCAATTTGGGGCGCTCGACGTCCCGACGCTCAGCGGGGGAGTCGGTGCATGAAGTTCACGCTTAGCTGGCTGAAAGAGCATCTAGATACCTCGGCAACGATCATCGAGATCGCCGGCGCGCTCAATGCGATCGGCCTTGAGGTCGAGGGGATCGAAAATCCGGCAGAAAAGCTGTTGGCATTCCGCATCGCGCGCGTGCTGACCGCCGCCCCGCATCCCCAGGCCGACAAATTGCAAGTGCTGTCGGTTGATGCCGGCGACGGGCCCTTACAGGTCGTCTGCGGCGCGCCCAATGCCCGTGCCGGGTTGGTCGGCGTATTTGGTGCGCCCGGCGCCGTCGTGCCATCGAATGGTATGGTGTTGAAAGTCGCAGCCATTCGCGGCGTCGAATCGAACGGTATGATGTGTTCGGTGCGCGAGCTCGAGCTCGGTGACGAACATGATGGCATTATCGAATTGCCGTCCGACGCACCGGTCGGCGCCTCGTTTGCCGACTTTGCCGGGATCGACGATCCGGTATTCGACATCGCGGTCACCCCCAACCGCCAGGATTGCATGGGTGTACGCGGAATCGCGCGCGACCTTGCGGCCGCAGGGGTCGGCACACTCAAATCGCTCGTCGTGCCCCATATTGCGGGAACGGGCGCAAGCCAGATCGAGATCCGCACCGACGATCCTGATGGGTGTCCCGCCTTTTTTGGCCGCACAATCTGTGGCGTCACCAACGGCACTGCGCCCGAGTGGATGACCCGCCGCTTGAAGGCCGTCGGGCAACGCTCGATCTCGACGTTGGTCGACATCACCAATTATGTGATGTTCGACCTGGGACGACCGAGCCATGTCTACGACATGGCAAAACTCGCGAGCCCGGTCGTGGCGCGCCGAGCGACTGACGGCGAGACAGTGACCGTTCTCAACGGCAAGCGCTTTGCCCTCATGACCAGCATGACTGTGATCGCCGATGCCAATGAAGTGCACGACATTGCCGGCATCATGGGCGGCGAACATTCGGGGATTGCCGATAACACCACCGATATTCTCCTCGAGATTGCCTATTTCACGCCTGAACGCATTGCCAGGACGGGTCAGGCACTTGCGCTGACCAGTGATGCGCGCACGCGGTTCGAACGGGGCGTCGATCCGGCGTTTCTTGACGACGCAGTCGCGATCCTGACCGGCCTGATCGTCGAGCATTGTGGAGGTCGGCCTTCAGAGGTCGTCCGGGCCGGGGCACCACCCCTCGACGTCCGAACTCTCTCCTACGATCCGACGGTCTGTGCGCGGCTCGGCGGAATCGACGTGCCACGCGATCAGCAACGGGCGATTCTCGAAAGCCTCGGCTTTGCCGTCACCACAGACTGGACCGTCTCGATTCCCAGCTGGCGACGCGACGTCGACGGACCGGCTGACCTCGTCGAAGAAGTCGTCCGGATTGTCGGGCTCGACAACATCAAGTCTACGCCTCTCGCGCGCGCTGACGGTGTCGCGCGTCCCACAGCAACCCCGATCCAAAAGCTCGAACGCCGTGTTCGCCGGACCGCGGCTGCGCGCGGGCTGAACGAGGCCATCACATGGAGTTTCGTCAGCGAACGCGAAGCAGCGGTATTCGGCGGTGGCGACTGGATGCTTGCCAATCCGATTTCGGAAGACCTGAAGGCGATGCGCCCGTCGCTGCTGCCGGGACTCCTCTCGGCGGCACGCCGCAATCTCGACCGCAGCGCCGATAGCGTACGGCTGTTCGAGATCGGGCGCCGCTATCTTGCGCAGAATGAACGCCTTACGGCTGGTATTGTGTTTGTGGGCGAGCAAACGCCGCGTGGCTGGGCAACGGGCAAGGCGCACGTATTCGATGCGTTCGATGCCAAGGCTGAAGCCTTGGCGCTGCTCGACGCTGCGGGGGCTCCGGTCGATAACCTTCAGGTATTTGGGGATGCTGGTGTGCATTACCATCCCGGTCAGTCAGGGACGCTTCGCCTCGGACCAAAGACGGTCCTTGCAAGTTTCGGCATCCTCCACCCCGCCACTACCAAGGCGTTCGACCTGAACGGGGCAATCGCCGCTTGCGAAGTTTATCTGGACGCCGTGCCGACTAAACGTGGCAGCGGATTCATGCGCCCGTTCTATGAGCCGCCGGCGCTGCAAGTCGCGCGCCGCGACTTTGCGTTCCTCGTCCCCGTGGATCTGGCAAGCGACGTGCTGGTTCGTGCGGTAAAGAGCGCCGACAAAGCGGCCATAATCGATGCCCGCGTGTTCGACATGTTCACGGGCACTGGCGTCCCCCAGGGACACAAATCGCTTGCAATTGAAGTCATCCTGCAACCGGTCGGCAAGAGCTTCGCCGAGGAAGATCTGGTCGTCATCGCTACCAAGGTGGTTGCGGCGGCGGCAAAACTTGGGGCGAGTCTGCGCGGCTGACCGTGTCAGGATCGTTTGAGCCTCGCTGAGGATTTGACGACAGTCCAGCGACCGGGCTGCGCCCGTGTGCGGCGACCGGACGGGGTCGCACTGCCGGGTCGCGTAGACCGTCCTGCTTGGAAATCTCGACGTTGTGCCGTGTCGGCGCCCGGCACCGGGTCGCGCTAACGCCCAACGATCCGACCTCATGTGTTGTGCAGATTAGGCGTGCCGTCATTTGATGCCTGACAGTCTTGAAATTCGCGCTATCGTCTCAGGGGGAGTCGTGGAGAAAACTGAATGACGGCGATTTGGGTGCGCGTACTGATGCTTGGTTTGACCTTGGTGCTCGCCGCTTGTGGTGGCGATGGCGGCACAGGCAGTACGGCTTCGTCGGGGAGTCCCGCGGGCAGCACAGCGGCAGGTGACCAATGCTCACTGATCAACCGCCAGATCTGGGCGAAAGGCGTCGTTGATGAATGGTATCTGTTCCCCGAAACATTGCCGGCCATGCTCAACCCGGCGCCCTACACAAGTGTCAGCGACTATATCGATGCCCTAACCGCTACAGCGCGAAGCCAGCGACGCGATCGTTACTTTACCTATTTGACGTCGATCGCACAGGAGAATGCATTTTACGCGTCGGGCTCGAGCGCGGGCTTTGGCTTTCGGTTGTCGACCGATGCGACGGCACGGCGAGCGTTTGTCATGGAGTCATTCGAGGCGGCGGCAGCGCTTGCCGCCGGTCTCGACCGCGGTGACGAGATCTTGGCCATCGGGGCAGATGCTGGCTCGTTACGAACCGTCACCGACATTATAGCCACCGAAGGGACGGCCGGCGTAACGGCGGCACTGGGGCCGAGCACCGCGGGCACGGCACGAACGCTGCAGGTTACCGGCCTGTCGGGCACGCGCACGATCAGCATGGTCAAAACTGCCTATTCACTCACGCCGGTGTCGTCGCGATACGGAGAAAAGGTCATCGCTGACGGCGGCAGGAGCGTCGCCTATCTGAACCTGCGCACGTTCATCTCGACTGCCGATGACCAATTGCGCACCGCGTTCAGCCATTTTCGAGCAGCGGGTATCACGGACTTCATCATCGATTTGCGTTATAATGGCGGGGGTCTGATCTCGACCGCTGAGTTGATGGGTGACTTGATGGGCGGCAACCGGTTTTCATCGGAAGTGTTCGACAATGTCACCTATCGGCCGGAAAAATCCGCGAACAATTCAACGAAAAACTTCAGTGTTCAGCCGCAATCGGTTTCCCCGCTTCGCATAGCCTTTATCGGCACGACGGCGACCGCCTCAGCCAGCGAGCTTGTGATCAACGGTCTAGTACCGTTTTATGGGGCCCGTCTCGCGCTCGTGGGAACCAACACTTACGGCAAGCCTGTTGGACAAGTCGCGATCGACAAGGCGACATGCGACGACCGGTTGCGCGTGATTGCCTTCTCGCTGCGCAACGGCGCGAACTCGAACGCCTACTACGACGGGCTGAAGGGGGCAGTCGGCGCAACGTGCCAAGCGGCGGACGATCTGTCGAAGCCGCTGGGCGACCCTGGCGAAAACTCCGTCCGCGTCGCCCTCGACTTTCTTGCCGGGCGCAGCTGTACAGCGATTGCCGACACAGGCCAGACGAGCCTTTCCGTCGGTGCAAGCCCTTCGAAGCGCGAATTGCTCACCCCGAACAGGCCGGACACTTCGCAGCGCGAAGTGCCGGGCTCGTTCTGACCGGATTAGAACTTGACGCTGGCTGTTGCGAAAAGCTGACGCGGGTTGCCATAGAAGGCTGTCACGATCCCCTCCTTGCCAAGTGTCGGTGTGTAGCCACCGGCCGCGTTGAGAATGGGCACGCCCGCAGTTGTCGAAGCGATAAATTGATATCCACTGGTCTTGTAGCGAACGTCGGTCAGGTTCTTGCCGTGAAGCCCGATCGTATATTTTCCCTCGCCAAAGCTGTAGTTCAGATGGGCGTCGAACAACGTATATCTTGCCTGGTCGAGGAAGGGGCTCGCCGTTTCGAACTGGTGCGTGAGGCTGCGGTACGAAGCCGTTCCCGATGCATTGATCAAGCCTGACCCGACCGGGAGTGCAACCCCCAGAGTACCGCTAACCGTCCATTCCGGTGTATTCTGGAAATCGCGGACATTGGCGACGTCGGCGCCGGTCGGTCCTATGAACCTCAGATATCTTGCGTCGATATAGCCAAGCGTTCCGTTGAAGGTGACGGCCGACCCCGCTCCGGCAAAGCCGCGTGCCAGGACTGCTGTAGTTTCGAGTTCGACGCCCTTGATCCGGGCCTTGGCCGCGTTGGTTGTAATCCCACAAAAGTTCGGCTGTCCTTTAATGATGCAACCGACCGATCCGGGAACTTGAACATCGGTATAGTCTGAATAAAAGCCGTCGAGCGCCCATGTGAGGCGGCGGTCGAACGCCGAGCCTTTCCAGCCGATTTCATAAGTGCTTACTGTTTCCGGCCGGAACAGCAGATAATTGTAAATCTCCTGGTAGCTGCGCACGCCAGCCGGATTTACAGTTGGCGCCGAGGTTCCCGCGCCGCGCGGATCAAAGCCACCCCCTTTGAACCCTTGCGAATAAGACGCATAAATCATGTGGTTTTGATTGGGCTTGTAGCTCAGCGATGCGCGCGGGCTGAACTGCCTGAACACGGCAGTGCCGTTGAAATTCGTCGACGGCGCGCCAAAAGGCGTCGGGGTGCCGCCGAACTCGCTGGTTGCCCCCAGGAAACTGGCCTTGAAAATCTTCGCGTCGCGCTTGTCGATTGTGTAGCGTCCGCCGAGTGACAGGCTGATTTGCGGCGTAAAATCATAGGTGAAATCACCAAAGAACGACGAGGTTTCGGTACGAACGTCACCCGATGTATAGGCATCAAAATTCGGGAACGTTGTCGACAGCAGCACGTCGAAGCCAGTCGATGCCTTCGCCCCGAGATAATAATAGCCGATGATTCCGTTGAGCTTGTCGCTCTTGTAGGAAAACTGGAACTCTTGGCTGAGCTGCTCATTTTTGTAGATTGCGGGCACGTCGACATCGACGGCGGGCAACGCGTCAAAATCGATGGGCGTGTACGAGCGGTCCTTGCGCCACGCGCTGATGCTCTTGAACGACACTGCATCGCTCAAATGCGCTTCGGCCGTCATCGACAGACCGCCTGCCCAGACGTCCTCGGTCGGGTTGTTAAGTCCGGCCTGCGTATCATAGACGTTCGCCAGAACGGGCGTTCCCGACGCTATGCCCGGGATCAGCCGATGGCCGTTGCGCGGATTCGATTTGTCATGCGTATAGTCACCGGTGATCCGGATCGACATCCGGCTATCGGGCGTTTCGAACTCAAGTGTGCCGCGGCCTGCCCAGATGTTCTTGTTGTAATTCGAGATACCCAGATTGGTGTTGGTACCGAAGCCGTCGCGCGTCAGTCGCGCGCCCGATACGCCAATTTTGAACCCGGCCCCCAGGGGGCTGGATATACTGATAATGCCGTCGGCTTGATTGTAGGAGCCATACGTCCCTTTCAGGCTCAGCTCGAAATGATCGGGCAGACGCTTGGTGACGTATTTCACCGCGCCGCCAATCGTGTTGCGCCCATAGAGGGTCCCCTGCGGACCGCGCAAAACTTCTATTCGTTCCACGTCATAGATGTCGAGCACTGCTGCTTGCGGACGGTTGAGGTATACATCGTCGAGGTAGATACCGATGCCGGCCTCGAACCCTGGAACCGGATCCTGCTGACCCACACCGCGGATGAAGGCGGCCAGTGTTGAATTGGTCCCGCGTGCATCCTTCAACGTGGTGTTGGGCGTCGTGTTTTGAATATCAGTCAGGTCGACTGCACCTGTCCGCTCGAGCGCCACGGCCGAAAACGCGGTAACAGCGATGGGGACTTGCAGCAGATTTTCTTCACGCCGGCGCGCAGTGACGACGATATCGCCGTCGGACGCGACGTCCGCCGCCGGTGCAGCATTTTGTGCAGATGCAGGCGACGCAATGATCGCACAGAACGCGACGCCGGCGTAAAGTGTGATTCGTGCAGAAAGCCGGTCGGCCATTATATCCACTCCCTAAAGGCGCTTGCATCGGTGGCTTGCGCTTAACTGAAGTCGAGAATACTGAAAGTTGAACCAAGTTTCAACTCGGGATTGGAAGGATTTGAAAATGGCTGTCCCAAGTGGCGCGAAAGCAACACTGCCAGACGTGGAGACCAGCACCGGAGTCGACAAGACGCCGCGCACAGATCGGGGACGACGAACACTGCGCGCAATCCTCGACGCCGCCGCTGTCGAGTTCGGCGGGCGCGGATTCCATGAAACCTCGATTGTTGCGATCACGCAGCGTGCGGGCGTGGCACTGGGCAGTTTCTATACGTATTTCGAGTCCAAGGAGACGTTATTTCGCGCGTTGGTCCGTGACATGAGTGCGCAGGTCGGAGCGGTTGGCGCTGCCGCTGTGCACGACTGCGAAACTGTCCTCGATGGCGAGCAGGCAGTGCTTGCGTCCTTCACGAATTTTGCCCGCGAGCACCGCGAACTTTACCGCATCATCGACGAATCCGAGTTCGTCGATCCAGCAAGCTACCGCGCCCATTACCAAGGAGCCGCCGCCCGTATCGGCGCGCGCCTGCGCGAGGGCGCTGAACGCGGCGAGCTTCGCGCTGACGTGGGCGAGGTCGAGGCATGGGCGATCATGGGAATAAACGTCTTTCTGGGACTGCGCTTCGGAGTCATGGACAACAATGCCGACCTCGACGCCGTAGCCAGCGCAGCAAACGCGCTCCTACGACGCGGCCTGACGCGATAGCAGGAAGACAGCATGTTCGGCGAATATATTTGCCGCCCGCCTCGAAATTGCCCGGTCGTCACGCAGAAACCATTGCTGTTCGACCTGGACACCGCGTTCCTCCAGAAAGCCGCGAAAATCGTCGATGGTGACGTGGTGAATATTGGGCGTGTCATACCAGCGCGCCGGGAGTTGCTTGGTAATCGGCATCCGGCCACCGAACATCAACGCCAAGCGGATTCGCCACTGCGCAAAATTGGGGAAGGACACGAACGCCCGGTCGCCGATGCGCAGCAACTCGTCGATGACAAGATCGGGTCGCCTTGTCGTCTGAAGCGTCTGGCTGAGGACCGCGTAGTCGAAACTCGCGTCGGGGTAACCTGCCAGATCGGTATCGGCATCGCCCTGCACGACCGACAAGCCGCGTTCCAATGCAGAAGTCACGTCCCGTCCGTCGATCTCAATCCCCCGAGCATCAACCGATTTGCGGTCGCGAAGCACCGCCATCAATGCGCCGTCACCGCAACCCACATCGAGGACTCGACTGCCCGCCACAACATTGTCAGCGATAATCGCGAGGTCTGGCCGCAGCGCCATCAGCAATCCGCACACAAAAAGCCCGCCACAATGCGGTCGAGCGCGGGCACATCGAGCAAAAAACTGTCATGACCGAACGGGGCTGATAGCTCGACGAAGCTGGCGGGTGCGCCAGCTGCGTTCAGGGCATGAACCACGCTTCGCGATTCGCTCGTAGGATAAAGCCAGTCGGTATCGAAACTGACCAGTGCAAACCGCGTCTTCGACGCCTTGAACGCGTTGGCGAGCATACCCGCGTGTTCCTCGGCCAAGTCGAAATAGTCCATTGCTCGGGTAATATAGAGGTAGGAGTTTGCGTCGAACCTGTCGCTGAAGCTCAATCCTTGATGTCGCAGATAGCTCTCGACCTGAAAGTCGGCATCGAAGCCAAACGTCTTGGCGTCGCGATTTTGCAGCCGACGCCCGAACTTTTCAGTCAGGCCGGTTTCGGACAAATACGTGATATGCGCCGCCATCCGTGCCACAGCGAGGCCGGCTGTCGGCGAAATGCCGTCGGCATAATATTCGCCGTTGCGCCAGTTGGGATCCGCCATGATCGCCTGGCGTCCCACCTCATGAAACGCGATGTTTTGGGCCGAGTGGCGCGCCGTTGACGCAATGACCAGTGCAGCCTCAACGCGCCCGGGAAACGTCGCAGCCCAGCTAAGTGCCTGCATCCCGCCCATTGATCCGCCAACGACGGCATGAAGACGTTCGATGTTGAGATAATCCAGCAACAGCGCCTGGGCGCAGACCATGTCGCGGATCGTCAACACGGGAAAACGCATCGCGTATGGGCGCCCGTCATCGGCTGGACTGCCCGGCCCCGACGAGCCCATGCAGCTGCCAATAACATTGGCGCATACGACGAAGAATCGGTCGGTGTCGATGGGTTTGCCCGGGCCGACCATTCGCGCCCACCATCCCGGTTTGCCGGTAATCGGATGCGGCGACGCGACGTGCTGATCGCCTGTCAGGGCATGCGTGACCAGGATCGCGTTTGAGGCGTCGGGCGCGAGGACCCCGTACGTTTCATAGGCGACTTCGACCGGCGCCAGCACGGCTGCACTGTCGAGCCTCAACGGCCCAGACAGGCGGGCGCGACGGTTAAGACCGAAACGATTGTCGTCACTCATCGACGGGCGGGCTAAGGCGACAGCCTTGCCAGCGCAAGGGTTACGCGGCTAGCGCATTGCCATGTTGCCGTTCGAGCGCGTTACCATCATCGGCCTCGGCCTAATCGGATCGTCCATTGCGCGAGCCGTGCGGGCCACAATGCCAACCGTTCGTATCACCGGCCATGATAGCAGCGCCCGTGTGCGCGAGGTCGTTCGCGCCATGCAGCTTTGCGACGATGTGACTGACATGCCGGGCACGGCGGCTATCGATGCCGACCTTGTCATTCTGTGCGTGCCGGTGGGGGCGATGAGCGAGGTCGCCGCCTTGCTTGCGGCCGACATGCCAGCAGACGCAATTGTCAGCGATGTCGGATCGTCAAAGGCAGGCGTCTCCCAAACCCTTAGTACAGCACTTCCGCGCAACGCCATCGTACCGGCTCACCCCGTCGCGGGTACCGAACACAGCGGCCCCCAAGCCGGGTTCGCGGCTTTGTTCCAGGGCCGGTGGTGCATCTTGACGCCGGCTTCAGACGTGCCTGAGGTCGCCGTGACGCGCGTTGCTTCTTTTTGGGAGCAGCTGGGATCGAATGTCGAGATCATGGACGCGGCCCATCACGATCTTGTTCTCGCGATCACGAGCCATTTGCCGCATCTGATCGCCTATACGATCGTCGGAACGGCGTCCGATCTGGAGACCGTCACTCAGTCCGAAGTCATCAAATACTCCGCCGGCGGCTTCCGCGATTTCACGCGCATCGCCGCGTCAGATCCCGTCATGTGGCGCGACGTCTTCCTGTCCAACAAGGACGCTGTGCTCGAAATGCTGCAACGGTTTAGCGAAGACCTGACGGTATTACAGCGTGCAATCCGCTGGGGCGACGGCGACGCATTATTCGACCTTTTTACGCGGACTCGTGCGGTGCGACGGTCGATTATTGAGCAGGGTCAAGACGACGCGCGCCCCGATTTCGGGCGCGGCGACCACTAGAATCGGGTTATTCGTTGAGAGCATTGATGCCCGCGTGGATGCGCGCCTCGATTTCTTCGCGCGCCAGGCCGGCAGGAATGGTTTCCCCGACCTTGAACGTGACGACTCCGGATCGTTTTATAAAGCCGTGCCGCTTCCAGACGCGGCCACTGTCAACCGCGATCGGCACGACCGGGAGGTTGAGCAACTTGTATAATCCAGCGATCCCTGGCCGCAACGGCGCGCGTTCACCGTGCGGCACGCGCGTCCCTTCGGGAAAGATGATGATGGGGCGATTGGCGGCCACAGCCTGACGGCCGGCCTTCAGCATCCGGCGCAGCGCCGTTGCGCCCGTTTCGCGCGCTACCGGAATGACCCCGTGTGCCACAGCGGCCGCCCCCCAAAAGGGAATGCGCAATAGTTCTGCCTTGAAAACAACCGCCGGACGATCGAACAGCCGCAGAACTTCAGTCGTCTCGAGCATCGCTTCGTGCTTGAACGCGGCGATGATGCCGGATTGGGGTAGCGTTCCCTCGACGCGAATACGGATGCCCAACAACCAGCGCATGCACCAGTGGTGAAACTTTGCCCAGGCACGCGGCACCGCAATGATTGCCTTGGGCCCGAATGGGATCGCTGCCGCCGATGCCAGTACATAGGGTACACTGCCCAGATAGAACACCAGCGTGTAGACAATCGAACGGACGAAACTCACCATCCGGCCAGCACCGCAATCCGCCGCAGAAGATACTTATTGTATTCGCGCATCAGTGTAACGAAATCTGCCTTGCTATCGACCGCATCGTCGATGACCCGAATGTCACGCCCGATAACCTGATCGAGTTCAAAACGCGCGCGGGGCATATGCCAGTCCGTCGTGACGAAGCGGACAGATTTGGCCCTTCGGGCGCGGAGCCACGCGATCGTTTCCTCCGCATTCGAGCGCGTGTTGCTTGCTTCGTGCCCGACATCGACACAGCACGCGAACAGGCGGCGATCGAGGCCGTTTGTGCGCGCGATCGAACTTGCACTCGCGTTCAACGCGGCACCGCTGATCAACATGCGGGACGCTGAACCCGCCATGACGATCATAGCACCGCGCTGGATTCGGCCCGGCGCGCCGGTCGGAACGACAATCACATCAGTTTGTATCGCCGGATCCGCCGGACCGGGCAGGAGCACGACGAACGCCGCGAAACCCAAGGCCCAGACCAGCGGCAGCAGCGCGGCGAATCGAACGAGAAGGCGGATCATAAAATGTGCGCCAGTGATCGCAGCACGGTGATCCGCGCCGACAGGATCGCCAGTCCAACACCCGCGATCGGGATGAGGCAAAGCAGAGTGACGTCAATCAAGCTCAGGGCACTGCCCGCAACGAGCGCCGCACCGACCGCCTGAAACCGCCAGCCCACAACCATCAGCGCGCCAAAGGCCAGCACAAGCCCCAGCGCTGCCCCTGAAATGGCATCCTGAGCCACGCGCCGCTCGAACAAGCGGGATATCTGGCGATCTGTTGCGCCCATCAAATGCATGACGTCAATGGTGGCACGATGCTGATCCAGCGCCGCCCGCGATCCCAGGATCACCGCCGCTGCTGCGGCGACCCCGGTCAGCACGACCAAGGCAATCGCCAACCACTTGAGCGTCTCGAGCAACCCGGCAAGTGGCCCGAGCCAGTCGGCATGCCGATCGACGCGCGCACTGGGCGCAAGCGTTCGAACCGTTCGTTGAATGTCGGCGATTGCGGGTGCCGAGCTATCGCTCAGCGTGGCATCGATCAATGCCGGAACAGGAATGTCGCTGTCGAGCCCTTCTGCGCCTAGCCATGGCGTCAATAGATCTCGCACCTCGGCATCACTGACCTCAGTGACGGCGCTTACCGAGGCGAGGCGGCGCAGTTCGCGCGCCACATCGGCGCGCTGGCGCGTGCGCAGATCCGGGTTCGCCTCGACGATCTGCACCGTTATTCGCCCGGCAAGTGCGCCCCTCATCGACGCGGTCGTGCGTTCGATGGCAAGACCGGCTGCCGCGGCCAGCATTGCCAGAAACATCATGATCGCGATAACCCACGGCATGGGTCCGGCAAAGCGGCCCTCGGGCAGAACTCGCCGTGGCGACGAATCGGGTGACGGCGTCATGCAGGATCGTCATTGGTACGAGGTGGATAGCGCAGATCCCCCGTCGGGTCAGACAATTGCCCCCGGTCAAGGCGCATCATGCGTGCTGAAGAGATGCGACCAATCAAGTGCAGGTCATGGGTTGCCACGACAATCGTCGTGCCGAGACGGTTGAGACCATCAAACAAGTGCAGGAGGCGCAGTGCCATATCGGGATCGACGTTGCCGGTCGGTTCGTCAGCGACCAGCATATCAGGGCGTCCGATGACCGCACGCGCAATTGCAACGCGTTGCTGCTCCCCGCCCGAAAGCGTTGCCGGCCGCGCACTCGCCCGATCGGATAGGCCGACCCAAGCCAGCATTTCCTCTACGGGCGCCGTGATCTCGCGTTCGTCCGTACCCGAGAGGCGCAAGGGTAGCGCAACATTGTCGAAGGCCGACAAATGCGGAACCAGTCGGAAATCCTGAAACACGACGCCGATCCGGCGGCGCAACGGCGGCAAACGGTCGCGTCGCATCGTCACCAGGTCCTGCCCAAACAGACGGATGGCGCCGCGACTAGGGCGTTGGGCTAGATAAAGCAGTTTGAGCAAGGATGTCTTGCCCGCACCCGACGGGCCTGTCAGAAAATAGAATCCGCCGCTGGCGAGAGTAAAGCTGATGTTGGACAGCGTTTCGGCGCCTGTCCCGTAACGCAAGCCGACATTATCGAACTGGACGATATTCCCCATTGCGTGCGCGTGCGTGCCCCAAGCTGCTTCAGCATTGTCATTCGCACGGTGGAGGGGCAGCCGTAAAGCACTGCCGTGCAAACGAGTCTTGCCACCATGGCGTCAACGGTGCTTAGTCGTACTCAACCATGAGCTGCGTAGTCATTCAGTGATCCTGTCCTGCCCCGCCTGCCGCACGCGTTACGTTGTGCCGGACGCCGCCGTTGGCCCGTCCGGGCGTCAGGTCCGCTGTGCGTCATGCCGCCATAGTTGGTTTCAGGAGCCGCCGACGCTCGATCTGGTCGCCCGGGCGGAAACCGATGCGCGCGCTGCACCAACGTCGCCGCCACGCACGCCCGCTGCGGTCGTCGCGGTTTCGCCCCCTCCGCCTCCGCCTGCCGTTACGCCGACAATGGATCCCGTCGGAGACGAGCAAGAGTCGGGTTTCGACGCTTATGCCCATGAGCCGATGTTTCGCCCGCGGCGCAACCCGGCACGAATGTGGACGGGCGTTGCTGTCGCATTCGCGTTCGTGTTGACGGCAGGTGGCGCTTCCGCGGCGTGGTACGGCCCCTCGCGCGTCCTCTCGCTGCTCGGCATTTCGAGCGGCGAGTTCGAGGTGCCCCTACTCATCATGCCCCGCACGATGGAGCCAAGCATCAAGCCAAATGGCACGGTGCTGCTCCCGGTGTCGGGCAGGATTGTAAATCCAACGGATTCGGCACAACCCGTTCCCGACGTTCTTGTAGAAATTCGCGACCAGCAGGGACGCGTTGTTTATAGCTGGACCATTCCCCGCCCTGCCGCGACAATCCGCGCACGCGGATCGGTCGGATTCGAGTCAGCTACAGTCAATCCGCCCAAAAACGGCACCAAGCTGCGCTTCGTTTTTATCGGCGCACCTGAACGCTAACCGCGAAGCGGAATTGCAGGGATTGCAGGGAATGCACTGCTTTGCTAGTGGCGCTCACCTACCTGTGCTGCCGGGCCCGTCCGGCAGTCAATGACTGTGCGGTCGTGGCGGAACTGGTAGACGCGCAACGTTGAGGTCGTTGTGGCCGAAAGGCCGTGGAAGTTCGAGTCTTCTCGTCCGCACCAGACAGTCCCGACTGAGTTCCCCCTCTAAGGGTCACCAGTCGTCGAAGCCGCAACAACAAGTGCAGTTTGGTGCGATATTCGGAAGAATCGTTGGCAGCGGTCCACTCAGACACGCCCTTGATCGGGACAACATTGGCGGTGAGCGCACCCCCGTCACTTAGTGCTTTGAAAGCGATGCCGAGCAATCCCAAGGTCAACCCAAGGGCAACTTTGCCTCATATTAACTAACCGCGCCTTAGACAGGCCTATGCCCGCCAACGCGTCCCGCCAATTAAGCCGTGGTTGGAAGGCTGCAGTGATCTTTCCGATGTTGTCGGGCTTCGCCTTCCTGGGTTCGGCATCCTTGGGTCTTTGGCTGAACCGATCTACAGAAGGCATTGCCGCGTTATGGCCGGCAAACGCCGTCCTCTTGTCGGTGCTGATCCTGTCGGATCGAACCCCGCGCCGTTACCACCTCCTCTCGTGCGCGATCGCCGGCGTCGTCTCCAACTGGATGGACGGTACCAATCTGGTACTTTCGGCCGTCTTTGCGCTGTCGAACCTTCTCAGCAGCGTCATAACTTTCCGAATGCTGACTTCCCGGCCGCAGTCCGATTTGACGTTCGAGAGCTTCACGTCGCTCACCCGACTTTTTGTGGCGAGTATTGTTGGCGTCACGACCGGGGCGACCCTTGCTTGCAGTGCGGTCTGGCTCATGTCGGGGAATTTTACCCTCCCCTGGCTTTCGTGGACGGCGAGTGACATGCTCGGGATGCTTCTCGTAACCCCGCTCGTCATTACTTACGCGCGGCGGGCGCGAGAAATCCGTAATAAGGAGCAGAGTGGGCCAAGTTGGCGGAGAACATGGCCGTTGATTGCCGTGTTGGCCGTTTGCGTCCTCGTGTTCGACCAGTCGCAGTTCCCTCTTCTGTTCCTTCCACTCGCGCTGGTGATGGTCGCGACGTTCCGACTAGGCCTGCTGGGGGCCATCGCGGGTACAACAATCGTCGCAGTCACCGGCTTGTTGCTGATGGGCATCGGTCATGGCCCGACCGCACTCATCTACGGTTCGGTCGCGCTGCGCATCCAGTTCTTCCAGTTCTATCTACTGACGGTGTATGCGACATCGATGCCGATCGCGGCGCTCATGACGGAGCGCGCCCGGCTGGCGAGCGAACGCAGCGAAAGTGATCGGCGTCACCGCCGTATTCTCGACCGATCGCGCGAAGTCATATTCGAGAGCGACCTTGCTGGACAGTGGACTTACCTCAACCCCGCATGGGAGTTTCTCACCGGACGGTCGGTTGACACCAGTATCGGGCAGTCGCTGCTAACCATCTTGCATCCAGCGGAACGAGAGCCTGCGCTTGAACGCCTCGCGCCGCTTTATCGCCAGGAAGCCGACGATTGCCAACAAGATCTGCGGTACGTCCATACAGACGGACGGGTTCTTTGGGTCGCCATGCGCAGCCACCTGCTCGCCGACGCGCAGGGCAGTGTCATCGGGACCTACGGAACGTTGCATGACGTGACACGGCGCGTGTCGGTACAGGCCGCGCAGGTCGAAAGCGAGCGACGATACCGCCTGCTCGCCGACCATTCGAATGACATGATTGTGCAATTTGGGATCAGTGGTGTCCGAGAATATGTGTCCCCGGCGTCGCTGGCGCTGCTCGGGTACACTCCCGAGGAATTGACCGGCCAGCCTGCAGCGGGAGCGATCCATCCTGACGATCGGGCCACAGTGCTCGCTACCTGTCGGACCTTGTTGGACGGCGCAGAGAACCCGATCTGCTCGTACCGCCAGCTCCATAAAAACGGCCTCTACGTATGGCTCGAGGCGAGCTACCGGATAATCCGGGACGAAGCCACCGGCGAGCTCACTGGCTTCATCGCCAGCGTTCGCGATATCAGCAGGCGTGCGAAAGCCGAGCTCGATCGTTCCCGGTCGGCAGCCAAGCTCGAGGGAGCCAACCGTCTGCTGCTCATGGCAGAGGAAATGAGCGCGGTCGGGCATTGGCAGGTCGATGTCGCGAGCGGAATGGCATTTTGGTCCGACATGGTATGCAGCATTCACGGTCGTCCCGCCGGATATATCCCCTCGGTCGAAGCGGCGATCGATGTCTACCATCCCGACGACCGCGCCGCCGTTCAGGCGGCCGTCGCCGAAGCAATATCCACTGGTCGCGGCTATTCGATGAGCTGCCGAATTATTCGCCCCGACGGCGTCGTGCGTCACGTCGTCACGACCGGCCGCGCAGAAATCGGCCCCGACGGCTCGGTGACAGAGTTGTTCGGTGTGATTCAAGACGTCACCGAAGCGTACGAAGCGCAGCAAGCGCTCATCCGGGCAGGCAACGAGTTGGCAAGCAGCAACAGCATGCTCACCATGGCAGAGGCCGTCGCTAGCCTCGGGCACTGGCGCATCGATCAAGTCGACAATTCACTGTTTTGGTCGGAGGAGACATACCGCATTTACGGCGTATCGCCCTGGGTTACGCCGTCGCTCGACTCCGCCTACGCGCAGTATCATCCCGACGACGTCGACCACACGAAGTCAGTAGTTCGGCAAGCCCTGATGACGAAAACCGGATACAGCTCGCGTGCACGCATCATTCGACCGGACGGCGCCGAACGGCATATCCTGACCCGCGGAGAGATCCAGCTCGGTGGAGATGGCGAGCCCGTCGGTGTATTCGGGATCGTTCAAGACATTACCGATGAGGTCGTCGCGGACAACTTGCGTAAAGCACAGGCCGAGCAATATTTCTTCATCACGCAACAGGCCAGCGATATGATTAGCATGTCCGACGCCAAGGGGGTTTGCCACTTCGTTTCACCGTCCTCGAAGGCAATCCTGGGATATGACCCGGAAGAATTGATTGGGACCACACCCTATGACTATGCCCTCGAAGAAGACTATCCCTTGCTTGACCAGCAGCGACGAGAGCTCGTTGCGCGCCCGGCGGGGGAAGTCGTTCAGCTCAGATTCCGGATGCGGCGCAAGGATGGCGCCTATGTGTGGATGGATGTCGCCGGTCGTATCGCCTCTCACGGCGACGAGATCCGGATAATCTCTGTCTGCCGTGATATAAGTACGCAGGTTGCAACCGAAAAAGAGCTCCGCGATGCCCGGCGTCAGGCCGAAGCTGCGGTCATCGCCAAGTCGAGCTTTCTGGCCAACATGAGCCACGAAATCAGAACGCCGATGAACGGCGTGGTTGGATTTGCCGAGCTATTGCTGGCCGGCGCGCTGGACGATGAGCAGCGCCGACAGGCCGAGTTGATCGCCGATTCGGGCCGCGCGATGATGCAGATGCTCAATGATATCCTCGATCTCTCAAAGGTCGAGGCGGGGCAAATGACGGTGTCCAACGAGCCGTTCGATATCATCGACACGTTGAACGCCTGCATCGCGCTCGTATCACCCGCGATCGAGCAAAAGGGGATTGAGCTACAAAGCGATTTTTCGGTCGACCTCCCTCGAGTTCTTGTCGGTGACGCCCTGCGGGTCCGACAAATTGCGCTTAACTTGCTCGGTAACGCTGCAAAGTTCACGCTTGCCGGATCGATCACTCTTGCCGCGTCGATCGACGGCGATGGTCGCCTGATCATTGCGGTGAGAGATACCGGAATCGGCATCGCTGCCGATCGGCAACAGGCCATTTTCGAGCAATTCGCCCAGGCAGACGACGGGATTGCGCAACGGTTCGGGGGAACTGGGCTTGGCCTTTCCATCAGCAGCCAGCTCGCCGTTCTGATGGGCGGGAGTTTGACCCTGGAGAGCGAAGCCGGGCACGGCAGCTGTTTTACCTTGACGCTACCACTCGCGGCCGCCGAGCCTCTCACGACAGCGCAAGCCCATAAGCTGCCCGCTCCAATAACGACCAGCGCCCGTCGCTACGACAACGTCCGCATTCTGGTTGCCGAGGACCACGAGGTGAACCAACGGTTGATCTCGGCCATGCTCAGCAAGCTCGGCTGTACCGCAGACCTGGCCGCTGACGGCCACGACGCGATTACGATGATCGAAGCGGCAGCTGCCCAGCGCCGCCCATACAGCCTCGTGTTCATGGACATGCAGATGCCGTCGATGAACGGTCTAGAAGCGACGCGCGCAATCCGCGCGTCGGGAACGTGTGCGACGATGCTGCCGATCATCGCGCTGACCGCCAATGCTCTTCCCGACGATATCCAGGCGTGTCTGAACGCGGGTATGCAGGCGCACGTCGCCAAACCGTTTAGTCTCACGATCCTGAAGGAGGCTCTCGGCCAGTGGCTGCCAATACCGGTGAGTTCGGAACTGCCGGACGATACGGACTTCGACGCCGACATCCAGCGGCGCTATCGTACGAAGAAGATCGAAACCTTGCGGCGCGTCGACGCCCTGATACGCGCCGGCACTTTTACCGATATTGAGCTGGCGGAAGTGGCGTCAATGCTCCACCAGCTCGCCGGTACCGCGGGCATGTTCGGAGAGGGCGTACTGAGCGTGAAAGCGGCTCTGCTCGAGACCGAGCTCCACAATTACAGCGGCGCCGACATGAACGAGACCATCCTGCGCGCCGCCAAGGCCGTCAGCCGCGCCGCGAAGCCAGCGGGCTCTCAACAGTCACGAGACGTGAACGCGACGTTAAGCATGAACGGGTAAGGGCGTGGGAATGGACGTGCAGCTGCTACCCCCTGTGCTCAATGTCGGCGTCCCGCGTCTCGGTATTCTATGAAGCTTAGAGGACCCGCGCGGCTTGTTTTGCTGATCGCGCTCGTTCTCGGGGTGAGTTCGCTGGTGCGCATGGCTCAGCCGGATCGCGGCATCTATCTGTTTAAGGGAGTAGAAGGGCCAACGATATCCACGCCCATCGCGCCCACGGCCGGTGCGCGCCCGTCCGATTTCGGCGGCGGTTCGGTCAATCGCCTGGCAATACTGGTAACTGATACCAATTCGGGTTGGCTTGGCTTGGCGCGCGGCCTGCGCGCTCACGGCATACCGTTTTCGATGACGACCAGCGTTACCGAAGCGATGCGACACAAAGTTGTGTTCGCCTATCCGATCATTTCCGGTTCATTGCTCAAGCACGACGATTTTGACGCGCTGAGAGCTCATGTCGCTGCCGGTGGATCGCTCTTGACCTTCGACGTCGAAGGCGGCGGGTTGAGTGACATTTTCGGGATTGCCGGGGCACCGACTGGAACTTTTGAGAACGAAATGAGATGGACCGATGCCAAGGCAGCGAGGGGCGATGGCGCCATCCGTGTCAGCCGGGGCGGTACCGAGGCCCAGCTCGGCGTCGTCGCCTACACGACTGCCGGAGCGCGCACGCTCGCGACCTTCAGCAGCGGTAAGGCTGCACTCATCTGCCGAACTACGGTGGGCACGGCCTGTGCGCTCGGCGTCGATCTCGGTGCTTTGACAGCGCGATCCATGAACGGCCGGGAGGAGGCCGTGGGGCGCAGCTACGTTAACGGATACGAACCGAGCGTCGACGTTCTCTATCGCTGGCTCGCAAAATTCTATGTCGACGGCGAGCCGATGCCATGGCTGATCGACACCGCGCCTGCGGGCAAGGACGTCAGCGTTCTGCTGACCCACGACATCGATTTTACACACGCGGTTTCTAGTGCGGCCACCTATGCCAAGGCGCTCGCAGCAACAGGAACGCAGGCAACATTCTTTCTCCAGACCAAATACGTCCGTGATTTCAACGACGATGTCTTCTTTAACCCGCTTACCGTCTCTTCGACGATTTCAATGCTGCACAGCGGCATGGAGGTGGGGAGCCATTCGGTGGCGCACTCGAACGCAATGAAGTATTTTCCACTCGGAAATGGCAGCGAAAGCTATCCAGCGTATCGTCCGTTCGTAAAAACCTCGACGGTGACCGATAATGCAAGCATTCTCGGCGAGCTGCGCGTCTCTCGGTACCTGCTGCAGCACCTCACAGCCGCTAATGTGACGTCGTTTCGTGCAGGGTACCTGTCGAACCCATTCAAGTTGCCGCAAGCCCTGACAGCGAGCGGCTATTTGTATGACTCGTCGATCACAGCGAATAGCTGCCTGAGCCATCTGCCATTTCAGCTGACGCGAGATCGCGCCGACCGGTCGCTCGAGCCGGTGTATGAATTTCCGGTCACGATCGAGGATGAAGCCAAGCCGGCGCTGATCTCGCGTCTTAGCGCAGCCAACCGGGTCATAGCTGATATCGCCCGATCGCACGGTGTTGCCGTCATCCTCGTTCATCCCGACGATTCCAGTCAAAAGTTGAAGTTCGAACTGCGCATCGTGCAAGCCTGGCGACAGCGCGCGTGGCTAACGTCGCTTGCGACATTCGGCGCATGGTGGCGCGCACGCGACGATGCCGACATCGATGTCGTCCGCGACGACAACCACTGGTCATTCCGCGTTCGCTCGGGTCGGCCCCTGCACAATCTCGTCGTGCATTTGCCCAAATGGAGCGGGACAGCGCTTCGCCTGCCCACGGGCATGACGGCGACGTCCCATCAAATCGTGATCGATACCGCCGCCCCGGGGCTTTCGGCCACTTTGTGACCTCGCGCAGCTGCGAAAGCTGAACTTACTTAACCGTTTTCCAATACTTCTAAACGCAAAGAGACGACGCGCCGCAGGAGAGTCCCTTTGCCTTCGATCATGCTCGTCGACGACGATCCGTTGCTCGGCGAAATCGTCCATCACAAGTTGCGGCTCGCCGGGCATCACGTCACGCTCGTTTCCGCGAGCGAAGAGGCATGCGCGACCGCCTGCGAGCTGATGCCCGACCTCATTGTGCTCGACAGTATGATGCCCATCCTTTCGGGGCCGCAGGTTCTGGCAGAACTGAAACGCAATCCTGCCACCGCGTCCATTCCCGTCATCATGCTCACCGCCCGAAAGGGACAGAACGACGTGGTACAAGCCTTGCGCGCAGGTGCCGAGGACTATCTGACCAAACCGTTTATGCCTGCGGAGCTGGCGCTGCGTATCGCCAGTTTGCTGGCTCGCCAAGGTATCGGCGACCGTGCTCAAGTCGTCTGATCAATTGCGGTTGCTCGCAGCAGTCTGCTTCGGCGTCACGGTACTCGCTTCACCTGCTTGGGCGACAGACGACCGTTTCTCAACTGCGGTCGCCGCCCGTGAACGGGGCGACTATGCCGTAGCCATCGAGCTCTTCTCCCAAGTTGCGACCGAGCACCCGAACGACGCCGACGGGCTGCGATTGCTGGGAACCACGCTGGCGTTCGCGCATCATTATCGCGAGGCGATCACTGTGCTCGAGCGAGCTCATGACCTGTCGCCGCGCGATGAGGATATCGCCATCGCCCTCTCGCGCGCGCTGCTATGGTCAGGAAAGCTGGCCGCAGCGCGGAGCCTTGCTGCCGACGCCTCGGGCATCGAGCCAGCCAACCCTGACGTTCGCGACCTGTCAGCGTCGATAAGCGCTGCTGAACGCGACGCGCCGAGAGCAGCACTAGATGTGACGGAAACTCTGTCTCGGGTCAGCATTGGTTCCAGCCGCGCGACGTGGTCCGAAACCGCCGCGACGCTCAGCGTTCCCCTTGATGCGCTGACCAAGATCAGTGCTGGGGTCGACATCGAGGATCGCGCGACCTCGACGGACACGCGGCTGTCCCTCCGCGCGGATCGGAATTTTGGCTTTGGAAGCGCTTTTATCGGCGTCACGCAGACTCCCGCCGCCACCTTCCGCGAGCGATGGAGCATCCTGAGCGGCGTGGTGATCCCGATCAAGCCGTTCCTGCTAGGCTCGATCGAGGTGCGCCGCGCCCACTACGACCTGGTTGACGTCACAGTAATCGAACCAGGTCTGACCATTCATTCGCTGCAGGACCGATGGTCGGTGACAGCGCATTCGGTCAACTTGTGGGGTGAGGGTGCGCGCCATCATCTTGGTTGGTCGCTTCGGGGCAATTACGCCCTGTCGTCGGCGGTGCAGCTTTTTGCAGGTGGCGCGACCTATTCCGACACCGAGGCGGGAATGATCAGAAGGGTCGATAGCGCCTTTGTCGGCGCCGCCGTCCCGATATCAGCTCGTCTGCGCTTGCAGATTGTTGCAGACCACGAAGTTCGCCGCACAAGCTATACCCGCGACGGGATCGGCCTTGGCCTCCATTGGCGATTTGGTCCGTGATATCCGCCAACAATCCGGGTGCGATTGCCTTGGGCGTCTCCTGCGCATTTGCGGCGTGGATGATACTGGAGATGGTTTTTCTTCTCGTTCATCGATGGAGCGCCGAGCGGCGCGAGGCTTCCGACAAGCGAATGGACTTAATACTGACCCGCGATGTCCTCGAGGCCCTCGACGAAAGTGACGCGCACGATGTGCTCCGCCACTTCGATGCCGCGTCGAAAACCGAGCAGCTTCGCGCGATGCGGCACTTGATCCAGCTTGTGCGCGGCGACGACCGCGATCAATTGTTCGAGATCTGCGAGCGTGCCCATCTCTTCGATGAAACGCTTCGAAAATTGGGAAGCCCGATAAAGGCGCGCCGGATCGAAAGCGTCCGAGAGCTCGAGCTCTACGGCACCGCGTCCTGCGTCGAAGGCCTGGAGCGCTGCCTGGCGCATGACAAAAGCCCGACGGTGCGTCTGCAAGCCGCGGTTGCTCTGGCCAACTTAGGCCACTTGCCCGAATGTCGACACCTGCTGACGCGGCTCGATTTGACCCACCGGCCGCTGACTCGAATGCATGCGAGCCTGTTTCGCTCGATCGCTGGCCGAGATTTTCCAACGATGGTCGATCTGAGCTTCGACGACGCCTTTGTCGACCAGCGACCGATGCTGGTTGATGCGCTGGGCTGGACGGCGAATTACGACGCGCTGGCGGCCTTGGATCAGCACGGCCATGACACCAATCCCGAGGTACGCTGCGCGGCAATACGTGCGGCGAGACGGATCGGGCATCCAGCGGCAGCGATGTGGATCACTGCGCTGCTGGTTGACCCCAGTGAGCCGGTGCGTATCCAAGCGGTTCAAGCGTGTGGTGACCTGGGGCTACGGGAGACGGTTCCGATCCTGCTCAGCCTCGCGCAGCATCAATCCTGGTGGGTACGCACGCGCGCAACCGAGGCACTGCAGAAGCTGCGTTCCGCTCCACTCGGAGGCCTCTCGGTGTTGGCGACTGCAGCGTGACCGTGATTGATCATCTCATCGAGACCGGCAAAGCGGTTGTTACTGGCCTTGCCTGGGCTGGAATCATCTCCGTTCTCTGCCGAAATTTCGTGTCGCTCGTTCAGCTCGCGACGGCGTCGTGGGTGTTTGCCATCCGTCTAAGACCCTTCGAAAGATCGGTCGATCTCTGGTCGCGCAGCGAAAGCCTGGTACCGCCCGTATCGGTCATCGCGCCGTCGTTTAACGAAGAGCTGTCCATCGTCGAGAGCGTCAGCGCCCTTCTCGCCCTTCAATATCCCGATCACGAAGTCATCGTCGTCAACGACGGTTCTACCGACCAGACGTTGAGCCAGTTACTCGAGGCGTTTCAGTTGGTACCGCTCGAGCGATCGCCCGTGACGGTGCTTCACCGGACGCGTGTGCGCGGAGTCTACAGTTCGCCATCGCACCCAAAACTCGTCGTGATCGACAAGGAAAATGGCCGAAAGGCCGACGCCGTCAACGCCGGGCTGGGTTACGCCCAGCGCCCGCTTGTCTGCGTGATTGATGCCGACTCCATCATCGAGCCTGACGGCCTGCTCCGCGCGATCGAGCCGTTTTTGTGGGATGATGGACGCCTGATCGCCGTGGGGGGGGCCATCCGGGTCGTCAATGGCAGTACCGTACGCGGTGGCCACATTTCGCGCGCTGGTCTGTCGCCACGTTGGCTGCCGCGATTCCAGATTGTGGAATATATGCGCGCATTCCTTGTTTCGCGGGTTGCAAGTTCGCGGCTGTCGATGTTGCTGCTCATATCCGGCGCATTCGGCGTGTTCCGCCGGTCGGT
This sequence comes from Sphingomonadales bacterium, assembly GCA_025352685.1. Lineage (GTDB taxonomy): Bacteria > Pseudomonadota > Alphaproteobacteria > Sphingomonadales > Sphingomonadaceae > Sphingomonas_O. Next base: position 78,629 of record JANXSN010000108.1, read on the forward strand.
GCTGGTCGAAGTCGGTGGTTACCGCCACGATACCGTGGGCGAGGATCTAGAAATAATAATGCGCCTCCATCGACACATGCGCAACAAAAAGGCTGATTATAAAATTGGCTTCGTTCCCGAAGCAGTCTGCTGGACCGAGGTACCCGAACGGCTGGTCGGTTTGCGCAACCAGCGCTCACGCTGGCAGCAGGGCGCGATCGAGACGGTCGTCGCTCACCGCAACATGCTGTTCAACCCGAAGTATGGCCGGATCGGCATGATCGCGCTGCCGCTCCTGATCCTCGAAGACGTCATCGGCCCCCCGCTCGAACTGATTGGCTACCTGAGCGTCTTGGCGTCCCTGGCAGTGGGAACCGTGTCACCAACGATCGCACTCTCCTTTTTCAGCCTCACGCTCGCTTTTGGTACAGGCGTTAGTATTGGTGCTCTCGTGCTGGAAGAAAAACAGTTGCGGCGTACACCGAGTGCCCGCACGCTTGCCTTGATCTCGCTCGCCGCAATCATGGAGAATTTCGGCTATAGACAGCTCAATTTGATTTATCGGTTACGGGGCATCCACTCGTATCTTCGCAAGGAGACGAATTGGGCCGCAGTTCCGCGCAGCGGGTTTAATAGTGATGTGCAGGCAGCGATCAGAATACCGGGACAGGCTGGCTTGATTGATCGCCGACAAAACCCCGACGGCGAACCGACGCCTGGATTGCCGGCCGACGATTCTACGGCCGATGATTGGCGTGCAGCTGGCTAACGCGGGTATGCGCTCTCGTGCCGGTAAAAGTTCAACGAAGCGCTGTGAACATTTCACGTCGGGTTGGTCACGCTCGCGATCCTGACGAGCCGAACGGACCAGGGGAGTCGCTTGGGCCTTACCGATCACCGCCTAGCGCGGCAGCCTCGCCGTTGTCGCGAATCGGCACGCCCGTCAGCGTCACATCGGTCTGAACGACGTCGGTCCGTTGATCACGCTTGATTTTCCATCAACAGGCTTCGTCGGGTTTCAAACGGGATTTTTTAGAAGCAACAGTGACGTCAACGACGTTCGCTAAAGAACTGAAGTATCGTCAAATTTCCATGTTCGGATAATGTAACCGAGCTTTGATGATCGGTGTTTTGTCGTGTCGGCTCAACGAAGTCCTTGGTCTCCAGCACCTTTAACCAGCGGATAGCCGTCGTTGGCGGAACGGCGATGGCATCGAGCAGTGTCGAGAGCGCCACGATCCTACCTTCCTGCATAGCAATGAAAAGAAAGAGCAATAGGTCCCAGGCAGGTTCGCCGAATATCTCTGATCCAGCTATTTCCTGATCGCGACGTCGACGCTCGGCATAGGCAATTTTCGCGAGTTGAAGAGGCGAAGCGGCCATGGCACCGAAACCTTGCTGCGATGAGCTCATGAGGGCATCAAGCTAACAATGTTCACCTGGATCCGACCTTGTGATGGCGGAGGGAAAGAATACAGTCGTCGAGAATTACGTCTCGACCAGTAATGGAAAACGCCCAAAGTTGAATTGCAAATTTGACAAGTGCGGTGATTGCCACGCTAACTAAAGCTGCCGTACCAATGGTCGCTATCCGGTGCTCCAAGCATGGAGCCCGAAAATGCAGTCACGCTAGAAATGCGCACTCGCTTTTCGAAGTGATCGTAAATTGGCAGGTCCAGACTGAGGGGTTGACCGTGTTTCACACACGCCGCCCACTCTGCCCCAAAATCTTCTTGCGCTTCTTGCACAATCAGATCGCTCAACGCGTGAGGCTCATCGCAAACGCTGATCCCGCACGTGTCCAGCCAATGTTGATTGAGCCCGATTATGCGGCCCAGGCGATCGGCCTCGAAGGTCGCAACCGGAATTGCATCCAGCCAGCTGCGGTATCGTACACTTGATTGGAGAAGCAACTTCTCCAGGTTTTTCTCGGCCGTGACGTCAATCATCGCCGCAGCCAGCCCAATGGTTCCGTCGGCCAGTTGCAATTTTGCCTTGCGCGACCGGTATGTGCGCAGGGTTCCATCAGGAGCGAGCCAATTCTCTTCAACGACGACACCGTCCGTGGACCGCAAGGCGAGGTCGTTGTTCGCCTGAATTGATGCAGATTGCGCTGATCCCGGAGCAAAATCGTCTGTTGATCTGCCGAGGATTTGTTCCATGGGCAGCCCAATCGTCTCGATCGTCGCGTCATTGGCATATATGAAGCGACCAGCGGAATCCTTTGCGTACAGGATTATTCCGGTGTCGTGCCCCAATGCATTGAGAACTGCCTCGGAGTTTGTCTTGGAACCGATCGATGTGATGAGGTCATCAACGTCGGTGCACGTCCCCATCCAGCGTACGATCGCGCCGCGCGCGTCGCGCAACGGCAAGCCGCGGACAACGTGCCAGCGATAATCACCATCAAAGCGCCTGAACCGGTAGCGTACGTCGTAGGCTTTTCCTGACTCAGCGCATTCAGCCCAAAGCTTCTTGGCTCGTTCCTGATCGTCGGGATGCAGGGCGCAGACCCATCCGTCGCCAAGTAGCGACTCTGGGGCAACGCCACTATACCGCGAATACACGATGTTCGTGTAGATGTTGGATCCATTGCTGTCGGTGACGAACACCAAGTTGGGGATGGTCTCTGCGAGTGCCTTGAATTCGAGCATGCCGATACGTGGCTCGTTCGGCATCGCAGCCTGGATTTTTTGTGCGGAAACGTTTGTCGAATGGTCGACTGTTGTTTCCCCGGTAGATTGTGGCTCTTTCACGCTTGATCCTCAACACTGCCTATACACGGCCGGTCGCCAATGACCTAGGATGTGTTGACAAAGGGGATTCCCAAGAGGTTGAGTATCTGATTCAAGGTAGCTTTTGGGGAGGCTACTGTGATCCCGGGTTTGATGAGCGATGAGGAATGGGGCTGTCTTGAGCCGTTCGTGATCGAGCGCGGTGCGCGCAGCGGGCGGCGACCGAGGGATCATCGGCTTGTTCTTGATGGGATATTCTGGGTTGCCCGCACCGGCGTGGCCTGGCGCGATCTGCACGAGCATTTCGGTAAATGGTCATCGGTTTACCGCCAGTTCCGGCGCTGGACGCTGTCCGGTTTGTGGGAGTTGCTGCTCGAAGCCTTCAACGACAGCGGCGGTGGCCAGCCCAGCCTGCAAATGATCGACAGCACAATAATCCGGGCACACCAGTGTTCAGCCGGCGCTAAAGGGGGACTCCGCGCCAGGGTCTTGGCCGCTCGAAAGGTGGCTTCACGACCAAGATCCATCTCCGCATCAATGCGCTAGGCCTTCCCATAGCCTTTGCCCTGACGGGCGGCGAAGTGTCCGGCTTCAGGGGCTACCTGCCGGTCATGGATGCCGACGGGCCAGTGCCCAAGGTGCTGCTCGCCGACAAGGGTTATGACGCTGACTTCATTCGCAAAGATATGGAGAAGCGCGGCGGCACTGCGATGATCCCGACCAAGCGCAGCCGGCTGATCCAGTTGCCCGTCGATCCTGCCGTCTATGCCCTGCAAAACATGGTCGAGCGATGCTTCAACAAGCTCAAAAATGCCCGAAGGCTGGCAACCCGATACGACAAAACCGCCGACAGCTACCTTGGCTTCGTCCACATCGTCTCAATCCACCTGTGGATGCGCCAATTTGTCTACGCCTCCTAGCATTACAGTTTCGTAGTTAACTGAGCTCTGAATCAATGGGTCTCCATGGTAGGAGGCTGTGGTGATGGGTGCATCGATCGAGACGACGCTGGAGCTTTGGGCTTCTTCTTTGAGGGATGTAAAGGCTCGGATGAGC
>JANXSN010000004.1 GCA_025352685.1 Sphingomonadales bacterium
ACTTCTCTATCTGATCTTGAACCGATCCGAAAAAGAATGGAGAATGCCGCCACGTGAGTGGACCATGGCCAAAGCACAGTTCGCCGTAATCTTCGGCGAGCGCTTCATCAAAGCCATGCAGGCGTAATGTTCAACCGCCCGTCCACACACGAAATTTCTGACAGTCCCCGGTTCGGGTAACGGATTTTCGCCCACCGACCTGCTTTCGGTATCGCTGGGCAGCTGTATTCTGAGCGTCATGGGAATTGCGGCCCAATCGATGGATATGGAGATCTCCGGCGCAACCGCGACGGTCTCGAAGGAAATGGCCAATTCGCCTCGCCGCATTGCACGGATTTCAGTAACCGTGCGGGTGAAAGGCAGTTTCGACAACAGGCAGCGGCGCGCGCTCGAAGCGGCCGCTCACGCCTGCCCGGTGAATGTCGCGCTCGCCATTAAGACTCCGATCACGATTGAATGGCTTGGTTGATTGCCTCATCCGTCAGGATTTCGGTCATCGCCTCATCGTCCAACCGCCGACTATCCTCGCAAACGGTCTGAATCTGCTCTGCGCCGCACAGCAATCGCGTGCTGTTCCACCCGGACGATAAAGGGGTCAACTTAGCTCCGAGCGTCGTCCGTGACCGTCCGGCTGCTGATTAGTTTTTTGGCCAAGCGGGGGCAAGGACGCGGGCAAGAACGACGATCAGGGCAAAATCAGATCGTGCCCGGTCCGTGAAGTCCGTAACTCGATGAGAGGGATCGAGGACGCTGCTACCGCAGCTTGGCAATCCCCAGACCGTCTGCCTTGGCGCGATCGCGGACCGACTCCTCGCTGCGGGTGAGCGCCTTGGCGATGGCTTTCAGGGCCATGCCCTTTTTTGCCAGCGTATGCAGTTTTTGGACTTCGGCAGTTGTCCAGGGCTGGCGGTGGCGCTCGAATCGGTCGCCACTCATACCGGTGACCATTCGCCTTCAACTACGCCTGAATCCCGCGCGACCTGCTCAGGCATCGGAATAGCATCGCTCAACCGATCAAGTACGGTGTCAATCCCTGTGCCCGCCGCGCCCGACAGAGGCATGATTTCGCATTTTGTCGCGCGTTTCAGTTTGGCAGTGATCGATTTGATCTCACTAGCGTCGAGCGCGTCGACCTTGTTGAGGCCGATAACTTCGGGTTTGTCGATCAACCCCGCGCCATAGATTTCGAGCTCGTTGCGCACAGTACGCCACGCCTTGACCGGGTTGTCTCCCGTCGCATCGATCAGATGAAGCAGCACGCGACAGCGCTCGATATGACCTAGAAATCTGTCTCCTATCCCCGCGCCATCTGCCGCGCCGGCGATCAACCCAGGGATGTCTGCCACGACGATTTCGCGGTGGTTGTGTGTCGCCACGCCCAACTGCGGGCGGACCGTGGTGAACGGGTATGCCCCCACCTTTGCCTGCGCGTTCGTGACAGCATTGATGAAGGTTGATTTGCCGGCATTCGGCAGGCCGAGCAGGCCGACATCCGCCAACAACTTCAGCCGCAGCCAAACCGATGCCTCCTTGCCTGGCCAGCCCGTGCCGTGCTGACGCGGTGCCCGATTCGTCGAGGTCTTGTAGCTGGCATTGCCGCGCCCGCCATCGCCGCCACGCAGGAAGACGCGTCGTTCTCCGGCCGTGGTGAAGTCGGCCAGGAGGTGTGCTTTGTCTTCACTCAGCACTTGTGTCCCGACGGGAACACGCACGACCAGATCCTTGCCACCGGCTCCGGTCATATTGCTACCCGCGCCCCCCTTGCCGCGCGGCGCACGGAAGTGTTGGGTATAACGAAAGTCGATCAGCGTGTTGAGGCCGGGAACCGCTTCGATGATGATGTCGCCGCCCTTGCCGCCGTTGCCTCCATCGGGACCGCCATACTCAATGAACTTTTCGCGTCGAAACGCGACAGCGCCGGGGCCCCCGGTGCCCGATGACATGTAAATTTTGGCTTGGTCAAGAAAATGCATGTCAGGCCTGAGCCATTCGCGCCATGACACCGGGGGAGGCCATCAACTGCTTGTACGCGATGCCGCGTGCCGCCGCGCGGGGAAGTCCCAGCGCATCGGCCATTGGCTTGCCGAGCAGTGCGTCACCGAGCGCCATGAGGACGAGCATCAGCGTGTCCTCACGGATCAGGCCGTCCTCATTATCGTCAGCCAGTTCGTCGACGAGGTTGTGAATGGCCGATAGGATAGGATCGAGCGCGTCCTTGTTGCCGGAAAGGATCATCCATGTTGCCAGCGCGCCTGCGCCCTGTTGATCAAAGGCGTCAAAAGTCATGTCGACGATCAGGCGCGGGTCAGCATCTCCCCGTCGTGCGCTGACGACGGTTTCAGCAATGCTGTCGCAAACTGAATCCGCGAGCATTGCGGCCAAAGCCTTTTGCAGGCCGAGCGCCGATCCGAAATGATGCAGAACATTGGCATGGGTGCGGCCCACCTTGGTGGCGACGGCCTTGAGAGTCACTGCCTGGGGTCCTTCGGCAATCAGGATTTCACGCGCGGCCTCGAGCGCGGCTGTGCGACTTTCGTCGGGCGTCAGACGCCTTCGTTCAATTGAATGGTCTATTGACATTAGTGTAAGTAAGCTCTAGTTCGATGATAAAGAAGGAGCATCTAGCATGCCACCGCGTGACAAGACACCTGTCCCGAAAACACCGACGGATCTGACCATTACGCCGCGCGACCGCCGGTTTGGGCGCGAGCTGGCTCAAAAGCGCTGGTGGCTTGGTGGCGATCCGATCGGGTCAGCGTACCACAATGCCCTGTCGATCACGTTTCCACGCGGCGAGTCCTTTTTCGTCGAATCCGTCAAGGCTTTCCGGGAAGGCGCCTCGCCCAAACTGGCCGCCGAGATCCGCGCGTTCGTGACGCAAGAAGTCATGCACAGTCGTGAGCACGTATCATTCAACCGACGCGTAACCGACGCAGGCTATAAAATTGAACATCTGGAGAAGGTTGTTGCTGACAGCCTCGAGCTGACGAAGAACCGCCCGCAGATTCTGAATCTGGCGGTCACGATGGCGCTCGAGCACTACACCGCGATGATGGCGCACCAGATGCTGAAGGATCCTGAGGCTTTTGCGGGAGCCGATCCCGAGCTGGCAGCGATGTGGAAATGGCACGCGATCGAAGAGATCGAGCACAAGGGCGTCGCGTACGACACCTGGCTCCATGCGACGCGCGACTGGACCCGCTGGAAACGCTGGAAGGTCAAGACGATCATGATGCTGATCGTGACCAAGAACTTTTGGACAAAGCGTTGGGAGGGAACCCTCGACTTGCTCGCTCAGGATGGGATTATCGGTTGGCGCGCGAAAATGCGGCTAGCTTGGTACCTTGTCGGTAATCCAGGGCCGTTGCGGCGTCTCACAGTGGCTTGGATTGCGTATTTTATCCCGGGTTTCCACCCTTGGAACCATGACGACCGCCCACTGATCGGCAAGTACGACAGCGACTATGCGGCCGCCAATATGGCGCAGCCCGCGCTCGCCGCGTAATGACGGGCGTATGGATGCTCCCCCTTTCGCGCCGACGCTGACCACCGACCGCCTGATCCTTCGCGGCATGACAATAGCGGATTGGGAGCCCTATGCCACGATGTGGCAGGATCCGCGTGTAACGACCTACATCGGTGGTGTGCCACGCACGCGCGACGTGTCCTGGCCCAAGTTCGGACAGGCGGTCGCTATGTGGACGTTGATCGGCTATGGTAACTGGGCGGTGATCGAGCGTGACGGGAGTATGTTCCTTGGTGTTGCCGGCTTGTCCGACTTCAAGCGCGGCATTCCCGAGCTGGATTGCTGTCCCGAGGCAGGGTGGGCGTTCGCAGCGGAAAGCTGGGGCAGGGGTATTGCCACCGAAGCTGTTGCTGCCGTTGTCGGTTGGGCCGATGCTGCCGGTCTTGCGGAGACTGGCTGCATGATTGATCACGCGAATATTGCGTCGGCAAGGGTTGCCGAGCGTTGTGGCTACGTACGTTTCGCAGAACTGCCTGGTCAGCAACGTACGTACAGACGAACCCGCTAAGCCGCCACCGCCATTGAGGGTGTGAGCGCCATCGCGTAGCTCTGGCAGGGGAGCTGAACTCCCTGCGCTCGACATCCGCGGGATTCCGCGACTCCGGTTGTGACGAACCCCAATTTTGAAAGGACGCGGCCCGAGGCAGGATTGTTGATAAAATGACTCGAAACTAACCGGTCGATGCGCAGCGAATCTCGAGCGGCTTCTACAGCGGCGCGTCCGGCTTCGGTGGCATACCCATGCCCCCAGTGCGACGGGACGATCCAATAGCCCAACTCGACCTCTTGCCGACCTTGGGCGTCCCGCTCGGCTAGGCTGACTCCGCCGATCAGGCGCAGCGTGCCAGGTGTGCGTAAAAATACGAGCAAATCAGCCTCGCGCGCTGTCCGGTCTCGCCCAAGATAGGCAACTGCGTCGTCGACGCGATAGGGCCACGGCGCCTCGGCAAGCGTCATCACGACGTCTTCGCGGGCAAACGCCTCGGTCAGCGCCGGTGCGTCATCGACCCAACCGGGCCGAAGCAGCAGATTATCGGTTCTGATGAACACTTATCTCTCCTTGGCTCGTCACTAGCTCCGTCTTGTGACGCGCCAACGACAGTTCAGTTAGGGAGATAAGGAAAAAGAAGCTTGGGGGTCACCCTTACTCCCTGCGGTCTGGCATGCCAGACCTTCGGGTCACCCTTAGGGCGACCCATAACTCGGACCGCCAGTTATTCGGCTGCTATGGCCATAATCGTGTCGACCGAGACGTACTTGCGACCCAGCTTGCCTTCGTGAAACGCCACACGGCCTTCAACGAGCGCGAACAGTGTATGATCCTTGCCGAGGCCTACATTTCTGCCTGGCCAGACGCGGGTGCCACGTTGACGGACAAGGATATTGCCGGCCAGCGCATGCTCGCCACCAAACTTCTTCACGCCGAGGCGACGACCGGCCGAGTCACGACCGTTACGCGATGAACCGCCAGCTTTCTTATGTGCCATCTGAAGCTACTCCGCGTTCTTTTTGGCGGCTGGCTTGACAGCGGCCTTTTTGAGGACTGGCGTCGCTGCGGTTTTGGATCCAGCCGCTTTCACAGCCTCCGAGGCCGGTTCCGCTGCTTTCGATACACCCGTCTTTTCAGGCTTCGGAGCAGGAGCGGCTGCGTCAGCGACATCCATTTTGGGAGCTGCTTCCTTTTTCGCCTTTTTCTCTTCAGCTGGCGCGGCACCAACGCTCACGATTTGAAGAATCGTATGCTGCTGGCGGTGGCCGTTCTTGCGACGATAATTATGACGACGCTTTTTCTTGAAAACGATGACCTTGTCGGCCTTCGCCTGCGCGATGATTTCGGCGGCGACGGTCAGACCTGTTTCGCCGGTGCTGGTGAACAGTACATCACCTAGCGTGACGCGCGCTCCCGCTTCGCCGTCCATACGATCGACGACGATCTTGTCTCCTGCGGCAACGCGATATTGCTTGCCGCCCGTGCGCACGATTGCGAACATGGCTCTCACTCAAAATCAAAAAGATTTATCCCGAGGAGCAAGCCCGCCGGGAAGGAGCGTGCCGATACGAGTGTGAAGAACGGCTGTCAAGGCAAACGGCAACTGAATTGCCCTCGGAACATAGGAAAAAGTCAATGCGGGGCAACCCTTCACGCCCCTTCTCCAACGTGCGCTTACCGGGTCGTTCGACCGTGGATCTGGCCAGACCTTTGATCATGGTCAGGCAGCGCAAGACGAGACATTCTGGGGGCCCGCCTCCCGAAAGCCGGCACGTGCTCAAGGCTCAATAATCATATTTTATGCCTGGTGGGATCCTGCAGACCCAATTGCAAACCCTTTGAAGCGCACGACGGGTCCAAGTGACGCCGATGTCAGTGCTTTCGGAGAGCTTTCAGTGGATATCTCACTCCATCGAACTCCTCGAACATGCCGGCAATCCCGGGATGTTCGACAGGCTCCTCACTGTCGTCGGGCAGCAGGTTTTGCTGGCTGACGTAGGCAACGTAGCTACTCTCCGCATTTTCGGCGAGCAGGTGGTAGAAGGGCTGGTCTTTGCGTGGGCGGATCGCTTCAGGGATTGATTCGTACCACTCTTCACTATTGGCAAAGACAGGATCGACGTCGAATATGACACCACGAAATTCGAAATGTCGATGCTTCACAATCTCCCCAATGCCGAAACGCGCTCGCGAAATCTCGGGCGCGATTGCCGGGGCAGTCGGTATTTTGTCATGCTGCAGCGCGCTGTTCATCTGGCTAAGTTAATGGGTCTGTTGCAATAGACAAGCGCCGCTCCCTCGACGGGCTTCACACGAGCTTTCCAGAGCCTTGGCAAGGTTGGATTGAACCGCTATGCGCCGCCGGTCGATTGCACCAATGGCCTTGTACCCAAGGCCGCGGATCCTCTGCGGAGAGGTGGCTGAGTGGTCGAAAGCACCGCACTCGAAATGCGGCGTGCCCGCGAGGGTACCCAGGGTTCGAATCCCTGCCTCTCCGCCACACAGTCCCGACACTTGTCTCCTTCTGAACGGCATCGCCGGTTTTGGGCGCCAATCGGCGCCACTGTGGGCTCGTAACCGTCATTCAGCGGCGCGTTCCTGGATATTTTGACCGCCAAACGGCGCAAATGGACCACCGAGTCTCCGGCGGGACACGAGGCACTACGGTTTGGTGGGTGATTGGCGGTGCCGTGCGCGTAAATTCCCTGTATTTCGCTGTTATCATCAAAAACGCGAAGTTTTGCACCGATAACAGGGGATTTGGCGCTTCATGCGGGCAGAGTTCGCTTCAAAGACCGCGATAATTCAGAGGCTTAGGTTTCTTGCGGCAGCGATTCCCTGTTATCGAAATAACAGCGGAATTGGCGCGCGCGAACAGCGAATGGACGTTGCGGGATCAGGGAAAGTACAGGGTCGTTTAGCGACAGGCTTTTATCACACGGCACGGCGATGCTAATGCGGCCAGCCTAATGCGGACCGCTGGTCGAGCCAGGCAAGTGGCAGGTCCGAGGCGACGAGGTCGGCAAGCGTGAGCGAAGCGGGTTGCCGGCCAAGCAGAATGTCATGCTGGAGGTCGGGCGCGAGCAAGGCGAGGCCGGCGATACGCCTCGAATATTGCGATGGGGGCGCAACCGAGATGAGCGGGCCGTCGCGATCGGTTTCGATCATGGCATGACCACGGCGCAGCGCGGCGATCATCGCGCGATCCCTGCGGGTTGGTACAGCGGCGCCGCTTGTGATCGTAGTTCGGGCACCGCGAGTGCCAATGATGATCGGGAGGAGCAGACGGCACGTCTTGCGGTTGGCGGGATCACGGGCGATCGCCTCAGCCTGGTCGAGTTGTGGTTCGATCAGCGGCGCGAGCTTGGCTGGAAGGACCATCACAAGTCGTTCGCGATGCAACTCGACGCGCATGACCTGGGCGATCGACTGCGCGTCGCCAGGAAGCAATCGACGCATCGTTGCGGCGAGCAAGTCCTCGAGCGCGCCCGCCGCCACCCGCTGCGGCACGCCGCTGGGTTCAGAGATCGGCCGCTTGCCCTGCTGCAGCGGCGCGGAGACATAGTAGCGATAGCGCTTACCCGATTTACCCCGGGCATGCGTCGGGCTCATCGGCGCTCCCATGGCGTCGAACAGCTTGCCCGTTAACAGCGCTGGGCTCATTCGCAGTGGGGTTCCGCCGCGGCGGCGCGTCTGCGCTTGCAGCATCGCTTGAACCTGATCGAACAGTGCCACAGCGATGATCAGCGGGTGCTCGGCCGGGTAGACGTGGTCCTTGTGGGTGATCTTGCCGAGGTAGACTTTATTGCGCAGCAGATGGAACAGCGCGCCACGACCAAAGGCCCGCCCGCCCACGGTCCGTCCCGTCCGCGTGATGTGCTGCTTGGGGGTAATCGCGTCGGCGGCAAGCGCAGCGGCGAGCCGGTGGACCGAGCCGAGTTCGAGGTAGCGGGTGAAGATCTCTTGCACGGTTTGGGCTTCGCGGGGGTTGAGTTGGAGCGTCCGGCTGCCTGGTGCCGGCAGATCATAGCCGAGTGGTGGCAAGCCGCCCATCCACATGCCCTTGGCTTTTGAGGCAGCGATCTTGTCGCGAATGCGTTCGCCCGTGACCTCGCGCTCGAACTGCGCGAAGGACAGCAGCACGTTGAGCGTCAGGCGCCCCATGCTGCTGGTCGTGTTGAACGACTGGGTGACGCTGACAAAGCTGACCTTCCGCTCATCGAACGCTTCGACGATGCGCGCGAAGTCGGCAAGGCTGCGGGTCAGACGATCGATCTTGTAGACGACGACAACATCGATCCGTCCGGCGGCAATATCGGCGAGCAGGCGCTGCAGGCCCGGACGCTCCATGCTGCCGCCCGAATAGCCGCCGTCGTCATAATGGGTTGGCACCAGCGCCCATCCTTCGGCGGCTTGGCTTTTGATATAGGCTTCGCCGGCCTCGCGCTGCGCATCGAGGCTGTTGAACGACTGATCGAGCCCTTCGTCCGAACTCTTGCGCGTGTAGATCGCGCAGGTGAGCCGCTTGGGCTTTGCCTTGCCGGCGGTCATGTGCGTTCCCTCAGTCCGAAGAAGCGTGGTCCATTCCACCGGCTGCCGGCGATCGCGGTTGCCGCCGCTGACAGGCTGGTGAACAGCCGGCCATCGCACCGAAACCCGTCGTTCTCGACGATGACCACCACTTCGCGACCGTTCCAGATGCGCGTCAGTCGCGCGCCGATGCCGAGATGGAGACCCTCGGCTTCGGCCACGCGCTTGCGGGCAAGTAGTCGCCGCGTCGCGCGGTCGATCCCGCCGAGCGCCTCAGCTTGGAGCCGCCAGGCGAGTAGCCGACGCAGGATCTCAGCCGAGCGCAGCGCCGGCGGCACGCCATAACGCTGCTGCCACAACTCGCGCAGGCCAGTAAGGTCGAGCGCGGCGACGCGCTCGACTTCTGCGCCGGTGTCGACCGCGCTCACTTGTCACCCCGCGCGGCACGGTAGATGCGGGTGCCGTCGGGCTTGTCAGAGGTAATCGCCACTCCACGCTTCTTGAGCGCCCCGGCCATCGCGCCGCGCACCGAATGTGGTTGCCACCCGGTGGCCGCGGTCAACTGGTCGATTGTTGCGCCCTCTTCGCGCGCGAGCAGCGCCTCGAGCTGGTCGAGCCGCGAGGGGGTGGTGGGCTTTAGCGGAAGGTGTATTACGTCGCTCTTGGGTTGATCGGGCGATTTGCTGTTGGCGGCAGTTGCCGTTTTGGGCTGCGGTTGGCGTGCATTCATGGTCGTCTCCGGTGCTATGCGCGGCGCCGAGAAGCGGCGCTGCTACCGAGACGAGCCCGGCTCGCCGGGCACTGACAGCAATGCTCGAATTGGCGGCGTCGTCCAGTGCAAAGAAGTCGGGTACTCGTTGGCGCGGAGCATTGTCTTGCGGGACCAACGGTAAGGCCAGCCATTGCCCAGCGCCGTTGACGCCTGCAGCTTGCATTAGAATGTAAAACACGCTATGGAGCACGGATGGCAGCGATCCCCAACCTTGAGTTGACCCACGGTCAGATGCTCTGGGCGATTGCGTTTGGGCGCGAGCCCGGCAGCGAGGTTTACGACAAGGCGCGTTACCTGCGCCAGCTCGGTATCCCCCGCTTACCGGGCACCGGCCCCGGCAAGGGTCAGCGGCTGATCTACGGGTTCGACGATCTCGCGCTGGTCGGGTTTGGCCTGCTGGCGCTTGGTGAAGGCTACCGACCCAGGGTGCTCGTTGAGCAGATGGTGACTGGGCGCGCTGCTTTGGTTGGCGCGCTTCGTGCCGCGTGGGCGGATTATACCGAGGAGTTCGTGAACGGACCCTGGGTCAAAAGGCGCGGCATGAGCATGATTGGCCGAGCGGAGCCCTGGTACTTGCGCCTGCATGGTCGCGCCCGCGGCCAGATGGCGGGGATCGAGATCGTCCAGGGTCAGGGTGACGAGACCTCTCCGGCGATGATCCCCTATGAAGTGATTCCGGGCGAAGCGCCGGCCAAGCTGTTCGCGATCGACTATTGGCTCCCGCAATGGGTTGCCTGGGCAAGCGGCGCACCCCCGCAGCCGCGTGGACGTCAGACGCTCAGCGAGCCGTGATGACCGTTCCGATGACCGCCTTGCTAGCTTTCGTTTGCCTATTCGGATGTAATTCACGCTTATGGAGTATACGCATATGACATCGTCCGCCAACTTGATCGTCGAACGCGACATCGGCACCCTCAAGCCCTATCCGGGCAATGCCCGCGTCCATTCGAAAAAACAGCTCAAGCAGATCGCGCGGAGCATCGAGCGTTTCGGGTTCACCAATCCCGTGCTTGTCGCCGACGACGGCATGATCCTTGCCGGGCACGGACGGGTCGAGGCGGCGCGCCTGCTTGGGCACACGCGCGTGCCCACGCTGGCGCTCTCTCACCTCACCGAACCCGAACGCCGCGCCTACATCCTGGCTGACAATAAACTCGCGCTCAATGCCGGCTGGGACCGCCAGACCTTGGCGCTTGAGCTACAGCACCTTGTCGATCTCGACTTCGATGTCGAATTGACCGGGTTCGAAGTCGCCGAAGTGGACTTCCTGCTCGATGAGGCAAGCGAGGCCGATCCTGCCGGTAACGATGCCGCCGACGACGAGGTGCCGATCCGTGGCGGCACGCCCATCACTCGGGCAGGCGACTTATGGCTGCTCGGTGGCCATCGCCTGCTGTGCGGCGATACGCGCAACGGCGAGGATCTCGACCGGCTGATGGACGGGAAGGCGGCGGACCTTGTCTTCACCGACCCACCTTACAACTGTGCGATCGACGGCAATGTCTGCGGGCTTGGCAAGGTCCGTCATCGTGAGTTCGCGTTTGCGAGTGGTGAGATGAGCGACGCCGAGTTCACCGCGTTCCTGACTATAACCTTGTCGAACATAAGCCGCGTTATGCGCGATGGCGCGATTGCTTATGTGTGCATGGATTGGCGCGGGATGCGTCCGCTGCTCGACGCGGGCGACGCCGCGTTCACCGAGCTCAAGAACCTTGTCGTCTGGAACAAGAAGAACGCCGGACTGGGGACCTTCTACCGCTCGAAGCACGAGCTTGTCTTCGCGTTCAAGCAAGGCACCGCCATGCACACCAACACCTTTGGGCTCGGGGATACTGGCCGCTATCGCACCAATGTGTGGGATTATGCCGGCATCAGTTCGCTCGGCAATGACCGCAATGAAGAACTGGCGATGCACCCAACCGTAAAGCCCGTCGCGATGATCGCCGACGCGATGCGCGACTGTTCGCGCCGTCGCGAAATCGTCCTCGACGGGTTCGGCGGTTCAGGATCGACGCTCATAGCCGCTGAGAAGACGGGCCGGTTTGCCCGGCTCATCGAATATGACGGGCTGTATTGCGACACGATCATCTCACGTTGGCAGGCCTTTACCGGCAAGCGTGCAACCCACGCCGACAGCGGGCAATCGTTCGAGGACACGTGCGTCGAACGCGCTAGTTCGATCGGGGCGGGTTGATGACCCGCGGCAAACCATCCAAGCCCGGTTGTGGTGCCTTGCAGCAAGGCGATTATGAAGTTGGTTACGGCAAGCCGCCTGCTGGTCGCCGGTTTGCGAGCGGCACCTCCGGTAATCCCGCGGGCCGGCCGCGCAGGCCGCGCGCTGAGCCGCACGCTTGCGGCAATGTCACGACCGCCGACCGGCTGTGGCTGGAAGAAGCGGCGGCGCCGGTCAAGGTTCGCCAAGACGGACGAGTCCGCTCGCTGCCAGCCCAGCAAGCAGTGATGCTCAGCATGCGCAACAAGGCGCTCGCCGGCGGGCCGATGGCCCAGCGCGCTTACATGGCTTGCGTTCAAGAGGCCCAGCGCACTGCGGCCAGGACGAAGTTCGAAGACTTTAGCAATTTTGTCGAGCTCGAGGCAGAGCTGCGCGCCGAGCTCAATCGACGCCGGAAGGGCGGCGAGTCGATCGAGGATCTTATACCTCACCCCGATGACATATTGATTGATCCGCGCAACGGATGGGCGCGCTTGGTCGGCCCGCTCAACCAACGCGACCGCGAGGCGTTCAAGCCGATTGTCGAATTGTGCAATCAAATTCAAGAGGAGGTCTCGGCCGCCGCGCTTGCTCACCGAGGGGCGCCCAAGCGCGGTCGCGCGAAATGGTTGGCGGCATGGCGCAGGGCGCAGCACAACTACGATCGCATGAACGACGTTCTGCCGCCTAGCATGAAGCGCAAACTGGCCGATCGATCGAGCGCTCCCGGTGCCACAGCTGAGGGCGACTTCTTCGCTTTTGTGCCGGAAACGTTTCATGAGATGGAAGCGGAGGCGAGCCGGGCAAAGCGCGATAAGGGGCAGCGTTAGATGGAGTCACGGTCCGGCGCCGGTCGCGCGTCCCGGATGCAGGGTTGGACCCGATCGCGAGGCGATGTTCCCGCAGACCCATGCGCCGGGCCGGATGGGGCTGTCGGACTTCACCGATCTGGGCGGGCTCGGCGTGCGGATCGCCGGGCAGCCGCTCGACCACCGGCTCTATCACTTTGCGCTTGTCTATTCCGGCTTCGAGC
>JANXSN010000005.1 GCA_025352685.1 Sphingomonadales bacterium
ACTTCTCTATCTGATCTTGAACCGATCCGAAAAAGAATGGAGAATGCCGCCACGTGAGTGGACCATGGCCAAAGCACAGTTCGCCGTAATCTTCGGCGAGCGCTTCATCAAAGCCATGCAGGCGTAATGTTCAACCGCCCGCCCGCACACGAAATTTCTGACAGTCCCGGCGACAGTCATCGCCCAAGTCGTCGACGCGACACGTCCCGTCATCGGATCGAGCCGATCAAAGGTGTTGTGCACGCCGATCAACTCAAAAGTTGCTGCCACGCACTAACGCCGGCATCGACCGCAACGTCACTGCAGTTCATCCGCGTCGATACATCGACGCACATGAAGGCAATCATCGGAGCAATCTCTTGCGGCGTTGCGGCGCGGTTAATCTGGAGATCGTCTTCGGCGCGCTTGCCCAAGGTCTTGATGAAATCGCCCAAGATCGGGGTATCCGCAGGGTCCGGGGACACGCAGTTCATAAAGATACCGCGTCCCTTCCAACGTTGGCAGTTCCAGATTGTCCGGGCAATGACCAGTTCCTTTGACAAGTGGTAGGACGGTGCTCGGTCAACCAACTGTGCCGCAATCCACTTATCGGCGTCGGAAAGGTCGAGCACCATTCCTCCTTTGACAACTTCCATGTTTGACCGCCACTGAAATCCCGCGAGCGAAGCGACGTCCACAATCGAAGCGCCGTCGACGAGATGATCGATTGCCGCTTCGGTGAAGTGTCGCAGGCCAAAGAAATTGACTTTGAGGACAGCGTTCTTGTCGGCTGTCGGTGGTACACCGGCGAAATTGCACAAGGCATCGAGCTGGAGATCAAGCGCGTCGATAGCCGCTTCGATCGAATCGAGGTCGGTCAAATCGACGCGGTGGAACGCTGCACCGTAAGATCACACTCATACTGGCAACGATCCACTACGACCATACCAAGCCCGAACTTCCCGACGCGATCAGCAGCTATCGCAACAGGGGTCCGCGGAGGCGCATCGGCCTCTCCAACCAAAGTTGTGATTCCAGTTGCGTCTTTGCGTAGCGAGCCGGCGGGTGCGGCCGCAAGGCTTGTCGAAAAATGCTGACCGGCCTTGGCACTCGCCCTGTTGGCGTCAGCGATCCGGTGGCCACGAAGGGTCCGAGATTGGCCGGCACGCTCGACGATATCCCCTCACAATCTGATGCGGGAGCAGGCGCCATCGCCAAATCTGCCAACGAGGTTGACGGCGATATCTGTGCACCGTCCTGAACCATGCGTCAGGCGGGGATCGGTCTGCACAAATCGGCCCGCATCGTTGGCGCTTGCACCCTGTGGAGCCGGGTGCGTTCCTTCAAAGACCAATAGTGCAACCCTCGGCAGGTTCAGATCTGTGAAACCACTCGCAACGTTATGAAATGCTGCGTTTGGAACAATGCGGTTGGCCAAACGCTTCTTGAGGTTAGATACATAGGGAATGCTTTAATGATCGGCTGGTTTCGACGCCGCTACCTCGACCTTCTGGGTTCGATCTATGTCTACAACGAGCATCGCGGTTACACCGCAATCGACCGGGTGCTGGAAGCCGTCAGGGCGCGCGCGCCCGAAGATGCCGAATTTATCGCGGCAATCGAAAAGCATCGTGCCGACGAGCGCAAACATTATCTGATGTTTCGACGCTGGTTCGAACTGCGCGGTGTCATGCCGTTCGCTGTCGACCGGACTTGCGGTCATATCGACCGCTTCGTCGAGATTATGTTCGGCTCGACGATCGACGGATTGAACACGGTAGACTTGGTCGCCCGCGACGATCTGTTCGAGCGACTTTGCCGCGTCATCGCGCTGACCGAACGCCGAGGCTATCGCCAGGTCGATACGCTTTTGAAACACCCGCTCGTGCGGGGTGACAAGGCGCTGATCAAAATTTTCCGAATTATCGAAAAGGACGAGCCAAGCCACTGGGCGCCCTATGAACAATGGCTCCGCATAAACGGAAAGCGTAATCCGCGGTGGTGGGAGCACGCGATTGACAGCTTCGTACATTCAGAACTGCTGTTCATAAAATTGCCTGCCCTGTTTTTGACACCCCGGCTGACGCGCAGCGCTGCGTGGGCCGATGCCAGCGAGCCCAGAGACGTGCGGGTGAGGCCCGACCAACTGCTAGCAGCAGGATAAATGCGTTTAAGCATACCACCGGCATCCGCGGCGGCAGATCCAATGCAGTCCGAGGCGCTGTTTGCGCGACTGATGTCACGCAAGGCAGCAGCGATGCTTGCGCGCAATACGGTGGTGAGCTGCTTTGCGTTTGCGTTGGGTTTGGTGGTCCTTTGGGCTCTTGTGCATTTCGAGACCTGGGGGAAAGTTGAGGCGGGCGCGGTCAGTTTCGTCGTCGCGAACTCACTGCACTACATTTTGGGACGATCGTGGATCTTCCAAGGCACGGACCGGAGCGTGGCGGAGGGTTATCTTCATTTTCTGGCCAATGCGGGAGCGGGGCTGCTTGTTACCATCACGCTTTACGCCGCGTTCCTGCATTTCACAGCGATCAACTACATCGTTGCGCGCGTTATCGTGTCGTTGTTTGCCGGCTTGGCGGTTTTCGTGCTCAATGCCGTCTTCAATTTCCGGCAGCTCTGATGCGGATCGCGCTTTTCAGCGGAAATTATAATTATTTGCGCGAGGGCGCCAATCAGGCACTCAATACCCTGGTCGGTTATTTGGAGCAGAGAGCAGGCCATAGCGTCCAGGTTTATTCGCCGGTCACCAACACGCCTGCGTTCGAACCGGAAGGCACGCTCGTCCCCGTGGCGTCGGTACGCCTGCCGTTACGGGGCGAATTCCAGCTGGCGCTCGGGTTGCCTCGGGCTACGCGGCGCGACATCGAAAGATTCGCGCCAGATATCGTCCATGTCTCCACACCCGACATCCTCGGCGTGCGCGCTCAAACCTTCGCCAAACGTCGAGGCATTCCCGTCGTCGCCAGCCTTCATACACTTTTCGAAACTTATCCCGCATTTTACGGCGTCGGCTGGGCACGTCCCCTGGTCGAGGTCCATCTGCGTCGGTTCTATCGGCGCAGCGATCACGTTTTTGCGCCGACGCGGCAGCTCGTTGCCGAAATGAAGCAAATGCGTGGGGACGACTGCAGCAGTGTGTGGAGCCGCGGCATAGATCGTGAGCTCTTCAACCCGGGACGACGAGATCTCGAGTGGCGCCGCGCATACGGGATCGCGGACGACGAGGTCGTCGTCGTTTTTTTCGGACGTCTCGTGCTCGAAAAAGGCGTGTCGACCTACGTTGCCGTTCTCAAGGCGCTACAG
The DNA here is from genome assembly GCA_025352685.1 of Sphingomonadales bacterium. Taxonomy (GTDB): domain Bacteria; phylum Pseudomonadota; class Alphaproteobacteria; order Sphingomonadales; family Sphingomonadaceae; genus Sphingomonas_O. Next base: position 3,289 of record JANXSN010000005.1, read on the forward strand.
CAACAAGGATTGCCGGTTAGACCTCTCATCATCGGTAGCGGTCCTGCATTAGGCGCTTTCGACGCTCTGACCGGGCGGGTCGTGACAGGCCACCTTATGGGCGAAAGTCTCGCCCGCGCCGTGGCAAGTGCCGATATCATGCTGACCCCCAGCACCACCGAGACGTTTGGCAATGTCGTGCTCGAGGCAATGGCGTCGGCGCTGACTGTCGTAAGTGCCGACGTCCCCAGCGCGCAGTCGCTCATCATGGACGGTCATACCGGCTTTCTGTCGCCGCCAGGCGATCTCGGTCATTATGCCGCAACCATAGAAAGACTGGTCAAGAACACGCAACCGCGGCGGGCCATTGGCATTGCGGCGTGGGAGGCCAGCAAAGCCTATTCGTGGGACGCGGCGTCCGCCAGCGTCGAACGCGTTTATCAACAAATCCAGAATTGTAGCACGAACAAGCAATCCTTGCCTGCGTCGCTCGTCATTTATTAAATAATCTAAGAGCCTGATCCGAAACTAAGTTGAGTGGTATCAGCGGGTTAGCTTGACGCCAGCCCAAGTCATTGATTCAGGGGTTTTTGCGAAAACTTCCGGAGATCAACGATGTGGACCGATAGCACTCGGGCACAATATGCCCGTGCCGACGTGGCTTTGCCAAGCGATTTGACCGATGGCGAATGGGCGCTGCTGGAGCCGTTC
>JANXSN010000018.1 GCA_025352685.1 Sphingomonadales bacterium
TCCGGCAACGCGCCGGATGCCAATCTCGCTGGTGATCGATCCTCCGACGGACCTGCGCATCATGCGCGAGGAGATTTTCGGCCCGATCATGCCGATCGTGCCGTACGACAATCTCGACGAGGCTATCGAACGGATCAATGCAGGCGAACGGCCGCTCGGGCTGTACGTATTCGGAGACAACGAAAGCGACACCGACCGCGTGTTATCCCAGACTAGCTCAGGCGGCGCGGCGGTGAATACGTGCGCGCTCCAGGGGGGCCTGCCTTCGCTCGCCTTTGGCGGAAGCGGCAACAGCGGGATGGGCCGCCATCACGGCGTCGAAGGGTTCCGCGAGTTCTCCAATCCGCGCGGCATAGTGGTTCGCGGCAAGGACGCCGATCACATCGACGCGTTCTACGCTCCTTACAGCAAGGCGGCGGCTATGGTCGATGCAGCGCTCGGCGCCTAGCCCGTGCTCCCGATTGCAACTAGCAATAATGGGTCCAGAACCAGATGGCTCATTGCGTGACCGATGAGCGCGGCCAACCAGCCGTGCCGCCAATAAAGATAGCCCCACAGGCAACCGACTGCCCAATACCGTAGCGACCCGTAGATTGGGTCGTTCAACACCTGCGGCCATACACCGTAAAACTGCGAGGCCAGTATGATCGCCTCGAACATGGCGCCCGAAACCTTGCCTCGCCAAAGAGCAGCCACCATGGTCAGTCCGGTCATGACCAAAAGGCGGTATTTAACCTCCTCAACAGCAGCAAGAAGACACAAAACCGGAGTCCGTGGGATAAGCGGGCTGGTATAAAGCGTCACATAGTTAGGGCTGAGGTTGTTCCGGAATATGACGGTGTCAAGAACTACGACAAACAAGGCTTTAGCCAGGATGCAGGCGACGACCGCCCGTGCCGCATTGGCGCAGTTTACTGGGAGCAGGTGCAGCCCGTTCGCGCGCGGATCAACCCGACGCAGGAACATTGTAGCCTGACTAGGCGACCTCGGGCCAATGTTTACGGCGATGCGTTATCTCCTCAGCAATCAGTAGCCCGCTGACTCGTTTACGGAAAAAACGTTGGAAATTCCTTTCGCCGAGAGATCTGATCGAATCCGCACACAGAGGCATGAGCGTGGCAGTCTGACGAAAAATACCTGGGCGCAGGTTGTCGCGCAAACTTATGCGCACTCGCAGTCGCGGAATCCTTGACTAGATCTCCGATTGGTCCTTCGGCGTCGACAGCATGAGACTTTTGCAAACACAGCCTCAAGATCGCTTTGCTCATTTCGTCTTCGCTTACATTCTGGCTCAAATTTTCTAGATCGCCCGACAATTTTTCCATACCATCTCAGCGCCCGGTGGACGCGGGGTTACCTGCTGCACTGAGAATACGCATAGAGAATCTGCTCGATGTCTTGGCGAGTTCGGCATCCGAATGGCCTGCGCTTTTGAGCGCCCGGGGTAGCCGACGCCGAGTGTCCGTTCTTTGGCACCCGCCAGCCGAAGCGTGGTTGAAGCTGGGGTGTGAAACCATCTGCCTGCTGTGCGCGACCGGCCGGTTATAATGTTCCTTTGGTCTGCTCGTCGTGGATTGTGAGCAGCTCGGGCATCAGCTCGTCCTCGCTCGACATAACACCTAGCGTCTCGGCCTCTTCGCACCCCTCTGCGACAAGATAGGCATGGCCCATGTTAGAATCGAGATAGATGGATTGGCCCTCTTCGAGCGTGACCGGATCGTAATATTCGGTGTGCACGATGACGCGCCCTTTGAGTACGTAAACCAGTTCCTCGCCAGCGTGGCGAACAAGGCTGCCGAATTCTTCGAGCGATTTGGCGCGAATCTTAGCAACGACGGGGATCATCCGTTTGCGCCGCAATTCGGTGGATAGATAATAATAGTCGTAATTGGGGGTCTCGACGTGAACAGCGTTGGCGATTCCGCCGATGCTCCGCCGTGCGGTGACTGCTAAGGGTGAGCTTGCGTCCCCGTCCTCCTCCGCAAAGAGCTCGGACATACGTAGACCGAGGCGCTCTCCCAGCCGCTGAAGCTTGTCATAAGTCAAAGTCAGCCGATCATGTTCCACTTTGGACAAAGTCGAGACCGGAATGCCGCTCGCCTCACTCATTTCCCTGAGAGTCCAGCCCCGCTGAGCCCGAAGGCGCTTGAGAAAAATTCCCAGTGTCGGCGGCGCCGTATGGTTTGACATCGGGTTTCTCACAGTTGACCGAATTTTCTAATCAGGATAAACATATCCTGATTGGCGCATCGGGAACAAGCTTAGCCAAGCAACTGCCCGGGAGCAACGCTTACGATTGTGGAGAATACGATGCGCTGGTTTCAATGGATTGCTGGATGTGGGGTTTTGCTTGCGGCGAGCTTGACGATTGCACAGTCTCCAGACCCGCTCGCAAGCGCAATGCGCCCAAAGTCCACAGCCGAAGCAGCGCGTTCTGCCCCTGGCGCCCTGGCTGGCCGCTCGCTGTCACAAGATGACGTGAACACGTGGCTCGACGGTTATCTGCCATTTGCGCTGCGTTCCGGCGATATCGCCGGTGCAGTGGTCGTCGTGGTCAAGGACGGTCAGGTCCTGACCGCGCGCGGCTACGGCTACGCGGATATCGCCAAGCGCAAACCCGTCGACCCCTATAAAACCCTGTTTCGTCCAGGTTCAGTCTCTAAGCTGGTCACCTGGACGGCAGTGATGCAGCAGGTGGAAGCTGGCAAGATCGACCTCGACCGCGACGTGAACACTTATCTCGATTTCAAGATACCAGCTTACGAAGGCAAGCCGGTCACGATGCGGCAGATCATGACTCACACCTCGGGTTTCGAAGAGGCGGCAAAGAACGACTTCGTCGGATCTCCGGGCCAATTGATGCCGCTGGGCACCTTCATCAAATCCTGGACGCCGGAACGCATCCGCGCTCCTGGCACCACGCCCGCATACTCGAACTGGGCGACGACGCTTGCTGCCTATATCGTCGAGCGGACCTCGGGTATGCCATTTGACAGCTTTGTTGAGCAGCACATCTTCTTGCCGCTAGATATGCGCCATTCAAGCTTCCGCCAGCCTCTTCCCAAAGCAATAGCGGACGAAGTCGCCACCGGATATTCGCGCGCTTCTGCTCCCGCTCGTCCATTCGAGTGGATTCAGGTCGGACCTGCAGGATCCTTGTCTGCCTCGGGCGTCGACATGGCCAAGTTCATGATCGCTCATCTCGAACAAGGACGCGGAATTCTGAAGCCGGAAACCGCGGCGATGATGCACAACAGCCCATTGGACAAGGTCGACCCAATGTCGCTCATTCCGCCCCTCAACAGGATGGAGCTGGGATTTTTCGAGACCAACGTCAACGGCCGGGAGGTGGTCGCGCACTTGGGGGACACGGAGAACTTCCACACATCGCTCCATCTAATGACAAACGAGGGTGTAGGTTTCTACGTGTCATTCAACAGCGCGGGCCGGGACGGCTTCGCGCATCCCTTACGAGTCAATCTGTTCCAGGACTTCGTCGACCGGTATTTCCCGTCCAACGAGCATGACGGCCGGGTCGATCCAAAAACAGCCGCTGCCCACGCGGCGAACATGACCGGACTGTGGGAGGGTAGTCGCCACGCTGAATCGAGCTGGATCAGCGCGCTGTATCTGACGGGACAAACCAAAGTCTCGGCCGACAACAACGGTAGACTAGTCATACCCGCGCTGCAAACCCCCGGCGGTGCGGCCAAGACCTGGGTCGAAATCGCCCCTTACGTCTGGCGTGAGGAAGGCGGGCACGAGCGACTGGCCGCTACGCTGGTTGGCGGCCAGCCGGTTCGGTGGAGCGTGGACGGGGAATCGCCCTTCATAGTCTTCGACCGGGTTCCTTTAGCGCGTTCAACGGTGTGGCTTTTTCCCCTGATTTGCGCCAGTTTGGCGGTTCTGGCCTTGACGTTCCTTTATTGGCCAGTGTCCTGGTACATCCGCCGGAGAGTGAAAATCGCCCCCAGTGTTCTAGGGCGGGCTTTTACGCTCTACCGAGCGACTCGCATTATGGCTGGGCTGGACATTGCGGTTATCCTTGGCTGGCTCGGGTTTGTCTCGGCGGTCAGTTCGTCGGCGACCTTACTGACTTCGGTTAGCGATCCGTGGTTGTGGTTGCTCCAGGGATTGGGATTGATCATTTTCCCGGCCGCAGTTGGCATCTCGGCATGGAACGCGTGGACGACGTGGCACGACGGAAGACGCTGGACGCGTAAATTGTGGAGCGCGCTGATCGTCGCTGCAACCCTGACGCTGTTATATGTCGCGGTGGCCTTCAAGCTAATCGCAATGACTGTGCATTACTGATGTCCGGGCTCGATATGATCGTTGAGGTGGTTTCACTTCAGCTCGACCAGCCGTTTCGGATAACGGGACACGTGTTCGATTGCGTCGATGCCTTACTAGTCACTCTTGACGATGGTGCTCATCGGGGCTGCGGCGAAGCGGCCGGCGTATATTACCTCGGCGACGAAGTGCCTCAGATGCGCGAGGCTCTCGAAAGTGCTCGATCGGCAATCGTTGCGCAGCCAAGCCGCGAGGAGCTGCGCGCTATTCTGCCAGCGGGAGGCGCGCGCAATGCGGTTGACGCGGCACTGTGGGACCTTGAGGCCAAACAACAAAAACAGGCTGTTTGGCAGCTTGCCGGTCTTCGCGAGGCGCCCAAGCCGGTGCGCACGACCTTCACCGTCAGTGCAGATACTCCCCAGGCAATGGCTAACCGTGCCAAAGGATATCTGCAGGCGCGCTCGATCAAGATCAAGCTAACTGGAGAGCTGGAGCTCGACATCGCACGAGTAACGGCCATCCGCGCCGCCCGGCTCGATGTCTGGCTTGGCGTTGACGGCAACCAAGGCTTTGAGATTGGCGATCTCGAACCGCTGGTCACCGCTCTCCTGCCGCTCGAAGTCAAGCTGGTGGAGCAGCCTTTGCCGCGGGGCTGCGAGGCCCAGCTCGAAGGATTTGCATCACCGATCCCGCTCGCCGGGGACGAAAGCTTGCTGACACTGGCTGATGTCGCCAGTGCAGTGGGACGGTTCGACGTAGTGAACATCAAACTCGACAAGTGTGGAGGGCTGACCGAAGGACTGCTGATGGCTCAGGAAGCCCGCCGCCTCGGTCTTGGCGTGATGGTCGGAACGATGGTCGGCACCAGTCTGGCGACGGCGCCAGCCTTCGTGCTGGGCCAGCTGTGCGATCTAGTCGATCTCGACGGCCCGACATTCTTGCGTGAAGATCGCGTCCCGTCGGTCATTTACAATCTGGGTGCGCTGTATGCCGGACCTGAAGTGTGGGGCGCACCATGACCGCCAAGCGCGACTGGTTCGGTCAGCCCCGCGGCTTGACCATCCTGTTTCTCACTAACATGTGGGAGCAGTTCTCCTATTATGGGATGCGGGCGCTGCTGGTCTATTACATGACCAAACAACTGCTGCTCGCCCAAGGCGCGGCATCGGTGATTTACGGCGCATATACCGCCTGTGCATATTTCACGCCGATCATCGGTGGCGTTATTGCTGACCGATGGCTGGGCAAGAGGCGCGCGATCATTGCCGGCGGAAGCATCATGGCCGCTGGCCATTTCATGATGACTTTCGAGCCGCTGTTCTATCCCGCGCTCGCGACCATAGCGATTGGCAATGGACTTTTTCTGCCCAGCTTGCCGAGCCAGATCAACGATCTTTACCGCCGCGGCGACCCGCGCATCGGGTGGGCTTACAACGTCTATTACGTCGGCATCAATATCGGAGGCTTTCTCGCGCCGCTGATTTGCGGGACGTTAGGTGAGCTGTACGGCTGGCACTACGGGTTTGGTGCTGCGGGGGTGGGCATGGTCGCGGGTCTGCTTATCTACATATTCGGACAGCAATATCTACCCGAACAAGGCCGCAGTGCCCAGCCGGCAGCCATTGTGTCCGCTAGCCCAGTGGCGGGCGGCCGGGCCACAGTGCTGCTGCTCGCAGGAATCGCGCTGAGCGTGACAGTGTTCCGCGGCGCCTACGAGCAAGTCGGCAACACCGTGGCGCTGTGGGCGGATACTGGCGTCGACCGGGCTGCGGGTTCGCTCACGATTCCTTTGACCTGGTTTCAGTCGTTGAACCCCTTGCTGGTCATGCTTATGACCCCCCCGCTGCTTGCCTATTGGCGGCGACGCGCTGAGAGTAAGCGTGCAGAAGCCCCGGCACGGCGGATGGCGGCAGGCGCTCTGATCGTGGGGGTCGCGTTCCTGCTTTTGGCTGGGGTGGCCAGTTACGCTGACGGTACACGCGCTCCCTGGTTGTGGCTTGCGCTGTTTTTCATCGTGTTCACGTTCGGCGAACTGTTCATCCTGCCCACGGGCCTCGGACTCTTCGCACGGCTTTCTCCGCCGGGACTAGGCGCGACCACCGTCGCCGCCTGGTTCGTGACAATTTTCAGCGGGAGCTTGTTTGCCGGACTGGTGGGGACATTGTGGAGCCGAATGTCCCCGGCACCCTATTTCGTGTTGCTCGCTGCCCTGGCAACGACCGCGGCCTTGCTGCTGTGGGCGCTGGACAGGCCGCTGTCGGCGTTAATTAGACCTGACGAGCCGGCGTAAAATCAGCTCCACCGGTCGCCTTGTGCAGCCCTACATTCGCGTCCTAACCGCATTAGGCATGTTTTCGCAAAAAAGAGCCTGAAGTGAATAATATTCTCTAGACGGAAACTTTTGACCGGTGCTATCGTGCTGCCGCAGTGGGAGAGTCCGATATGACGGTGGCGATCAAGCTAGATTACCTTCCCGCTGATACCAGCGCGGCGAATACAGCCGCCGGGCTCGAGCTGGCGCTGCCCTATTTGCTGTTTCTGGGCGACGTGACTGAACCCGCATACGCCAAGACAGCGTTTGGTCTGCACGACTGGGCACGCGACAAGTGCGTAGGCGAATGCAGTGCTGCGGGCGGTACCGTTACCACGGGGCTGCCGCGCCTCACGCCGGCTCAGGCCGCAGCTCAAGGGGCGGGTTCGCTCGTGATTGCGGTCGCCAATAGCGGGGGCGTCATCCCGCCCGGCTGGCAACCCTTGCTCATCGAGGCGCTCGAGGCGGGTCTCGACATTGTCAGCGGAATGCATGTGCGTCTCGTCGATGTGCCAGGGCTGCGCGAAAGCGCCGAGCGCTTCGGACGCCGCTTGATTGACGTGCGCACACCACCTGCCGACATCGCCATAGCCACTGGCCGCAAACGAACGGGCAAAAGGCTCCTTACCGTCGGCACTGATTGCGCCCTGGGCAAGAAATACACAGCACTGGCTTTAGCAGAAGCAATGTCAGGCCGTGGCTTGGCAACCGACTTCCGCGCTACTGGTCAAACCGGGATCCTAATTGCCGGGGGCGGCATCCCGATGGATGCCGTTATTTCGGATTTCGAGGCCGGCGCAGCTGAAGCATTGTCGCCCGATGCCCATCCGGCGCATTGGGACGTGGTCGAAGGACAAGGATCGCTATGGCACCCGGCATACGCCGGCGTTTCGCTTGGTTTGCTGCATGGAACTCAGCCTGACGTGTTCGTGGTCTGCCACGATCCCGGCCGCACGCACGTATTGGGCCTGCCCGGCTTCACCATGCCCGGCGTCGACGAGATTATCGAAGCGACGATCTTGCTCGGGCGGCGCACCAATCCTGACATCCGCTGCGGGGGGGTGTGCTACAACACCTCGGCGATGGGTGCTGCCGAAGCGGAAGCATTGCTGGCAGCCGAAAGCGTGAGACTGGGCCTGCCGGTCGCAGATCCGATCCGGCGCGGCATCGCGTTCGATCGACTCGTGGAAAACTGCTTGGCGTGACCGCTCCCCGCGCCCCGTCGACCTCGACTTGGTTTCAGCGCTTCCTGCTGCCCGGGCTCGCCTTCAAAGCGGTGGTAATCGGCGGCGGCTATGCCACTGGACGCGAGCTTGCCGAATTCTTCCTCCCCAGCGGACCATGGGGCGGCCTTGCGGGTATCGTGCTGGCTATGTTCCTGTGGAGCATCATTTGCGCGGCGACTTTCAGCTTTGCGGTGGGGATGGGTACGTACGATTATCGCACCTTCTTCCAAGCGCTGCTCGGCCGGTTCTGGGTGGTCTTCGAAGCCGCATACGTGCTGTTCGTGATCCTCATTCTCTCGGTGTTCGGCGCTGCCGCCGGGGCGATCGGCGCCGCCACGCTGGGTTTACCGGATGTCGTCGGCACGATCGCGCTCGCGCTTGCGATCGGGGCTTTCGTAACGTTCGGTAATGTTTCGGTCGAGCGCCTGTTCACTTACGTCTCGTTGCTGCTTTACGGGGTCTACATTCTCTTCGTCATTCTCTCGTTCGCCCAGTTCGGGGACCGGATCGGGCAGGGCTTCGCCGCAGCCGCACCGCCCACCGGTTGGACGCTCGGCGGGCTCACTTATGCAAGCTACAATGTGATCGGGGCTGTTATCATCCTGCCTGTCTTGCGTCACATGACCGGGCGCCGTGACGCAGTGATAGCGGGGCTTCTGGCAGGACCACTGGCAATGCTCCCGGCGCTGCTGTTTTTTACGTGCATGGTCGCGTTTCTTCCTGGAATCGCCTCCGAGACATTGCCATCGGATTTCATCTTGCAGCAGCTGAAGATCCCGGCTTTCCATTTGCTGTTCCAGACAATGATTTTTGCTGCACTGCTCGAAAGCGGAACCGGGGCCGTGCATGCGATCAACGAGCGCATCGCCGGCGCTTGGCGCCGGCAGCGCGGCAGCGAGCTGTCCTACCGCGCCCGCGCTGCCTGTGCTGCGGCGCTCTTGACCGGTTGCATTTTCGTTGCCGGGCGCTTCGGCCTCGTCGCGCTTATTGGCAGCGGCTACCGTATTCTGGCGTACACCATTCTGCTGGTTTTTGTGGCCCCGGTGTTGACCGTCGGCGTGGCGAAACTGGTCCGCGGCAAGCAGTCGGCCCGCGAGTTGGAGATACCCGCATGAAGAATGCACCTGCAATTCTACTCAAAGCTCTCATCGCTGCTGCTTTACTCGCTCCCGCCTTGTCAACGGTCGGTGCCGCGGCAGAACCGCCCCGAGTAGGTAGCATGACAATCCCGGACCTCGAGTCCTTCCTCGACGGGGCCATGGCACAGCAGATCGCTTCACGCGAAGTTGCGGGCGCGGTGGTTACCGTGGTTCGTGACGGCAAGATTTTGTTCTCCCGCGGCTACGGCATGGCAGATCTCGATCGCAGCATACCGGTCGACGGCGCCTCGACGCTGTTTCGCCCGGGCTCTATCTCGAAACTTTTCACCTGGATTGCGCTGATGCAGCAGGTTGAGGCGGGCAAAGTCGACCTCGACGCCGACGTCAACCGCTATATCGATTTCGTCATTCCCGCTTTTGAAGGCAAACCGATCCGGGTCCGTGACCTTCTTTCCCACAGCCCGGGGATGAGCGACGTGGGCGGATTTGTGGCCGCGAATGCTCGAGAATCCACGCCCTACGCCGAATGGATCAAGACTCACGTGCCAGCGCGGCTTTGGCCTGCGGGTACCGAGATCGCCTATTCGAATTATGGTGCGGCCGTGGCGGGCTACATCGTCGAGCGGGTATCCGGTGAACCTTTTGCGGATTATGCTGAAAAGCACATCTTCACCCCATTGGGGATGACGTCGACGACATTTCGCGAGCCGCTTTCCGAGCGGCTGATTTCGCGGATGGCCGTGGGCTATCAGGTCGTCGATGGACGGTTCATCGCTCAGCCAGCTGAATTCCTCGGGCCAATCATGCCAGCCGGCTCGGCGACCACCAGCGGGCCCGACATGGCTCGTTTCATGCTTGCTCTGATGCACGGCGGGGCGCTGGGCAAGGCGCGGGTGCTCACCCCCCAATCGATGGCATTCCTCCAGAGCGATTCATTCGGAAATGCGCCAGACCTGCCCCCAATGGCGCACGGGTTTCTGGTTTATCGCCGCGCCGCGCCGCGGCTGGTCGGCCATGCCGGGAAGACTCCAGGCTTCTCGTCGGACATGATCATAGCGCCGGACATGGGGACAGGGTTCTTCGTGTCGGTGACCGGCGGCAAGGAAAGCGGGAAGGGCCGGACCGAACTGAGCAACTTATTGGTCGGCCGCCTTTTTCCGCAATCCCCCACGCCGCGTTGGACGAGCCCGCAGACGCTGCCGCCGCTGGGTGTTTATCGCGCGAATCGCCGCGATTTCGCCAAAGATGCCGAACCCGGTGCCGACCTCATCGTCACCAGCCCGCGTCCCGGCCGTCTGACTGTTGAGAGCGGGGGCGAAAAGACGGCGTGGGACCAAGTCGGCCCGGCCCTTTATGAGAAAGTAACCGGCGCACGCTTGGGTGGGCCATACGAGCAGATGCAGTTTTACACGACGCCGTTGGGCGCCCGCCTCTCATTCGCATCGCAGCCCTACATGGCTTACCGCCTGATCGAGGCACGTCGGTCCGTGCCCGAGCTACTCGAAGGGAATCGACCATGACTGTTCCGCCTTCAACACGTCCGGCTTTGCGGGCCGCCGCGGTAGCACTTGTTCTTGCCGCATCATCGCTGGCCGGTGCCGCGCCGCCTGCAGGCTTTGAAGCTCAGGTCGAGGAGTTGCGCCAATCGGTCGGTGTACCCGGGATGGCAATCGCCATCGTCGAAGGCGGACAGGTCACGCTAGTTAAAGGGTTCGGCGTTCGTAAACTTGGCTCGCCCGATAGGGTTGACGCCGATACCATCTTTCCCAACGGTTCGACCGGAAAGGCGTTCACTGTTGCTGCGCTGGCTCTGCTGGTTGATCAGGGTAAGCTGGGCTGGGACGATAAAGTCATCGATCACATGCCCTGGTTTGCGATGTACGACCCGTGGGTCACACGCGAAATGACAGTTCGCGATCTGCTTGTCCATCGCAGCGGTTTAGGGCTGGGCGAAGGCGATTTGCTGATGGTCCCGCGCACCAACCTGTCCCGGCGCGAGAGCGTGCGGCGCCTGCGCTATATGAAGCCTGCCTCCAGTTTCCGAAGCGGTTATGCTTATGACAACATCCTGTATATGGCGGCCGGTCAGCTGATCGAAGAAATTACCGGCGAGACATGGGAAAAGTTTGTCGCAGAGCATGTACTTCACCGCGCTGGGATGATCAATTCGACCACCGGCAGCGAAGAGCGCTTTGCCACCGCAGATCGAGCATGGCCACATGCCCGGCTCAATGGCCCGTTTCGAGGACTGGGCAACCAGTCGGTCTTAAATGAGCGCGACGAGCTCGGTCGCAACGCGGCGCCGGCAGGGGGGATGGCGGTCAGCGCAAACGACATGGCACGATGGATGCAAATCCAGCTCGCGCATGGTGCACTGCCCGAAGGCGGTAGCCTGTTCAGCGCCGCGTCATCGGCAGAAATGTGGAAGCCTGTGGTCTTGCAGCCAGTGACACCATATCCGCCGGCATTGGCAGCGGCTCAGCCGATGTTCGACACCTATGCGCTGGGCTGGGATGTGCAGGATTACAAGGGCGCGCGGATCGTATCGCACGGCGGTGCAGTGTTTGGCTTTCAAGCCACGGTTGTGCTGATTCCCGAAAAAAATATCGGCTTCACGATCCTGATCAATTCGGAAGACGGCGAACTCATCCGCGGCTTGATGTACGAGCTGCTAGATCACTATCTCGGCCGCCCTACGCAGGACTGGCCTGCCAGCTGGCGGGCGTTCAAGAAGGACCGTCAAGTCAAAGCGGTTGAGGCGCTGAACCTGCAAACAGCCAAGCCGGCGAAGGTGGGCCCCTCATTAGGGCTGGTGGGCTATGCCGGCGACTACATTGACCCCTGGTACGGACCGATTTCCATCAGCGAGGATCATGGCAAGCTGCACATTGACTTCAAGCAAACCCCGCGCATGACCGGGACGCTCGAGCATGTTCAGTACGACACTTTCCGCACTCGCTGGAGTGATCCTGCGCTGGAACCTGCGTACGTTACGTTTTCGCTTGATGCACATGGCAAGGTCGAGCGGATTTCGATGCGGGCAGTCTCGCCGGTCGCCGATTTTAGTTGGGATTACCAGGATTTGGGCTTCGTACCGGTGGACGCGAAACACTGATTAGCCGAAGTTAATGCGTGTATGCCACACTTTGCATGTTTAGAGCCGAAACAGGATAAAATATCCTAGCTAGGATGACAATTTTCGTATATCTAGATTTTTTGGGATAATTTTCCGGACGACGTAATCTGCGACGCCCGGGCTGCTGAGGGGAAATAGCAGATGCAAACACTCAAGATATTGCTGGCGTGCTCAGCCGCGGTTGGCGCTTTGGCAGCAAGCCCCGTCCTTGCTCAGTCCGCCCCAGCCGATAAGCCCTCGTCCACCGAAGAGGCCCGCACGGATGAGATCATCGTTACCGCGCAGCGCCGCGAGCAAACGCTACTCGATGTTCCCCAGTCGATTTCTGTCGTCGGAGGCGAGCAACTTGAGCGGTTGCAGGCCAAGAGCTTCCTCGATTTCGCGCAACTCGTGCCGGGCCTAAACATCACCCAGAACACCCCTGGCCAAGCGCGCGTGATCTTGCGCGGGGTCAACACCGGGTCCACTGCCTCGACCGTTGCGATCTACGGCGACGATGTACCGTTCGGACAAAGCGGCAGCTTGGCCAATGGCGGGATCATCGCGGGTGACTTTGACACGTTTGACGTTGCACGGATTGAAGTTCTGCGCGGGCCGCAGGGCACGCTTTACGGTTCCAACTCGCTGGGCGGTGTACTCAAGTACATTACCGTCGAACCCAAGCTCGGTATCCTCGAGGGCAAGGCCCAGGCGGGCGTCGAGTTCACGAGCGGCGGCAGCACCGGATACCTGTCCAACCTCGTCGTGAACGCTCCTTTGGGCGAGACTATCGCTCTCCGGGCGAGCGGCTTTTATCATAAGACTGGCGGCTATGTGGACGTGGTCGGACGCAGTCAGACGAACGCAAACGAGGCAGAGAGTTATGGTGGCCGCGGCTCGCTCCTATTCAAGCCAAACGATGCGTTTTCGGTCCGTCTGTCCGCCATGGTACAGAACATCCGCGCCGATTCGCCTTCGAGCGCGACGGTTGACCCCGTCACTTTCGCATTCGTTTCGCCAATCACGGGGCTGAGCACCGGGGGCCAGCAGCAGCGGTTCGAACGCTTTACAGAATACCACAACGTCGATTATCGGCTTTTCAGCGGCACTGTTAGCTACGATTTCGGCGGCGCCACGCTCACATCCATCACGAGCTTCAGCAAGCTGAAGCAGAACCAGGTCAGCGATATCAGTGACAACGGAGCACGCGGGCTGGCCAATGCGATTTACGCGCCAACTGCTCCCAACACGATCGGGATTGCCTTCCCCAGCAATGTCTCTTCCAAGAAATTCACCGAGGAAGCGCGCCTGGTATCCGCCGATTCAGATACTTTCGAATGGCTGTTTGGCGTCTATTACACCAATGAAAAAGCCCGGCTCGATCAGGAATACCTGCCATTCACATTGGCTACGCAAGCCCTGATCCCACCTGCAGTAACCCTGCCGGCAGCATTCGGCGGCACACCGATCCAACACCTTGTGATTGCCGAGCTCAATTCGAAGTATGAGGAAATAGCCGGCTATGCGAGCGGCACTATCCACTTTGGTCCGCGATTTGATCTGACTTTGGGTGGTCGTTACAGTCACAACTCGCAGAGTTCGTTCCAGCAGATCACTGTACTTGGCGGCGGATCGCCAGTCGTAGGTAAATCTGCAGAGGGCGTATTCACTTGGTCGGTTTCGCCCCGATTGGAATTAAGCGACAACGCCGCAATCTACGCTCGGGTCGCCAAGGGTTATCGCCCCGGCGGACCTAACTTCATACCGGCCGGCGCTCCTGCGGGTTTTCCCACAGAATTTAACGCCGACACGCTGATCAACTACGAGATGGGGGTGAAAGCCCAAACCGTAGATCATACCTTCGCCATCGACGCTTCTGTGTTCTATATTGATTGGAACAACATTCTAATTGTGACGAGCGCGATCGCAAATGGGCAACCGGTTGGGGTAAATGCCAACGGGAAAAAAGCGCGAACCTACGGTGCTGAAGCAACCGTGACACTCCGGCCGACCCGCGGGCTTAACGTTGCGCTCACCATGGCCTATACCAAAGCTTTCTTGCGGGGTGACACAGTCGCGGGGGGCGGATTGAACCTTTCCGGAGGCCTCGACGGCGACACTTTGCCCTACGTGCCTCGCTACCAGGCGAACGTTGCTGTCGATTACGATTGGGACCTCAGTCGCGGCGTGCACGCCTACGTCGGCGCTAATGTCCATATGCAGAGCGATCAGAAAGGCGCATTCAGCGGAGCCTATCGCGCTGCTTTCGGAAAGCCTATCAACTTAGACGGCTTCGAGACGGTCGATTTGCGAGCTGGAGTCGAGTTCGGTACGGTCTCAGTCCAGCTCTACGCACGCAATGTGTTCAACTCGGCCGGCTTGGTCAACGCCGACGGTTACCCCAGCACCATCCCGGCGGCGATCGGTGGAACCGGGGTCCCGCTATTGAAAGTCAGCTCGATCCGGCCGCGCACATTTGGCGCTACGGTGGGGTTGAAATTCTAGGCTGTGATTATTGGATTTAGCTTGGCGGGCAACAACCAGCGGGAACTTTAGAAGCTGGGTTTTGATCGTCGCGGCTGGCAAGTACTTTGAGCGCGTAGTTGCGGGTATTTTTTCCTTGGAACACCCGCAAACTCCGTAGATTTTCGCAATCTGGGGAAGGCGGCGCTAGCGAGGCTGAACCAATGAAACACTTACCTTACTTTGCACTGCTGCTCGTTGCTGTCCCGGGCTCGGCCCAACCGCCTTCGCCGCGCATCGAACGCGTTCTGAAGGCGACACCGCTAATCGATGGTCACAATGACTGGGCCGAAACACTCCACGAACGTGAAGGCGATGGCCGCTGGACGCTTGATCTTAAAGATTTGCGCCGGACGCCGGTAGCCTACGACACTGATATCCTGCGCTTGCGCGCGGGCAGGGTCGGTGGGCAATTCTGGTCAGTATTTGTTTCGGCCGACTTGCCAGGCCCCGAACAGGTCAAGCAGACGCTTGAACAAATCGACCTGATTCACGCAATTGTCGCACGCTATCCGGACACGTTCGAATTGGCACGAACGGCTGGCGACGTTCGCCGTATCCATAAGGCGGGGCGCATAGCTTCGCTAATCGGCGTGGAAGGCGGAGGACAGATAGACAACAGTTTGGCCGTTCTGCGGACCTATCACGATCTCGGCGCAGCCTATTTGACACTTACCCATGTTCGAACAATCGACTGGGCTGATTCAGCAACCGACAACCCACAGCATGATGGCCTGACACCTTTCGGAGAATCAGTTGTCCGCGAATTAAACCGACTGGGAATGCTGGTCGATCTTAGTCACGTCAGCGAAGCGACGATGCGCGACGCGCTGCGGGTGACAAAGGCGCCAGTAATCTTTTCTCATTCTAGCGCACGAGCGCTCGACGATCATCCGCGGAACGTGTCCGACGAGGTTCTGAAGCTGGTCTCAGCCAACGGCGGTGTGGTAATGGTCAACTTCGCACCGGTGTATATTTCCGAAGCATATCGGCGCTGGTCGGCCGAGCAGGCTGCCGAGAAGACCCTGCTTGGAGCGCCGCCGTACAATGGCCTGTTAGTCGGCCAGCCGGACCGCGCCGCAGCGGCTCTTGCGCAATGGCAGCGCGAACACCCCGCTCCCAGTGTCACGCTGATGCAGGTTGCCGATCACATCGAGCACATCGCAAAAATTGCTGGCATCGATCACGTCGGCCTCGGTGGCGATTACGACGGCGTTGGTAATATCCTCCCCGAGGGCCTGACCGATGTCGCGACCTACCCTGCGCTGTTTGAAGAGTTGGCGCGCCGGGGCTGGTCCGATAGCGATTTGGCCAAGTTGGCGGGAGGCAACGTGTTACGTGTAATGGAAGAGGCCGAGAAGGTAGCGACCGTGCTAAAATCGCGGGCACCTGAAAATCCAGGTACCCCGACGCGGTGTCCGACAAAATGAATTCGGCGGGAATGCCTATATCTGCGCGATATTGTAGCGATGCGCGTGGTCGTCGGGCTCGGTGCATGCAAGCTGCGTAGTGACGGACTAAGACGGGGCTACCGGCCACCACACAAACGAGGGAAATTTGCGTTATGAAACTACTTCACGCACTTGCCCTGTTGGCTTTGTCAGTGCCGGCATTCGCCGACACCCCAGGCACTTCGGACCAGCCCGGCACGACCCCTGCCGGAGTACAATACACACAGCCCCGTGACTGGTCGGCGCAAACCAACGGTGCTGTTACAGTCTTCGTTGCGCCCGAGGCCGATCTGCGCATCGCCGTGATCGAAGTGGGCCAAGTCGCGGATGCGCGGGCGGCTGCGGCAAAGGGGTGGTCGCTATATAAGCCCACGGCCTCCCCGACCCTGACTGTGGTTACCGCAGCGCCCGCCGCTGATGGCTGGAACGAGCGGGCCAATCTGGACTACCAGACCTCTCCTAATGAACGCGCCGTGCGTGCCGCGCTGGCGCTCAAGCAGGGTCAGACCTGGACCGTGATGATCATCGACGGTTCCGAGGCAACGTATAATAAGCGCTCCGCAGCCGTGGCAGTTATCCAAGGCAGTCTGCACCCCGCAGGTTACTCGCGCGAGAGTTTCGCGGGCAAGACGCCGCACCACCTAACGCCGGAGCGCATCGCACTGTTGCGCGATTTCGTCACGAAGTCCGCCCGAACGCTAGAAGTGCCCGGAGTCGGAATTGCGCTCATTGATCACGGCACGGTCGTCTGGGTGGGCGGGGTCGGGGTTCGTTCGCTGGGCCAACGCGCCCCAGTCGACGCACACACCAAGTTCATGATCGCGTCCAACACCAAGGGCATGTCAACCTTGCTACTCTCGATCCTTGCCGATGAAGGCAAACTGCGCTGGGACCAACACGTGACGGATCTTTATCCCTCATTCCGCCTGGGTGATGATGCCACAACCAGTTCGGTCGAGGTTCGCCATCTGGTCTGCGCGTGCACCGGCCTGCCGCGCAAGGACTTCGCGTTTATTCTTGCCGACCAAGGCGTGCCGGCCGCTGACACCTTCCGCCAACTCGCTGCGACTCAACCGACCAGCAAATTTGGCGAGCTTTTCCAATACAACAACCTGATGGCTTCGGCAGCAGGTTACCTCGCGGGTAGCTTAACCTATCCAGGGATGGAAATAGGCGCTGCTTACGATCGTGCAATGCAGGTCAAGATTTTCAATCCGCTTCACATGTATGATACCACATTCGATTATCGCAAGGGCGAACACGGCAATTGGGCCCGCCCACATGGCTACGACATTGATGGCCGGATGACCGTAATGTCGAATTCTTTCAACTACACCGTCTATCCGTATCGTCCCGCCGGCGGGGCGTTCTCCAGTGCATCTGACATGGCCCGTTACGTGCAGCTCGAACTATCCAATGGCCTGACGCCCGTGGGCAAGAGATTGGTCAGCGCAGCCAATCTGCTCGAGCGCCGCAAACGCGGCGTACCCGTTGGAGAAGACATCTGGTACGGCATGGGCCTGTTTAACCGGCTCGCCTGGGGAGTTCCGGTGGTAACCCACGGCGGCACCCTCCAAGGCTATCACAGCGATTGGTGGGCATTGCCGGATGCGGGCATCGGCGCTGTCATCCTTACGAACGGCGACTCGGGCGCAGCAATGTTGGAACCGTTCCTGCGTCGCTTGCTTGAAGTGATATATGACGGGCGTCCCGAAGCCGTCCAGGAAGTAGCCGCAGCATCGGTGCGGCTAAAGGCGCAAGGCACCGCCCGCCGTGCGCGACTGACTGTCCCGGGGGACCCGCAGGTTCTGGCCAATCTCGCCACCCGTTACACGGGACCCGAGGGTAGCTCCCTTACGATCAGCACTGTCGGTGGCCGCAAGTGGATCCAAGCTGGGTCGATCCAGGGCCCGCTTGCCACGCGCAAGAACGCGGATGGCAGTGTCTCGGTCGTCTCTATCGGGCCTGGCTTCATCGGTTTCGATGGCCTGATCGCCACCACTCCAGACAACCGCCGTACGCTGACTGTACGAGACAGCCAGCATGCCTATGTCTATACCGAGGTGAAGTGACTATAAAACCGGGATCTCTTCCGAGGAGGAAGTCCACGAGAACTCGACCAGATGGGTTTGGACTAGGGACCTCATTTTCTCGGCAATCAAGTCGGCGCGGCGGCGCGAAATTAGAGTCTTATTCATTCGCACAACCAGAACGTCCTCGTTTTTGCGGACGGTTGCGTATTCAGGCAGCAGATCCTGCTGCGCCAGCAGGCCGAATATCCGCATCAGAAGCTGTGATGAAGCGTCGCCCAAAACCTTGTATTGAGCTTGACCAAGCTCCTCTCTTTGCGTCTCCAAACCCTGTTTTCTTGCAAGGGTCATTTTGCCAGCTCCACCGAACGAACCCCGGACCCAGAGGCAATGATCGAACGTGCGGTCGTCCGCGCCACGCACCCAGGCTCAAGCCCTGCGATTTCCGCAGATCTGAAGAGCTCGTCTAAGCGACGAGGGATTGCATCAACGCGCTGAGCAACTTCGCTTTGCGTCCAGTCAAAATACTCCCCGGCAACGCTGACAATCCCGCCCGCATTCACCAGAAAGTCGGGCGCGAACAGGATCCCCGCACTGGCCAGCCGCGCACCGTCGACTTCATGGGCCAACTGGTTGTTGGCTGCACCGCAGATAACCCTGGCGCGTATCTGCTCCTCACTGAGCCGATTGATCACAGCGCCCAGCGCGCAAGGAGCGAAAACATCAACATCGGCGGATACAATCGCGCCGGGACTGGTGGCCGCAGCACCAAACGCGGCAACCATTGCTGCCGCCTTCGTGTGTTCGACGTCGGCCACCACCAGCGCGGCTCCAGCACCGTGCAACAAGCGGCAAAGCTCGGCACCCACCGAACCGAGGCCTTGAACCGCTACCCGAAGCCCAACAAGCGGGCGGTCCAGGCGGCGCCGGGCCGCCACTTCGATCGAGCCGAACACCCCTCTTGCGGTCCAGGGCGAAGGATCGCCGCCAGGTTTACCCGGTCTCGCCGTGAGGCCTGAGACATGGTTCGTCGATTTTGCTACTTGTTCCATGTCGGCGACACTGGTGCCCACATCCTCAGCGGTCAGATAGTCGCCCCGGAGGCGCTCGACAGCGCGCCCAAAGGCACGGAAGTACGCCTTACGATCGAAGTCGCGGGGAGGGAGCCGCAACACCGCCTTGCCGCCGCCCAGCGGCAGTCCGGCAAGAGCATTTTTGTAGCTCATGCCTTCCGCGAGCCGCACGGCGTCGGCGATCATAGCGTGCTCGCTGGGGTATTCCATCAGCCGGCACCCTCCGGCGGCGGGACCGAGCCGGGTCGAATGGATCACGATCACGCCCTCCAGCCCGGTCTCAGGGTCACTGATCCGTTCCACCCGTTCGGGCGGACAAGCGGTATCTGCCGCTAAATAGGCCATGGTAATCCCCTCATGTGTGCGGGGAGGATTTTAACTTAGTGAACTGGGAGTTTCTCGCTTAATAGTCGCCGCAGGCGAACAATTGGAAGTGATTATGACCCAGCAGGTGTCCATGTCGAGTGATTATCGTTCACCGCCACTTGACCGGCACGAACGAATGATTCTGGAACTACTTCAGCAAAACGCTGACCTCACAGTTGCAGCAATTGCCGAGAAAATCGGGCTGTCGCAGACACCCTGTCACCGCCGCATCGACCGGCTCGAACGCGATGGGATCATCAAGGCGCGGGTCGCGTTGGTCGATCGCGCCAAGGTAGGGCTTCACGCCCACGTGTTTGCCCAGGTGAAACTCAACGCGCACGGCCGAGCCAACCTCGATGAATTCACGTCGGCAATACAGGGCCTGCCCGAGGTGCTTGAATGCTACGTGCTCATGGGCACAGTAGATTTCATGCTGCGTGTCGTTGCACGCGATATCCAGGCCTACGAGCGGTTCTTTTTTGACAAGCTGTCGCAGCTGCCGGGCATTCAGGAAATAAACTCTACTGTCGCTTTGAGCGAGATAAAGGCTACCACTGCGCTACCGATCGGACACGAATGACTTACAAACATTTGGCGAGCTTCGGCGATCTGCATATTGAACTGACAGACCCGACGTTTGCACCGGTCGTGATGTAGGAAGCCGGAGCATGAGTCGGGGGTCGCCGATCGCTGACCTATCATTCGAATGCGAGATTCTGTCACTGAGGCCTGGGAAGGAACCACTATGAAATTCGCCCGCTTGCTTCCATTGCCTTTGCTCGCACTTGGGCTCGGCGCTGCACCGCCGGCTCCGCCGAGATATGACATCGTGATCCGAGGCGGAACCGTTTATGACGGGTCGGGTGGCCGTCCGTTTGTCGCTGATGTGGCGGTAAAGGGTGACCGGATCGTCGCAATCGGCCCGCATTTGCACGGGCGCGGCAGTAGCGAGGTCAATGCAAGAGGCAAGGCGGTGTCACCGGGCTTCATCAACATGCTGGCGCACCCTGAAGAAAGCCTGATTGCAGATGGCCGCGCTGTGTCGGATCTGACCCAGGGCGTGACACTTGAGGTGATGGGCGAGGTTTCAATGGGGCCACTGTCGCCCTCGATGAAGGCCTTGGCGGCAAAGCGACAGGGCGACATCAAATACCCGGTTACCTGGAACACGCTGGGTGAGTATCTTGAGATGCTGGAGAAGCGCGGGATCTCTCCGAACATCGCCTCATTTGTTGGCGCAGGAACTGTCCGCGAAAACCTGCTGGGTGAGGCGGATGTCCAACCAAATTCAGCGCAGCTCGCCGCAATGCAGGCGCTGGTCAAGCAAGCGATGGAGGAAGGTGCTCTAGGTCTCACCGACGCGCTCATCTACGCTCCCAATACTTACGCAAAGACGCCCGAGTTGATTGCGCTAGCGAAAACCTCTGCGGCCTGTGGCGGTATTTATACGGTGCACATGCGCAGCGAAGGCGACCGTCTGGAACAAGGTGTCCAGGAGACGATCGAGATCGCTCGCGCGTCGGGCGCGCCGGCTGAAATATATCATTTCAAGCAGGCGGGGCGCGGCAACTGGGCTAAAATCGGTCCAGAGATCGCGACAATCGAAAATGCACGCGCGCAAGGCATCCGCATCTCAGCCGATATGTACGTCTACACCGCCGGCGCGACCGGTCTTGATGCAGCGATGCCGTCCTGGGTGCAGGACGGAGGGCTGGAGGCATGGATAACGCGGTTGCAGGATCCAGCGACCCGGCAGCGCGTGAAAGCCGAGATGCTAACCCTGCATCCTGCTACCTGGGAAAATCTCTATGCAGGTGCAGGCCCGGACGGATTGCTATTACTCGGTTTTAACAACCCAAAGCTGAAACCGCTTGCGGGCAAGACTTTGGCGCAGGTCGCCCGCGAGCGGGGCAAATCGCCTGAAGACACAGCGATGGATCTCGTCGTGGAAGACGGGAGCAGGGTGGGTGTGGCCTATTTCCTGATGGACGAGGCAAATGTGCGCAAGGCCGTCAAGCTGCCGTGGATGAGCTTTGGCTCGGATGCAGAAGCGCCCGCACCGGAAGGCGTGTTCTTGCTGACGAAAACGCACCCACGTGCTTACGGCAACTTCGCCCGGGTGCTCGGCCATTACAGCCGTGAGACCGGGGACATCACACTCCCCGACGCCATTCGGCGCCTCACCAGCTTGCCGGCGGACAATCTTTCGCTCTTCGATCGTGGGCGCCTGAAAGTCGGTGCTTTCGCCGACGTCGTTGTGTTCGATCCGGCTACGATCGCCGATCATGCGACCTACGACAAACCTGATCAGCTATCGACGGGCGTGGATGATGTCTTGGTCAATGGACGTTTTGCGTTCCGCGCTGGCAAGCCGACTGGCGCTCCAACTGGCAGAGTTGTGCGCGGCCGCGCCTGGACCGGTGCGCCTGGCGGCGGCTGCCGCGCAGCGGCTTCGCAATGGCGCTGGACAAAGTAGGACATTCAAGGCCGCGCCGGGTACTGTCAAACTAACCGCACTTTGGTTCGTTGCCGTTTCCAGCGCCATCGCTGAAGCGTGAGCGACCTCACTCAGCCGTGAACGTCAACGAGCCATATCAGGAACAATCCATGCACAACGGCGCTCTGCCTTTCTAACTAACCAGATCGGGAAATCGGGGTGCATTTGCTTTGACAGCACCGGCTGGGGCCATCCGCGAATACCTCAACAGGTCGCCGAGTCTCGCGCCAAGCACTAGACCAACGGTCAGAATTTAGCTGTAAGAGGTGGCTATGGGAATCGGTAGCTGGCTGGAGGCAATCAACGATCGGCGGCCGTGGGTACGCACCGAGAAGGAGTGGCTAGCGAAGACGCGGGAGATGGACGACGGTGAACTTCAGCACATGCTGCTGGAACAGGGTCCGCCGATTACCGAAGAAATGCGCGATGCGATTTACGGGGAACTCATTCAACTACGTAGCAGTCTGAGCAAGGCCCTTGGCTTATGGGTCGCTGCCTCCTCATTGGCCTTTCTGGCGATTTATGGGGTGGTTGAGTCTGCCAGCTTTAGCGGGGTGGCGATAACCCGGAGCGGCTTCCTGCCCGTTGCCTTGATCGGGACCGCGTTAACATCGCTCTGGTTCGCAACCATCTTCACTAAATTTAGCCTATTGCGAAATTGGTTCGAGCAGCAGGCAAAGTTAGCCGAACCGCCGCGCAAGGCCTGGTTATACTTGCGCTATCCTGAGGCGTTTCAGTATTTCGCCTTCTCGCGGGCAAACATCGGATATCCGAGAGACTTATTCCCGGTCGGTAGCGATATGGGTCAGCTTCTGCCGCTCATGCTTGTGGTGCTGATCGCAATATTATGGGCGATTGGTAGCGCCGGATTGCAGATCGTCATGATGATCGAAGTCTGGCGCGCTGCATATCCTACGGCATTGGTCGCACGGTCGATCGTAGCGATAGCGATAGTTCTAAACGTCTTGGGGCAATAGCACCGCGACCTTCGATTAAGCGTCGGCGGTACGTTCACTACGGGCTCACGCAGCTACTGGGACGTGTGGATGAACAGCGCGCGGCTCGGGCTCATCGCTGGCTCGCTCTCATTCGCGCGCGCCGATGGCCCGAAGGTGATTGAAGCGGATCAGAGAACGCCCGCTTTCAAGCGTCCGCAACGCGCGACGAACGACATAGAGGCGCGTAGCGGACGGTCCAGTCGAGCACTTGGGATGTCCGCTGTCTTGATCGGCGCTGCCGAAATCAGTCGTTCCGGATCGTCCCTAAGAGCGGACGTTTTCGAGCAAGGCCTTCGCCGCGTTGAGCAAGGCGGCGCGGTCGGCCACCTTGCGTTCAAGCAATCCACCATGTCGCTCAATTCCGTGTTGGCCAAGCTTCGGAAAGTCAACGCCTCAGCGCTCGCATCCTGCATAATCATGCAAGCCCTATTATCCAGTGGTTGATCAACTCACGGGCGTGGTCGTCCATCAACCGACCAAGTCGGTCCCGCAGCGCAAGTCTATGCCCAGTTTTTCATAAACTCACGATTGGCCCGACTATCGAAAGCCCGGGATGTGAGCTAGGCTCGCTGAATGCATACCGTTCTCGAGCAGGTTCAGAAGTTCATCGAGCGGCTGTCGCCGGAGCCCGTCTGCGATGACTGTATCGCTGAACGGCTTGAGTTCGGCGTGCAGCTGCACGCAAATCACGAGACCCGCGAGCTTGCCGGCTCGGGCGGGTTCGAGCGCCGCAACGATGCGTGCTCGCTGTGTGGTTCGCACAAACTGGTGATCCGCAAGCGCTCGCGCTGAGCAAAGCGCCAACCTCGACAATCCATTGGACTTCGTCGCGGCACCAAGCATTGGTGTGATCATTGAATCGCCGCCGCCCCGCGCGGCGGCAGCCCTGACCGACGCGATCGGCAGGGCCTTGGGTGGTGGGAGCCGCCCGTTGCGGCTCCAGAACCAAAGGACCACCCAGATGACCCACGCCGAAACCACCGCCCGCAAGCCGCGGCGGATGGCCCGCGAACCCCTAGACGCTGTGATTGCCGCCGACGCCGGCGGCACCGACGCCAGTGTTGAGGCTGACCAGCAAGTCGCTCAGCCAACGCTTGACCCTTCACCGCCTGCCGAACCCAAGCGCCAGTCCAAGCAAAACCTTGTGATCGAGCTGCTGCGCCGCAAGGATGGCGCACTGCTCACCGAGCTGGTCGAGGCCACCGGCTGGCTCCCGCACACCGCGCGCGCCGCACTGACTGGGCTCAAGAAGAAGGGTCACAAGCTCGTTGCAACCAAGATCGACAAGGTCACGCGCTACACCATCGCGAGCGAGTGACCCCGGTGTCGGTCAAGCAGAAGCGGCTCGATGCCGGCCTTGTCCGGCTGGAGGCACTCTCTCCGGCCGGGCTCCGGCTCGCATGGGAAGAGCAGGAGGGCAGTATGGCACCCAACATCGGTGCCGCGTTGCTGCGCCGCCTGCTCGCCCAGCGGCTGCAGGAGCGGCGGCTCGGCGGGCTGCCCGCGGTGATCGCGCGCGAACTGGACCGGGCTGCCGCTGCAGCGGGTTCCGCAGTGAGCCCGCCACCGAGGATTACGCTGACCCCGGGCGCCCGGCTCATCCGCGAGTGGCAGGGCCGCACCATCGCGGTCGAGGTGATCGAGGGCGGGTTCCTGTGGGAAGGCCAGACGCGCCGCTCGCTGAGCGAAATCGCCCGCGAGGTCACCGGCGCACACTGGTCGGGTCCGCGCTTCTTTGGGCTGACCCGCGGTGGCTGACAAGGTGCTGCGCTGTGCGGTCTATACCCGCAAGTCGACCGAGGATGGGCTGTTACAGGAATTTAACAGCCTTGATGCCCAGTACGAAGCCTGCACTGCCTATGCTCTGAGCCAGCGTCACGAAGGCTGGACTGTCGTTCCCGAGCGCTACGACGATGGCGGGTTCTCGGGCGGCAACATGGAGCGGCCTGCGCTCAAGCGCCTGATGGCTGACGTGGCTGCAGGAAAGGTCGGTATCATCCTGCTCTACAAGATCGACCGGTTGACCCGCAGCCTCGCCGACTTTGCCAAGATCGTCGAGGTGCTCGATAAGGCCGAGGCCAGCTTCGTCTCCATCACCCAGTCGTTCAACACCACCACCAGCATGGGGCGCCTGACGCTCAACATGCTGCTCAGCTTCGCCCAGTTCGAACGCGAGGTCACGGGTGAACGGATCCG
The DNA here is from genome assembly GCA_025352685.1 of Sphingomonadales bacterium. Classification (GTDB taxonomy): domain Bacteria; phylum Pseudomonadota; class Alphaproteobacteria; order Sphingomonadales; family Sphingomonadaceae; genus Sphingomonas_O. Next base: position 25,180 of record JANXSN010000018.1, read on the forward strand.
CGACAAGATCGCGGCTTCCAAGCGCAAGGGGATGTGGATGGGCGGGCCGGTGCCGGTCGGCTACCTCGTCCAGAACCGCAAACTCCTGGTCAATGAGCCGCAAGCGGAGATGGTCCGCCACATCATGACCCGCTACCTGGCGTTAGGGTCGGTGGTCGAGCTGATCGATGAACTCACGCGCGAGGGGTATCGCACTGAGATCAAGACCAGTGCCGCCGGTAACACAAGCGGCGGGGTGCCCTACAGCCGGGGGATGATGTACAGCCTCCTGACCAATCAGGTCTATCGCGGGCTGATTACCCACAAGGGTCAGACCTATCCCGGCGAACACCAAGCGATCATCAGCGAGGAGCTCTGGGAGACGGTCCAGACGGCGATTGCCCAGCGCGCTCAAGGTCATTCGCGGCGGCTCAAGGCCAAGGACCCGAGCCTGCTTGCCGGTATACTTTATGATGGCGAGGGACGGGCAATGAGTCCGAGCCATACGCTCAAGGGCAAGGTTCGTTATCGCTACTACAGTACGCGCCAAGCCCTGATCGATGGCTCAGAAGCCTGGCGCGTCTCGGCGCACGACCTTGAGCGGCTCATCTGCACCCGGCTCAGTACCTTCCTTGGTGACCAGGCCGTCGTCGCGGAACAGCTTCGCGCTCACCTCCATACAGCTCAACAGGCATCGGCTATGATCGACATGGCAACCAGGTTTG
>JANXSN010000019.1 GCA_025352685.1 Sphingomonadales bacterium
AGCGCCACGGCAGCAGGAGTCGGTGCTGGTGTGGAGGCAACGCCCCCGCCGCCGCTGTCGCCGCAGGCGGACAAGACGAACAGCGGCACCGAGAGTCCGGCCAGCAATCGAACCATATTCGCCGTCATATATTCTCCGGAATCCTCCAAGACATGCCCCATATAGGCTAATGCAAGGTTATCGTCCGCACAATTTGAACGTGATTGCGCCGCCGGGCAGGGCCGGTAAGGGTATGCCTGCATGACGTCCGATAACGCCCATACCCGTCTCCACCACATCGACGCGTGGATTTTCGACCTCGACAATACGCTTTATCCAGCGTCGTGCGATCTGTTCGCGCTGATCGACGAACGGATGACTGCCTATATTCAGGATCTTGTTGGCTGCGAGCCGCCCCAGGCGCATACAATTCAGAAGCGCTACTTCCGGGATCACGGAACAACGCTGTCGGGCCTGATGGCGCTGCATGGGACTGATCCCCACCACTTCCTCGACTATGTCCACGACATCGCGCTCGACCGGGTCGAGCATGATGCCCGGCTGGTTCAGGCGATCGCGCGCCTGCCGGGACGCAAATTGGTCTTTACCAATGGCGATGTGAACTATGCGCAACGCGTGCTCGACCGGATTGGGCTTGGCACAAGTTTTGAGGTCATTCACGACATTCACGCGATGGCCTATGTGCCTAAGCCCGCCGCGATCAGCTACACGACGATGTGTGCCCAGCTCAACGTTGATCCCATGCGTGCGCTTTTTGCCGAGGACATGGCGCGCAACCTGAAGCCGGCGAAGGAAATCGGCATGACGACGTTGTGGATCGACAACGGATCCGATCAGGCATCCGACGAGGCGTTCGCGCCGTTCATCGATTATCGCACCGCGCATCTGACCGACTGGCTGCACGAATTGACGGGGGAGTTTTCATGACACTTGAAGCGACCATCGATGCGGCATGGGAAGTACGCGATACTATCTCGACGACAACACAAGGGACCGTGCGCGAGGCCGTCGAGACCGCGATCTCGGCGCTCGACGGCGGCGGTCTGCGCGTGGCCGAGCCGGACGGTTCGGGAATCTGGCGTGTCAACCAGTGGCTTAAAAAGGCCGTGTTGCTCAGTTTCCGCCTCAACGACAACGCAATCATTCAAGGACCAGGGGCAGGCACGGCGACGGCCAATTGGTTCGACAAGGTCCCATCAAAATTCGCCGGATGGGGCGACGATGTGTTCCGTGCCGCTGGCTTCCGCGCGGTGCCCGGTGCAATCGTCCGCCGCGGATCGTACATCGGCAAGAACGTCGTCCTGATGCCCTGCTTTGTGAACATCGGCGCCCATGTCGGAGACAATACGATGGTCGACACCTGGGCGACTGTCGGCAGCTGCGCGCAGATCGGTGCCAATGTCCATCTGTCGGGCGGCGTCGGCATCGGCGGGGTTCTAGAACCCCTGCAGGCCAATCCTGTCGTGATCGAGGACGATTGCTTCATCGGCGCGCGATCCGAAGTCGTCGAAGGCGTCCATCTCGAACGCGGCGTCGTGCTGTCGATGGGCGTGTTCATTTCGTCGACGAGCAAAATCATCGACCGGACCACCGGCGAAATTTTCGTCGGTCGCGTGCCTGCTTACTCGGTGGTCGTACCCGGCAGCATGGCCGGCAAGCCACTGCCCAACGGCTCGCCGGGGCCGGCGCTGTCATGCGCGGTGATCGTCAAACGCGTAGACGCGCAGACCCGCGCAAAGACGGCAATCAACGAACTGCTGCGCGATTGAGGTTCGTGCGTTAAGCCTTAGTCATGAAGGCTTTTTCCGATCTCCTTGATCGCCTGATCTACACCCGGTCGCGCAATACCAAGCTGCGATTGATCGCCGACTATCTGCGCAAGACGCCCGATCCAGACCGGGGATGGGCGCTCGCGGCGCTGACAGGATCGCTCGACCTGCCCGGCGTAAAGCCCGCTGTCATACGCTCGCTGATCGAGGCACGCGTCGATCCGGTATTGTTCCGCATGAGCCGCGATTTTGTCGGCGATACGGCAGAAACAATCGCGCTGCTATGGCCCGAACGCGAGACTGAAGCGCAGGATCTATCGCTCAACGTTGTTGTGCACCGGTTGATGACGCTTGGTCGCACCGAAGCGCCCGCTGCCCTGGCTGGATTGCTCGACGCGCTGGCGACCAACGAGCGCTTCGCACTTCTCAAAATGGCGACCGGGGCCTTGCGCATCGGCGTATCCGCGCGCCTCGCCAAGACAGCGCTTGCCCAGGCGTTCGCCCTTGATGTCGAGGCAGTCGAAGAGGTGTGGCACGGCATCGTGCCGCCCTACACTGCCCTGTTCGACTGGGCAGACGGCCACGCCGAACAGCCTAGCGTCGCTGACATGCCGGTGTTCCGATCGTTCATGCTTGCCCACCCCCTCGAGAACGCGCGTCTCGACCTTGCCGACTATGCGGCTGAATGGAAATGGGACGGCATCCGGGTCCAGATCGTGCGGGTTGGAGGCCAGGTTCGACTGTTTAGCCGGGGCGGCGACGACGTCACCGCAAGCTTTCCCGACGTGGCCAATGCCGTGACTGTCGATGGCGTTTTCGATGGCGAACTGCTGGTGCGCGGCGCATTTCAGGGCGGAGAGGCCGCAAGCTTCAATGCGCTGCAGCAACGGCTTGGACGCAAGACCGTGTCAGCAAAGTTGCTGGCCGACTATCCCGCGTTTATCCGTCTGTATGACGTGTTGTTCGACGGTCCCGACGACCTGCGGACGTTATCCTGGACCGCCCGCCGCGCGAGGCTGGAAGCCATCGCACCGCGTTTCGACCCCGATCGGTTTGACGTTTCGGCGATGATCGATACCACCGACTTCGATGCGCTCGAAACAATCCGAGCCGGCGCGCGCGATGCGTCGATCGAGGGCGTCATGCTCAAACGCCGCGACAGTCCCTACGTCACCGGCCGGCGCGTGGGCTTATGGTATAAATGGAAACGCGATCCGCTGACAGCCGATTGCGTGGTGATGTACGCACAACGGGGCAGCGGCAAACGGTCATCGTTTTACTCGGATTTTACCTTTGGCTGCTGGACAGCGAGCGGCGAACTTCTGCCCGTCGGCAAAGCCTATTCGGGGTTCACCGATGCCGAATTGAAAGACCTCGACCGGTTCGTTCGCCAGCACACGGTTGCGCGCTTTGGCCCGGTGCGCGAAGTCGAAAAGACGCTCGTTCTCGAAGTCGCGTTTGACTCGGTCCATCTGTCGTCCCGGCACAAATCCGGTATCGCAATGCGCTTCCCGCGCATCCACCGCATCCGCACCGACAAACCGGCGGCCGAGGCAGACACTGTGGAGACGCTCAAGCGGCAGGTGACATAGGACAGCGAGTGTGTAGCATGCCTCGTCCAGAGAGGAACACCAACATGCTCAAGTCATTCGCCATTGTCGTAGCCCTCGCACTTGCAACCACGGCCAACGGCGAAACCTTCGCCATCCAAGCAGGGCATCTCATTACAGACGCGGCAAAGCCAGCGCGCGGGCCCTCGACCGTCATCGTCGAGAATGACCGCATCGTGCGCATTGAGGACGGCGCGACGGCGCCGACGGGAGCAACCGTCGTCGATCTCAGAAACAAGACGGTTCTTCCCGGCCTGATCGATGCGCACGTCCACTTGACAGAGGACGCTGGCCTCGCATGGTATGCAATGCTACGAACAAAACACTCCGAACCTTACGCGGCAACGACGGGCCTGAAAAACGCGCTGATCACGGCACGTGCCGGGTTCACAACGCTGCGCGATGCGGGCGGTCCGACGCTGGCAAGCCTGGCCATGCGCGACGCCATCGATGAAGGCGCCTTTGCCGGCCCCCGTATCCTCGTTGCGACGACGCCACTGTCGATTATCGGCGGGCACGGCGACAACGTCGTCGGTCTCGCACCAGAACTCGCCGATGCTATCAACAAGGCCGACCCGCAGGTCGGCGTGTGCACCGGCGCTGCGGAATGCGCAAAGGCTGTGCGACTGATCGCAGCCAAAGGCGCAGACGTCATCAAGTTCATGGCAACGGGCGGGGTGCTCGACGACGGCGCGATCGGGTTGGAGCAGCATTTCACCGATGTAGAGATGAAGGCGATCTGTGACACTGCGCATCAGATGGGACTGAAAGCCATGGCACACGCGCACGGCGCGCGTGGGATCGAGGCCGCCGTTCGAGCGGGTGTCGATTCGATCGAGCACGGCACTTATGCCGATGACACCGACATCGCGTTGATGAAGTCGAAGGGCACATACATGGTCGCGACGCTGATGGCGTACAAAGGACTTACCATGTATCTCGGCAAGGGCCTTTACACCGAAAACACGGAAGCAAAGGCTCGGCGTACATTGTCCGAATGGGGCAAGGCGCTGAACCGCGCGTACAAGGGCGGGGTCAAGATCGCACTCGGGACCGACGCCGCTGTCTTCCCCCATGGTCAGAACGCCGAGGAAATCGAGTTGATGGTCGAAAAAGGGGGCATGACACCGCGTGATGCCTTGATCGCGGCGACCAGGGGCGGCGCGGATTTGCTCGGTATTGCCAGTAAGGCAGGGACGCTCGAGCCCGGCAAGTCGGCCGATTTGATTGCTGTTGATGGCGATCCGCTAACCGACGCGAAGGCGGTACAACACGTCCGTTACGTGATGGCCAGGGGTCGTATCATCCCGATGAACTAGAGGCCTATCGTACCACGCGATTTTGCGTCATCTTGTCGTGTGGGAAGGCAAAAGCCATGATGTCATTTGCGCGCACGCTGTTGATGCTCGGCGCGGTCGTTTCAGCACCGCTCGCTGCCCAGACGACGCCCTTGCCTGCTGTCTCAAAGCCACCGCCTTCCGACTTCGACTCGACGACAGTGATCGACGTGGGGATTGATCGATCGTCGCGCATGACGGTGCCCGTGACTGTCGACGGGCAGGGGCCATACCAGTTCGTCGTCGATACCGGCGCCGATCGTACGGTGATATCGCGCGAACTCGCCGATCACCTCAATCTTGCGCCGTCGGGCACCGCCACGATGCATACCATGTCGGGGGTAGGCCCGGTCAACACCGTGCGCGTGGCAACACTGGAGGTTGGGGGTGGCCACAACGACGACTTCAATGCGCCTGCACTGGCGCGCGCAAACCTCGGAGCGAATGGCCTGGTCGGCGTTGACAGTCTTCAGGGGCGTCGCGTCATCATGGATTTCGGCAAGGGCACCCTGAGCATTACCAATGCAAAGACGCGTGAGCCGGTTGAACCCGACACGATCATCGTCACGGCGAAGTCTCGGTATGGCCAACTGGTGCTGGTCGACTGCGACATCGGCGGCATACCGATAACCGTCATCATCGATTCTGGCGCCCAAAGCAGTGTCGGCAACCTGGCGCTGCGTCGTATGCTCGAAAAACGCAAGAAAGTGCACGACTTTTATCCGACGGTGATGACCGATGTCACCGGCACTCTCATGACGGCGGATGTTGCGCGCGTTGAATCAATCCGGCTGGGCGGGTTTGCGCTGACCAATGTCGGCGTGGTGTTCGCCGATGCGCATCCATTCAAGCGGTTCGACCTCTTGAAGCGCCCGGCAATGCTGCTCGGTATGGATACCCTACGCGCGTTTCGCCGCGTTTCAGTCGATTTCGCGGCACGCAAGGTACGCTTCCTCTTGCCCGACCAGAGTTCGGACACTAGCCGCGAGAAATGGTTAGCTTCTCGTTCGCCGGACAGGCCTTCGCCGCTCTAGGCGCGGGCGCACTGTGGTGGCCGAGCCGTCAGGCGCTGATCGTCGCCGATCTGCATCTCGAAAAAGGGAGCTGGTTCGCCAAAGGCGGCCAGATGCTACCACCGTATGATTCGCTCGCAACGCTCGCTGATATAACTGCCCTGGTCACTGCCTGTACGCCCAAAGAACTCTGGTGCCTCGGCGACAGTTTTCACGATGCAGCGGGCTGCAGCCGGCTGCCGCATGAGGCGCAGGACATGCTGCGCGCTCTTACCGGTCGGCTTGAATGGATCTGGGTAACCGGCAACCATGATGCCGGCGGCGTCATCGACCTGTGCGGGGGGCGGATCGTTGCCGAAGCAATTGTCGAGGGCGTCGTCCTGCGTCATGAGGCCGATACCAACGAAACACGCCCGGAGATATCGGGTCACTTCCATCCCAAACTTCGCGTCACGCTGCGCGGTCGCCATGTGGCCCGGCGCTGCTATGTCGCGAGCGCGACCAAGCTGATTCTGCCTGCGTTCGGCTCGCTCACGGGCGGTCTCGATGCTGGCCACCCCGAAATCGTCGGCGCGGTCGGGCCCGATGCGCGGGCTCTCGTACCCGTCGCAAACAGGATGCTAAGCTTTGCTCTCGCGTCCTGACCCAACGGTTTCATCGTCGACGAAGAGATCCCCGTTCATGCGCTTCGCGATAGGTGACGGTAGCAGTCTCTCCGCTCGATGTTTGCGGGTTTCGAAAATCGGGTAACCAAGGGCACCAGTACGCCCCCGGTAGCGCGCACGCGCCTCCGGCATAGCCAGTTCCAAAATCGGCTCAGGGCGCCTCCACACAGGCGAAGATTTTTGGATCCCAGCACATGCGGCTTGCGCCGCACCTTGATTTAAAGCTGGGAGCATATCCGGTTCGTGTCGTCGCATCGCTGCCGCGCTCCTGATCAGTCTCGGCGCGTCGATGGCACAGGCGCAGTCCAGCCAGATCGACGTGGAAACTGGTGGGCGGGCAAGCCATTACGTCGACGCTGTAACGACGCCTGCCGGTGACCAGCCCGGTACCGTGCTGCTGAGCGTTGCTTGATTGGGGACATTGGAGCCCGTGACGGACGGTATCGAGCGAGCAATCGACACCGACCTTGCTGGCGACAAGGCGACGCCCGACTACAACACCGACTGGGGAGTCGATGGCCGCATGACTTTTCTGGCGGTCATCTGCGCGAGGTGACGGCTGGCTTGAAGGCAAGTGTCCTCGCACTCTCAAATGCGCCCAAGTACTTCCGGGTGGAGTTGTCGTCTGGGCAACTTGTCCGAGGCGGTCATTCAGCGCCAATGTTGCGGGCCGCAGACCAGGCTCACCCCTATCGTCAGCAATCCGGACACCGGAGTCGAAGGTGATGACTGGCTGTCGCACAGGGCCGATGACTGACGCGCCATTACGTTGCTGACCCAAAGTCACCGACCACCGCGCCGCCCGCAACCAAAGCGCCTCGTCAGGCCCGCCGGACAGGTGCCCTGCGTCTCCAATGTTGAGACGGTGCTGCCCGGACCGACAACGTGGGCGCCCGAATCAGTGCAAAGCGTCTAAGCGGAAGGCTTCGCGCTCCACAGCGTCGGAAACGTTTTTTGCAGCGCGGCGACCTTCGGCGCGTCCCACATCCGGATGTAGCCGTGGTTTGGGTTCTTCACTGCGAAGTCCTGATGATACGCTTCCGCCGGAAAAAACGCCCCGCTTTCGATACGCGTCGCGATCGGGGCGCCCCAGCTTCTGGCTGCGTCGAGCTGAGCAATATAGGCGCGTGCAACCCGGGCCTGTTCGGCGCTCTGCGGGAAGATGGCCGAGCGATAGCTCGTGCCGGTGTCAGGGCCCTGCCGGTTCACTTCAGTCGGGTTATGGGCAACCGAGAAATAGACGCGCAATAGCGTCGCATAACTGATCTGGTGCGGATCGTAGACGATGCGAACCGCCTCGGCATGCCGGGTCGTCTCGGTGCTCACCATGTCGTAGCTCGCCGTTTTGGCATCGCCCCCGGCATATCCCGAGGTTACGAGCTCGACGCCCTTCAGGTGACTGAACACCACCTCCATGCCCCAAAAGCAGCCGCCGGCAAGTACGGTCACGGCACGCGGCGTCGTCACTTTCACATCGGTCGTCGCGGCCGGAACGAGAACGGTCCGCTCGGCTGCAAACGCCGGGATCAGGGTCGCGCTCGCCAGCACCGCTGCGCCGGCAATCGCGGCGCCCGTCAGGAAACGACCGATCACGAAAACAGTCCCGTCGAGACGGCCAGCGGGACCCCGATAACCGTAAACCCGATCAGGAACGCACGCAGGTAGCTGTCGCGAAGTAGGGTCAACATGGCCAAACACCTTCTGTGGTTGCTGACCCAGATACGGGCGCCCCACTCAAATGGTTTCAATTGGCCTTCGGACAAGTAGCATTTCGCTACTTATTTCTATTTCAGCGCCGAACAGGCCCGCTGGATCCGCGTGCAGGCCTCGACCAGGACTGCTTCCGACGTCGCATAGCTTACGCGAAACGCCGGGCTTAGACCAAACGCATTGCCGGGCACGGCAGCGACGAGCGCGTCGTCGAGGAAATAGTCGATCAGCTGGGCGTCGTCCTCGATGACCTTGCCCTTGGGTGTAGTCTTGCCCATGCACCCGGTCGCGTCGGGATACACATAGAAAGCGCCCTCCGGCGTTGGACAATGGAGCCCCTTGGCGTCGTTCAGCATCGCCACCACGAGGTTGCGACGCTTGAGAAACGCAGCGTTGCGGTCTTTGAGAAAGCTCTGATCGCCGGTCAGCGCTGCGACGGCGGCGGCCTGCGCAATCGAGCAGGGATTACTGGTCGATTGCGACTGCAATTTCGCCATCGCCTTGATCAGCCACGTCGGACCGCCAGCATAACCGATGCGCCAACCCGTCATCGCATAGGCTTTCGAGCAACCGTTCACCGTCAGCGTACGCTCGTACAAATCGGGTGCGACCTGCGCGATCGTCGAGAACGGTGTATCGGCATACCAGACATGCTCGTACATATCGTCGGTCAGCACCATGACGTGGGGATGGCGCCGAACGACTTCGGCCAACGCCGCCAATTCGCTCGCGCTATAGGCCGCGCCGCTGGGGTTCGACGGCGAGTTGAGCAGCACCCATTTCGTGCGCGGTGTAATGGCGGCGTCGAGCTGTTCGGGGAGGATCTTGTAGAGCTGGTTCGCGCCCGCCTTGAGGATAACCGGCGTCCCGCCGGCAAAATTGACAATATCGGGATAGCTGACCCAGTAGGGCGCAGGTATAATGACCTCGTCACCCCGGTCTACCGTGACAACGAGCGCGTTAAACAACGTGTGCTTGCCACCCACGTTCACACTGATTTGGCTCGGCGCATACGTCAGGTCGTTGTCACGCGCGAACTTGGTCGCGATCGCCGCCTTCAGCTCGGGAACCCCGTCGACATCGGTATATTTGGTCTTGCCGGCGCGGATTGCCGCAATGGCAGCATCCTTGACAAAATCGGGCGTATCAAAATCGGGCTCGCCTGCCGAAAGCCCGATCACATCGATGCCTTCGCGCTTCAGGGCAGCGACGCGGCCTGTCATCGCAAGCGTCGGCGACGGTGTAATGCGGTCGATAGCGGCGGAAAGCTGTGGCATTGATCGTTCCCCTCGGCGCGCTGGGCTATAACTCTGTGAGCCGCGCCGGCAACAGGCCACGCAAGGAATTGCCGATAAAAAACCCGTGTTTCAGATCGTCTGCGCGCAATTCTGCTTCGCAGGCTCGCCCCTGTCTGATGAGCTCGTTGCGTAAGATGCCGCCCAGAAGTCCGGTTTGGCTCGGTGGGGTGAGGAGCATCCCGCCGCGTTCGACAAACAAATTTGTAAAGCTGCCCTCGCTCAGCCGTCCATCGGGCAAGAAGAAGATTGCCTCGAACGCACGCCCCCGCGCACTGTCGTAGAAAGAGCGGTCCGTGGTCTTGTGCCGCAATCGGAAATCGGACTGATCGACCGGCAACGCAACAAGCTTCACGTCGACGGGACCCAGCGGCACTGGCGGAAGCGGCCGTACCTCAACCGCGACATGCCCGCCGCGGCCAAGGAGCAACCGCACTCGCGCAGCCTCGCGCAGCCGGAATATCGCTGCCTGCAAATCGTTGCGAGCCGAATGTCGGTCGAAAGCAAAGCCAAACAACACCGCGCTCGCCTTCATCCGCGCCAGATGGGAATCAAGCAAGACAAGACCTTCTTGCGGGTTGAACCGAATCGTTTCGACCAGGTCAAAGCGGCGCGTCGATGGCACGAATGCGCCCTTCGCCAGGCATTCGGTCCACTCGCTCGCCGCTCGCGAGTCCGCCACGATGCCGGAACCAAGACCCAAACGGGCGCCATCGCGGCCCGCGTCGAGCACCAACGTCCGGATGGCGACATTGAACGCCGCGTCGGCGTCACCGGACTCTTTGGGAGGGTCCAGCCGGCCGATCGCACCGGTGTAGACGCCGCGCGGCACTACCTCGATCTCGGCGATCGCCTCCATGGCGCGAATCTTTGGCGCGCCGGTTATCGATCCGCACGGAAACAGTGCCGTCATCACATCGACGGCATCGCGCCCGCCAGCCAGCCGCGCGGTCACGGTCGAAGTCATCTGCTGCAGTGTCGGATAATGCTCCACTCGGAACAGCTCGGGCACTGCCACGCTGCCCGTTGCCGCGATCCGCGACAGGTCGTTACGCAGCAAATCGACAATCATCAGGTTTTCGGCGCGCTGCTTGGAGTCGTGGGTCAACAGTTCGGGATCAGCGTCGGGCGGCGCTGTCCCCTTCATGGGCCTCGTCGTGACCTTGCCGTCCTGCAGCGCAAAGAACAGCTCGGGTGACAACGAGAGCAGCCAGTGCTTGCCGGTCGCTACAACCGCGCCATAGGGGTTTGCACTGCGCGCCCGCAATCCCGCATAAAGCGCCAGCGGATGCCCGGCTGTCGCCACGGCGGCACGGAACGTCAAATTCGCCTGATAGAGATCGCCCGCTTCAATCAGGGCTTTTACCTGCGCCAGTTGCGCCACGTACTCGGACATCGAGACGTCGGGCACGGGAGCGCCAAGCCACCCACCTTCGGATTCTGGCAACAAGGCCGTGAGGTCGCCGGGTAGAATTTCGCGGTAATCGCGGAACAGGCCAAACCACAGCAGAGGTGCGTCGCCAGCGCCGCGTGCCAGCTTGGGCTCCAACGCAGCCCCGGCCTCATAAGCCACATAGCCCGCTGCATGCAGCCCGCCGCGGGTTGCCGTACGCAACGCCTCGAGTGCGACGGCAACCTCCTGTGGTCGCCGCGTAGTCACGATTTCAACGGGATCAGCGTAGAGTCGCGCTGGTACCGCACCCTCGGCGCGGGCGTCGTCGAGTAAAACAAAGGGCGGTTCAAAACTCACGACCGCCTCCTTGGCATCAGAGCGGGGCGCTTGCCAGCCCAACACTGACGGGCGCATGAGCGTGCCATGGTTGCCAGTACGTTTGACCTTTTCAAGATCGGTGTCGGGCCGTCGTCGTCGCACACGATGGGGCCGATGAGCGCGGCGGCGAATTTCGTCGCGGGGCTGGTCGAGGACCGGCTGATCGCGCGCACCGTCCGAATCGATGTCGCGCTCTATGGTTCCCTGGCGCTGACTGGAAAAGGCCATGCGACCGACCGCGCGGTGCTGCTCGGCCTGACCGGCGAGCGTCCGGCCACACTTTGCCCGGACCGTGCCGATGTCACGGTTGCCGCGATCCGCATGACGGGCAGGCTTTCGCTCGCCAACATGCACCCAATCGATTTTGACGAAGAGCGCGATCTACATTTCCTGCAAAGGAAACGCTTGCCCTTTCACTCGAACGCGATGCGTTTCGCAGCGTTCGACGCTCATCACGCCGAACTTGCCACACAAACAGCCTATTCGGTTGGCGGCGGTGCCGTCGTTTACGAAGCTGACATCGCCCGCAATGCGCCGCCCGAGGGCCTTGTCGACATTCCCTATCGTTTCACATCGGGCGACGACCTCCTCGCCAAAGCGGCAGCGAGCGGCAAGTCCATCGCCGAAATGATGCGCGCAAACGAATTTTCCGCTCTTTCGCCTGAGGCGTTTTCGCTGCGTCTCCGTATGATCCGTAACGCGATGTCGGCCTGCATCGACCGCGGCATCTCCATCGGCGGCATTTTACCCGGCGGACTTGATGTTAAACGCCGGGCACCGGGAATCTACAAACAGCTGATCGACCGGCAGGAACGCGCGCTGGCCGATCCGCTCTCTCTCATCGATTGGGTCAATCTCTGGGCTCTGGCAGTCAACGAAGAAAATGCGGCCGGGGGGAAGGTTGTGACCGCACCGACCAATGGGGCAGCCGGGATCATTCCCGCTGTGCTGCGCTATTATGAACGGTTCGCGCCAGGAGCGTGCAACCGCGGGTCGGAAGACTTTCTGCTTACCGCTGCTGCCATTGGCTCGCTGTTCAAGGAAAACGCGTCGATCTCGGGCGCCGAGGTCGGGTGCCAGGGCGAAGTCGGTGTTGCATGTTCGATGGCGGCAGCAGGCCTCGCCGCAGCACTCGGCGCGACACCGATGCAGGTCGAAAACGCGGCGGAAATCGGGATGGAGCACAATTTGGGCCTCACGTGCGATCCCGTTGCAGGTCTTGTTCAAGTGCCTTGTATCGAGCGCAACGCAGTCGGTAGTATCAAGGCCATCGAAGCGGCGCGGCTAGCCATGCTTGGCGACGGGACTCACCGGGTTTCGCTCGACCAGGTGATCGAGACGATGCGCAAGACCGGTCTCGACATGAGCGAGCGCTACAAGGAAACCTCGCTCGGCGGCCTGGCGGTCAATGTCGTGGAGTGCTGACCCAGCATCGCCGATAAAACCGCTGTCCTACGCCCCCCACCCTGTGCTTATTTGGCAAAATGCACATGCTTCTTTGTCCCGCCAGCCTCAAAGCCCGCGTCTGCGCGCACCACGCGACGTCACGCCTATTTTCAGGTGCGATAGGAGCACTGCTTGCAAGTCTTGGGGCGCCGCTCGCTGCTCAAACTGTGCCGCCCATCGATTCGGCTGTCGAGGCGCGTATCGACCGAATTCTGAAGGCAACGCCGCTCATTGACGGGCACAACGACTTGGCGTGGGAGTTGCGCGAGAAATACGCGTCGAAGGTCGAGACGACCAATGTTGCGGCAAACAGCGACAAGCTGTCGAGCCCGCTTCAAACCGACATGGCACGGTTGCACGCGGGGCACGTCGGCGGGCAATTCTGGTCGGTGTATGTCCCCGCCGAAATGAGCGGCAGCGCGGCAGTGCAGGCAACGCTTGAACAGGTCGACATCGTGAAACGGCTCGCCGCACGTTATCCCAACGACCTCGAACTCGCGACGACGGCCGACGACGTTGTCCGTATCCACAAGACCGGACGTGTCGCCAGCCTGATAGGCATGGAGGGCGGCCATCAAATCGGTAATTCTCTCGCCGTGCTGCGCCAGATCTATGGTCTGGGCGTGCGCTACATGACGCTGACCCATTTTCTTGACAACGACTGGGCCGATTCGGCGACCGACGACCCCCGGCACAACGGACTGGCCCCGTTCGGCAAGACCGTGGTTGCCGAGATGAACCGGATCGGGATGATCCTAGACCTCAGTCATGTCAGCCCGAAAACAATGATGGACGCGCTCGATGCGACCAAAGCGCCGGTGATGTTCTCGCATTCGAGCGCCCGGGCACTCAACGATCATCCGCGCAACGTGCCCGACGATGTCCTCAAGCGCGTTGCGGTGAACGGCGGCGTGGTCATGGTGAACTTCTTTCCCGGGCATTTGTCGCAAGCGGTGACCGCCTGGAGCGCCGTGCGTGCCGGCGAGGAAGCGCGCGGCAAGGTGTATTACAACGGTCAGCCCGAACGACGAAAAGCAGCGATGGACGCGTGGGACAAGAGCAACCCCAAACCGGCAACATCCATTGGCCTCGTTGCCGACCATATCGAGCATGTCGCGCTGGTTGCGGGCCACGATCATGTCGGCCTTGGCAGCGATCTCGACGGCATCAACAATGAGGCCGTCGTCGGCCTCGAGGGCGTCGACGGTTATCCGCGCCTGCTTGCCGAACTCATCCAGCGCGGGTGGAGTGATGCGAACCTGGCAAAGCTCGCCGGAGAAAACATCCTGCGTGTCATGCGCGGCGTCGAGGCGACGGCCGCTGCCATGAGGAACGCGTTCCCCTCCACGGCGACGCTCGGCACCAAATAAACTTACTACGGCAGAACACCGTAAAATTCATGGACGCCGCCACCATGATCCCGGCCGAATGCCAGGGTGCGCTCGCGTTCATCGTCGGGGGCCATGTCGAGGCCGACTGTCTCAAAATCGACGACATAACCATGTTGATCCCGAACGTAGCTGAGCGCGTGCCAGGGCAGCGGGCGCGTTGATCCCCCCAAGCCGAACACGCCGCCGAACGTCAGATTGGCATATTCAACTTTGCCGGTGCGCTTGTCGACCATCAGGTTCTGGATTGATCCGAGCTTGCGGCCCTGCCGACTGTACACAATCGTGCCTTCTACCCTGTCGGAGGCAATGAGGCTGAAGGGGCCCGAAAATGGGGGAACAGTCAAGGAAAACCTCCTGTCGGACGGCGCGAGAGAGCGTCGACGTGAGGTCAAAACGCACGGTATATCGACTGTATCCCGCGTCTGACTTTACGGGTCGCGCACGCGGACCGCTACACCGGGAAAGTCGCAGAATACGCCGTCGATGCCGAGCTCATAGAATTGGCGCAACTCGGCGGCTAATGCGCCATGGGCCGCCGGATCGGTTCCCGCCCGCCGTTCGGCTGGCAAAAAGGCATTCTCAGCGCGAAAGGTCCACGCATGGATTTTGAGCCCGGCCTTGTGTGCATCGTCAACCAACATCGTCGGAGACAACGATTGTCCGCTTGCGTCGCGCGGCACGATCAGCGCTTTTGTGACACCGATGGCATCGGCATAACGCGCGATCGCGGCCAAGCCCGCCGGCGTTATCATCGTGGTGGAGGGTAATTCAGGACGGTCAGCGGGATGGCCGGTTCCGTCAATCAGCTGGACGAGACGCAATTGAGTGAGCTTGCGAAGGCGCTCGAGATTGCCGACCTCGAACGACTGGATAAATACCGGGTCCGACGCCTTGGTGAAGCCTGCCTGCTCAAGCGCTGCGAGGAGCGGGGCTTCCATGTTCATACCGAGGCCGTCGAAATACGTGCCATGCTTGATTTCGGGGTAAACGCCGACACGCTCGGGCGTGGTGGCCGCAAGCGCGAGAATCTCCATAAAAGTCGGGATTTCAAACTGTCCATCATAGGCGCAGTTCTGCGGGCGCAGTTCTGGCAAGCGCTCCCGGGCACGAAGCGTTTTCAGCTCAACCAGCGTGAAGTCCTCGGTGAACCAGCCCGTAAAACTCTGGCCGTCGATAATCTTGGTTGCCTGGCGCGCGGCGAATTCGGGATGGGTGGCAACGTCAGTCGTACCCGAAATCTCGTTCTCGTGGCGCGCGACGAGAACATGGTCCCTGGTCATAACCAGATCGGGTTCGATGAAGTCGGTGCCTTCCTCGATGGCGAGCTTGTATGATTCTAAGGTATGTTCCGGACGGCTACCGCTCGCACCGCGATGTGCGATTACCAGGGGGGCAGCAAGGGTGGGGGAAGTAGGGGTTAGGCAAGCCGTAGCGATCATCTCGCCATCCCAACATACGCATCGTCTATTGTCACGCCCTGACTCGCGCGCCATGTCGCGACGATGACAACGGCCCCTTCCATGCGTGCCACGATTTTACCGGTGACGCCGCTTCAGCAGAATTGTACGCTGCTGTGGTGCACAGCGACCATGCGCGGGGCCTTCGTCGATCCTGGCGGCGACCTGCCCCGGCTGAAGGCAGCCGCAGCACAAGCAGGTGTCGTCATTGAAAAGATTCTGATCACCCATGGTCATATCGACCATTGCGGCGAAGCAGGAACGCTGGCCAAAGAGCTCGACGTCCCGATCGAGGGTCCGCACGAAGCCGACCGCTTTTGGATTTCTCGCCTCGAAGACGACGGGCGCCGCTACGGCGTCAATGGCCGCGTGTTCGAGCCAGACCGCTGGCTAGAGAACGGTGACACGGTCACGGTCGGTAACCTGACGCTCGATGTCTACCATTGTCCAGGACATACGCCGGGCCATATCGTGTTCCATCATGCGCCATCGGCGGTTGCCATGGTTGGCGATGTCCTGTTCCAGGGATCGATCGGGCGAACCGACTTTCCCATGGGCAATCATCAGGATTTGCTCGACGCCATTGTCACGCGATTGTGGCCGCTAGGCGGAGAAACAAATTTCGTGCCCGGGCATGGCCCGATGTCGACCTTTGCCCATGAACGCGCAACGAACCCCTATGTAGCCGACCGCGTTATAGCCGCGGGCTGACAAAAGGCTGCCCGTCGCCAATCACAAGGCACAAAATGGCTGACAGCACAGGAGATGCCGTTGACCAGAGCCGCCGGCATCCCGCGCAGATATCTTGGGCATAATCCCGAATTCGTCCGATTAACCGGTGCGAAGTTCATGCAGTTGGATCGCATTCACCGTCGTGTAAGGGATGGCGATGGCGACGATAGCGAGGCCAAGCAAAACCAACATCGTGGTCAGCGTGCCAATCAACCGCCCTGATTTGAAGGTGCCCGTCATCCCGAGACCGTGGCCGACGCGGCCAAGCAAGTAGACGCCTGACACGATCCACAGCCACAGCGGGCTGCCCCACGCAAGCTCGATCACCGCGAGCAGAACCAGCACGAACGGCGTATTTTCAACGAAATTGGCTTGCGCGCGCATCGCCGCCACCAGCGCTTCATTACCCCCATCGCCGATCGAAATCTTCTGCGAAGTCCGGACACGCCCGCAGCGCATCGCGAGCCAGATATTTATGAGCGCCGCGGCTCCTGCAGCCGTCAACGTGATTGGCAGAATTATCATGGTCGTACTCCCCGTTTTGTCGCGGCGACTTGGCAGATGCGCACCGCGCTTGCAACGCGGCGGTAAATGGGTATAGGCGCACGCCTTCGCTCGCGGGCCGTTTCGTCCCAAGTGCATCGGGCTTTGGAAGCCTTGTGCGCCTAGAGCCCGACTTCGGATTTTCAGGATTTAGACATGGCCGTTCCCAAGAGAAAAACCACGCCGTCGAAGCGCAACATGCGTCGCAGCCACGACAGCTTGACCCCGGCAGCCTTTCAGGAATGCTCGAATTGCGGCGAGCTGAAGCGCCCCCATCATGTTTGCAGCGCGTGCGGCCATTATAACGGGCGCGAGATCATTTCGGTCGACGCGTAAGAGGAAAGGACGGGGGCGCAGGTGTCAGTAGCCCGGCGAATCGCCATCGATGCGATGGGCGGTGATGTCGGCCCTGGCGTCATGGTGGCGGGTGCCGCCCTTGCCAAGGCCCAGTGGCCCACCCTTGAATTTGCCCTTGTCGGCGATGAGACAGCGCTTCGCGCTGAACTCGCCGCGCATCCCTCGATTGAAGGCTCCGACATCATCCATGCCACTGATGTCATCGCAGGCGATGAGAAGCCCACCCAGGCAATCCGCCGCGCCAAGACCTCGTCGATGGGCCTTGCAGTTGCAGCGGTAAAGGCCGGAACAGCGGCCGCCGCGGTTTCGGCGGGAAACACCGGTGCGCTGATGGCGATGGCCAAAATCGCCTTACGCACGCTGCCGGGGATTGACCGGCCCGCGCTTGCCGCGCTGTTGCCGAGCCTTGGCGAGACCGATCATGTCATGCTCGACCTTGGTGCCAATACCGAGTGCGACACGCGCAACCTCATCGAGTTTGCGGTGATGGGCGCGGCTTACGCGCGGTGCGCGCTCGGCCTCGAGTGCCCCCGTGTCAATTTGCTGAATATCGGCACCGAAGAGCTCAAAGGTACCGAGGAAATTCGTGAAGCGGCCGCGCTCCTTCGCGAAGCGACCGACCTTCCCATGCGATTTGGCGGTTTCATCGAGGGCGACAAGATTTCACGCGGTGAAACCGACGTTGTCGTCTGCGACGGGTTTTCCGGTAATATTGCCCTCAAGACGATGGAGGGGACGGCGCGCTTTGTGACCGATTTGCTGCGAATCGCCTTTACCAGCTCGACGCGATCCAAATTCGGATTTCTCGTTTCGAAGCCCGCAACCGAATTGCTGCGTCACCGCCTCGATCCCAATAATCATAATGGCGCCGTCTTTCTCGGCCTCAATGGCATCGTCGTGAAAAGCCATGGCAGCGCCAATGTGAAAGGCGTTGCCAATGCGATCGGCGTTGCAGCAAAGCTTGTCGCCAACGACATCACCCGGCGGATCACCGAGGATCTGGACCATTTTGCCGGTCACCGCGCTTTGACCGCTTCGCCGGCCACTGCCAAATGAGGCGCGCAGCTGTTCTTGGCACAGGGGCGGCGCTTCCCGTTCGCCGCGTGTCGAACGCCGAACTCGCCGAAACCGTGGATACGACCGACGACTGGATCGTCGAGCGTACCGGCATCCGGTCCCGTTACATCGCCGGTGACGGGGAGACGACCTCGACGCTCGCCACTGACGCATGTCGGCAAGCGCTGGCATCCGCCGGCATGGTGGCGACCGACATCGACCTGATTATCCTCGCCACAGCAACACCAGACCAGACGTTTCCGGCAAGCGCCACGCTGGTTCAGGCTGCGCTCGGCATCAACGATTGCGTCGCATTTGACGTGGCGGCGGTCTGTTCGGGTTTTCTCTATGCCGTATCGATCGCCGAAAGTATGATCCGTGCCGGTTCTGCGACCAACGCGCTCGTCATTGGGGCCGAAACCTTCAGCCGCATTCTCGACTGGGAAGACCGCACCACGTGCGTGCTGTTCGGTGACGGCGCGGGCGCGATTGTCCTCGGCGCGACGGAGGACGGGCGCGGCGTGCTCTCAGCCAAGCTCCATGCCGATGGCCGTTACAACAAGCTGCTCTATGTCGACGGCGGCCCTTCGACGACAGGCACGGTGGGCAAAGTGCGCATGAAGGGCCGCGAGGTCTTCCGTCATGCCGTGACCAATCTGGCAAGCGTGTTGGGCGAGGCTCTGGTAGCAGCAGACCTGACACCTGCCGATGTCGACTGGGTGGTTCCCCATCAAGCCAATGCGCGTATCCTCGACGCAACGGCAAGAAAGCTGGGGCTTGCGCCGGAAAAGGTCGTCGTTACGGTTGCCGACCACGCCAATACATCGGCTGCCTCGGTACCACTCGCGCTCGACACTGCCGTTCGCGACGGCCGGATCAAAGCGGGCGATATCGTGGTGCTGGAAGCAATGGGCGGCGGTTTCACCTGGGGCGCAGCCGTGCTTCGCTGGTGAATTGACGCAAGCAAAGAGGCGGTTAAGATGATTACAACCGCGAGACGTCGCCGAAGGGGGGCTTATGGCCAAGGCAGGCAATTTGACACGGGCTGACATTGCTGAGGCAGTCCACCGCAAAATAGGATTGTCCCGCGTCGATTCGTCGACACTGGTCGAGAGAATCCTGGATCATATGTGCGAAGCTCTGTCTGACGGAAACAACGTCAAGATCTCGAGTTTTGGGACGTTCGTGCTACGCGACAAGGGACAGCGCGTCGGTCGTAATCCCAAGACCGGCGTCGAAGTGCCGATCTCGCCCCGTCGCGTGCTTACCTTTCGCGCCAGCCAAATAATGCGTGATCGCATCGCGGGGAGCTGAAGCGTCTTTGGCCGATTCCGAAAAGAGCGAGAGCGCGTTTCGTACGATTGGCGAATTGAGCGCCGAGCTGGGCGTGCCCCAGCATATCCTGCGGTACTGGGAAACGCGGTTTCCTCAGCTTCGCCCCCTGACCCGCGCCGGCAACAGGCGCTATTATCGCCTCGAGGACGTGGGGCTTGTCCGTCGTATCGACGCTGCGCTCAACCGTGATGGCTATACGATCAAGGGGGTCCAGAGATTATTGGCCGGGGAAAGACCAAACGCGCCCGCCACGGGCGCGACGCACGCTGCCGGTCGTTCGGTGCTCGCCGACCTGCGGCAAATCCGCACTAACTTGGCAGCAGCATTGGCCGATTAAAGCACTTTGGCGACGATAAAATCCTCGCTCGCGTCGAACCCTTCGAAGATCCAACGCCCGATCGTCTCGAACCCGCGCGCCGCATAGAATTTTTGAGCAGAAACATTGTCTACATAGACGCTGAGCACGAGGCGCTTTGCCCCGCGTGCCCGCGCCTCGTCTTCGGTGGCCTGAAACAGCTTGGCACCCCAGCCGCGACCGTGCCATTTCGAAAGGATGTAGAGGCGCTTCAGTTCAAAATCGGTGACTCGATCCGTTCCAGGCAAGGCCGCCGGAATCGCCATCGCGTAGCCGACCGGACAACCGACGGCTTCTTCGACCAACCAGGCCGCGTTGGCCGGATTTGCAAGTTCTCGGCCGTACCACCCAGGTGACTGGTCGGTTGCGAGGTAGCGAACGACCTCATCGCCATCATGGTCATTGGCAAAGCTTTCGATGAAAGTCGCACAACCGATCAAACTGAGCTTTGCGGCGTCGGCGACGGCGGCCCGGCGCAGATTCATTTGTTTTGCGGGCCGAGCGCTGCGTCGAGGTCGCGCGGGCGGATGAAACGGGTCAGATGCCCCTTGCCGCTGCCGATGTCGAACCAATGTCCGACCGCAAAAGTCAATTCGGCAATACTTGCTGTGGGAAATTTCTCCTCGACATCGTCGCGTCGCGCTTCTTGGGGATTGTCGGGGATCAACATCAGGATGAGATCCTCGAGACCCGGGTTATGGCCGCACATGAGGACGCGGTCGATATCGTCGGGCAGGTCATGGACGACATCGAGCAGGGTCACACAAGACGCGAGATAGATGCGTCGATCCCATTTCGGGTGCATTGTTCGCCCGTATCCCACCCATATGCCGTCGAGCGTGTCGACACACCGCACTGCCGGGGAAGAGACAACGGCATCGAACTGGAGGTCGAGGCTTTTCATATGAGCGCCCACGACGCTGGCACCGCGCTTGCCGCGCTCGTTGAGAGCGCGGTCGAAATCACGGGCAACCGGGTCATCCCAGCCCGATTTGGCGTGGCGGAGCAAAGTCAGCGTCTTCATTGTGTTCTCTGATGCACCAATGGCGTGACGGTTGGAAGACGTGACACAACGCGGGCGAACGCCTCGTCAAGAGACACGCGGCTAACGGGCGTGCCGTCGGGGAACGCGGTCAGCAGGCGCGATGGGACCGCGGCCGAAAGGATGACAAACGTGCCCCGGTCATCAGCGCGGCGGATCAGCCGTCCAAACGCCTGCGCCAGCCTAGCGCGGACGATGCGATCATCATGAGCGCTTCCCCCGTTGGCTGCGCGACGAGCAGCGTGCAGCACGGTCGGGCGCGGCCACGGGATCCCTTCCATCAAGACTGTGCGCAGCGAAGTGCCGGGGACATCGACACCATCGCGCAAGGCATCGGTGCCAAGCAGGCTTGCGCGTGGATCGTCGCGAAATATGTCCAACAACGTACCGGTATCGATCGGGTCAACGTGCTGCGCATAAAGGGGCAACCCGTCGCGCGCGAGCCGATCGGCGATCCGTGCATGCACGGCCCGCAGCCGTCGGATCGCCGTGAACAGACCCAATGTTCCGCCTCCGGACGCGGCGATCAACCGTGCATAAGCATTGGCAAGCGCGCCCATGTCCCCGCGCGTCACATCAGTGACGATGAGCACTTCGGATTGGGTCGCATAGTCAAACGGACTTTTGACCGTGAATACAGCCGGCGGGTGATCGAGGTGGTTGGCACCGCTCAGCGCTTCGGCCTGCGCCCAGTCGCCGCCCCCCGTCAGCGTTGCCGACGTCATCAGCACGCCGTGGGCGGGTTTCAGCACGGCGTCGGCAAAAGGTCGGGTCGGGTCGAGCCAATGGCGATGCATACCGATATCAATGTCGCGGCCCTCGACCCGGTCGACAGCGAGCCAGTCAACGAAATCGGGGTCGGTCGGACCCCCCACCCGCGCCAACATCGACAGCCACGCCGCAACCGTATCGCGCCGCCAGCCGAGCGAAGCGATCGCCCCCTCGATCCGCGCACGCGCTGCGCCATCGAGCCAGTCGGGCGGATCGTCGAGCACAGCTTCCAGCCGCCGTCCGAGCGCGACCAACGGTCGGAGCAACGCGTCGAGCGCGGCTGCCGCACTGGCAGCGGCTTCGATTGTCGGCCCATCAAGTTCGGCAGCTTCCGTCTCCAGCCCATAGCCTGCATCCTCGGCAGTACTTCGCGCGTAGACGAGGCCCCGCACAGCAGAGAGCAGGATCTCGAGCGGGCCAAACGGCGAACCCTCGGCAAGGCGTGCCAACCAGCCGTCTGAGGGTAACGCCTGTGCTGCAGCGGTTGCCGCAGCAATCGCATTCGCGCCGTCGCCATCATAGCTCGCCACATCGGCGAGTCGGGCTGACAGCCCGCGCCGACGTCCTCGCGCCGTTCCTTCGGGCCCGATCACCCACCGGCGCAACTCGATCGCTTCCTGACCGGTGAGTGCCGCAGCGAACGTCGAGTCGGCGGCGTCGAACACATGGTGTCCTTCGTCGAAAACGATGCGTGTCGGGCGATTTGCCGCCTCACGACCGCGCGCCGCGTTGATCATCACCAGCGCATGATTGGCAATCACAATATTGGCATCGACACTCGCACGCACGCTACGTTCAATGAAGCACCGCCGATAATGCGGGCAGCCGGCATAGATGCATTCGCCGCGCCGATCAGTCAGCGCCGTCGAGCCGTTACGCCGGAACAAAGTTGGCAACCAGCCGGGCAGATCGCCGCCGACCATGTCGCCATCCCGACTATAGGCAGCCCAGCGCGCCACGAGCTGGGCGAGTACGGCCGCGCGCCCCGAAAATCCGCCCTGCAGGGCATCCTCCAGATTAAGCAGGCACAGATAATTTTCGCGCCCCTTACGCACGGTCACCTTTACCGCGCGCTCGGCAGGATCGGGAAACAGACGCGCTGTCTCGGCATCAAGTTGGCGTTGCAGCGCTTTGGTATAGGTCGAGACCCACACCGCCCCGCCAGCGCGCTGGGCCCAAAGCGATGCGGGCGCAAGATAGCCCAAGGTCTTGCCAATACCCGTTCCCGCCTCTGCAAGGACCATATTGGGCCCGTCACGGCGCATCTTGGGCGCAAAGGCTTCGCTCGCAGCGACGGCATAGGCTTGCTGCCCCTTGCGCACCTCGGCACCGGGACCAGTCAGGGCATCGAGCCTGGCGAGCGCATCTTCGCCCGCGACAACCGCCGGGCGAGGCGCCGGGCGCGGGGCTTTTTCTTCCCACTCGGGGAGCTTGGCGAACAGGCCTCGTTCGGCCTGCGGGGGACGAGCGAGGACCTCGAGGACGATCTTGGCCCAAGGCCAGCGCAGCCGCTGCATCGTTGCGACGACATTCCATGCCCCTTCGCGTTCGACCCAATCAATGCCCGTCATGCGGGAGACCAGAACGCCGGCAGCCTCGCGCAGCAGTACCGCCGCGCTGGCCTCATCGACAGGCGGCGCCAGCCCGGTTGCTTCGCACAGTCCCTTGACTGTCGGCACGACAAACCGTGCCGGATGCACGAAGGCAAAGAGCTCCAGCAAGTCGAGTCCCGACAATTCGGGATATCCCAGCCGCTGCGCAACGAGCGGGGCATTGAGCAGAATTACCGGGGTCTCCGCTGCCCGTGCAAGAGCATCGCCGCGCCCGATACGCTGCGTGCCGCTCTCGTCGGCAATCCAGATACCGCCGTGGCTAGCATAGAGCGCGGGATGGCGAAGCGTCGTCACTCGACCTCTGTGGCGTCACGGGAACGAAAGGGCAACGGGCTTGCACTTGCCGCTCTGGGCGGCAAAGACGCAGGGGTTATGACTGACCAATCCCTCCGCACCGCCGCTCTCGCATCCAAGGCCTGGCCTTACGAAGAGGCGCGCAAGCTCGTGAAACGGTACCCCCACGGGAAGCCGGGCAATGCCCCGATCGTCTTCGAGACCGGTTACGGCCCCTCGGGTCTGCCTCATATCGGCACCTTCAACGAGGTCCTGCGCACGACGATGGTCCGCCACGCGTTCCAGTCGATCAGCAGTGCGCCGACGCGCTTGATCGAGTTTTCGGACGACATGGATGGACTGCGCAAGGTCCCCGACAATGTTCCCAATCACGCGATGCTGACCGAGAATCTTGGCAAACCTCTCAGTCGTATCCCCGATCCTTTCGGAAAATTCGAAAGTTTTGCCCATCACAACAACGCCATGCTGCGCGATTTTCTCGACCGCTTCGGTTTCGAGTACGAGTTCATCTCATCATCGTCGCAGTATGAAAGCGGCGTTTTCGATGACGCACTCAAGGGTGTGCTGCGCCACTATGGCGCGATCATGGACGTGATGCTGCCAACGCTCCGCAAGGAGCGCGCTGCAAGCTACTCGCCCATCCTGCCGATTAGTGAGAAGACAGGCGTTGTGCTGCAGGTCCCTGTCGAAGTCGTCGATACCGAGACGGGCATGATCCGCTTCGATGACGGCGGCGATATTGTCACGCAGTCGGTGCTGGGCGGCAAAGCCAAGCTTCAGTGGAAAGTCGACTGGGCGATGCGCTGGGTCGCGATCGGCGTCGATTACGAGATGTATGGCAAGGACCTGATCGACAGCGGCGTCCAGTCCGGCAAGATCGCGCGGGTCCTCGGCGGTCGACCGCCCGAAGGCCTCATCTACGAGATGTTCCTCGACGAGCACGGCGAGAAGATTTCCAAGTCGAAGGGGAATGGTCTGACGTTGGAACAGTGGCTCGATTACGGAACCCAGGAAAGCCTGTCGTTCTTCGCGTATCGCGAACCCAAAAAAGCCAAGAGCCTTCACATCGGCGTTATCCCGCGCGCCGTCGACGAATACTTCCAGTTTCGGGGCAATTATGCAGGGCAGCCGGTCGAGCAGCAACTCGGCAATCCCGTGCACCATATCCATAACGGCCAAGTGCCGAGCGCGGTGCCGCCGGTCACCTTCGGCCTGTTGCTCAACCTGGCGGGCGTGCTTGGCGCAGGAGCGACTGCAGATCGGGTGCGGGAATATCTGGCAAACTATATCGACGGCGAGATAACGCCCGAACTTGATGCGCTCATCGGCCATGCACTCGCATACAACAGTGAATACGTTGCCCCGACGCTCGAACGCCGGGCACCCCAGGGTGCCGAAATCACGGCCCTCGAACGCCTCGACCGCGAACTGGCAGGGCTACCGGCAGGCGCTGACGCGACCACAATCCAAAACATTATTTACGCAATTGGTAACGAGGGTGGGTTCGAGCAGCTGCGCGACTGGTTTCGGGCGTTGTACGAAACGTTGCTCGGGTCGAGCGCAGGACCGCGCATGGGCAGCTTTATCGCGCTCTACGGTATAGGGCCGACCCGCAAGCTGATCGCTGAAGCGCTCGTCTAAAAAAAATGCATGGATCGAAAAGCGTGATCACCGTCACGCGTCGTCGTTCCGCACTCGCGGTATCTCCTGTTTGCCAACACGGCACACGCAGGAGACAAGCCATGACCATCCATACCAACATCGCCAACACCGCCATCGCTCTCGCCGTTGCATTCGGCAGCATTGGCCTTGCCGCTCCCGCCATTGCGGCAGACGGCGCAGCCACCGTCGAGATCAACGCCAAGGGTTACGACCTGGCTTCGCCCGACGGACTCGCCCGGCTGCGCAGCCAGGGACGCCGTGCTGCAGCTTCGGTCTGCCGCATCAACGGTGAAAGCGATCTCAGCGCCCTGATCGCGCAGAAAAACTGCTTCGCAAAAGCCGTAGCAAGCGTCGACACTCAGATCGATACGCTTCGCAACCGCAAGATGCAGGGCGAGGCCCACAGCTTCGCTTCGGCGAGCACTACCACGCCGGTTCCACCCGTCGCCAAGTAACAGTGCGGGCAGAAAGGAGGCCTCGCCGATGCAACCCCGGCAAGGCCCCTTTTGCTTGCGCCAATCTCGACGCCTGCCCATGGTGACACCGTGCCAATAAGCCCCTCACCGCCGCGCCGCCCTAGCCTGCCCGCGATCATCACGGCGGCTCGCGCAGGCGCACTTGACCAAGCATGGGTGCAGTTCGAACAAGGCGGTTACGACCGCGCAATAACCGACCCGGGGGCGCTGGCGGTCAAAGGGCGCTTGCTGAAGGACAGGGCCTTGTGCGCACCACCCGCCGAGCGCTCATCCCGATTCGCCGAGGCCGCCGCTGCCTACACTGCTGCTGACGCCATCGCGCCACAGCCCTATA
Source organism: Sphingomonadales bacterium (assembly GCA_025352685.1). GTDB lineage: Bacteria > Pseudomonadota > Alphaproteobacteria > Sphingomonadales > Sphingomonadaceae > Sphingomonas_O. Next base: position 26,035 of record JANXSN010000019.1, read on the forward strand.
CCCGAATCAACGTCGCGACGCTGTCTCTGCTGGCAGGCGACACTGACCAAGCGACACGAACCGCCAGACGTTTGCTCGACTGGCTCGACAGCAGGACTGATTTTGCCGAGACCGCCTATTATTTGTCGGCGACCCGCGCCGAGGCGCTGTTGCTCTGCGGCAATCGAGAGGCGAGCGAGCAAGCGTTAGCTGAGGCGATCGCCCACGATCCAGACGGCTGGACGGATCACGCATCGACGGTGCGCCAGCTGGCGCTGATCCTGACGGCACAGCATGCCGATTCGGAATGGCTCGACCGCTACCGACCGCCGCGATCGGTCCACTATGCGGGCCATCTTGGTATCGCGTCCGAAGATCATGGCGCACTGTCGGCGGCGGTGTCGGCGGCGCTGACCGACGCCCGCGCAGGATTTGGCTATGGGGCGCTGGCAGCCGGTGCCGACATCGTCATTGCCGAAGTGCTTTTGGCGGCGGGGGCCGAGCTCCATGTGATCCTGCCAACCGCTGTCGAAAACTTTATCGGTCAATCGGTGGCCCCCTATGGCGCGGCTTGGGTGACACGTTTCAGAGGCTGCCTGGCCGCCGCCTCCAGCCTGCTCGAGGCAACCGGCGTGACGGGCGGCTATGAGCCGCTAGCTACCCAGCTCGCTGCCGATATTGCCATGGGCGCCGCCGTGCTCAATGCGCGACAGCTGCAAAGTGCGGCTGTCCAGCTGCTCGTTGTCGATGATGGGCCTGGCCCCTTCGGCGACGGTCAGGGGACAGCGCGCGATGGCCTGCGCTGGCGAGCAGGGCATCGTCCACAGACGATTTTGGTCGTCCCGCGAAGCGCACCGGTCGCTGCCTCAGGACAAGGCAGTCCCGAAGGGCGACCAGACCGTCGTCTCGCTGCCATGTTGCACATCGCCTTTGACGGGATCGACACGCTCGACGAAGGCGCTTTTGCAGACGCACTCGACGCCGTGATCGCCCCGTTCCGCCATTCGGTGAACAGCAGCGGCGTCACACCCGACCTGACCCTGCCCGCAGGGAATGCGCGCATCGTCGCCTTTGCCACGCCCGAGGCGGCATGGGCCTATGCGCGAATGTTGTTGGCGCAATCCACCCAGCCGTTTCCATTGCGAATTGGGGGGCATTATACGCTGGCGCACTGGCTCGCCGACCCCGCCGCGCTGGTCGGTCGGGGCGTTGCCGAACTGGGTCAGATCGCTGCCGCTGCGATGCCCGGCGCTGTAACCGTCAGCGAAGCGTTCGCAACGGCACTGATGGCAGCTCCTGGCACCCTGCCCGATGCCGAACCGGTCGGCGAAGCGGGATCGCTCCGTCTCTTTGGCCTCGCCAACCGCGCTCAGGATCAGTAAATCAGTTCCTGGAGTCGGTGCGGCGCGACCACGGTCAGCGCTTCAGCAGTCCGTCGAACAATGCCCCGCCTTTCGAGCACGCTGATCGCCCGCGACACGGTTTCACGCGTTGTCTGAACCGTACGCGCCAGTTCGGCCAGAACCGGGGCTGGGATAATGGTCATTGCGCTGGCAGCGCGCGCCTCGCGCAAAAGCTCGGCATGGACGCGCCCCACGGCTGAAAGCGTCGCCCCCTCGACCAGCCGCCGTGTTGCCATTCCCAACCGCGCCACCAACAGGCGCGAAACGGCAAGCGCGATGCAGGCATGTGTAGACATCAGCGCCACGAACGCCGGCGGCGCGAAGCTGCCTGCCCCGACCGGATCAAGGGCAACAATTTCGCTCTCGGCCGGGCCTTCGTCGATCAGGGCACCCTCCCCCATCAGATCGCCGACCGCAAAATCCTGCACGAGGACGACACGGCCGTCGACACCATAGGCCAGCATCCGCGCTCTGCCCGAAATGAGCAGCAGGATCGCGTCGAGATCATCGCCCTCGGCAACGATCGTGGCGCGGTGCGGCCAGGATCGATAGCGCGCCTGCTGCGCCACGACAGCAGCCAGCAGCGCGTCGCACCCGAAGGTCTCGGACACGATGGCGAGTGCAGCGTCGGGAAGAGTATCCGCCATAGCGACATCATAGCTGCCAGTGCCGGGGTCGGCCAACAACATTGTGCGGCACGCAGCAATTGCGAAACCGAGCTCAGACGTGCCATATCCAGACCTGCGAGGAGAGAAACGATGGCGACTGCCCTGAAGACAGCCCCGAAAACCGACGCAGAATGGACTGCTCGGCAACAGCTTGCGGCCTGTTACCGTGTATTTGCGATGCTGGGTTGGGACGAGATGATTTTCAACCATATCACCGTAAAACTGGACGAGCCGGGCGCGTTCCTGATCAACCCCTATGGCATGCACTTCAGCGAAGTGACGGCTTCATCGCTCGTTAAGGTCGACATTGACGGTAACAAGCTCGACGCCGACAATCCGTGGCACGTCAACCGCGCCGGGTTCGTGCAGCACAGCCTGTTTCACCGCGAACTCGCTGACGCGCATTGCATTATCCACACGCACACAACGGCCACCGTCGCCGTGTGTAGCCTGGAAGGCGGCTTGCAGCCGATCAATTTCTACGCGTGCAGCGTTATGGGGCAGCTTGCCTACCACGACTTCGAAGGGGTCACGGTGCGCGACGAAGAGGGACCAGCGCTGCTGACGAGTCTGGGCAACAAGCGCATCATGATGCTCCGCAATCACGGGCCGGTCGTGATGGGCAAAACCTTGCCCGATGCCTTCATCAAATATTGGGTTTTGCAGCGTGCCTGTGAACACCAGCTTGCGACGCTGTCGATGGGCAAGCCCATCCCCGTCGCCGCCAAGGTGATCGCCGTGCATCAGCGCGACATCGGGCAGACGTCTATCCCGGGCGGATCGGGTGCCGCTGAATTCGCGGCGATGGTGCGCAAGGTGGACAAGATCGACCCGAGCTGGCGTGATTGATTTGCCAGAAGCGTTCGGGCTTTCCTGCCAATGACCGCGCTCACCGTGAACGATCAGCCGATCAATTACCGGATGGACCCGGCAACGCCGTTGTTGTGGGCTCTGCGTGACGCATCAAATCTGACTGGTACCAAATACGGGTGCGGCACAGGCGATTGCGGTGCCTGCACTGTCGAGATCGACGGACGTGCGGTGCGCAGCTGCACGGTGACGCTGGCGCAAGTCGAGGGCAGCTTCGTGACGACGATCGAGGCCCTGTCACGCGATCGCAGCCATCCGGTGCAACAGGCCTGGGTTGCCGAGCAGGTGCCCCAGTGCGGGTACTGCCAACCCGGCATGATCATGGCGGTTTCAGTGCTTCTCAAGACAAATAATCGACCGTCCGATGCCGACATAGACGCTGCGATCACCAACATCTGCCGGTGCGGAACCTACACCCGAATCAGACGCGCGATTCACCGTGCAGCAGCGGCTGTTCGAGGCGAGGAGGTGATCGTCGCTGCGCCGCCGCCCGGCATCGATCCCCACGACGCGGCACGGCGCGTACCTGCGCTGACACCGCCGCCAGCGCGCTAATTCCTTTCACCCGGATTAAGCATCGCGCCAGCCTGCGTTCAGCACGACTCGACGAGAACTGTGCTATGGAACGTAGCGACAATTGTGCACGCACGCCCCACGGAATGAAGATCATGACAAAGACATTCGCGATTGCTGCATTGCTGGCAGCGACTGCCTTTACGCCGGGTCTGGCGCAGGGTGCGCCGCATGAAGGCCGTCATTTTAGCGAACGCGCTACCGCGGCCGAACCGACACCCATGCGTGCCCCGGTCCAGTGGGCCCAGAATGACCGACAGGATCGTGGCGCTCCCCAAAGTCGCGGTGACGGCGGGGACCGTCGCGCGCAGGCGCCCGCAGTGCAGGTCCAGCAACACGCGCAGGCCCAGCAGCAGCAGGCGGCGCGCATGCAGCAGCGCTGGAACCGCGGCGATGCTGGCGGTAATCCCAACTGGCAGGCCCATGTCCGTAACGATGGCGGGGTGCGCGTTCAGAACGGACAGCAGAGCTGGTCTCGTCCTGTGCCGCCGGTAAGCGTGGTTCCCGCCCAAACGCAGCTCCAGCGTAATGGGCAGGGGGGCCAGAGCCGCAGCGAAAATTGGCGCAACAACAACGGAAATGGCAGTGTCGTCGTGCAACGCCCGGACGATCGGCGCTGGAACGGCAATGGTCGTAACGACACGCGGGGCAACGACGGGCGCAACAATGGGCGCAACAATGGCCGTTACGACGAGCACACCAACTGGCAAAACCAGTATCGCGACTTTAACCGGAACTGGAGCCGCGATTGGCGACGCGACGATCGGTACGACTGGCAGCGCTATCGCTATTCGAACCGCTACCTGTTCCAGACCGAGCGCTATTATGCTCCCTATGGTTGGGACTATGGTTATCGACGCTTCTCGATCGGGTACACGTTGTCGACCCTTTTATTCGATCAACAATATTGGATCGACGATCCCTACAGCTATCGCTTGCCTCCCGCTTACGGTCCCTATCGCTGGGTTCGTTACTACGACGACGTGCTGCTCGTTGACTTGAGGGCGGGGCGGGTCGTGGATACGATCTACGACTTCTTCGAATAGCATTTTCGGCTGGAAAGACAGCGTCGCCTTCGCCTATCCCCTCGTTGAACTGGACGAGGGGATAGCATGTCAGATACACGGCTGACCGAAATCGGGAAACACGTTTCATCGCGTCTGAAACGCGCGCCCGGCGTAACCGTGGTGAACGGGATCGGCCTCGATGTTTATGTCCGTCAGAATTTTCTGACGCCTCACGAATGCGGCGGACTTATCGCGATGATCGATGCCGACCGCAAGCCTTCGGGCATCTTGTCCTCCGATCCCGACCCCAAATTTCGCACGTCGGAAAGCTGCGACCTCGATCGGTGGCACCCGTTCGTGGATGGAATAGATGCCCGCATCTGCACGATGATGGGTCTCAAGGCGCGACAGGGGGAAACGCTTCAGGGACAACGCTATGCCGTGGGCCAGCAGTTCAAGGCGCACCATGATTATTTCCATCACAGCCAGCCCTACTGGGTCGACGAGAAGACGCGCGGAGGCCAAAGATGCTGGACTGCCATGATTTACCTCGATGAACCGGCAGGCGGCGGCGAAACGTGGTTCAGTTCGGCCGGATTTAAAGTGTCGCCGCGCACTGGCATGCTGCTCGCCTGGAACAACATGGACGCCGACGGTATGCTGAACTCGCAGACGCTACATGAGAGCCTGCCGGTAACGGCGGGCATCAAGAACATCGTGACGAAATGGTATCGCGAACGATTCTGGTTATGATTACAACTCTGTCGGCCGGCTAACGAAACCGTTCCCGCGTTGTTCAGTGGCGGCTTCTTATTGAGAGATTCGTTCAGCGATGGACGTCCGACAGCGTAAGGCTGTGCACAAGCTCGGTCAAAAAGCTGTTCTGGCAGGGTTGGTTCCCACGACCCTCGTGCCAGTGGGGGCTCAGGCCCAGGACAACCCATCGGATCATCACGACCTGCGGCGAGACCACAACGATCGGCGTGAAGTGAACCGTGATGATCGCAACGGCGAGCCGTGTCGGGTCAGCGACGACCGTCGCGACGCGAACGAGGCGCGGCTGGGAAATCTCCGAGACGGACGCGACGCCGCTCGCGATTAGGGCCGCGATCATTGGGGGCACTATCGCAACCAGAACCGCGATATCTGTCACGGAGCCGGGTGGCGCTCTGCCTTTCGGTATCAGGCATTTCGTTGCGCAATTCGGATCACCCTGGGCTATTATGCGCCGCGTTATTACATCGATGACTACGCGGGCTACCGCTTGCCGCGGCCGGGCTGGAACCAGCGCTGGCTCCGTCACTACAACGACATACTCGTCATTGATGTACGCAGCGGGATCGTCATCGACGTCATCCCGAACTCCTACTGGTAGTTGGCACCGGGTCGGTGCGTGAGCACTGGCCCGCTTGTTAATCATGGCAGCCGTGATAGCGCGGCAACGCACGTGCCCGGGAGTTTTGTCATGCGTTCATATCTTATTTCAGCAGCGGTCTCGCTGTGCGCTCTTGCCGCGCCGCTTACAGCGGCGTCGCCTGTAAAATCCCCCGCTGTTGCTCTGCATAAATTGTTCACGGACAGCGATGAGGCGACCCTCAAGCGTCAGCCGATCAATGCCCTGTTTCGCGGCGACCAGCGCTATGCTGACCGGCTCGGCGACTTGTATTCCGACGCGGCAACCGACGCGAATTATCGGGCCGACAGGGCCGATCTGGCCGCCCTTGGCCAGATCGACCGCACGGAGCTGAACGCTACCGACCGCATTGCCTACGACACGTTCAAGCGAAATACCGAACTCGACATGATGGGACTGACGCCGGCGATGCGGCTGCTGCGCGATGTCCGGCCCATTGACCATTTCTCCGGGTCACAGACCTGGTATCCCGACGTTTCTTCAGGCCAGGGTGCGGCACCATTCAAGACGGTTGTCGATTACGAGAACAACATCAAGCGCCACCGCCAGTTCGCAGCGCAGCTCGACATTGCCATCGCCCGCTTTCGCGAAGGGATGAAGTCAGGCGTAACGCAGCCCAAGCTAGTCGTGCGCAACGTCATCGATCAGCTCGATCTGCAGATTAAGGGCGGGGTCGAGGGATCAGCGTATGTGGGGCCGCTCAAAAGCTTTCCCGCAGGTTTTTCAGACGTCGATAAGGCGCGGCTAACGGCGGAGACAACGGCGGCGGTGCGCGACGCGATTTTCCCCGCCTATCTGCGGTTACGTGACTTTTTGCGCGATGAGTATCTGCCGGTCGCGCGCGAGGGCGTGGGCCTCGTCCATATGAAAGGTGGGCCTGAGCTTTATCGCTATTTGATTGAATCTAACACAACACTGCCCCTGAGCGCCGATTATGTTCACAGCCTTGGCCTGTCGGAAGTTGCCCGGATCGCCCGCGAGATGGAGGCAATCAAGACGAAAGTCGGTTTTAAGGGCACGCTTGCCGAATTCTTCGACGACCAGCGAACCAATTCCAGGTTCAAGTTCGCGTCAAAAGAAGAGATGCGCGACACCTTCATTGCCATCGGCAAGCGGGTTGATCTGCGCGTTGGCGAACAGTTTTCGACGATCCCCAAGACACCGCTCGAGATTCGACCGGTCCCCCAATATCGCGAAAAGACCGATGCAGGCGGCAGTTACAACCAGGGAACGCCAGACGGTGCGCGGCCCGGCGTCTTTTATTACAACAGCTATGACCTGCCGTCGCGCCAGAAGCCTGAGAGCGAGACACTCTATCTGCACGAAGCGGTTCCAGGACATCACTTCCAGATCAGCCTTGCCCAGGAGAACACGGCACTGCCCCCGTTCATGCGTTTCGGCGGCAACACCGCCTTTGCAGAAGGATGGGCGCTTTATGCCGAAACGTTGTGGGAACCGCTGGGGATGGAAACCGATCCCTACCAAAGGTTCGGCGGGCTGAATGACGAAATGCTGCGCGCGATGCGTCTGGTCGTCGACAGCGGCATTCACGCCAAGGGGTGGACCCGCGATCAGGCCATCGCTTACATGCTGACCCATTCAGGCATGGGCCGCACCGATGCCGTAGCCGAAGTGGAACGTTATATCGCGATTCCGGGTCAAGCGCTGGCATACAAAATCGGTCAGCTCACGATCCTGAAGCTGAAGGCAAAGGCGCAAAAGACGCTAGGCGCGAAGTTTGACCCGAAAAAATTCCATGCACAGGTATTAATGACCGGAGCGCTGCCCATGACCGTGCTCGAAGCGAAGATCGACGATTGGATCAAAGGCGGCGGGAAATAGGCGCATGGGTCCGCGAAGAAAAGGCGCCCTGTGCGCGGCGCCGCCCGACGAGCATGGAAAAGGCCGCTGGAGCGCCTTACGCTCCAGCGGCCCTTTGCATGGTCAGCGGCCGGAGATGAAATCTCGAGCCCGGGAGACCATGACCGCGTCGTAACTTGATGAGTTACTAGGCAGCTTGCTCCCGAACGAAATTCTCCGACCTCTGTGCTGAACCATGAGACATCGAATCACCTCCCTTCGCTAAAAGCCCGTAGCCACCGGCGGCTACGAAACGGGATCTGGTTCATCCCAAGTCTGCAATCAAGGACTTGTGTAAAAAAAATTTAGCCGTCATCATCATTCGCTCGGCCCCGCGTCGGGTAGACAAACGGTAGCGTGTCATCTTCCCGGTGCGATATGAAACATCGCCCAAGAAGATCAGCTCTCCGATGACGGCGCGCTAGCCGCGGCAATCTTCAACAACCCGGGTGAATTCGGGCCAGGCTGGCACAACCAATTCGCGCGCCCCGACCGCAACCGTGAAGCGGCCACGGCTGAACGCGAGCGCATCGAGAATGCTGTCCGTCGGCTCGATCTCGACAGCGACATAGGCAGGCGCTGTGCTCGTCGGACGTGCGGCAAACCCCTTGGAGCTGCTCGTCGCGCGCAATGTGACTGTTCCTCGATCGTTACCAGGTATCGACACAAAAATTCGGTACGCCGCGCGGTCGCAGCGGATGACAAGCGCCGCGTCGGCATTGGCCAGTCCAAACAGTGCGCGAGATCCACGGGCATCGGTTTCATACGTCCAGACGCCGGGCGAAACCAGCGCGTCCGCTGGTTCGGGCGGCACCGGCGTTGCCACCGGGGGTGCAACCGTCGGGGGCGGGGCTGGTACAATCTGGGGAGCGCGCGCCGGCTGCACGCAGCCCGATATCAAGCCAAGCGCTAAAATCAGGGAGAAAGTGACGAACCGCATTGCGGCCAAACCTATGGTGCGGGGCGACGCTTCACAACCCACGCCGCTTGCTCGTTACTGCCCGTTCGTCGCATAACTGGCACAGGTCGTTGAAAGGCCGGGGGGAAGCCGACAGATGGCAATCGACACGAAGCGCCTGCGTTCGATCATCGGCGGATCTGCAGGGAACCTTGTCGAATGGTACGACTGGTTCGCCTTTGCGACCTTTGCCATTTACTTTGCGCCGGCGTTTTTCCCCAAGGGCGACTTGACCGCGCAGCTGCTGAACACGGCAGGCATTTTTGCCGCCGGGTTTGCAATGCGCCCGCTCGGGGCATGGCTGATGGGGATGTACGGCGACCGCCGCGGACGCAAGGCGGGATTGACGCTGTCAGTCGCGATGATGGCGGTTGGCTCGCTCATCATCGCCTTCTCACCAACCTATACTCAACTGGGAATTGCTGCGCCCGTCATCCTCGTGATCGCGCGCATCGTGCAGGGCCTGTCAATCGGCGGTGAGTACGGATCGAGCGCAACCTATCTTTCTGAAATGGCACCCGACGACCGGCGTGGGTTCTGGTCGAGCTTCCAATACGCCACGCTAACGGGTGGGCAGCTGATCGCCATTCTCGTCGCCCTGGTGCTGCAGGCGAGCTTGAGCGAGACAGAGCTCAAGGCCTGGGGTTGGCGCATTCCGTTCGTGATCGGCGCGTTCCTTGCGCTCGGCGTCTATGCGCTCCGCCGAAATCTGGCCGAGACCAAAGCGTTCGAGGGCGTTGCGGGTAGCGACGGCGTGGTTGTCCAATCGCGCTCGACATTGCGCATGCTGTGGCGCGACCATCGGCGCGCCTGCATTCTGGTCACCGTCATGTCGGGCGGCGGCGGCATGGCGTCCTACGCCTTTACCACGTACATGCTCAAATACCTCGTCAACACCGCACACTTTGCAAAGGAAACAGCCACTTACATCATGGCGGGGGTGCTAGTGTGGTCGTTCTGCGTCCAGCCGCTCTGGGGTCTGTTTGCTGACCGCATTGGGCGCAAACCCGCGCTCTTGACTGCCGGGATCGGCGTCGGCGTGGTTGCTGTTCCCGTGTTTACGACAATTGCGGTAACAACCAATCCATGGGTCGCGTTTCTGATCCTGTTGATCCCGATCACGCTCCACGGCGGCTATACTTCGACCAATGCGATGGTGAAGGCGGAGCTGTTTCCGCCGCATATTCGCGCGCTCGGTGTCGCCTTTCCCTATGCAGTCGGTAACACAATGTTGGCGGGGACCGTCGAGTACGTTGCCCTGTCGTTCAAGGAGCGTGGGATCGAGAGCGGGTTCTTCTGGTACGTCACAGCTGTGCTTACCGCTACCACAGTCGCGTTCCTGATGCTGCCAGAAACCAAGGGACGCAACCTCGACACCGGCGATTAGCTATTTCTTGCCCAAGAGCTCCATAACCGCGACCGTCATCGCGGTCGCTCCAGTCACGATGCTTGCCTTTGGATCGATCTTGAACGGGCCGGAGTGGTGCCCTGCAACAGGCGGGCCGCCAGCCGTGGCCGCATCGAATGGACTGAGGCGTGCCGCCGACCGAGAAGTAGAAACCGGGCGCCTTCAAATCGGGCTGGACGAAATTGGCGAAATCATCCGCGACCATGTCCTTTTGTTCCCATGGCCGGATCGCTGCCGCCCCAGATCACGTACAAAAGCCGCGTTGATCCGCCGCGCAAGTGGACCGTCATTGACGTCGACCGGTGTCGATTCGCTCACTTTGAAAAGCGGTTCGGGCGCACCAATCGCCATTGCAATGCCCTTGGCAGTTCGCTCAATCGCCGCGAGCAGCAAGTTGCGCGTGGCCATGTCGTTCGACCGCACCGTAATCTACAAATCGACGTGGTTGGAAATGATGTGATGCTTGGCACCGGCGTGAAAAGAACAGACGGTAATGACAGCTGGCGACAGCGGCTCCTTTTCACGAGCAATAATACCCTGCAACGCGACGACAATCTGCGAAGCAATATAGACAGGATCCTTGCCAAGCTGCGGCGCGGCACCGTGGGCGCGACGCCCGTTACGGTCAAATCGACATTGTCAGCCGACAAGTGTTGTATGGGCTCCAACCTGAGACCACCCCGGTCGGTGTCTGCCGAAACCCGACGGCTGGGTCGAAACCGCACTCACGCTGCCCGCATTGGACGCCTCTCAGCGGCCTTCCTTGCCCGTACACTCACCTGTGCGCTTGCCGGTCAGGTTCATCTTCATCGACATCTCCGACATGTGCCCTTCCTTGGCACCCCCGCTACCTGACGATTCCATCGTCATGGCGTAGGTGTCGGAACCGTAGGTACCTGACATTTTCATCGTCCGCACGGCACCACCCTGATGACACGTCATTTCGGCGTCGATCTTGCCATTACCCATCGTGTAGTGCGCGAATTTGCAGCTTTTTTGCTCGCCACCGAAGAACCCCTCCCTGGGAGCCTTTACCTGGTCGGGCGTGAGGCAACTCACAAAGGTCTTAGGGTTGCCCATCGAAGCCTTCATGCGCTCGGCCATCTGCGGCTGCATGTCGGGTATGTTCAAATTACTGATCATCATCGTTCCCTCCCAGCGACCCGGCAAGACGAACGGCGTATCGAGATTGGCCGCCTTGATCTGTGCCGCGACTTGTGCGCCGGTCGCGTTCGTCGCGGTAACTGTGGGACCCGAATGACAGGAAAATAACAATGTCATCGACATAACCGAGGCAAGCATGGTCTGGCGCATCGTGGCGTATCCCCTCATTTGCCGTTCGTTTGCGACGCGCGCCCTTGGTTGAAGAGAGCATATCGCTTTGCAGGGGCAATTCAATCGCGGGAGCGAGAATTCAGCGCGGTTGAAAGGCGACAGACCAACCCCTATCGTTCTCTTTATGTCCATTCAGATCCGTACAAGTCTCGACGAACCCGAAACGGCAGCAGATTTCGTTCCTCACCGCCCCGTACGCCCGCCCAAAGTCGAGGGCGGGAAGCGGTTCAAGGTCGTGTCCGATTATGAGGCCGCAGGCGACCAGCCGACTGCGATTGCCGAACTAGTTGAGACCGCGCAGACCGGCGAACGCAATCAGGTACTGCTCGGCGTCACCGGGAGCGGCAAGACGTTTACGATGGCACGCGTCATTGAGGAGTTGCAGCGACCCGCACTCATCCTCGCGCCCAACAAAATTCTCGCCGCCCAGCTTTATGGCGAGATGAAGTCGTTCTTTCCCGACAATGCCGTCGAGTATTTCGTCAGTTATTACGATTACTACCAGCCCGAGGCCTATGTCGCGCGGTCGGACACCTACATCGAAAAAGAATCATCCGTGAACGAGTCGATCGACCGGATGCGCCATTCCGCCACGCGGTCACTGCTCGAACGCGACGACGTGATTATCGTGGCGTCGGTCTCTTGCCTCTACGGTATCGGGTCGGTCGAGACATACTCGGCCATGATATTTGACCTCAAAAAGGGTCAGACGGTCGAGCAATCGGAAATCATTCGAAAGCTTGTCGCGCTCCAGTACAAACGAAACGAGGCTGCGTTCCAACGCGGAAATTTCCGCGTTCGGGGCGACAATCTGGAGATCTTTCCATCGCATTACGAGGACAGCGCCTGGCGGATCTCGTTCTTCGGCGACGAAATCGAAGCCATTGCGGAATTCGACCCGCTGACAGGAAAAAAATCGGCGGCGCTCGACTATGTGCGGGTCTACGCCAACAGTCATTACGTCACGCCGGGCCCGACAATGAAGCAAGCAATGGACGCGATCCGGCATGAGCTGTCCGAGCGATTGAAAGAACTGGTCGCCGAGGGAAAGTTGCTCGAAGCCCAGCGGCTCGAGCAGCGGACGAACTTTGATCTGGAAATGATTGCTGCAACGGGTAGCTGCGCGGGGATCGAGAATTACAGCCGCTTTCTCACTGGCCGCTTGCCTGGCGAACCGCCGCCAACATTGTTCGAGTATCTTCCGGAAAACGCACTGCTGTTCGTCGACGAAAGTCATGTAACGATCGGCCAAGTCAATGGCATGTCGCGCGGCGATCACCGCCGCAAACTGACCCTCGCCGAATATGGGTTTCGCTTGCCGAGCGCGATCGACAATCGTCCGTTACGCTTCAATGAATGGGATGCGATGCGGCCGCAGACGGTCTGTGTATCGGCAACCCCGGGGCCGTGGGAAATGGAACAAACCGGCGGCGTGTTCGCCGAACAGGTTATCCGCCCGACGGGTCTCATCGACCCGCCGGTCGAGATCAAGCCGGTCGAAGATCAGGTCGACGACTGCATCAACGAGATCAAGACGACGACCGCTGCAGGTTACCGTACGCTCGTCACGACGCTGACCAAGCGGATGGCGGAGGACCTGACCGAGTATCTGCACGAGGCTGGGATCAAGGTTCGCTACATGCACAGCGACGTTGAGACGCTGGAGCGCATCGAGCTGATCCGCGATCTACGGCTTGGCGTCTACGACGTGCTGATCGGCATCAACTTGTTGCGGGAAGGATTGGACATCCCCGAATGTGGCCTCGTCTGCATTCTCGACGCCGACAAGGAGGGTTTCCTGCGGAGCGAAACATCGCTGATTCAGACCATCGGTCGCGCCGCACGCAACGTCGACGGCCGGGTCATTCTTTATGCCGACCGCATAACCGGCAGCATGGAACGCGCAATGCGCGAAACCGACCGACGCCGCGAAAAGCAACTCGAGTATAATACAGCAAACGGCATCACGCCGCTGACCATCAAGCGCAACATTGCGGACGTGATCGGCCACCTGTCGTCACGCGATCAGGTGACAATCGAAATCGACGAAGACCGTCCCCACATGGTCGGTCACAATCTGCGTGCTTATATCGAAGATCTGGAAAAGAAGATGCGCAAGGCAGCTGGCGACCTCGAGTTTGAAACTGCCGGTCGGCTACGCGACGAGATCCGCTCGCTGGAAGCCGAGGAACTGGGTCTGCCCGCGCATGAACAGTCAAAGGCGCCGATCATGGGAAGGTCGAACGAGGGCAAGCCTGGAACCCGGAAAGATCGGTTCGGCAAAGTTCAACGAAAATGGGGCGGCAAGCGATAGCGGTGCGGCAGGTTTTTAGTTCAGACGTAATTTCCAGGACACACCAAGCTTGATCGAACGATACCGGCTCGACGTATGGCGCGCTGGGCATCGACCCGCGTACAAATGCGGCAAAGGGTAAGCAAGGTGCGCGAAGGCGAGCGCCCAACTCCCGGCATCATCTCACGTTGCCTCGTAAGCGTCAGCCTCGCCGCCGCAACGCCACGACATAGATCACCAACGCAACGCCCGCGAACGCGAACCATTGCACCGCATAGGCGAGATGATTGTTGGGGATAGATGCGGGATCGGGCGGAGTGCTGGCAGCAAGGCCCGGCGCTGGAACATCGGCTACCAGCATTGGGCGCAAGGGCGCCGCATGCGCGAAAATCCGGCCGATTAAGCTCTCGTGACTGGGCTCTGTCGTGATCAGGCCGTCGACGATGCCCCCGTTCCAGCCGAGCCTTTGTGTCGGGTTAGCGGATACGCCCATATCAACCAATGCACCCGGTCGTTCCGCGCCCGTGACGCAATTTGCGATATGCCTGTATCCCGGCTGCCCACCTGCGGTTTGTCCTCCTTCGACCCGCCAGTTCGAGACGCTCAGGCAATGGACCTGCGCCTTTCGAAACATGGCGGCAGGAGGCACTGGGGCCAGCTCGGGATATGTCATCGGCGCCAGATTGAGGTTCGCTGTGTAACGTGCGAGCAACGCCTGCTTCTCGCTGCGGCGCTGAAGCTGCCAAACGCCAAGTGCCAGCATTGCCGCCACAGCAAAGCTTACGACAAGCGTGGCGACAAAGGGTAGACGCTTCATGGCTTAAGCTTCCCTTCACGGGCCGCGTTTCGATATTCTGAAATTAACAGTGCTGCCTTAGCAACCCGCAACCCACCAAGAACGAGGCCCAGCGTCACGGCAGGCCAGATGAGAAGGTGTACCCAAAAGGGCGGCCCTGCTTCAAGTTCGAGCGTGACCGCTCCTAACACAACCAGAGCGCCCACGATCAATGTAAGGAAAGCCGCCGGGCCATCTCCCACATTAAACTCAGTAAAATCGAGCCCGCACGCACGGCATTTTGGCGCAAAGGAGATGATTCCATCGAACAAGGTCGTCGCACCGCACTGCGGACATGCGCCCTTCAGCGCAGCGCCCGCCAATGTGGGGAGCGAGCTCACCCCCCGTGGACCGACGCGCCCCAGCTGCCCCAAACGTAGACGGAGATAAACAGCAACAGCCATACGACGTCGACGAAGTGCCAGTACCAGGCCGCTGCTTCAAAGCCGAAGTGCTGGCGGGGGGTAAAGTCGCCTTTATAACTGCGCACCAAACAGACGATGAGAAAGATCGTGCCAATAATGACATGAAACCCATGAAAGCCGGTCGCCATGTAGAAAGCCGCGCCATAATTCAGGCCTGCAAAGGGAAATGATGCATGCGCATATTCATAGGCCTGAATGCTGGAAAACAGCATGCCGAGCAGAATGGTCGCCCACAAACCGACTTTAAGCCCCTGTCGGTCGCCATGGATTAGTGCGTGATGCGCATAAGTCACCGTCGTGCCCGAGCAGAGCAGGATCAGTGTGTTGAGCAGCGGGAAGTGGAACGGATCAATGACCTCGATGCCCTTCGGCGGCCATTGCTCCAGCGCTGAAGCGCCTGACTGACCAATAATATTGGTTACCGTGAACGTGCCGGCCACATGGTCCTTTACTACGTTGAGCGCAGCGGGGAACAGCGAAAAGTCGAACCACGCCCAGAACCAACCGACGAAGAACATGACCTCGGATGCGATGAACAGGATCATGCCGTAGCGCAGATGTAACGATACGACCGGCGTATGATCCCCAGCCCGCGCTTCTTTCACTACCTGCGACCACCAGCCGTAAAACGTCGCAAGAACGGCAGTCAGGCCTATGCCGAAAACATAACCACCAGCTCCGGATTTGTGCATCCACATGATGCCACCCGCCGCCATCATCAGCGCGGAGAACGCCCCGATAATCGGCCAGGGACTGGGCGGCAGAATATGATAGTCGTGGTTCTTGGCACCGGCCATGGTCGTTCCCTCGTCTCGTCTTTTCAAATCTAGCCGCGCAAGTGTGCGTCGTCTATCGGATAGAAAGTGTAGCTGAGCGTAATTGTCTCGATATCCTTGGTGTCCGCATCCTTGGCGAAACCAGGATCGACATAGAAGATCACTGGCATTCGGACGGTCTGCCCCGGCTGCAGCGTCTGCTCGGTGAAGCAAAAACATTGGACTTTGGCAAAGTAACCGCCCGCTTGGGTTGGTGTCACATTGTAAAGAGCGCGACCCGTGACTGGATACCGCGCGTGGTTGGTTGCGGTGAAGAACGCCATATTCTTTTCGCCGATCGTCACGATCTGCTCGGGCTTTTCGGGTGCGAATGACCAGGGAAGTGTTGGCACATGATTGGCGTCGAAGCGGATCTCAACTGTCTTGCCCGGGACTGCGCGGACCAACTGTCCGTTTGACCGCTGGGTCGTGCCGTCGAAGCCGGTCGCCTCGCAAAACATGCGGTAAAGCGGGGCACTAGCAAAGCCAAGACCCGCCATTCCGGCCACCCCTACCGCTGCCAGCATTGCGGTGCGCCGAATGGGATCGATCACTGCGCGGTGCCCCCGATGCGCGCGAGGGCAATGAAGTAAAACAGCGCGACCATGCCGCCCAGAATCAGAGCCGTGACAATCGCACGTCCTTTGCGGCGGCGATCAAACTCGGCACGGTTTGGATCGTCGGGCGTCATGCAAACACCGCACGATCGAGCGCCAGCGCCGCAAACGACACCAACATATAACCAATCGAATAGAGAAATAGCGCCTTTTCTGCGCGCATTTCTAGTGGACTGGGCGCCGCGTCGATAACAACCCAGATGTTTAAACCGACGAAAATTAGCGACCCAACCAGCGCCGTCAGCCCATAGAATGCGCCTGTCATGCCAAGTGGCCACGGCGCGACGGCAACAATCGCCATCAGCGCCGCATAGCCAAGCATTTGTAAGCGTGTGCTGCGAGCGCTTGCCACCACCGGCATCATTGGCACGGTACCGGCGGCGTAGTCGTCGCGAATTCGTAGTGCCAAGGCCCAGCTATGCGGTGGAGTCCACAAAAAGATAAAGGCAAACATCAAAATCGGAAGCGGTGCGATATGGCCAGTTGCAGCCACCCAGCCGATGAGCGGTGGAAATGCACCAGCCGCTCCTCCGATAACGACATTCTGCGGTGTAATGCGCTTCAGCCAGACTGTGTAGATCAAGACGTAGAACAAGATCGATCCGGCAAGCAGCACCGCTGCGAGCACATTCGTCGCCAAACCCATAATCAAAACGGAGGAAACGCCGAGACCGACACCAAAGTGCAGAGCGGTCTGCGCATCCATACGCCCAGCAGCCACTGGACGGTTTGCGGTGCGGCGCATCATCGCGTCGATGTCGGCCTCATACCATTGATTGAGCGCACCTGCCGCCCCTGCCGCCATCGCGATGCAAAGCACCGCAGTGAATGCGAGCGCATGCGGGAGCGCTACCGGTGCCGCAATCATGCCGCACAAACCCGTAAACACCACCGATCGCATGACACGGGGCTTCGTCAACGCAAAGAGGTCCAGCCAATCGGCAGTCAGGGGAGTGGCAAGCGTCTTGGTGTTCATTTCAACTTCCTTGCCCCTCCAGCACCAGCGGGAGGGGCATGTCGCTTAGTCGATGATCGGCAGCGTCTCGAACTGGTGGTACGGCGGCGGACTCGACAGCGTCCATTCCAGCGTTGTGGCGCCTTCGCCCCAAGGATTGGCTTCAGCCTTTTTACCCGCGAGCAGCGACCAAAAAAGGTTCACGAAGAACACACCCATCGACACCGCCATGATCGAATACCCGTAAGCCGAGGCGATATGATTCCAATAGGCATAGGCATCCGGATAATCGGGAATGCGTCGCGGCATGCCATCCAGCCCGAGGAAGTGCATCGGGAAGAACAAGATGTTCACCCCCACGAAAAACAGCCAGAAATGCACCTGGCCCAAAAACTCGTTATACTGTCGGCCCGACATCTTTGAGAACCAGTAATAAAAGCCTGCGAACAGCGAGAACACCGCTCCCAGCGACAGCACGTAGTGGAAATGCGCAACGACATAATAGGTGTTGTGCATGTAGGTATCGATGCCGCCGTTCGCGAGAACGACACCGGTTACGCCGCCGACCGTGAACATAAATATGAAGCCGATCGCCCATAGCATCGGCGTTTTAAACGACAGCGAGCCGCCCCACATCGTGGCAATCCAACTGAAGATCTTGATACCGGTCGGTACCGCAATCACCATTGTCGCCGCAGTGAAATACATTTTCATGTTCACGCTCAGGCCAGTGGTGAACATGTGGTGCGCCCAGACGATGAAACCGACCACGCCAATCGCGACCATCGCATACGCCATTCCGAGATAGCCGAAGACCGGCTTTTTCGAGAAGGTTGAGATCACCTGGCTGACAATGCCGAAGCCCGGCAGAATCATGATGTAAACTTCGGGGTGGCCGAAAAACCAGAATAGATGCTGGTAAAGTTGCGGGTTGCCGCCGCCTGACGCATCGAAGAAAGCCGTACCGAAGTTACGATCGGTCAACAACATCGTGATCGCAGCTGCGAGCACAGGAAGTGCGAGCAAGAGCATGAAGGCGGTTACGAGCATCGACCACACGAACAAGGGCATCTTATGCAGCGTCATACCCGGTGCACGCATGTTGAAGATCGTCGTAATGAAATTGATCGCACCAAGAATCGACGATGCGCCCGCCAAGTGGAGCGACAGGATCGCCATATCGACGGCGGGGCCTACCGAGCCGCTCGTTGAGAGCGGTGCGTAAATCGTCCACCCCGTGCCGGCACCCAAACCAGAGCCGCCCGAAAAGAAAGACGATCCAAGCAGCAGTGAGAAGCTTGGCACGAGCAACCAAAACGAGACGTTATTCATGCGCGGAAACGCCATATCAGGCGCGCCGATCATGATCGGTACGAACCAGTTACCGAACCCGCCGATCATCGCAGGCATCACCATGAAAAATACCATGATCAGACCGTGCGCGGTGATAAGCACATTCCACAAGTGAAGCGCTGCATTGAGATTGGACGGGTCGTTGCCCATCATCGCGCTCCATGTGCCGAGATATTGGATCCCCGGCTGCGCGAGCTCCATCCGCATCAGACCCGAAATTGCGCCGCCGATGACGCCGGCTGTGATCGCGAAGATCAGGTAGAGCGTTCCGATATCCTTGTGGTTGGTCGACATGAACCAGCGGGCGAAAAAGGCCGGCTTGTGGTCCACGTCATGATGGTCATCGGCATGCGCCTGAAAGGCGTTTAAGGTAGCAGCGGTCATTGGAATCAACCCTTAGTCGCGGCGACGGGCGCCGGGGCAACAGGAGCAGGAGCAGCAGGCGCCGGGGCAGAGGGCGCCGGGGCAGAGGGCATCGCGGCCGTTGGCATATTAGGCGCGGCCGATCCGATCGGGTCGGTCGCGGCAGGTTTGTTACCCGGCATCTTGCCGCCCTTCGACGCGATCCACTGCGCAAACTGGGCTGGGCTAACCGCCTCCACCGCAATCGGCATGAAGCCGTGGCGCGCCCCGCACAGTTCGCTGCACTGACCGTAATAAACACCTGGCCTTTCGACAGTGAAACTGGTTTCGTTGATGCGCCCCGGCACGGCATCCATCTTGGTCCAGAGAGCAGGAACCGCGAATGCATGGATTACATCTACCGATGTCGTCAGAACGCGAATCGGCACGCCGACAGGCACAACCATACGGTTGTCGACGGCGAGCAAGCGCGGTTCGCCCCTCGCCTTTGCTTGATCGTCGGGTAACATGTTCGATACGATCTCGAAATCGCCATGGTCGGGATAGGTGTAGGACCAGAACCACTGGTTGCCTGTCGCCTTTACCGTTACTGCGTTCTTGCCGACGGGTTTATACTGAGCCGCGAGCAACCCGATCGACGGGATGGCAATACCGACAAGGATGAGAACCGGTGCCAGCGTCCAGATCACTTCGATGAGCGTGTTATGTGATGTTTTCGATGGTATCGGGTTAACAGCCTTGCGGTAGCGAAAGGCGACCCACAAAAGCAGCCCGAGCACCAACACCGAAATTGCCACGATGATCGGCATCAGGATGACATTATGCATCCAAAGCGCGAACTGGCCGTTCTTGGTGACCTGCGGCTGGACCCCATATGCCTCAGAGATGGGTTGGCCGATGCCGGCCACGGGTTTGAGCTCTGCAGGTGCCGCAACAGCCGGCTTGGTAGCCGCTGGGGCCGCGGTTGCGGTCGTCGCAACCGCCGTAGCAGGATGCGGTGCTTGTTGGGCGATTACGGGAGCCGAAAAGGCCAGCCCGAAAGCGATCAGCGCAGGTGTCAGCAGTCTCACGAAAATCCGTCCCTCTGGGCGCTGGTCCGGCGCGGGGATACGCGCGGGGGGACCGTCACAATCGCCGCCTATACGCGCGGGTTCCTCCAGTCTCAAGCTGTTACGCGGGTGTTTTTGCTGCGACTGCTCACCTCGGTTGTCACATGACCCCCATGTCCTTACGGAAATGTCCAAATCGCGGACAGATCATGGGGTGTCACAAGTGACCGACGAAGAGGTGCTGGCGGAGTTCAGTGCGGCGGATGCGCTGCTTGAGGGACATTTCATTCTGTCGTCAGGCCTCCGCTCGCCTCGCTATCTCCAATGCGCGCGCGTTTTGGCCGATCCCAGGCGCGGCAGCCGTCTCGCCGAATCGCTGGCGGCGCGCCTACCAAGCGATCTCGCCATCGACATTGTCGTGTCCCCCGCAATGGGCGGCGTGATCGCCGGACATGAAATGGCGCGCGCGCTTGGCGTCGAGGCGGTGTTTCTTGAACGGCCCGAGGGCGTGTTTGAGCTGCGGCGAGGATTTCGGCTGACGCCAGGCCAGCGCGTCTTGATGATGGAAGATGTGGTCACGACAGGCCTCAGCTCGCGCGAAGCCATAGCAGCGATTACGCGTGCGGGTGGGACTGTTGTTGCAGCAGCAGCGCTCGTCGACAGGTCGGAGGGTGCCGCCGATCTTGGCGTCCCTTTTTACCCGCTCATCCGATTGTCGGTTCCGACTTATGCCGCCGATGATCTGCCGCCCGAACTGGTCGCGATCCCTGCTATCAAGCCGGGGAGCCGAGCAGCGTGAAGAACAAGTCGACACTCGCGACAATATCCAACTTGCCGCTCTCTCGTGACGAAGTGTTACGGCATTGGGCATCGACCACCAAACAGGTCGTTGCGATGCCGAGAATGCAAGAAGTTGCCACGGGTCGTATCGACCGGAATAAGCCGGTTGCTGGCAATCTCTCCAGATTCGTCGGTTTTAATGTGATGTTCCTCATGATGCGCAACTTCATCCTGCCCAAAAAGGAATAATGTCGTGATCGCTTTCACCACTCACAGCGGATTCGGTTTCGACCAGGCCCGCTGTTTCAAAGAAATTACTTGCGATCTGGTGGCTGGCGCAGTGTGTGCATCGTGACGCTGCCCCTTCGTCTTGGCGTCAACATCGATCACATCGCGACCATTCGCAATTCGCGCGGCGGGGACCATCCCGACCCGATGCGCGGCGTCCAGATTATCGAGGCGGCAGGCGGTGACGGCATCACCGTTCATCTACGTGAGGACCGTCGTCATATCCGCGATGCCGATCTCGACGTGCTCATGGCCGTGACGGCGCTGCCGATAAATCTGGAGATCGCCGCAACCCCGGAAATGGTTGCCATTGCCGTGCGCCACCGACCGCATGCCGCCTGCATCGTGCCCGAACGTCGCCAGGAGCGCACAACCGAAGGCGGACTCGATGCGGCCGGACAGCATAATCATCTCGCGCCCCTGGTCGCGCAACTGCTGGACGCCGGCATCCGGGTCAGTCTGTTCATCGAACCCGACGCGCGTCAGATCGAAGCGTCCATGCGGCTGCGCGCGCCCGTGGTCGAATTGCATACCGGCAAATACGCGCACGGCGACCCTGACGGCGTGGAGCTGCGCCGTCTGGCCGACGCCGCAGCGCTCGCAGTCAAGAACGGCATCGAGCCGCATGCAGGGCACGGGCTGACCTTCGAAAACGTCGTCCCTGTCGCTGCCATTCCGCAGATTGCCGAGCTGAATATCGGCCACTTCCTGATCGGCGAGGCGATTTTCAGTGGCCTTGCCGATAGCGTGGCCAGGATGAAGGCACTGATGGAGAGCGCACGGTGAAAGCCCCAAACAGGTGATCGTGGGTCTCGGGTCCGACATGTGCAATATCGAACGGATTCAAAATTCGCTCGAACGCTTTGGCGAGCGGTTCGAAAACCGCGTCTTTACCGCTGTTGAGCGTGCCAAGGCCGCGCGTCGCCCGTTCACCCGCGCCGGAACTTACGCCAAGCGGTTCGCTGCCAAGGAAGCATTCTCGAAGGCGGTCGGAACCGGATTCAGGCGTGGCGTTTTCATGAAAGACATCGGCGTCGTAAATGCGCCGACCGGAGCCCCGACACTGTCGCTGTTGGGCGGCGCGAAAGCGGCGCTCGACGCGCTGATTCCCGACGGGTATGAGGCACGAATACATGTGACGCTCACCGACGACCATCCATGGGCGCAGGCGTTTGTCATTATCGAAGCAATCAAGCCCGACGGCCTGCCGAAAGTAAGAGCGTGACCACAGAGACCACCACCGCAATCGAACATCCCGCGGCCGTTCCGGCTAAACAACCCCATACCGATTGGGTAGCTGAGGTGAAAAGTATTTTCTGGTTGATTCTGGCCGTTCTTAGCTTTCACAGCCTGATCGCCAAACCGTTCTACATCCCGAGTGAATCGATGATGCCAGGGCTGCTTGTCGGAGACCAGTTGGTGGTCAGCAAATTCACATATGGCTGGTCCTATGTCTCGCCGAGCTTTCATGTTCTCCCGTTCATGAAAGGACGCTTGTTCGGTAAGCTTCCCGAGCGAGGCGACGTTGTCATTGCTTCACCGCCCTCCCGACTTGACGAAGATTATATCAAGCGCGTAATCGGGCTGCCCGGCGACCGTCTGGAAGTGCGCGGTGGCACCGTCATCCTCAACGGCGTGCCCGTAAAGCGCGCGCCGGTTGTGCTCAGACCGATCACCGTGGATGCCGATGAGCCGTGCACCGATCCGAAATACGCCGAATACCGCTCCGTTGCCGCCGATGGCAGAGTGACTTGTGCGCTGCCAGTGGTGCGTGAAACACTGCCCAATGGGCGCAGCTATGACACGATCGACCTGGGCTATGATCCGTCAGTCGATGATTACCCCGCAACGACGATTCCGGCGGGGCATGTCTTTTTGATGGGCGACAACCGCGACAACTCGGCGGACAGTCGCGTGGCTGAATCACTTGGTGGCCTCGGGGGCCCGCTGCCTTGGGAAAATCTGGGCGGACGCGCCGAGTTCATCAGCTTCTCGCTCGACGGGACGCAGCATTGGTATAACCCGCTCACCTGGTTCGGGGCGCTGCGCGGCGGCCGCGCGGGCACCAGTCTTCACCCGAGCAAAACGGGCTGATGCCCCCCAAAAAGATGCCCGTTGCGGTCAAGCGCGACCATGTCGAGGTTGCCGGCCCCAACGAGCTGCGCGACCCGTTCGTCCGGCAAGAACTGAAGCGGGCATCGATCTGGATCGGTCTTGCCTGCGCGGTAGGGCTGGCGGTGGCGCTGGCCCAGCCTTTGTTGTTGATCTTTGGCGGCATCGTCTTCGCGGCAATGCTCGACGGGGGCGCACGCCTTTTGGGTCGGGCGTTGCCCATTGCGCGAGGCTGGCGCTTGATGATTGTCGTGCTCGGCGTGCTCGGCTTTCTCGTGTGGACCGTTTATTTTGCCGGGTCGCAACTCGCCACCCAGGCTCAGACGCTGCAAACGCTGGTAACGACACAGTTCGATCGGGCTCTGATTTACGCGAACGCCAATCATCTTCTCGAAGGTGCCGGCAGCGCGGCCGAGATCGGCAAGCAGGTGCTGGGATCCATTGGGCGTGTGACGTCTGCAGTTGGGACAGCCGTCGGGGTGGTAACAAGCGCGATCATGATTGCTGTCATCGGTGTTTTTCTGGCGATCGAGCCTCGTCTCTACGAACGCGGCGTCGCCTGGATGCTGCCGATCCGGACGCGCGACGGGTTTTACGCGACGATGAAGGATATGGGCTTTACGCTTCGTCGCCTGATGGCCGGACGCCTGATCGGGATGGCGTTCGAGGGGTTTTTCACGTGGCTGCTCCTGCTGATCGGCGGCATCCCGCTTGCTGCCTTGCTCGGTCTGCTCACGGGCCTGCTCGCGTTCCTGCCCAACATCGGCTCGATTATCTCTGGACTGCTGATCGTGACCGTTGGCTTCTCAGGAGGATTGAATGCCGGATTCTACGCGCTCGGCGTCTATGTCACAATCCAGATCATCGACGGCTATCTCGTGGTCCCAACCGTCGCCAAACGTTCGGTCGACCTTGCGCCCGCGCTGGTCCTCGGAGCGCAGGTGATGTTTGGCGCGCTGTTCGGCTTGCTCGGCCTCATGTTTGCCGATCCCATGGTAGCGATGCTCAAAGTTGCACTGGAGCACGGGTCGGGAAGACCCAATGAGAAAAGCTCGGAATCGCCGTCTGCTCGTTCCTAATTGGACGCGCTCAGTGCGGGGCGCCTACCCCGGGCAACTGGCCCTGGGCCTGCATTGCCTGCATCTGCGCCTGCAATTCGGCCTGATTGCGAAAGTCGATCATGTCGACATCAAAAATCAGCAGCGAATTGGCGGGAATCAATTCCCCCTGCGACTGCGCACCATAGCCCAGTGCCGGCGGGATCCAGATCCGATAAGTTGAGCCTCGCGGCATCAGTTTGAGAGCTTCGGAAAAACCGGCAACGACACCCGTAACGGGAAACGGGGCGCGTTGCCCCTGATCGAAGACCTTGCCAGTACGAAGCGATCCCTTGTAATTGACCAATGCAACATCAGCGTTAGTCGGGATCGCGCCGTCACCTTTTTTAACGACTTGGTATTGCAGGCCGCTCGCCGTGGTGACAACGCCAGGCGCACTTTTATGCCAGGCCAGAAATTGGTCGGCAGTTCCAGCCTCGGCAACTGTCTTTGCAGTGCCAGCCCAAGCCATTGCAATTCCTGCGAGCGCAGCGACAGCGACGGCGCCGACCAACCACACAAGCCAACTGCGCTTCACCGGCGCGATCGGGACCGCTGTAACGTCTGACATGACTTACCGGATGCCGTCGCGTTCGGCGCGCTTGCGGTCCATTTTGCGGGCGCGGCGAACAGCTGCCGCACGTTCGCGGGCACGCTTCTCCGACGGCTTCTCATAGTGGCGTCGAAGCTTCATTTCGCGATAGACGCCTTCGCGCTGAAGCTTCTTTTTCAGCGCTCGAAGCGCTTGGTCGACATTGTTGTCGCGCACCATGATCTGCATAAAAAACTGACGGCTCCGTATCTGAATTAAAGAATCGCCCGCCGGCCACGACGGGTGAAGAGCGGCGCGCGTAGCAGCCAACCCCTGAAAACTCAACCCCATGACCTTTGTGGGAACTGTAACGGCGGGAGTCCGGCGTCTTCGGGGGGATGAAGATACCGGACCCCCGCCGTTGCGAGAGCATGACTAAAGGCTTCGAAGGTTACGGCATCAAGACGGTGTCGACGACGTGAATGACACCGTTCGACTGCATCACATTGCCGATGGTCACGTGCGACATGCCGCCCTTGGCATCAGTCAGCATCAGTTTGCCGCCCATCATCGAGGCAGTCAGCGTGCCGCCGCTCAGCGTCGTGAGCGTCGCCTTGCCTTTGCCTGCCTTGATCTTGGCAGCGATATTCGCGGCGGTCAGGCGACCGGCAACGACATGGTAGGTAAGGATCGAGGTCAACGTAGCCTTGTTCTCAGGCTTTACCAGCTCACCGACTGTGCCGGCAGGCAACTTGTCGAATGCGGCATTTGTGGGTGCGAAGACCGTGAACGGCCCCTTGCCCGACAGAGTGCCGACAAGGCCTGCGGCCTTGACCGCAGCGACGAGCGTGGTGTGGTCCTTCGAGTTTACAGCATTTTGAATGATATTCTTGGTGGGGTACATTGCGGCACCGCCGACCATCGGATTTTTGGCGAGCGCCGGGGTGGCGACTGTTGCAAGCGCGAGCGCAACTACGCCGGCACGAAAAAGGGACTTCATGGGGGATTCTCCTCGGATCTAGTGTGAGCCCATTGCAGGCCACCGCGCAGATACGGTTGGCGGGTGCGTCCGGACGCACTCCGCGCAACTCAGACGCGAATTATTTTGCCCAAGGCTATGACCGGTCCCTTTGCTGCCCCGGTAGGTGAGCCACCCTTGGCTTCCTGCGAGATGGCAAAGGTTGCGCCAGGCGCCAGCATCGCGGCGTGGCGAGCGTCGAGTGCGCGACTATGCGCTAATTTTGCGTCGATCACGCCCATTGAAATCGGTACTGTCTGGCCAACGGGAATGACCCATAGCTCGGCATCGCCTTTGCCGGGATCGAGGGTGACCGGCGTCACGAGCATGCGGCCACTCGACGAATCAAACGCGATCGTGACGGCCATGCCTTTTTCACCAGCCAAGCTCGCGACCATCGGAGCCGCAGCCACCGGCAGCGGAACAGGCACGGGTGGAGGCGCAACGGCGGGACGCAGCGCAATCACCGCCAGCAGTGTCGCCGCTACCGCGCTTAGCCCACCGGTTGCCCATTTCCATGGGCGCGCCCGGTCGATAGCATTATCGTTGACGCCCAACCGCTTTTCGATCGCCTGCCAGACATGCGCTGCAGGCTCTGTCTCGGTCTCGACCGCCAGAAGACTCAACTGATCGCGCCACCATGCGACGCGCAACGACAACGGCGCATCGATCTTTAGAAGCGCTTCTGCCGCCCATGCCTCTTGCGGCGAAAGCAACCCAAGCGCGTATTCGGCCGCGAGGAGGTCGTCGTCTTCACTCACGCCAGACATACCTTCAACTTCATCAGTGCACGCCGGATTCGGCTTTTGACCGTGCCGAGCGGCACGGCAGCGCGGTCCGCAATGTCGGCGTACGTCGCACCTTCAAAGAACGCCGTCCGGATCATCGTCGCATCGCCCAAAGCCAGCGTTTCCATGCAATGGGCGATGCGGGCACGGTCGTCCGCGGCGATCAGGCACGCCTCGGCATCGGGCGTGTCGTCGGCAACATCGGCGGCTGCCTCGATGGGTGCCGTCATCCGTTTGCCCGACGCGCGCAGCCGGTCGATCGCGCGGTTGCGCGTCAACGTGACTAACCACGTTATCGGGCTGGCCCGTGCCGGATCGAACGATCCCGCTTTCTGCCAAACATTGACGAATGCGTCCTGCAACGCGTCCTCCGCATCGGATTTCTCAGGGAAGATACGCAGACAAACGCCGAAGAGTTTCGACGAGGTTCGACGATAGACTTCGTGAAGCGCCGCACGATCGCCTTCGGCGACGCGGCCAAGGGCTACCGAAAGAGTTGCACGCTCTTCAGAGGCGACGTCGGTGCTCAAGTCAGTTCCACAGCAAGCGCCGTCGCTTCGCCGCCGCCAATACAGAGCGCTGCGACACCGCGTTTGAGGCCGCGGGCCCGAAGCGCCGCCAGCAACGTCGCCACGATCCGCGCGCCCGATGCGCCGATGGGATGGCCAAGGGCAGTCGCCCCGCCGTTCACGTTCAGCTTGTGATCGGGGATTGCGAGTTCCTTCGCCGCGATCATCGCGACCACAGCGAAAGCCTCGTTCACTTCGAACAGGTCAACGTCGGCGACGGTCCATCCCGCCTTGTCGAGCACCTTGCGGATCGCAGGGACGGGCGCCGTCGTGAAATTGGCGGGCTCGTGCGCGTGGGCGGCGTGCGCAACGATGCGCGCGATCACTGGCAATCCTTTGGCCTCGGCCGTGCTTTGGCGGGTCAGCACCAGTGCCGCCGCGCCATCGCTGATCGACGAGGCATTGGCCGCCGTCACAGTCCCGTCCTTTGCAAAGGCGGGTTTCAAAGTCGGGATCTTGTCAGGACGCGCCTTCCCCGGTTGTTCGTCGGTATCGACAATCGTGTTGCCGCCGCGCGCCGCAACTTCGACAGCGACGATCTCCCCTTCAAACGCGCCGCTGCCGATGGCTGTCGTCGCACGCTTGAGCGAGCGCAGTGCGTATCCGTCCTGTGCCTCACGGGTGAACTGGTAATCCTGGGCCGAGCGTTCGGCGAACGACCCCATCAATTGCCCCGGATCATAGGCGTCCTCGAGACCGTCGAGATACATCGAATCCTTGACGATGTCATGCCCGATGCGTGCTCCACCGCGATGCTTTGACAGCAGATACGGTGCGTTTGACATCGACTCCATGCCACCCGCAACGACAATATCGGCGCTCCCCGCAGCCAGCATGTCGTGGGCCATGATCGCCGCTTGCATGCCCGATCCGCACATCTTGTTCACGGTCGTCGCGGTCACTGACAACGGTAAACCCGCGCCGAGCGCCGCTTGGCGTGCCGGCGCCTGCCCTAATCCCGCAGACAAAACACACCCCATAATTATCTGATCGACGTCGATGCCGTCTACGCCAGCGCGCTCCACGGCTGCTTTGACAGCGATGGCGCCAAGCTTGGTCGCCGTCACGCTGCCAAGCGCTCCTTGGAACCCGCCCATGGGGGTGCGCGCATAGCTGAGGATGACAATCGAATCCGTGGTCATGACGGTCATCTACTTACTTTCCACCGATTTCCAAATACTCGAAGCGCCTATCGGGCGGCGGCCATCGTCGCTCGTGATGCGCCAAGCCCAAACCCACGCCTTGCTGGTAGGCGTGCCGCGTTAGCGACGGCGATCATGCCGCCTTGGCATCAATGGCCCGAGATCGCCGTCGTTGGACCGACGAACCAAGCCCGATCGCCTCACGGTATTTGGCGACAGTGCGGCGAGCGAGGTCGAAGCCCTCTTCTTTCAACCGATCGACGAGTGTGTCGTCCGACAGGATCGCATCAGCAGCCTCGGTTGAGATAAGCGTCTTGATGGCGGCCTTTACCGCCAGCGCCGAGGCGTTCTCGCCGCCGTCTGAACTCGCGATGCCGCTGGTGAAAAAATACTTCAGCTCAAACATCCCGCGCGCGCAGCTGAGATATTTGTTGCTGGTGACGCGACTGACTGTCGATTCATGGAGGCCGACGGCTTCGGCGACCGTCTTGAGTACCAGCGGACGGAGATGGGCGACGCCGTGCAGGAAGAACGCCTCCTGCTGCTTTACGATTTCGGTTGCCACGGTGACAATTGTCCGCTGACGCTGGTCAAGCGCTTTGACGAGCCAGCTTGCGTTGGCGAGGTTTTCGGCAACCCAGGCTTTTGACGCCTTATCCTTCGCGCCGGCCGCGAGTTCAGCGTGGTAACGGCGGTCGACGAGCACGCGGGGCAAGGAACCGGTGTTGATCTCGACTTGCCAGCCCTTGGTGCCGCGCATCACATAGACATCAGGCGTCACTGATTCGATACGACCCGAACCGAAACGACAGCCCGGTTTTGGATCATAACCGCGCAACTCGCGAATCATGTCGGCCATGTCCTCGTCGTCGACCATGCACATGCGTTGCAACTGGGCGATGCGGCCAACCGCGAGCAGTTCGAGATTGTCGATCAGAAGCCGCATACACGGGTCGTAGCGATCGGTCTCCTTGGCTTGCAGAGCCAGGCATTCGGACAGCGTTCGCGCGCCAACGCCCGTCGGATCGCAATTCTGGACGACGCCCAGGATCGCCTCGACAGCACCAAGCGGCACGTCGAGCCGATTCGAAAGGTCGCGAAGCGATTCGATCAAATATCCAGCATCGTCGAGAGCATCGACGATCACGCGCGCCACGGCCAAGTCCGAGCCCTCGAGCATCATGCCAAGCTGCGCCATCAGGTGATCCGCGAGCGTTGCAGCTGCGCCTTCAAAACTGTCGAAATCAATGTCTTCGCCTGACGCCGACGCACTGCTCCCCATGGTGCTGTCGGCTGCGCTGTCATGGTGAAAAATGTCGGCGGTATAATCGACATCGAGCGGCGCATCGCTCTCGCTGTGGCCCGCCGCCATCAGGTCATCGGCAGTTGCCGGGTCGGGGCTGGCCTCCCCGTCGGTTTCACGATCGGTTCCTAATGTCACCCGCTCTTCGCCCGAATCGAGTAACGGATTGTTTTCGACTTCCTCGGCAACGACCGCCTCGAGCTCGAGGTTCGACAGCGCGAGCAGACGAATTGCCTGCTGCAGCTGGGGGGTCATCACCAGCGATTGGCTTTGCCGCAGTTCGAGGCGCGGACCCATAGCCATATGCTAGAGCGAAAAACTTTCGCCCAGATACAATCGCCGGACATTTTCATCGGCGACAAGCGCCTGGGGCGTTCCCGCAAATAATACGCGTCCATCGTAAATGATGCAGGCGCGGTCGCAGATGTCCAACGTCTCACGGACGTTGTGGTCGGTGATGAGCACACCGATCCCGCGCGATTTAAGCTGAATGATCAGCGCGCGAATGTCAGAAATCGAAATCGGATCGATGCCCGCAAACGGTTCATCGAGCAGCATGATCGAGGGGTCCGCCGCCAGGGCGCGAGCAATTTCACAGCGCCGCCGCTCGCCGCCCGACAGCGCCGTCGCCATCGAATCGCGCAAGCCCTCGAGGTGGAACTCCCCAAGCAACTGATCAAGCCGCGCCACGCGCACATCCTTGTCGGGTTCGGCCAGTTCAAGCACCGACATGATGTTCTGCGCTACGGTCATGCCGCGAAAAATCGAGGTTTCCTGGGGCAGGTACCCCAGCCCCATCACGGCACGGCGGTACATGGGGAGTCCGGAAATCTCGACCCCGTCGAGCATCACGCGCCCCGAGTCGGGCTTCACCAACCCCATGATCGAATAGAAGCAAGTCGTCTTGCCGGCGCCATTGGGGCCGAGCAGGCCCAACACCTCGCCAGGCCTGATCGAAAGCGAAACGTCCGACAGTACGACGCGTCGGTCGTAGGATTTGGCGATCGAAATAACCTCCAGACCCGTGCCCCTGCTGCCGGGATGAAGGCCGCTTGTGGGCCGGTCGAGAGTGGCAACGTCGGACATTACAGCTCCATCAGGTCGCAGCCTGTGGTTAAAGGAAGGTTACGATTGCCGCAATTGGCAAGCTAATTGCATGTGAGTGGTATGTCGGACCGGTCAGTTGCTGTGTTGAGGAACGCTGAAGCGACCTGTGACGCGCCCGCCGGCACCGCCGATTACACCAGGAGCGGTCGTTGAAGAGCGTCCGTCTACAACCGACCGACCGCTGTTGAGATCGATGACCAGCCGTCCGCCATGCAAGACATTGGATCCCTGGTTGAGCGTCACGCTACCAATCATTGTGATCAGGCGGCGGTTGAGATCATAGCTGGCAAATTCACCGCTTGCGGTTTCGCTCGGGCTACGGACGGTGACGCCCCCCGAGGCGTCGAGGCGCTGCACCGTCGGGTTTCCTGCTGTTATCGCGCCGGTGTAGGAAACCGTTAGACGCGCAGCGTCGAGCGCCAGATTGCCCTGACGAACTTTCACGTTTCCGGCAAGCACGGCGCGATCAGCGCGGTCCTGCACTTCGATCCTATCTGCCTCGAAATCGACCGGAGCATTGGAATTGTGATTCTTGAGCGCCTGTCCCTCGGCAGGAACGGAAGCCAAAACGGCCAGAGCGAAGAGCGCTTTCGACATCATCTGCGCGCTCTGACCGCGCCTTGCACGATATGCAAGCGCGCGTGGCCGCCGAGCGTCACCACACGCGTATTCAGGTCCGCGCGGATGTATCCCGCACTAAATGTACCGAGCGGCATTTGCCCTGCGACCGGGGACGTGCTCGACAGGAGGCGCGTGTGGAGGTCGGCGCCGACATTGCTGGTTGAAAGTTTGTACCCGTCCGCCGACTGGTAGGTCAGCGGACCGTTCACATCGAGCTTTTCTGAATCGAGGTTGTAGCGAGCCTGTGGGGCGATGATCTTGGCCAAGCCGGTGGTGCTCGCCAGTTCTGCCGACAGATCGCCGAGTTGCACGACAGGCACCCTTGACGTCGCCTGTACTGCCGTCCCTGCGTTCAGAACAAAGGCCTGCCCCTTGTCGTCCTGCCCCCGATATTGCGCCTGCGTCACACGCATGCGCTCTTTTGCCATCGCGACGCGGTCCTTTGACAGGACAAAACTTACTTCGGCCCGCTGGTTCAGCGGTGTGATCCCCAGGATCGCCGCCAACGCGCCGACAAAAGCGGGCAGTGCAACGCGCGCAATCCTGACGTTTCGGTCGTGGCTGCTACCCGGACGCGCCCAAAGCAGGCGTCGGTCGCGCTCAAGACCCGCGGCATCAGACATGTGCGAAAATATCAATCTCTGGCCATCCCGCCAGATCGAGACGCGCACGATGTGGCAAGAAGTCGAAACAGGCCTGTGCCAATGCCGTACGACCTTCACGTGCCAGTCGCACGTCAAGCTCATCGCGCAACCGGTGAAGATAACGCACGTCGGACGCGGCATATTCCTTTTGAGCGTCGGTCAGCACGGGGGATCCCCAATCCGATGACTGCTGCGCCTTCGACAATTCCGTGCCAAGTAATTCGCGGACGATTTCCTTCAGGCCATGCCGGTCGGTGTAGGTGCGCACCAGCCGTGAGGCAATCTTCGTGCAATAGGCGGGGCCGGCGACGATGCCGAGATAGGCTTCGATCGAGGCCAGATCGAATCGAGCGAAGTGATAGAGTTTCAGCCGCGTCGAATCGGTGAGGACCGCGCGCAGGTTTGGCGCGGCATAGTCGCTGTCGGCCGCAAAGCGCACGAGATGTTCGTCGCTTTGTCCGTCAGATATCTGCACGACACACAATCGATCGCGACCCGGGTGCAGGCCCATCGTCTCGGTATCGATCGCGACGGGACCCGGGCGGAGCACACCGGCAGGTAAATCTTCTTCGTGCAGATAAACGGTCAAGCGGGCTCTCCGGTGTGGCTGCGGACGGCATTGCATTGCCAAGCCGTCCGCTGCAAGTTTTGCGCGATGCAAAGCAGGCGACAAGCGTCGCCCCAAGCCTGTCGCGAGACTGCGATGGCAATCCACCGCCAAATCCCGGGCTGCCGTACGCGTCGCGCGCTGTCCTGCCGCGTTGCCCTCTCAGTTTGTTCTTCGTGGCTTAGATCGAGAAGAACGAAGCACGCCAATCCTGCCAAGCGACGGATCGCCCCCAAAGCCAATGCCAATGGCGGGTGCGACCCATCGCCCACGGTGTCGGCATCGCGGCGGTCGGTATTGCCGGCGGGTTTTGTGTTGTTGTTGCGCTCGTCCGAGCCGACGCTCGTGGTTGATCGTCGCACTGCGGCGTACTCAAAAGAGCGCGTCCAGGACGGTCTGGAACCATTCTGGGCTCGGCCGCTAACCGGAACGGCTAAAACCGCTCGCAGCCTGGGCAATTTTGCATTATGGCGACAAGATGGCGCTTAGCGATTCGCGCCTGAAAAAGCTGAGCTCGTCGTCCTGGGCATGGGTTTTTTGTGATGAGACAGGCGGGCGAGTTACAGGAATACGGATCTAGGCATGAGTTTCGACAAGGGACGCCGCGGCGATCGCGGCGGGCGCGGACGCGATAAGTTCGGTGATGACAACTTCGGCGGTGGCAGCAGCACTTATGGCGGCGGCGGGGACCGTTTAGGTGGCGGCGGTGGCGGCTTCAACAGCGGCGGCGGTGACCGCTTCGGCAGCGGCGGCGGCGGCGGCGGCGGGTTTCGCAGCGGCGGCGGAAGCGGTGGCGGTGGCTTTGCAGGGGGCGGCGGTGCGCCACGCGGTGGCATGCCCGCCCAAGTCGTCGGCGAGGGCACGGGTGTCGTCAAATTCTTTAATGCGCAAAAGGGTTTTGGCTTCGTCGTCCGTGACGATGGCGGCGAGGATGTATTCGTGCACATTTCTGCTGTCGAGCAGGCCGGCCTCGTCGGGCTTGCTGAGGGTCAGCCGATGGGTTTCACACTTGTCGACCGTGGGGGCCGCATTTCAGCGACCGAGCTGAAGATTGATGGCGAGCCAATGCCCGTCACTGACCGCGCCCCTCCGCGCGATCGTGACGACGCCCCTCGTGGCGCTCCTGCTGGTGGTGGCTATGGCGGGGCCGGTGGCGCGCCCCAGCGCACGTTGACCGGCGAAAAAGCCAGCGGCACGGTAAAGTTCTTTAACGCGATGAAAGGCTTCGGCTTCATTCAGCGTGATGACGGACAGCCCGATGCATTTGTCCATATCTCGGCGGTGGAACGCGCTGGCATGACCACGCTGAACGAAGGCGATCGCTTGTTGTTCGAACTCGAGGTTGATCGCCGCGGCAAGCATGCTGCGGTAAATCTTGCCCCTGGCGAATAGGATTTAATGTGCCGCCCCGGCTCTGCCGGGGCGGCACGATCACGGCGACATCGCTTCTCTGGCAAGCGCGTCAGCCTCAATTAGCAGGGCGTCATCTGCGGTCCCTTGAGGCACGCTTTCGCGCCCGATCATAACGAGCACCGGCACCGCCAGCGGAGTCACTCGCGGCACGTCGACGTGGAGGATTGTACCCTGAGCCCGGTCCAGCAGCGCAGCCAATCGCCCGACATCTGTCATCTTCGTGCGTGCGTCGTCCCAGGCTGCCTTCAACAACAAATGATCAGGCTCATATCGGCGTAATACGTCGTAGATCAGATCGGTCGAAAAGGTAACTTGCTTGCCGGTTTTACGCTTACCGGGGTGTTGGCGTTCGACGAGGCCGCCGATCACTGCGACTTCACGAAACGCGCGTTTCAAGAGGTGCGATCCCTGCACCCAATCGTTGAATTCGTCCCTCAGGATATCAACTGAGAACAAGGGTCGCGGATCGCTGACTGGCTCCAAGGAAAAGGTGGCCAGCGCATAGTCGTTCGCCACGAAACCGAGCGGTTTCAGCCCCAGTCGCTCCATCCGGCTCGTTAACAGCATTCCGAGTGACTGATGCGCATTCCACCCCTCGAACGGATAGGCGACCATATAATGCTTGCCATCGCGCGGAAATGTTTCGACGAGCAGCTCCCCCGGCGCGGGCAGTCGTGATCGTCGCCCCTGCATCTCCAGCCATTCGCGCACGTCGGGTGGAAAGCGGGACCATTCGAGCGGATCGTGCAGCAATTGGCGCACACGCTCGGCGAGCCGGGTCGACAACGGCATCCGCGCGCCCCCATAGCTCGGGATGCGCGCAGGCCGACTGGTCGCGCGGACGATCACATCCTCCGTTTCGATCCGCTCAACCTCAAGGCTGACTCCCGAGAAAAAAAATGTATCCTTGACCGACAAACTGGCCGCGAACCCTTCTTCGACCCGCCCCAGTTTGCGACCGTTCTTGAACCGTACGGTCAACATCGCCGCCTCGACGATGATGCCGGCGTTCATTCGGTGCTGCTGCATCACTCGGGGATGGGTAATACGCCACGTACCATCCGCCCCACGGACAAGCCGGCGGAAACGATCATAAGCGCGCAGCGCGTACCCACCGGTCGCAATGAAATCGAGCACGCTCGAGAACATTTCGGCATCGAGCCCGCTGTACGGCAGCGCCGCCTGCACCTCGGCCAGCATCTCGCGCTCGTCGAACGGCGCTGCACAGGCGCACGCCATGACGTGCTGAGCGAGGACATCGAGCGACCCGCTGCGAAAAATATCCGAATCGAGCTCGCCTGCCTCGACAGCATCCAGCGCTGCACGCGCCTCCAAATATTCAAAGCGGTTGCCCGGCACGATCATCGCCTCGGACGGCTCGTCGAGCCGGTGGTTGGCGCGGCCTATACGCTGGAGCAGCCGCGACGATCCCTTGGGTGCGCCCATCTGAATCACGCAATCGACGCTGCCCCAGTCGACACCGAGATCAAGGCTCGACGTGCAAACCAACGCACGTAGTCGGCCGTCGCCCATGGCCGCCTCGACACGGCGGCGCGCCTCGATATCAAGACTGCCGTGGTGAATGCCAATGGGCAGCTGCCCGACATTTTGCTTCCACAAATCCTGAAAGATCAGCTCGGCGAGCGCGCGCGTGTTGCAGAAAATAAGCGTGGTCGCGTGCGCTTCGATCTCCTGCATGACCTGTGGTGCTGCGTACCGGCCCGAATGCCCCGCCCACGGGACGCGTCCCAGAGGTAACAGCACTGAAATCTTCGGGTCGGCGCCTGCCTCTCCCCGAACCAGCTTGACCGCATCAATGTCGCCATTGGGGGCCAACCACGCCCGATACATATCGGGATCGGCGACAGTCGCCGACAGCGCGACGCGTCGCAAATCCGGATTGATCGAAGCAAGCCGCGCTAGGCACAGCGAAAGCAGATCGCCTCGCTTCCCGGTCGCAAAAGCATGGACCTCGTCGATCACCACGGTTTTCAGCGCGCTAAATATCCGGCGTGAGTCAGGGTAGCTGAGTAACAGACTGAGTGACTCCGGTGTCGTCAGCAAGATATGCGGCGGCTTCTCACGCTGGCGCTTCTTGCGGTCCGAAGGCGTGTCACCGGTGCGCGTTTCCACCCTGATGTCGAGCTTCATTTCCTCAATCGGCGCAAGCAGATTGCGCTGGATATCAACGGCAAGGGCCTTGAGGGGAGAGATGTAAAGGGTGTGCAGGCCGTCCGTCGGCGTCTCGATGAGTTCGGCCAACGTGGGCAAAAACCCCGAGAGCGTCTTGCCCGAACCGGTCGGCGCCACCAGCAGCGCGTGCTGCCCAGCGCGCGCGGCCGCCAACATATCGAACTGATGTCGCCTTGGCACCCAATCCTTGGCCCTGAACCAGGCGTGCAACACATCAGGCAGTTGGGAATCGGCGGGCATCGCATCCATATAAGCACGATGACACGCCTCGGCTCCTGGATCGAACCCCATCCGCACGGTATCCATATTCCGTCAGCAGATGTCTGGATTGACCCGTCTCGTCCGGTAGAACGCGCGCTCGTCACACACGGCCATGCCGATCACGCACGCGGTGGGCATGGCCTTGTTTGGGCGACGCCGGAAACGCTCGCGATCATGAACGCGCGTTACGGCGAACAGCGGGGCGGCGTTGCCGTCCCCTATGGCCACAGCGTAAATCTAGGCGACGTAAAGGCGACATTCCTACCGGCGGGGCACGTCTTGGGCTCGGCACAGATCCTGCTCGAACACGCCGGCGAACGAGTCATTGTCTCGGGCGATTACAAGCGCAGGCCCGATCCGACGTGTGCACCATTTGAGGTCGCGCCCTGCGACATCTTCATTACCGAGGCGACTTTCGGCTTGCCGGTTTTTCGCCACCCAGAGACGCGCAACGAACTGCAAAAGCTGCTCGATGCGCTCTCCGCGGAACCCGAACGGTGCGTCCTGGTTGGCGCTTACGCACTAGGAAAGGCACAGCGTGTGATCGCCGAACTGCGCGCGATGGGCCATCATGCCCCGATCTTTATCCATGGGGCGATGCAGAAACTGTGCGATCTCTACGCCGAATGGGGCGTTGCTCTTGGCGAGCTGCGCCCCGCTCTGGTTGCGTCCAAGGAAGAAATGCGCGGGGCGATCGTCGTGGCGCCACCTTCAGCGCTGGGCGACCGCTGGTCGCGCCGCTTGCCCGATCCGATTACCGCGATGGCCAGTGGCTGGATGCGCGTGCGCCAACGCGCAGTGCAGCGCGGCGTCGAACTCCCCCTCGTCTTGTCCGACCACGCCGATTGGGACGAACTAACCGCCACGATCCGTGAAATTGCGCCGAAGGAAGTCTGGGTCACCCACGGCCGCGAAGACGCACTGCTCCACTGGTGCCATCTTCATCAGATCAAGGCGCGCGCGCTGGACCTGGTCGGGTATGAAGATGAGGACGACTGACTTTCGCTCTGCGCCCCCGGTTGCTAGGACGAACTCGACTCATTGATTATCGAGCAGGGGAAACCGCCATGACCGCAGTCGGCCACGATACACTCGCTACCCGCAGCACGTTACAGGCTGGGGGACAGACGGTTTCGTATTACAGCCTCGACAAGGCCGCGGCAAAGCTCGGTGATGTCAGCCGCCTGCCGTTCAGCATGAAGGTATTGCTCGAGAACCTGCTGCGTTTCGAAGACGGCGGATTCACCGTGTCGACTGCCGATATCCAGGCGCTGATCGACTGGCAGAAAAGCCCCACCAGCGACGCCGAGATCCAGTATCGCCCGGCACGCGTCCTGTTACAGGACTTCACCGGCGTTCCGTGTGTCGTCGACCTCGCTGCGATGCGCGATGCCATCGCCAAGCTCGGCGGCGACACATCGAAGATCAATCCCCTGGTACCGGTTCACCTCGTCATAGACCACAGCGTCATGGTCGATGAATTCGGCCATCCCAAGGCTTTCGAACAAAACGTCGAGATCGAATATCATCGTAACGCCGAACGCTATGATTTTTTGAAATGGGGCTCCAAAAGCCTCCACAATTTCAAGGCCGTCCCCCCCGGCACGGGCATCTG
The DNA here is from genome assembly GCA_025352685.1 of Sphingomonadales bacterium. GTDB lineage: Bacteria > Pseudomonadota > Alphaproteobacteria > Sphingomonadales > Sphingomonadaceae > Sphingomonas_O. The sequence goes on from JANXSN010000019.1 coordinate 64,305, forward strand.
CCATCAGGTTAATCTGGAGAATATTGCCCAAGCGGTGTGGACCAGCACTGATCCCTCGGGCGCGACAATCGCGTATCCCGATACCTGCGTCGGCACCGACAGCCACACGACGATGATCAACGGACTGGGTGTCCTGGGTTGGGGGGTCGGCGGGATCGAAGCTGAGGCGGCAATGCTGGGCCAACCTGTATCGATGCTCATTCCCGAAGTTGTCGGCTTCAAGTTGACAGGGACCATGAACGAAGGAATCACCGCGACGGATCTGGTACTGACGTGCACCCAGATGCTGCGCAAGCACGGCGTCGTCGGCCGCTTCGTCGAATATTACGGCCCTGGCCTTGATTCGCTGACGCTCGCCGACCGCGCGACGCTGGCCAATATGGCTCCCGAATATGGCGCGACATGCGGCTTCTTTGGGATCGACGAAAAGACACTCGACTATATGCGGCTGACCGGCCGTGAAGAGAGCCAGATCGCGCTGACCGAAGCCTATGCCAAGGCGCAGGGGCTGTGGCGTTTTGCTGATTCACCCGATCCGGTGTTCACCTCAACGCTAGGGCTCGACATGTCGACGGTTGTGCCAAGCCTCGCGGGACCGAAGCGCCCGCAGGATAAGGTCGCGCTTACCGACGTCGACGATGTGTTCAACAGCGAGTTGTCGTCCGTCTACAAACATGACGGCTTCAAGCGTGTCGCCGTCGAGGGCGCCAGCCACGACATCGGCGACGGCGACGTGGTCATCGCCGCGATCACGAGCTGCACCAACACGTCGAACCCCGGCGTGATGATCGCAGCAGGTCTGGTCGCCAAGAAGGCAAACGAGCGGGGCTTGAAGCCCAAGCCTTGGGTCAAGACGAGCCTCGCGCCGGGCTCGCAAGTTGTCACCGATTATTTCGTCAAGGCTGGCCTGCAGCAGCATCTCGATGCAGTCGGGTTCAACCTTGTCGGTTATGGGTGCACGACGTGCATCGGCAATTCGGGCCCGCTTGCTGCGCCGATATCTGACGCGATCAATGGTCACGACATCGTTGCCGCCTCGGTTCTCTCGGGCAATCGCAATTTCGAGGGGCGCGTGTCGCCCGACGTGCGCGCCAATTTTCTCGCCTCGCCGCCCCTGGTCGTTGCTTATGCACTCAAGGGGACCGTGACGGAGGACTTCACGACAACACCGATCGGCGTCGGTTCAGACGGCGCGAATGTCTATCTGAAGGACATCTGGCCGACAAATGCCGAAGTCGCCGACACGATGGCATCGTGCATGGATCGCAGCATGTTCCGCGCACGCTATGCCGACGTCTACAAAGGTGATGCGCACTGGCAAGCAATCAATGTCACCGGAAGTGACACCTATCAGTGGCGGGCGGGGAGCACCTATGTTGCAAACCCGCCCTATTTCGACGGCATGTCAATGACACCTGCACCTATCGCCGACATCCTGGGCGCAAAGGCACTCGCCATTCTGGGCGACTCGATCACCACCGATCATATTTCGCCAGCAGGTTCGATCAAGGCGGATTCGCCAGCGGGCAAGTGGCTGACGGAGCATCAGGTCAGCAAGGCCGATTTCAACAGCTATGGCGCGCGGCGCGGACATCATGACGTGATGATCCGTGGTACCTTTGCCAACATCAGAATCAAGAACGAAATGGTACCCGGAATCGAGGGAGGCATGTCGAGCTATAATGGCGAAGTTATGCCAATCTATGACGCAGCTATGCGCCACAAGGCCGATATGACCCCGCTGGTCGTCGTCGGCGGCAAGGAATACGGCACGGGCAGTTCGCGCGACTGGGCGGCCAAGGGAACGAACTTGCTTGGTGTGCGCGCGGTCATCGTCGAAAGCTTTGAGCGTATTCACCGCTCGAACCTGGTGGGCATGGGCGTGCTGCCGCTGCAGTTCAAGGGTGATGACACGCGTTTGTCGCTGGGCCTGACCGGCGACGACAGTTTTACAGTTACCGGTGTCGCTGCGCTGTCGCCGCGTCAGGACGTCGAGGTGGCGGTCACCCGGGCTGACGGTTCAACCTTCCGGTTCACAGCGCTATGCCGCATCGATACTGCCAACGAAGTCGAGTATTTCATGAACGGTGGCATCCTGCAGTATGTGCTGAGGAAACTGGCGGCCTGAAGGCGTCGACATCGGTCGCAGGGCACATCCGGGACAAGCCGGATAATCGGGGTCTGTTAGGCGCGCCGGCCTGCGTCACTGGACCCGCCTTCATCGATCGCTATTCACAACCCGGCGACGGGACTACGCTGGCATGGTGGATCACGAGGGCACCCACGAATCCGAACGGCGCGGCATAACGCGCCTGAAACTCAGTCAGACTTTTGCAAGCTGCTCAGTGTATTTCCCATTTGGCGCAGCTGCTCGTCATCTACGGGAGCGCCGCTGACGTCAGTGGCGGTCGCGTTATTGCCCGCCGCGCCCGGGGCTCCGCCGAACATGTCGATGACTTGCCAGCAAACGACCATGACAAACGCCAGTGCCCACCAGCGGTTACCGAAGATCCTTCGAGATGTGAACGGCCACATCGCAAAAGCTATGCCACACGAGCGTTAACAGTTTTGTATTGGCGGCGAGCCAAAGGATCGAATTGGGTACGATCAACGGCTGGTCGAAAGAGTCGCCGCACCGGACACGGTTGACCCCAGCGATGGCAGAGTTGCGCTGGTTGATCTCGCAATCGTGATCGAGCCAATCTTCCAGGCACCACAACCAAAGCTGGCGCGACAACGAAAACCCTTCGAAGTCACATCACAGGTATCGACGTCAAATCATGCGCCGGTCATGCGCCAGTCATGCGCGCGCAGGATCGCCAATCCGTTGAAACCAAGCCACATCGCTTGGCGCTCGTCGGATCACGCGTCCGCGCAGAATTTTAGCTGGCCTTTGACACCGACCCCAACACGAGGAGGGGGAAGTCCAGCGTCGCGCCCCGCTTTAAGACAGGCGTGATCTACCGCGCTTTTTTGTTCGCTTGCAGCGCCCGCACGGCGGTCAGCGTGCCGGTGATATGGCCGTCAGGCTTCATTTCGGACAGGACGTAGGCAATCTTGCCGTTCTTGCCGATGACGAAGGACGTACGGTTGGAACGGCCCATCAGCGGTAATTTCACGTCGTAGTCGGCAATCATCTGGGCGCTCGCGACCGCAACCGGGAATTTGCTGCGGCAAGCCTCTGTCGAAAAGCGCTGAAGCTTTTCGATCGGGTCGGCGGCAACGCCGACCAATGTCGCACCCGCCTTGTGGAACGACTCACTGGCATCGGCAAACGCCTTGGTCTCGATCGTGCAGCCGCTAGTGAATGCCGCCGGGAAGAAATAGAGTACGACCGGCCCCTTTTTGAGCGATTGCGCCAGCGAAAACTGGAAAGTCTTGCCCGCCATCGCCCCTTGGGTCGAGAAATCTGGGGCAGTTGCGCCGACCGGAAGAGCCGCCAGTGCCGGGGCGCTCGCGGCAATAGTAGCCGCTGCGACAACGGCGAATGCAAAACGTGACATAAGAGTATCTCCTGAAACTGGCCGAACGCTTAGCGCGAACGCGAACCGCCACCAAGTCCTCAACTATCCACGCCCAATGACGTTAAGTGGACGTGTGTGGTGAACGTCCCAAACCAACGCAATCCCAGTGCGGAACACAGCGCCTGTCCGCACGGACTGGTGCGCCATGGCGCACTCCCGGCAATCCAGCAACATGGTTGCCGAAATGATAACCCTTATGATGGTGGTCGCCACCTCTGCCGCCAACAGCGGACCGACTACCCACGTGGAGGCCCGTGCGACGGCAACAATCCAGCGAGGCATTGTTCTTAAAAGCGGGACGACGACGCCAACTGCCTCCGATGTCACACCGGTCCCTCAAAGGCCGCGTGATTGCATCCCCGCAAGCAAGAGCGCGTCCGATTGTCGCCTGATTGTCTACGATCTTCCGTGAAACGGTGGACTTAATGGTTCCGACGCCCCACATCGCATCGCATGCCGCCCATCGTCGAGGCAAGCGACGCCCAACCTGCCGGGTTTGCGACGCTCCGCCGTTTCCTTCCTTATCTTTGGCCCGCCGATAATCGTGCGTTGAGGGTACGCGTCGTCGCGGCGCTGTTGCTTGTGGTCCTGTCTAAAAGCGTCACGCTGTCGATGGGGCTCGTCTACAAAGCCGCCATCGACCGGATGCTCCCGGCGCTGAAGCCCGAGGTTCAGATCGCAATCGCGCTTGTCGTTGCCTATGCCGGGGCACGCTTTGCCGGAGTATTGTTCGACAATCTGCGCAACGTGATTTTCGAACGCGTCGGGCAGGATGCTACGCGACACTTGGCCGAGCATGTGTTTCAGCGGTTGCACAGCCTGTCGCTGCGCTTTCACCTCGACCGGCGCACGGGCGCGGTCGCCAAGGTTATCGAGCGCGGCACGAAGAGCATCGATACGATGCTCTATTTCCTGCTGTTCAATATCGCGCCGACTGTGCTCGAACTCGCCGCGGTGTCGGTGTTTTTTTACTTCGCCTTCGGTTGGCAGCTCGTCGTGGCAACCTGGATCATGGTTGCCTCCTATATCACCTTCACCCGCGCCGTGACTGACTGGCGCGCCAAACTGCGCGAGCAGATGAACGACATGGACACCGGGGCTGCGGCCAAAGCCGTCGATTCATTGCTGAATTATGAAACGGTTAAATATTTCAACGCTGAGGATCGAGAGACTGCACGATATGCCGGCGCTGCGCGCTCATATGCCAACGCCGCCGTTAAATCCGAAAACTCGCTCGCGTGGTTAAACATCGGGCAAAGCTTCATCACCAACGCGATGATGGCCGGTGCTATGGGCTTTGTCGTATGGGGATGGGCGCAGGGGCGCTTCACCACTGGCGACGTTGTGCTCGTCAATACCTGGCTGTCGCAGCTGTTCCGGCCGCTCGATCTGCTCGGGATGGTCTATCGCACCATTCGGCAAGGACTGATCGACATGGCAGCCATGTTCGCGCTCGTCGACACCAAGGCCGAAGTGGTTGATGCACCGGGCGCCCCGCCGTTGTTTGTTGGCGCTGGCGAGGTCCGGTTCGAAGGCGTGCGGTTCGGTTACGAGCCCTCACGCGAGATTCTTCACGGCATCGACTTCAGCGTGCCCGCAGGTAAGACCTTGGCTGTCGTCGGGCCATCCGGCGCGGGAAAATCGACTCTCGCGCGCCTGTTGTTCCGTTTCTACGACACCACTGGCGGCCGCATCCTGGTCGACGGGCAGGATATTGCAAAGGTGCAGCAGGCGACACTGCGCGCCGCCATCGGTATCGTCCCGCAGGACACCGTCCTGTTCAATGACACGATCGGCTACAACATTGCTTATGGGCGGGATGGCGCAACGCAGGGCGATGTAGAGACCGCAGCCCGTGGAGCCGCGATTCACGGATTCATTGCCTCTACTCCCGATCAATACGCAACGAAGGTCGGCGAGCGCGGGCTGAAGCTGTCAGGCGGTGAGAAACAGCGCGTGGCGATTGCGCGAACATTGCTCAAGAACCCGCCGATCCTCATTCTCGACGAAGCGACAAGCGCACTCGATAGCCGGACCGAGGCCGAAATCCAGGCAACGCTCAAAGCTATCGCCGAGCGCCGCACGACCATCGTTATTGCCCACCGCTTGTCGACTATCGTCGACGCCGACGAAATCGTGGTTCTGGAGGCTGGGAACGTTGCAGAGCGCGGCACCCACGTTGGCTTGCTGGCCAAGAACGGTCTCTATGCCGAAATGTGGGCGCGACAGCAGGCCGAGGCCGAGGAAACCGTCGTCGCTGCCGAGTAGAATAACGGGTACCGGGGCAACCGTGGGCGTGGGGCGCCATTCTCCTGACAGGATCGTGCCCGATGACAGGCAGTGAGCAAAAGTCAGCCTCCCCAATGCGAACGCTGACCGCGGCGCCTTGAATGCGATGCGCCCGCTGCCCGCGGCTTGCCGTGCAATCAATGTCTCCTGAGGCCGTACCCAATCACAGCGACGGGCCGCAAATGGCCAACCCGGTCCTATCAACGATGGCTCTGCTCAGCTGGACTGTCGGCGACACGGCAAACGTCACAAGCAGTCCTGGCGTTGAACGTGTCGGTGCAACTATTCCGGAAACCGCGTTCAGCAGCGATTGCCTGCGCCTGAAACTGAGGATCGCGTCCAACAATACCACGCTCGACGGGGGATAACGGAGGCGGCTAAGGCGCGTCCGTGCCGCACCCTCTCGCCATCCTCCAAACCGTTTTTGGGTTTCCCGGTTTCCGTGGACGCCAGCTCGATGTAATCGAGCGGGTCATGGCAGGGGTTAACACGCTTGCCGTGATGCCGACCGGTGCGGGAAAATCGCTCTGTTACCAGGTACCCGCCCTAGCCCTGCCCGGGACATGTATTGTAGTTTCGCCGCTGATTGCCCTGATGCACGACCAACTGCGCGCCGCCGAAGCTGTCGGCATCCGTGCGGCGACATTGACCAGCGTCGATACCAATCGTGCTGAAACCATCGAGCGGTACACGTCGGGTGCGCTCGACCTGCTCTATGTCGCACCCGAACGGGCCAGCGGGTCGGGATTTCGCGAGCTGCTCGATCGTGCCCCGGTTGCGTTGTTCGCGATCGACGAAGCGCACTGCGTCAGCGAGTGGGGGCATGATTTCCGGCCCGACTATCGGCTGTTGCGCCCGTTACTCGACCGGTTTGGCCATGTCCCGCGCCTTGCGCTTACCGCGACAGCCGACGCCCATACGCGTGCCGACATCCTCGCCCAGCTCGGCATTCCCCATGACGGCCTCATCCTCGCCGGGTTCGACAGGCCTAATATTCGCTACGCGATGAGCCCGCGCAGCGGTACGACGAAACAAGTCGCCGATCTCGTCGCCGCAACCCCGGGCCCCGGTATTGTGTATGTCCAGTCGCGCGCCGGCACGGACAAGCTGGCCGATGCGCTCAGTGCGACGGGCCGACCAGTGCGAGCCTATCACGCGGGCCTCGATCCCGCCGTTCGCGCCGCCAACCAGTCAGCCTTCGTGGCCAGCGAAGACATGGTGATGTGCGCAACGATCGCCTTTGGTATGGGCATCGATAAGCCGGATGTCCGTTTTGTCGCTCACGCCGGCCTGCCCAAATCGATAGAGGCATATTATCAGGAGACCGGGCGCGCGGGCCGCGACGGCGACCCAGCGGTAGCGCATCTGTTTTGGGGCGCGGATGATTTCGCCCGGGCTCGCCAACGGCTCGGCGAAGTGGCCGAAGATCGCATTGCCGGTGAGCGCGCGCGATTAGCGGCGTTGGCCGGACTGGTCGAAACCAGCGACTGCCGCCGCGCAGTGCTGCTCCGCCATTTCGGCGAAAGCCCGCCCGAGACTTGCGGGAATTGCGACAATTGTCTGAATCCCCCTGCGCGGACCGACTTGGCCCTGCTCGCGCAAAAACTTCTGTCCGCTGTTTATCGCACCGGCCAGATTTTCGGTGTCCAGCACATAGAGGCCGTGCTGACAGGTCTGGCAACAGACCGCGTGGTAAAAGCGGGCCATGATCGATTGTCCGTGTTCGGCATCGCACAAGGCGCAGAAGCCGCGCTGATAAAGCCCGTCGCCCGCGCGCTGCTGTTGCGCGACGCGCTCGGCCAAACCGAACATGGCGGTCTCGCGCTCGGACCAGCGGCGCGTGCGATCCTTAAGGGAGAAGCTGGGTTCGAGATTGCCGTTCCGCCAAAGGCTCTTCGCCAGCGCCGTCGGGAGCAGACCGCCACCAATCCGGTTGGCGATCCGCTATTCGACGCGTTACGAGCCTGTCGTCGGGACCTTGCTGCCCAGAGCGCAGTACCGCCCTATGTGATCTTCCACGATTCGACACTACGCGAGATTGCAGCGGCGCGGCCCGCTACGCTCAACGACCTTGGGCGGCTCGCAGGGGTGGGCGCGCGCAAGCTAGACGCTTATGGGGATGCATTCCTCGCCGTCGTGCGGCAGTATTGAGACTACGGGAGAGACACGCATGTTCCGCACGCTTGATGACCGGGTCATCGTCGCACCGCAAATTGCCGCCGATGAGATCGCTGCCGCGAAGGCGCTGGGCGTCACGCTCATTATCAACAACCGACCCGACGGCGAATCCCCGAGTGAGCCGCAAGGTGCCGAGATCGAAGCAGCGGCACATGATGCCGGGCTCGATTATGTTGCGATACCGGTCGGCCATGGTGGTTTCTCGCAACCGCAGGTCGATGCGATGGCGGCAGCGCTGAACGGCGCGGCCGGCAAGACACTTGCCTATTGCCGGTCCGGGACGCGATCGACCCTGCTCTGGGCACTGGCGCGCGCGAAAGCTGGCGATGTGCCCCAGACGCTGCACGAAAAGGCCAATGGCGCAGGTTACGATCTAACCCCAGTCGCTGCGCTGATCGATATGTTGGCCACCCAACAGTGAACGCGTCACAATGAACTGGCTGCTGTTCGCCGGATCGCTGACGGGCGTGCTCGCGCTGGCGGGCATCGCGCGCTGGCTCGACCTCGGCGGCGACGCGCGGATCGATCGTGATGAGGCAGTCAGGCTTGCCGAGGAGCAGGGCTTTAGTGTTATCGATATCGTTCTCGACCGGGCAGGCCTTGCTGCGCTGGTTCGCAACGAGGCGAACGGCTTCATGTTGATTCGTCGCCACGGCGCCCATTTCGTGGCACACCACGTCCGCAATGCCGAGAATGCCCGGCTCGACCACCGGTTCCTGTCGCTGGGGAAAATCACCCTCGACTTGGGCGATCAAGCCGGGATCTGGGCGGCCAAGCTTAGAAGGTTAGCAACATGAGCCTGCCTAATCCGGTAGACTATGCGGTTCCCGCATTCGTCACACTCGTCTTGGTCGAGATGATCATTGTCCACCGGGCACATCGGGCGCGGTACGAGCCGAAGGATACGCTGACCTCTCTGTCGATGGGGCTGGGCAGCACGATTGCCGGCGCACTGACCGCAGTGACGATCCTCGCGATGTCAGGGTTTTTGAACGCACATCGCCTATTGGACATTCCCTACGCGTGGTGGGCCTGGATCGCATGTTTCGTGCTCGACGATTTCAACTATTATGTATTCCACCGAACGGCGCACCGCGTGCGCTGGTTCTGGGCCGCGCATGTCAACCATCATTCGAGCCAGCACTATAATCTGTCGACTGCGCTGCGGCAGACATGGACAGGGTTCTTCTCGCTCGGCTTTGTCTTTCGCTTGTGGCCGTTGCTGCTCGGCTTTCCGATTCCGATGCTGTTGTTCTGCGGCGGGATTAATCTGATCTATCAATTTTGGATCCATACCGAAGTCATCGGCCGTTGTCCGCGATGGTTTGAAGCGATGATGAACACGCCGTCGCATCACCGCGTCCATCACGCCGTCAACCCGCGCTATCTCGACAGAAACTATGCAGGCGTTTTTATCGTCTGGGATAAATTTTTCGGTACGTTCGAGAATGAACGAGATGACGAGCAAATCCGTTACGGAATCGTCAAACAACTCGGCACGTTCAACCTGCTATGGTCAGTTTTTCATGAGTGGGCGGGCATCGGTCGGGACTTGTGGAGCGCTCCGTGGCGCGCCAAGCTGAAATATGTCGTTGGCCCTCCTGGGTGGAGCCATGACGGATCGCGCGAAACATCGGACATGATCCGGAACCGCTGGGAGAGAAAGTCTTGGACGAATTCGACATCGTTATCGTCGGCGGCGGATCGGGTGGAAGCGCTGCCGCAGGACGCCTCAGCGAAGGAGGCAAATACAGCGTCTGCCTGATCGAGAGCGGCGGTCATAACAATATCTTTGCCGTCAAGGCGCCGGGGATGATGCCGTTCATTCCCGACAAATCGAACTATCGTTTCGAAACCGTTCCGCAAAAGGGACTGAACGGCCGCACCGGCTATCAGCCGCGCGGTCGAGGTCTCGGCGGGTCCAGCGCTATCAATGCGATGGTCTACATTCGCGGGTGCGCCTGGGATTACGACAATTGGGCCGCGATGGGCGCAACCGGATGGAGCTATGGCGACGTCCTCCCCTATTTCAAACGGGCCGAGCACAACGAGCGCGGCGGCGATGAGTGGCACGGCACCGACGGCCCGCTAAACGTCATGGACCAGCATTACCCGCATCCAGGCAGCGCAGAGTTCATCGAAGCCGCTGCCTCGCTGCAACTGCCGCGGACCGCGGATTTCAACGGCGCGCAATTCGAAGGCGTCGGCCTGTACCAAGTCACGCAAAAAGGCGGCGAACGCTGGTCTGCCGCGCGCGCCTATGTCGAACCGGCCAAGGCAGCAGGGCGGTTGCACGTAATGACCGACACGCTCGTCGAGCGGATCGGATTTGAAGGCACGCGGGCAACGTGCGTGCATATACGTCGCGGCAACGTCGCAGCGCAGGTTCGCGCGCGACGTGCGATTATCGTTGCGGGTGGCGTCTTTGGCACCGCACAGACGTTGATGCTGTCGGGGATCGGCCCGGCAGATCACCTGACAAAAAACGGTATCGATGTGCTGGTCGATCGGCCTGGCGTGGGCAGCAACTTGCACGACCATATCGACTATGTCTCGGGGTACGAGACGCCAGGCATGTACTTTCTGGGGCAAACACTGCGGGGCAATATCAAATCGCTGCTAGGTATCTTCGAGTGGCTGCGCACGCGTTCGGGACCGCTGACCACCCCCTATGCCGAGGCAGGCGGCTTTGCAAAAACGCGGCCCGACATCGAGGTGCCAGACGTACAGTTTCATTTCGTACCAGTGCTGCTCGAGGATCACGGGCGGGAAAAGGTGAAAGCGCATGGCTTTTCGTGCCACGTCTGCGTCCTGCGGCCTCACAGTCGAGGTACAGTCCGGTTGGCGGGACCCGATGCCGCCACTGCACCGTTGATCGATCCCGCATTCCTGAGCGATGATCGCGACGTGGAAACTCTGCTCGCTGGCGTCAGGCTGATGACACGCATCCTCGAAAGTCAGCCACTTGCGCGTCATGGCGGGCGCGACCGGTATACAGCCGGTGTGACTGACGATGCCGCCTTGATCGAGATCATCCGCAACCGTGCCGACACCGTCTATCATCCGGTCGGGACGGCTCGGATGGGGTCCGACGCCGACGCGGTCTGCGATCCCAAATTGCGCGTGCGCGGCGTGGACGGGCTGTACGTTGCCGATGCGAGTGTCATGCCGCAGGTCGTGTCTGGAAATACAAACGCGCCGTCGATCATGATCGGGGAGCGATGCGCGGAGTTTCTAAGCGCCGATCTGCACTAGGCCTCGGTCGCACTTCCGACACGCAGCGCTCGCCGGCCATTGCGCGCGCATGCTGGAGCAACGCCACGCCAAAAAAGAAGGCCCGAGACTTTCGTCTCGGGCCAGTGGTTCGCAGGAGGAACCTGGTTTGGGGTGACGACGGCCAGGGGAGAGGACCCGCCGCCACCGCCCCAAGCTCGTCAATAATTGTAGGCACGTTCCCCATGATCCGAGAGATCGAGGCCGATCTGCTCGGCTTCCTCAGTCGGACGAAGGCCCATTGTCTTGTCGATGATGAAGTAGATGACCAGCGAACCGAGGCCCGACCACACCAGCGTCATCAGAACCATTTCAGCCTGGATAAGTAGCTGGGCGCTGTAACCGGGCCATGCGTTGGCAAGCGCTTTGCCTGGCTTGATCGCATAATCGGCAACGCCTTGCCCACCAAGAAGCGGGTTGACGAGGATACCGGTCATCAGAGCACCGAAGATACCCCCAATGCAGTGGACGCCGAACACGTCAAGAGCGTCGTCATACTTGAACTTGTTCTTCACAAAGGTGACGAAGAAAAAGCAAAGTGGCGAAACCAGGAAGCCAAGGACGATCGATCCCATTATCCCTGCGTAACCCGATGCCGGCGTGACCGCGACAAGACCGGCGACCACACCCGACGCCGCACCAAGCAACGAGGGCTTGCCGTGGATGACTTGATCGCAGAGCGCCCATGACAGGCCAGCAGCTGCGGTTGCCATGAACGTGTTCATGAAAGCCATCGCCGTGACGCCATTCGATTCAAGGTTGGATCCGGCGTTGAACCCGAACCAGCCAACCCACAGCAGGCTGGCGCCAATCATGGTCATCGTCAGCGAGTGCGGTGCGAGCACGTCCTTGCCGAAGCCTTTGCGCTTTCCGATGTAAAGCGCGCCGACAAGACCCGCGATGCCAGCGTTGATGTGGACGACCGTCCCGCCTGCGAAGTCGAGAGCGCCCTTCTGGAAGCCCCAGCCGGCGTCGCCGTTGACCAGGTCGAGGGCAGCTTTGCCTTTCAGCGCTGCAGCAGCGATCGCGTCCGGCCCGTCCCAATACCAAACCATATGGGCGATCGGGAAATAAACGAACGTTACCCACAGCACCATGAACATCATCATCGAGCTGAACTTGATGCGCTCGGCGAAAGCGCCAACGATCAGTGCCGGCGTGATGCAGGCGAAAGTCATCTGGAAAGCGACATAGGCAAGCTCGGGAACATAGACGCCGTTGGAGAATGTCGCCGCCTGCGAGTCCGCGGTGATGCCCGACAGGAACGCCTTGCTAAATCCGCCGAAGAAGGGAGCGGTAACGCCCGATCCCGACGTAAACGCTTCCGAATATCCGTAGCAGCACCACAGCACTGCCACGACACAAACGATCATCAGCACCTGCATCAGAACGCTGAGCATGTTTTTGGTCCGAACCAGACCGCCGTAGAAAAGCGCAAGGCCGGGTACCGACATCATCAGCACGAGTGCCGTCGAAATCAGTAGCCACGCGGTATCGCCCTTGTTCACGGTAGGCGCCGGTATTGGAGAAGCCGGAGCCGCAGCGACAGCAGCTTGTGCAAATGCAGGATGAGCAAACAGCGCGGCCATGCCGACTGCTCCCATACCCAAACCCAATCGATGGAGCGTTTTCATCATTCCCCCTTCTCGTTTAAAGTGCGTTCGCATCGGTCTCGCCGGTGCGGATTCGCACGGCTTCGCCGATGTCGAGCACAAAGATTTTGCCGTCGCCGATGGCACCGGTGTTCGCCGCCGCCTGGATTGCTTCGACGACTCTCGGGCTGAGGTCGGTTCCACACGCGACCTCGACCTTCAGTTTTGGCACCATGTTGGTCGAATATTCGGCTCCACGGTAGATTTCGGTTTGACCTTTCTGCCGCCCGAAGCCCTTGACCTCGGTAACGGTCATGCCGGTAACGCCAAGCTCGGTTAATGCTTCACGCACTTCGTCGAGTTTGAACGGTTTGATGATTGCAACAACGAGTTTCATTCGGCCCCCTGCTGGCTTGCCCTTTCTGCACTGCAGCAAGAGGCGTGCCAGATCCGCCGCACGATAGATGAGGTGCACGCAGCGGATGCAGAACGTAACAGTCGCTTAACGATTGTGCAGTTGCGAACAAACCAATGCCTAATTAATAGGCAAAAGCGCTCGCGCCGCTTCCAGATCGACGTCGAGGACCATCACTCGAACCGGGACCAGCCAGCCCGAGCTGTCCGCGATGTTCATGCCGTGATCGAAGAGAACCGAGTCGATCCCCTCGGATTCGAGCATTCCCTTGACCATCGCGGCTTCCATCGCATTTGGATAATTCGCCAGCTCGACAAGCATCAGGTTACCGGCATCAGAGATGCTCCTTTGTCCACGGCATCCGCGTCTGACCGCGCACGGGCAAGCCGTCGATGCTGTGCGTGCGCTCAGCGATCTTGGCCAAGCGTTCGACGGGATCATCCGCAGTGTGGTATTTCGACAATGTTGGCCGCTCGTTGTGGAAAGTCAGGAACGGGACGCCCCAGCCGCAGCTCGTCTGGACACTGTCGACATCGAATTCGAAAATCTGGCGGCTCCCCGGCAACAGCGTGAAGGAGGCAGCCGCTGACTCCCAGCTGTCGTCCTGTGGCAAGATGATCCGGCCCCTGCCGTAAATGCGCAAGATCAACGCGGCGCGGTCAAACGCGCAAAACATGATCGTTGCCCGCCCGTCGGCCGCGAGATGCGCGTGCGTTTCGTTTCCCGATCCGCCGACATCGAGGTGGCCGACGCAGCGGTCGTCCAGCACACGGAACGAATCCATTCCCTTGGGGCTGAGATTGATTCGCACACCGTCCGCTGCGGTTGCCACAAAGAACACCTGCTGCTTTGCGATGAAGGCGCGATGATCTCGGGTCAGGTGGTCAAAGAACTCGGACATTCAATGCGCTCCGTTCACGCGCCTTCACAGTGCACAGGCATGCGGTGCATGGCAAGCCAAAGCACGCAAACCGGGAACCAACGTTTCACCGGCTCAAGAACGGTGCCTTGTGAGCGAAATCATGACCGCGCGAACAACCGCATGGCTTGAGGATAATCGGGCCGCAATTCAGTCGAACGCCTGGGTGGGGAGACACGAGTTACCACGCGGCACGCACCCCATTACACTGTCAACCGACTGGGGCAACGCGAGCTGGTGGTCGACGATGACGCTGATCTTTAGCGACGTTTCGCGGCGCGTTTGGAATTCCGACCGTCGCTTTGGGTAGGAATGCCCCGATCGAACCGGCGCCGAAGCCGGTTTAGGAATGCGCCCGACGCAAAATCGTTCTCGTCACAGAATTTGCATCGACATCAGTCGGGGGCGACGCCGTTGCAGCCTTGGGTAACGGGGGTGTCGGGGCAGGGCGCGCGCCGCGCACCTTGGATTTTGTCACCTCCGGGTGGTGATCACTCAAGCCGCCGTCCCGCCAACCGTAAGGCCATCGATCAACAACGTTGGCTGGCCTACACCTGCGGGCACGCTCTGGCCGCCCTTCCCGCAAACTCCGACCCCCTCGTCGAGCGCGAAGTCATTGCCGATGCCGGTCACTTTGGTGAGCACGCTCGGCCCGTCGCCGATGAGCGTCGCACCCTTGATCGGTGCGCCCAACCGACCGTTCTCGATCAGGTACGCTTCCGTGCAGCTGAAGACGAACTTACCCGACACGATGTCGACCTGACCGCCACCAAAACTTTTGGCGAAGATGCCCGATTTCACGCGCGAGAGCAGCTCGGTGGGGTCATCCGTCCCGTTCTTCATGAACGTATTGGTCATTCGGGGCATAGGGGCATGGGCGTAGCTTTCGCGCCGCCCGTTGCCGGTCGCGGCGACACCCATCAAGCGCGCATTGAGGCGATCCTGCATATATCCCTTCAAGATGCCGTCATCGATCAGGACCGTTTCGGACGTCGGCGTGCCCTCATCATCGATGCTGAGCGAGCCGCGTCGATCTTGGAGGGACCCGTCGTCGACTACGGTCACGCCCGGTGCGGCCACCCGTTCGCCGATCCGCCCGGCAAACGCCGATGTCCCCTTCCGGTTGAAATCGCCCTCAAGCCCGTGCCCGATCGCTTCATGCAACAGGATTCCGGGCCATCCCGGGCCAAGCAACACTGTGGTTTCTCCCGCAGGGGCCGCTACCGAATCGAGATTGACCAGCGCTTGGGCCAGCGCCTCGTCGATGGCGCGATTCCAGAGCGCTTCGTCGAACAACCTGTCATAAAGATAACGACCGCCGACCCCGAAGTTGCCTGATTCGCGCCGGTCACCCTGCTGCGCAACGATGCTGACGTTGAGACGGACAAGGGGGCGAATGTCGGTCGCGACATAGCCGTCGGCACGGACGATCTCGATCACGTTCCATGTGCCCGACAGTCCAACCGATACTTGAACCACGCGTGGATCGCGGGCGCGCGCAACGGCATCGATCCGCTGGCACAGGGCAACCTTGTCGGCAAAGGGAACGAGCCCGAGCGGATCGGCAGCGGTGTAGAGATGCCGATTGCTCTTGCGCGGCGCGGGTGCCGCGCCGGCACTGGCTGGATCAAGCAACTTCAGCGTTGCGGCGGCGCGCGCAATTCCCGCAGGTGATACATCGTCCGAATGTGCAAAGCCCGTGGCCTCACCTGACACACCGCGCAGGCCGAAGCCGCGCGCCGAGCCGTAATCGGCAATCTTGAGCCGTCCGTCATCGAAGCCAAACGATTCATTGGTACGATATTGCAGATAAAGCTCGCCGTCGTCGCACGCCGAAAGCGCATCGCGGGTGAGGCGTTGCGCCTCGGTCGGATCGAGGGTGTCAGCGTAAAGCAGGGCGCGTGGATCAATGTTCATATGCGCCACATAGTAACTTCAAGCCGCCTTCGCACCATCATCGTGAGAAACACTGTCGGCGGCGCCACCAATCAGCACGAAACGCCGGTCGCAATAGCCGCAATCGACAAAGCCTCGTTCGTCGATTTCGAGCCAGACGCGCGGGTGGCCAAGGGCCGCAGGGATATCGCCCGAGCCGTCACAGCAAATTCGGCGGCTGGCGATACGGAAGGTTTCGGGTGGTGCGATCACAGGCAAGGTCCTAGCGACCGTGACGAGGTCCGTCTAGAAATACAAAATGTTGATCGTGAAGGTTCCAGCGTAAGCGCCTTCGACCTGGTTGGCCGCCACATTCAACGAGCCGCCGACCGCAACATTGATCGCAGCGGTGGCAGGTATCAGGCGCAACGTCGCGCCATTGCTCGAAATGCTGCTCACGGTCATCGTCTCGGTGCCACCGTTCCGGGTCAACGCGATCGATGCGGGCAGCGCGATCAATGCGATCGCGCCGACCTGTCCCGCTGCGGTGAAGTGCGCAGCCTTCGGTGTCCCTCCCGCGGGCGTCACCCCGCTTGCGGTCGTTCGGGCGTCTGTCGAGGCATTGATCGTTGCCGTGCCCGCCGTTGCCGAGGCAACGAGGTCGCCAAAGTCGAGATCGTTGATCTTCACCACCGATAAGGGCGCGACCAGCGTCGCGGTGCTCGCGGCGCTACCCGTAGCAGCCGAGGCTCGCGACGTTGCGAAAAGCGGCGCACCCAGCAGGGCAAACGCCGCGATGGCGCGGATAAAATGAGCTAGTCCCCCGATCATGGCCGTCACATTGTACGACTGGACTTAACGCCACAGCCACAGGAACTGGTTGTAGTTCCGGTAAGGATAAAACGATCAAAAATAGGCGACGATGATGTCGAAACTACCGGTGTAGGTCCCGGCGAGCTGGTTGGCACCAACGGCCAGTGTGCCACCGACACGCAGGTCCATCACGCCTGCTGGATTGACGACCCGGATCACAGGACCGTTTAAAGTCAGCTGGGTTACATTCATCGTCGCCCCACCGCCCGCGCGGGTCAAAACGGGCAACGGGCCACGGTTGACCTGCAGGATCGAGTTCTGGGTGCCATAAGTCAGGAATTGCGCTGTCTGTGGACTTCCCCCCGCCGCAGTCGTGCCGCCGGTCGTCGTCTGCGCGCCGGTGTTCGGGTCGATCACCGCCGTCCCCGCCACGGGTCCGGCGATCATCGTTCCGAAGTCGAGGTCGCTGATCTTGAGGACAGACAACGGTTTGAGCGCAACTGCGTTCGCGTTCGCCGTCTGGATCGCGGCGTGCGCAGGACCACCGACGACCCCCACCGTCAGTAGCGCACACGCCGCGATGGCCCGAAACGGCCTGTTGCCTCCGATGGTCCCCACACGTTGCTGATAGCCCGAGAGCAACAAATCGTCGTCAACACGGATGGTTAACGTCGCGCCAATCTTTGCAGCCCTTGCGCATGTAGACCTTGCGTGCTGGCCTTGCGCCGCTAATCGGCTGTGAATGACTCTCTCGACGCCAGAACCGGCCATCCAGATCATCGACCTGAAAAAAATCTATGCCGGGGGCAAACAGGCGCTGTCAGGCGTCAGCTTCGATGTACCGCGCGGACAGATTTTCGGCCTGCTGGGCCCCAATGGCGCCGGCAAATCCACGCTCATCAACATACTCTCCGGTATGGTCATGAAGACCAGCGGCGCGGCGCGGATCTGGGGCTTCGACATCGACGAGCATCCACGCAATGCCAAAGCATCGATCGGCATCGTGCCACAGGAAATCTTGTTCGATCCGTTTTTTACGCCGCTCGAGGCGCTCGAACTGCAGGCCGGGCTTTACGGCGTACCAAAGGCCAAGCGTCGTTCGATGGAGCTGCTGCGCGCGGTCCATCTGGAGGACAAGGCCGATGCCTATGCCCGAACGCTATCCGGGGGCATGAAACGGCGACTGCTCGTCGCCAAGGCGATGGTCCATTCACCGCCGGTCCTGGTGCTCGATGAGCCGACCGCGGGCGTCGATATTGAACTTCGCCAGCACCTATGGGCCTATGTCCGCGCGTTGAACGCCCAAGGCGTGACCGTTGTGCTGACCACCCATTATCTCGAAGAAGCCGAGGAACTGTGCGATCGCATCGCGATCATCAACCACGGTCAGCTGATCGCCAACAAGCCGACGCGCGAACTGGTCGGCATGGCGCAGGAGAAGGTTGTCGAAGTCACTGTCGACCGCGATCTCGTCGAGGCCCCCTCATCACCATTCTTTCAAAGAGTAGAGCTCAAGGGAGATCGTGTGCTCGCCATTACCTATTCCAAAGCCCAGGCCAATGCTGGTGACGTGATAACCGCCGTCAACAATGCAGGTCTGGGTATCGTCGATGTGTCGACGCGCGAGGCGGATCTCGAGCACGTCTTTCTCAATCTGACGCGCGCAGCCTCCGGGAGGACAGCCGTTGGCTGATTCCTATGACGCACTGGTGATCGGCTCGGGTGCGGCAGGGCTGACGGCGGCGATCACTCTCGCGCAGACCAAGCGCGTCGCAGTCATCGCCAAAGGCGGTCTTTCAGAAGGCTCGACGGCCTGGGCGCAGGGGGGCATTGCGGCCGTCCTCGAAGCTGGCGACACGTTCGAAAGTCACATCGAAGATACGATGGTCGCAGGCGCAGGTCTCAACAACCGTGCGACTGTGGAATTCGTCGTCGAAAATGCACCTACCGCGATTGAGCGGCTCGCACAGCTCGGCGTCCCCTTCAATCCTGGCGAATCCGACCGCTGGCATCTGACGCGCGAGGGCGGCCATAGCCACCGTCGCATCGTCCATGTCGACGACGCAACCGGTTGGGCCGTGCAACAAGCGCTCGAAAAAGCCGCCGCCGCCAACCCCAACATTACCTTGCTTCCCGATATGGTCGCCATCGACCTGATTACGCAAAAACATGTCGAAGACCGTAACGACGCACCCCACGTCTGGGGCGTCTATGCATTCAACCGCCGCACAAAACATGTCGAGACAATCACTGCGCCGGCAACGGTCCTGGCCTCAGGCGGCGCGGGGCGATGCTATCTGTTCTCGACCGCACCGCGCGGAGCGACCGGCGACGGAATCGCGATGGCGTGGCGCGCAGGCGCCCGTGTATCCAACATGGAATTCATGCAATTCCACCCGACGTGTCTCTATAATTTGGAGGTCAAGAACTTCCTGATCACGGAGGCCATTCGCGGCGAAGGCGGACAGCTCAAGCTGCCGACCGACGGCGCTCGGTTCATGCCGCGCTTTGATCCGCGCGAAGAACTCGCGCCGCGCGATATCGTGGCGCGCGCAATCGATCATGAGATCAAGCGTCTAGGCCTCGACTATGTCCATCTCGACATCAGCCACCGCGACCCAGATTTTGTCCGCGGGCACTTTCCCAATATTTACGAAAAGCTGCTGACAGTGGGGATCGATATTACCACCCAGCCGATCCCCGTTGTGCCCGCGCAGCATTATACATGCGGGGGCGTCTTGATTGACCTCGACGGCAGTACCGACCTGCCCGGTTTGTACGCTGCAGGCGAAGTCAGCCAATCCGGATTGCACGGCGCGAACCGGCTTGCCTCGAATTCGCTGCTCGAGTGCTTTGTCTTCGGCGAGGCGGCAGCCCAGCATATCCTGGCTCACCCTGGTGCTGCACCGCCGCACGTGCGCGCTTGGGACGAAAGCCGCGTAACAGATTCGGACGAGGAAGTCGTCGTTCAGCATAACTGGCGCGAAATCAGGCGCTTCATGTGGGACTATGTCGGCATCGTGCGGACGACCAAGCGACTTGAGCGCGCCGCACACCGTATCGCACTCCTGCGCCAGGAAGTCGCTGATTATTACGGTAATTTCCGCGTTACGGCCGATCTGATCGAGTTGCGCAACCTCGTTGAGGTTGCCGACCTGATCGTGCGCTCGGCGCTCGAGCGCAAGGAAAGTCGAGGACTTCACTACACAACCGACTATCCCGACCTGCTGCCCGAGGCGATCGATACAGTACTGAAACCCTGAGGGACCAGGGTTGCACGGCGTTGCTTTTTTACAACGCACAATGAACGATTGATACTTCGTTAACCAAGAAAAGTTGCCGCTGTCACGCAGTCGCAACATAGGCGCGTAAGAGGCGTCTCCAGCAGGCGGGTGGCCGTGTCCTATCCCGCGGGGCGCGCTAGGGGTAAACAGATGAAATATCAGCTATATTTCGGCGTAGCGCTGGCTGCGCTTACATTTTCGAGCACCGCACATGCGCAGTCGACTGGTTCGGTCGATTTTGACAAGAACGCGATTGTTGTAACCGCCACCACGACCAAGGCCGTCGGTGGCGTGGAACTTCCCGATACCTCCAAAGCCAAAGGTGTCCTCACCCAAGAGTTCATTGCGCGCCAGACGCCTGGTAATACTATTCTCGACACCATCAATCAGCTGCCCGGTGTCAATTTCCAGAACAACGATCCGTTTGGATCGGCCGGCGGCACGTTGAGCATTCGTGGATTCGACTCGAGCCGCATCTCGCTCACCTTCGACGGCGTTCCGCTGAACGATTCGGGCAGCTACGCTGTGTTCTCCAACCAGCAGCTCGACCCTGAACTGATTGAGAACGTCAATGTTAACTATGGGTCGACTGACGTGGACAGCCCGTCGGCGGCTGCCTCGGGTTCCACCGTCAACTACCGCTCGCGCACGCCGACCGACGACTTCCATGCCCGTGTTCTCGGATCGGTCGGCGACTTCAACTTCTTCCGTGTGTTCGCCGTCCTCGACACCGGTGTGTTCACATCGTTCGGCACGAAAGCTTGGATTTCGGGCAGTAAGGCGACCAACGACTGGTTCGTCAACAACATCGGCAAGGTCAACAAGCAGCAGCTCAACGCGAAGATTTATCAACCGATCGGCGACAATGGCGACTTCATAGCCATTGCAGGCAATTACAACGAAAACCGTAACAATTTCGGTGGTTCGGTGCCGCTTCGCACCGATCTTGTGCAGAGCCCGACAAACCCCGCAGCACGAACAGTCGGCACAGGTTCAGCGAACCGCTACCCGATCAGTGCAAGCGAAATCCCCTACACCGTGGCACGTTGCCAGATTAACCCCGGTCAAGCAGGCGTGGCGGATGTCGACACCAACTCGGGCTGCGGCACCACTTTCGATGAACGTTATAATCCGTCGAACACCGGCAATATCCGTATCAATTCGCGCTTCACATTGGCGCCTGGCCTGGTGCTGACCGTTGATCCGAGTTTTCAATATGTGAAGGCAAACGGCGGCGGCACGACACAGGCACGCGAAGGACTTCGCGACATCAATCCTGCAGGCGGCACCGCCTCCACAGCGCTGTGTGCGATAACCCCGAATTCGGCGAGCAATACCTGCATTCCGGGCTACTTTGGCGGCGTGCCGTACGTCGGCAAAGACCTGAACGGCGACGGTGATCGGCTCGATATCGTCAATGTTCTGGCACCCAGCCAGACACAGACCCGCCGCTACGGCGTGCTGGCGTCGCTTCGTTGGGACGTTGCGGAAGGCCAGACCCTGCGTCTGAACTATTCGTTCGACCGCGCCCGCCACAGGCAAACCGGTGAAATAGGCTTCCTGCAGGGCAACGGGATGCCGATCGACGTGTTCCCGGTCAACAACGGCATCACGACTTCAACGGGCGTCCTGCTCGAAAAGCGCGATCGTTTGTCGTATGCGACGTTGAACCAGATTTCCGGCGAATATCGCGGCGAATTTTTCGACCGCAGACTCGTCGTTTCGCTAGGTATCCGCGCGCCTTTCTTCCAGCGCGACTTGACCAACTATTGCTTCACCAGCAGCGCGAGTGGCTTCGTCGAATGTTTCGGGCGCGACGCGACGGTTCAAAATACGATTACGGCGGCAAACCCCTATTCAGTAAACCCGGCGACAGGGTTACCTACCGGGTGGGCGTTGCCGCAAAGTCGGACGTTCAAATATAATCGCGTCCTTCCAAATGTCGGTTTTGTATACAAGCCTGCAGACCATGTTTCGGTCTTTGCGAATTATTCGAAGGGTCTTCAGGTTCCTGGTACCGACAATTTGTATAACGCGTTCTACTTCCCGGCCGGCAGCGCCCAGGCAACGCCAGTTCCTGAAACCACTGACAATTTCGATGGTGGCATCCGCTATTCGTCGAGCATGATACAGGCGGAGATAGGCCCTTGGTTCACGCGCTTTACGAACCGGTTGGCGAGCGCGTTCGATCCCGATACGCAGACGACAGTCTACCGCAACCTCGGCCGGGTCGATAAATATGGCGTCGACGCGAGCGTTTCTGTCCGACCCATCCCGCAGCTGACGGTTTATGCGTTCGGCTCGTATCTGAAGTCGGAAATCAAGAGCAACCTGCAAATCGGGAGATGCCCCGCTATCCTGACCAACCTCAATTCTACGATCAATTGCACGATAGCCGGTGCGCCAATCCTTGCGGCAACGGCAGGCCAGCGTGAATCGGGTGCGTCGGTCTATTCGTTCGGAGGTCGAATTCAGGGTAACTTCGGGCCCCTTGAAATCGGCATGCAGGCCAAACGCTACGGACGTCGTTACCTGAACGACCAGAACTCACCGGCGCTGGGTTGTACGGTTGCGTTGGTTAATGCCGTTTGCCCGACCGCCGCCAACACGCCAGCGGGTCCTGCTGGCGTTTACAAAGGCGCCGTCGGCATAGAGTACCAGCTTTATGGGGCCTATGCGCCAGGTTACTCCATCGTCGACCTCGACGCGCGTCTCAACATGGCTTGGGCTGGCTTGAACAAGCAGACGTATATTCAGTTCAACGTACAAAACCTCTTCAAGGAGTTCTACACAGGCGGCTTCAGCGGCGGATCGACCGCCGTGCAGACAATACCTTTTGCGCAGGTTGCCCTACCCCGCACCTTCATTTTCACGCTGAACGTCGCTTACTGAGTGATATCTTGCCGATAAGAAACGCTGCCGTCCTTCCCCAGAAAGACGGCAGTTTTTTTAAAGGACGTCAATCTGTCGCGAGCCGGGCCAGCATGCCGGTCAGCGGCTTGGCCATCACGCGGCGTACCATCGGTTCGAAAAATTCGAGCGGCGCCGAGATGTAATCGGGGTCGAAAGAAGCCTGATCATACTTGGCGCAGAACTCCTCGCAGGCGGCGAAGTGCTTATGGTCGCGGAAGGCCTCACGCGCGTTGCGGTCCATTCCAACGTAGTGGAAATAATAATAGCCTTGGAACGCTCCATGGTTCGCGCAGATCCAATGCTCTTCCTCGGTTACGAACGGCTTGACGATTGCGGCACCAACGTCAGGATGGTTATAACTGCCAAGTGTGTCACCGATGTCGTGGAGCAGCGCCATCACGACGTAGGTTTCCCCGCGGCCGTCGCGGTGGGAACGCGTGGCGGTTTGCAAGCTATGGGTGAGCCGGTCGACGGGAAAGCCGCCATAGTCACCGTCGAGCAACCGGAGATGGTCAAGCACCCGGTCCGCCACCGATGAAGCGAATCCGCGAAAGTGACCAGCAATGATTGACCAGTCTTCCTGCGTTCCTTCAGTCATCGCGCGGAACTGCGCGCGGGGTCCGTCATGAGTCTCAACGTCAGCCATTGCTGCTCTCCTTTTGCCCATCCTACCAAGCCCGTTCAAAATCGACTAGAGAGCGCGTGAATGGCTAAACCGTCTGCCTCTCCTGCTGCATTTTTCAACGACAAAAATCGTGCGTTCTGGCTCCTGCAGGGGGCAGGATGGGCCGGATATGTCTTGCTGCGTGTCGCCAGCGGCATTGCTAACGGGCTCGGCTTGCCGTTCCTCATCCAGATACTGGTATCAGCGGCAACGGGCTATTCGATCACTTTGGTGATGGCGGCGGTTTACCGATGGCTAATCCGCAAACCACCCTTGTTTATCTGGACCGGCAGCGTCGCCACTGTCACGCTATCCGTCGCCGCCTATTCGGTGATCGACGCTTGGGTGTTCACGATGGTCAACGAGGGGCGCAACGTCATCGAGGTGGACCTGTTTTTGGGTTCCGCGACAATCAGCACGCTGCTGCTCGGTGCTTGGTCGGCACTCTATTACGGGATCAACTTCTTCCTGATTGCCGAGCGGCAGGCGATGCAATTGCTTAAGCTCGAAGCAACGGCATCGTCGGCGCAGCTCGCGATGCTGCGTTACCAGCTCAATCCGCACTTTTTGTTCAATACACTCAATTCGATCTCGACGCTCGTTCTGCTCAAACAGACTGATCGGGCCAACGCAATGCTGGGTCGGCTTTCGTCGTTCCTGCGCTATACCTTGGTCAACGAGCCCGAATCCCAGGTGACAATCGAGCAGGAAGTCGAGACGCTCAAGCTTTACCTCGATATCGAAAAGATGCGTTTCGAGGAACGGCTACAGGCCCGGTTCGAAATCGATCCGCGCGTAGCCAAGGCGCGACTACCCTCACTGCTACTCCAGCCGCTTGTCGAAAATGCCATAAAATACGCCGTCACCCCACAAGAAGAAGGTGCCGAGATTGCGATTGCGGCGCGGCTCAACGGCGAACGGGTGCAGATCACCGTGTCCGATACCGGACCGGGGTTGAACGACGCGACAGTCCGCCCCAGTTATTCGACAGGCGTCGGTCTGGCCAACATCCGCGACCGTCTGGCGCAGGCCTATGGGCCCGATCACAGGTTCGACAGCGGCGATGCGCCCGGCGGAGGGTTTGTCGTCACAGTCGAAATCCCGATGATCGTCGAGGCACAGAAACTAGAGGCTGCATGACCATACGAACCATTCTCGTCGACGACGAAACCCTCGCCATCCAAGGGATGGAACTCCGCCTCCAGGCGCACGATGATGTGTATATCGTCGACACCTGTTCAAACGGGCGTGAAGCGATCCGGTCAATCAAAAAGCATAAACCGGATCTCGTTTTCCTCGATATTCAGATGCCTGGTTTCGATGGTTTTTCTGTTGTGCAGGGCCTTATGGAAGTCGAACCACCACTGTTCGTGTTCGTTACGGCCTACGCCGACCATGCGATCCGTGCGTTCGAGGCGCAGGCGATCGACTATTTGGTCAAGCCCGTTGAAGAAACGCGGCTTGCAGACACGCTCGACCGCGTGCGGCAACGCCTAAGCGAAAAACGAGGCGCCGAAGAAGCCGGCCGGCTCATGGAAGCACTCACAGAGCACGCGCCCGAAGCAGCCGAAGAAATGTCCGACGGCAACGACGCGCCAGCAGCCAATCGCTTCGAAAAATTAATCAACATCAAGGACCGGGGACAGATTTTCCGCGTCGATGTCGACAATATCGAACGGATCGACGCAGCGGGCGATTACATGTGTATTTACACCGCCGAAAACACGCTGATCCTGCGCGAGACGATGAAGGATCTCGAAAGGCGCCTCGACCCGCGCCGATTTCAGCGGGTCCACCGCTCCACCATCGTCAACCTCGACCTCGTAAAACAGGTTAAGCCGCACACCAATGGCGAATGCTTCCTGGTGCTGGAATCGGGCGCTTCTGTGAAAGTGTCACGCAGTTATCGTGATGTCGTCGCGCGATTTGTTCACTAGGCGTCGGTTCGTTACTTAACGCAACGTTACGTGATAGCGCAGGTGTTCGCTGTCGTACGTGCGATCCAACAGGTGCAGCACGGTCCGCGGTTTGATTCGAATTCACCAGGGTGGTGGAGGTCGTGGTACGTGGTTGTTGAGATCGAGCCCCCGAATCAAGAACCCGAAAAGCCGTCGCGGGCGCAGCTCGATACCCAGTGCCCCCACGCACTGCGCACGATCAATGTACCGAGCGCCGCAAATCAAGGCGACGTAGCCGGCACCGACGAACGTCAATACCGTGCAAGTCTGGTGGCAAGTTACCAACGCCAGCCGCGTGCGCTGTTCGGCGGCAGCGCGACAAACAGCGAAATCGCTGCACCCCGGAATGCCGCGCCTCGTAAATCAGCGCGATTTTGGCAGGTTAAGCGAGGCGGGACTTAAAGAGCAATGCTGTCCCGTTCATGCAATACCGTTTGCCCGTTGGTGCCGGGCCGTCGTCGAACACGTGACCAAGGTGGCCTCCACAACGACGGCAAACAACTTCCACGCGTTCAAACCCCAGTGTTCGGTCCACATTAGTCAGCGTAGCATTTGGCAGGTGGTCGTAAAAGCTTGGCCACCCCGTGCCGCTATCGAACTTGGTCTTCGACGAAAAATTGGGCAGCTTGCACCCGGCGCACGAGAAAATGCCTGCACGGTGCTCGTTCAGAAACGGGCTTTGTCCCGGCTGGTCGGTCGCTGCCTCCCGCAGCGTCCGATATTGTACCGGGGTCAGCCGCTTTTTCCATTCGGCGTCCGTGATTGTAAGTTCATATTTGCGAACCGGCGGTTTTGCACAGGCACCGGTTGCGAGTACGCCGCCAAGTACGAGCGCGCTCGAGGCGGTCACGAAACTGCGTCGGTTGAGGGTCATCGGGTCGTCTCCGGGTTGATACGCGATATACGAACCGTCCGCTGCTTCGGTTTCATGTCTCAGTAGCGTTCCAGCCTTACCGGGAGCGACCGATAGCCGTTGACGAAGCATGCAGGGACGCGTGTGGGCTGGCCGAGTGGCACGGCACGCAGGCGGCGCTTGGCCATTTCCTCGAGCAGAACGATCAGCTGCAACTCGGCGACCCGGGCGCCGACGCAGCGATGGATTCCATAGCCGAACGCAAGATGTCGTCGCGCATTGCCGCGATCAACGATGATCCTGTCGCCGTCAGGAAACACGCTTTCATCGCGGTTGGCCGAAATATACCAAAGCACCACCCGATCACCCTTTTTAATGTGGTGTCCGTCCACTTCGGCATCCTCAGTCGCGGTACGCCGCATGTGTGCGAGCGGTGTCTGCCAGCGGATGAGTTCGCTGACGGCATTGGGGATCAGGTCCGGGCGCGCCTCCAGCTTAGCGCGCTCGTCCGGGAATTGGGCGAGGCCATGGGCAAAGGCAGTCATCGAGTTGCGCGTCGTGTCATTGCCGCCAACGATCAAAAGGATGAGGTTGCCCATGAATTCACCGTCATCCATCGTCGCCATCGCGTCCGAATGGAGCATGATTGAAATCAGGTCAGGCGTCTGGGGCTGGTTCTTTTTCGACTCCCACAATTGATGGAACGCCGTGCCCATCTCGAACGCGGTCGCTAATCGTTTTTGCCGGTCTTCGAACGTCCCGAACGCCTCGATATCGCCAAGCGCATCGGACCAGCGCGTCAGATTGTGTCGGCTTTCCCACGGAAAATCGAACAGCCGCGCAAGCATGCCGGTCGTCAGTTCAATCGATACCCGTTCAACCCAGTCGAACGCCTCGCCGATAGGCAGTGCGTCGAGAACCTCGGCAGTGCGCGCAACAGCGTCCTCGCGCATCCGCAAGATTTCGCTGGGCGTGAAGGCAGGCGCGACCGTACGGCGTTGTGCGCTATGCTGCGGCGGGTCCATTGCGATGAACATCGGCATGCGGACTTCACCATCCAGAATTCGCTCGGGATCGCCTGCAACGGTGATACCGCCCACTTCCCATGACGACGAAAATATCTTTGGCAGCGCCTCGATATGGATGATCGGCTTATACGTCGAGATCGACCAGTACGGGCCGAACCGGCCATTCTCGCAATAATAGACTCCGCCCTTTTCGCGCAGTTCACGAAACGGCTCATGCCAGGTGTTGGACGTGTACAGATGGGGTTGGGTAACATCGAGGCGGTCCGCCTCGTCCGGACCGAGCATGAAACTCGGTTCGCCTGACTCAATAACTGCTGCTGTCGCCACCGCACCTCTCCCGTGCCATTTGGTTGCAAGCTGCAACCTAACTGACAGGCTTGTCAATAGAAGGCTGTAGGCGCCTCGAATAAAATGCTTGAAGTTGACACGACGTCAACTGGCAT
This sequence comes from Sphingomonadales bacterium, assembly GCA_025352685.1. GTDB lineage: Bacteria > Pseudomonadota > Alphaproteobacteria > Sphingomonadales > Sphingomonadaceae > Sphingomonas_O. The sequence continues at coordinate 92,326 of JANXSN010000019.1, forward strand.
AGGCACTGCTCGACTGATTCGTTCGACATCGCCGAAGCGGCTCGCCGCGCAGGACTGACCAGCCGTACACTGCGCTTTTACGAGGCGCGCGGACTGCTCGAGCCGTTGCCGACAACGGCCGGGCGCCGGCATTACGGACCCGCAGAACTCGAACGCGTGCACCAGATCCTGACGCTAGAGCATCCCACATGAAATAAGAATCGGCCGAGGGATTTCTTTTATTTGGGAAGTGTGATTCACCGTGATTGGAGGTGGATCATGGGAAAATCCTATTCGGCCGATCTTCGGGATCGGATTTCGGGACATGTATCGGCG
>JANXSN010000032.1 GCA_025352685.1 Sphingomonadales bacterium
GCAAGGACCATCGACGACCTTTGGAAAGCCGTCGGCAGCATCTGCGACCTCTACTCTCCCGAAGAATGCCAAAACTACTTCACCGCAGCAGGCTATGGATCCGATTAAACGCCCGATGCTGTAGTACAGCCTTGTGCACGACGCTTTCGGCAGCATCATAGCCGGCACGCAGCGCGGCAAGGTCAAGACGCTCGGCAACCGCCCGCTTCGACAGCATTTCAGCGATAGGGGGTGCGATCGGATCGCCGATTGGCACAAGATGAACCACGGCTTCGGGGGGTAGTCCCAGAGTTTTATTCAGTTCGAGCTGCGCGGCGGTCAAATCGCGTTCCAGTAAACGCAACTTGTCGCTGGCATCGAGAGCCGCAAGTCTTCGTGTATCGGCGTCCGCGCCCGCGACGTCGCCGCGTCCCACAGCATTTTGCGTCCGGGCCAACAAATTTTCTGCGGACGCAACACTTGCCGACCCAGTTCCAGTTGCTTAACCAGTGCAAGCAGGCGCGTGCCTTGAAGTCGCGCAGCTCCAGCTGTTTGCCATTCAGCCAACGCCAAGTCGAGCCGGACTTGCTGTCTGGCAGCGCGCGCGCCCTCGGCTGTTACGTGGCGTGCCCGCAGGGCACCGATGTCGAATCCAATCTGCCCGCCGAACCCATTGAGAGGATCGGGTCCGCTCAAAATTTTATCGAAACTGCCCTGCACGGTTGGATCCGGCAGCAAGCGAGCGGCAAACACCTGCGCATCGGCGACACCGCTCTTTAATCGGAGCGCTTTTAGATCGGGGTTTTCCAGCACCGCAATAATGGCCAGCGCATTCGGCATGATAATGGCAACTCGCTCCCCGAAATTTTCCTGTCTCCGCCATTTTTGCTCTTGCTGCGCTAATTGAACCCACTTGCAAGTACGTGTCACCGGCGTCGCTCGTATGGACGGCTTGATAAGCCGCGGAACTGACCGCTCGGTAATGTCGCGGAGTATGCGGCGTTTTAGGACGCAGACTTGGTAATGCCGATCAGCCTCGGCAACCGTCGGCAACGCGAGGCTACGGCAATCTGTCGTGGCGTCCACTGGACGTGATCGGCCGCCGATCGCGTGCAGTGCGCCCAATGTCCGCCCGGACGCGGTACCAAATCGCATAGCCCACTCTCAAGCTTCCTGCTCGTTGAAAGCACGGCAGCGGCGCCGGCTTCGGCCGAACACCGCGACAGTAACTACTTGGTCACTGCATTTGTCCCGCCACCCTGACCGGCGGTCCCGTTGGCTTCTGCGTCGATATTGGCCACTTCGCCGTCGACAAGGTTGTCGGTCGTCGCCTCGAGCTCGGCTGCCGAATTTTCAAGCGCGGCACCGGCACTATTGCCAGTATCCGCGACGTTCGTCGCATCAGGCGCTTTGCTGCAGGCAGTCAGCGTCAGCAGCACAGTGGTGGTCAACAACAGGACGATCTTGGTCATAGCGCGTTCCGGAAAAGCCTTCGTGCCACATAGCGGCCACAATTGACCCGTCAATTCTTGATGAGTTCCTCTGGCGCGTTGGCCGTGATCGCGAGCATCGCCGTCCATGCCGCAACATTCTGGCGGAGCTGAGCTGGATCGATCCGCTCGAATGTATCTTCGGGTGTGTGATGATAGTCGAAATAGCGTGTCCCTGTCTGGTTGAGGTCGACCGCGGATACGCCGGCTTTGACCAACTGCTCGATATCGGCGCCGTCACCCGCCTTTTCGTGCGAGCGGACAATGCCGAGCGGAGCGAGAGCAGTTGCCAGCCGGTCGCCGACAGCACTGGCTTTGTCGGGCAAATTGACGCCAAAGCGCCACACGCGGTCGGCACCGAAATCGGACTCAGCAGCGAGGGCGTGACGTTCATTCCTGTGCGCGGCGAAATAAGCGCCCGATCCGGCACCGCCCGTCTCTTCGTCGCCGAACCATACAATTCGGATCGTGCGGCGCGGTGCAGGGCCGTCGAGCAGGCGCTTGGCGGCCGCTGCCGTGATGGCGATACCTGCGCCGTCGTCAATGGCGCCCGTACCCAGATCCCAGCTGTCTAGGTGGCCGCCGACAAGAACGACTCCGGCTGCTGGATCTGTGCCGGGCACTTCGGCAATGACATTGCCGGTTTCTGTCATGCCCAGATCGCGCGGCGTAAGCGTAAGATGGAGCTTGATTGGCTTGCCGCGCTTGATCATGCGCGACAGATTATCGGCGTCTGAAGTCGAAAGCGCAGCCGCCGGGATCGGCGTCACACCCTTTTCGAACGTGGTCTGGCCCGCATGGGGCCCGCGTCCACGATCGCTGCCGATCGAACGGATCAACATCGCTGCCGCACCTTTTTTCGCAGCGAGGTTGGGTCCAACGAAGCGTGCGGGTCCATATGCACCATAGCTGGAGCCGTCTTGCGTCGCGACCATGGCATTCGACACGAACGCAATCTTGCCGTTCAGGCTGCCGTTTGGCGCCATTTGCAGATCTCTAAAGCTGGCGAAATAGACGATCTCGGCAGTCAAGCCCTCGGGCGGCGTCGCCCCCGAGCTTCCGAGCGCGGTCAGTCGCAATTTTTGGGGGAAGGGGCTCACCACTTCGGCGGTTTCGACCCCGCGCACCCACGTGTGCATTTTGGTCGTCTCAATCCGCACGTTTTTGAATCCCAGCGAGGTCAGTTTGGCAAGACCCCAGGCCCGCGCCCGCCCCTCGGCTTCGGTCCCTGCCATACGGGGACCGACTTCGGTTGTGATGCCTTCGATAATGTCCAAAGCGACATCGTCGAGCAGGGCAGCATCGCGCAGCGCCGCGACGTCAGGCGTAATGGCGGCAGGAGCGGAAGGCACCGGACGCTGAGCCTTGGCGGGGGCGATAAGGGCGGTTGCGGCGGCGAACGCGGCTAAACTTGTTTTTCTCATGGCTTACGGCCTAACCGCCAAGCAGCGGTTTGCCAATCGGCACCTCACACCCTAGATGGCCGGCAAAATTCCGTATTATCCAGCCCCGAAAGACCCGACCCATGGCCGTGCAATATTCCTATGTTATGAAGGGGCTGACCAAGACCTTTCCTGGCGCCGCCAAGCCGGTGCTCAATAATATCCACCTGCAATTCCTGCCCGGCACCAAGATCGCCGTCATCGGCGTCAACGGCGCTGGTAAATCGACGCTGATGAAGATCATCGCAGGGTATGACACCGAGTTTAATGGTGAAGCATGGGCAGCCGACGGCGTCCGCGTTGGCTACCTCGAACAAGAGCCCCAGCTCAACCCCAAGAAAACCGTCATGGAAAACGTCAAGGACGGCGTGCGCGAGGTTGCCGATATGGTGGACCGCTTCAACGCCATTTCAGCCGAGATGGGCGAGCCAACCGCCGAAACCGATTTCGACAAACTGCTCGAGGAAATGGGCACACTTCAGGAAAAAATCGATGCGGTCGACGGCTGGACACTCGACAACCAGCTCGAGATCGCAATGGAAGCCCTGCGTTGCCCGCCAGGCGACTGGACCGTCGACAGCCTGTCTGGCGGCGAGCGCCGTCGAGTTGCGCTGTGCCGCCTGCTGCTCGAAAAGCCAGAAATCCTGCTGCTCGACGAGCCGACTAACCATCTCGATGCCGAGTCGGTGTCATGGCTGGAACAGCATCTCATCAATTATGCCGGCAATGTCATCCTCGTCACCCATGACCGTTACTTCCTCGATAACGTCGTCGGTTGGGTACTCGAGCTCGATCGCGGGCGCGGCCTTCCGTTCGAAGGCAATTACTCGTCGTGGCTCGAAGCCAAGGCAAAGCGCATGGGCCAGGAGGACCGCGAAGAGGAAGGTCGGCAAAAGGCAATCAAGGAAGAGCTGGAATGGATTCGCCAGTCGCCGAAGGCCCGGCAGACCAAATCGAAGGCGCGTATCCGCGCGTTCGATGAGCTTGTCGAAAAACAGGCTGACCGTCGCCCGGGTGGCGCGCAGATTCTGATACAGATACCCGAGCGCCTGGGTGGCAAGGTGATCGAGACTCAGGGGCTGAGCAAGGCATATGGCGACAAGTTGCTGTTCGAAAATCTCACGTTCACGCTGCCGCCGGGTGGCATTGTCGGCGTCATTGGGCCGAATGGTGCAGGCAAATCGACCCTGTTCAAGCTCATCACCGGGCAGGAGAAACCCGACAAGGGGACGATCGACGTCGGCCCGACGGTCAAGCTCGGCTTCGTTGATCAGTCGCGCGACGCGCTCGATCCTAATCACAACGTCTGGGAAGAAGTTTCGGGCGGCAACGATCGCTTCTACTTCGGCAAGCACGAAGTGAACACCCGGGCCTACGTCGGCGCATTCAACTTCAAGGGAACCGATCAGCAAAAAAAGGTCGGTCAGCTATCAGGCGGCGAACGCAACCGCGTGCACATGGCCAAGATGCTGGCGGCGGGCGGTAATGTGCTCTTGCTCGACGAACCGACCAACGATCTGGACGTGGAAACGCTCCGCGCGCTGGAAGAAGCGCTTGAGAATTTTGCGGGTTGCGCTGTCGTCATCAGCCATGACCGTTTTTTCCTCGACCGTCTGGCAACACATATCCTCGCGTTCGAGGGGGACAGCCACGTCGAGTGGTTTGAGGGAAACTTTGAGTCTTACGAAGAAGACAAGCGGCGACGGATGGGCGATGCGGCGGATCGCCCGACGCGATTGGCGTATAAGAAGCTGACGAGATAGGCTTGGGTTCGAAGGCCGCTTCAGCGCAGCCGCTGTGATTGTTGCGATATCGCTGGACGTTGCGACGCCAGCTGGCGATTATTTGCACCAATGTGCAACCCACGGCAAGCCTGGCATCGGGGCAGCTGATGGTGATGCGCGGCCGTCCACCTCGCGATGACAACGCGGCCAGTTGCTATCGGGGCCGATGCTCGGTGCCCCAGCCCGCTGTCACAAACACCGCTGTGGCGCTGTCCGTGACGTCTGCGGTATGCCACACGCCGGGAGGATTGATGATATAGTCGCCCGCGCCGAGTGTGACCGTGGCTTTAGTCCGGTCTGCCATTTCTTGATGAACCGTCATCGTCCCGGCAATGCAAACGACGACTTCGGCGCCATGGGGATGCATCTCCCATGTGTCCCAGTCTTGGCTAAAAGCGTACATGGACATCAGCCGTCCCTCGATCCCGTCGCTGGCGTGGCGTGCCACGTAATCGTCGTACCATTCCATGCCGGTGAATTCGGGCTGGACCAGCGCAGCGGCGCCGAGTCCGAGGTGGATGGGTTGAGTTAACAAGCTGGGCATTGACGCGTTCCTCATTGTCGCATCCACCGCTGTAGCATTGGGCGCACGGTAAGGAAGATCGTGTAAAGACGCTCCAGCGTTGCCAGAACCAAGCGGTTGCGTGCGGCGAGGCCAAGCGGACGTAGCAGCGGGATCGCGCGCCACATCGCTGCAAAGGCAGCCGCACCATCGAGGATCTGGCCACCTTTCTCACGTGCATGGAAGCGGGCAAGCAACAGATCACGGTCGACCGGGCAGACGGCGCTTCCCGCGGCCACATCAACAAATTCGATACGGCCCGCGCGGTCGAGCCGACGCATCAGGGCGATCTCCCGGATGCACAAGGGGCAGGCTCCGTCGTACCAGATTGTAACAGTGGTCATCGGCTGCAGATATGGAACCTTAACCGGCAGCTTGCTAGGTGGAGCAGATGGCCATCGACCTGACCGACTTTGAAAAGGGCGCCGATTACGACGGCGACTATGATGCAGAACTCGCCAGGCTGCAGCAACGGATCGCGCGCATTCAGGCTGCCCATATAATCCACGGCAAAAGCGCAATCGTCGCGATCGAGGGCTGGGACGCGAGTGGCAAGGGAGGGGTGGTTCAGCGACTGACCGCGCTGTGGGATCCGCGCTATTACGAAGTATGGCCGACGGCTGCGCCTACCGAAGAAGAGCGCGATCGGCATTTCCTCTGGCGATTTTGGAAACGCCTTCCGGGCAAGGGCGAAATCAACATTTTCGATCGCACATGGTACGGTCGTGTTCTCGTCGAACGGGTCGAGGGCTTTTGCAGTGAGGCTGACTGGAAACGAGCTTACGACGAGATCAACGAGTTCGAAGCACAGCAAAAGGATAGTGGCGTCACCATCGTGAAGCTGTTCCTGCACATCACTCAGACGGAACAGGATAAACGCTTTCAACACCGCCTCGCTGATCCGTGGAAACGCTGGAAAACGGGTACGGACGATTATCGCAACCGCGCGCGCCGGGCAGACTACCTCAAGGCCTATGACAAGATGTTCGAGCGCACAGACACAAGATGGGCACCGTGGAAAGTGGTTGACGCCAACAACAAGAAGGGCGCGCGGATGGCCGCTCTGAGCTATGTTGCCGACCGGCTGCAGGCATCAGTCGATATGGAACCGCTCGAAGCAGATCCCGAAGTCGTGGCGCTGGCAAGATCTGCCTTTGGCGATCCGGGATAGCGGATCGCAATGATCTCGACCGCGCTTTCCCCGCCGGGCAACATGACCCGGCGCACATCGCCCACTGCCGCACTACGTAACGCATAGGCCATGGGGCTGGTCCAACTGATCAGACCTTCGCTGGCATCGCTTTCGTCGGAGCCGACGAGTGTGACGACCCGCTCGCGGTCCGCTTCGTCGGCAATCGTCACCGTTGCCCCGAACCAGACATGGCTGTGGTCGTGTTGAGCGGCTGGGTCGACGATGGTCACTGCCTTCATCCGCTTGGCAAGGTGTGACGCGCGCCTGTCGATCGCGCGCAACTTTTGACGGCCGTAAATGTAGTCGCCGTTTTCCGACCGGTCACCATTGCCCGCAGCCCAACTGACCACCTCGACAACGGCGGGACGTTCGACCGACATCAGCTGTGCGTATTCGGCACGCAGGGCTTCGAACCCGGCCGGAGTGATCGGATCGCTCAAACCTAACCTGGCGTCCGCTTGCCAAGGTACATCGATAGTGGCGTGTTGCTCCGAACGCGGGCCTTGCTGGGATCGATCATGTCGTAGACGACGGCGTTCTCCAAGACGCGCTCGACGTAGCCGCGTGTTTCTGAAAACGGGATTGCCTCAATCCACTGCAAAACATCGGTCCCGTTTCGAGGGTCGCCATTCGCGGCGAGCCACTTGTTCACATTGCCCGGTCCCGCATTATAGGCAGCGACGGCGAGGACGTAGTTTCCGCTGTATCGGTCCATCAGCCGCGCGAACAGCCAGCTGCCCAAACGGATATTATACTGCGTGTCGGTAATCAGCCCGCCGATGTCATAAGTGGCACCGATCTTGATCGACGTGTCATGCGCGGTGCCAGGCATCAGTTGCATGAGCCCTCGCGCTCCTGCGCGACTGACTGCGGCACGGTCAAATTGACTTTCCTGACGCGAAATGGCGTGGATCATCGTCCAGTTGTCGCGCGCATCCTCCGGCACAGGTACGACCGGAAATCCTGCACGGACATAGTCGCTGTAACCGTTGATGCCGGCGCTCCGTCCAACCATGACGGCCAGATCGGGCCGTCCAATGCGCTGTGAAAGCTGTACGGCAAGCACATGATCGACATCGCTGGTGGCAGCTTGTGCGATCTGGCGGACGAACAATGTTTGCGTCATGTGATCGTTGCGCTCTCCCAGGACCTGGACAGCGCGGACGATCTCCTGATTGAAAAAAGCCGCACGCTGATTCTGAGAAATTTCGATCGTATCGGTGACGGGCGGTATCGCGGGCACGCGGCCGATCCGCTCGGCAGCGAGTTGGCCGTAAAACTGGTCAAATGCCTGCGCGGCGTTTGCATAATAGGCTTCGGCATCGCTCCGGCGCCCGGCGGCCTCTGCAGCGCGCCCTGCCCAATACAGCCCCTTCGCTCGGGTCTGCGGTGACCGAGCGGCTTTTGCATATAAATCAAACATTCGAATCGCGTCGAGGGGACGACCCAACTTGTTGAGTGCAGTCGTTCCCGCCAACCAGGTCGCATTGGTATACTCATCGCGCTCACCGAAAGGGCGGTCACGCACGATTGTTCCCGGCGCATAGGTGTCCTCGACCTGTCTGGAGATCTCGTACGCGACCTGCTGCTGTCCTTGCGCAGCGGCGTTGCGGGCGACCGCGACGATGATGTCCAGCCATCGTTCGGCATCGAGCGGTGGCGCGCTCAGGCGGCGGGGAGCCGCGAGCAAGGCCTGCGCGGCATAGTCTTGACCCGACAACCGCAGCCAGTTGACGCGGTCGATCAAAAAGCCGGGATCACCGCTCGCGCTGGCCGCTACATAGTCTATTTTGCTTACCGCATCGGGGGCTTTTGCCTGCATGGCCACGCGCGCATCGAACTGCGGCTGGCGCACCGGGCTCGTTAGTGACAGTTGGTGCGCCGCCAGTGTCGTTGACCGGCTCCACAACAGGCGTTCCATGCGCGCATCATGATCAGCACTCGACAACAGTCCGGGCCAGCGTGTGACGAGGCGCGATTCGTCGACCGGCGAAAGCGCACCCATTGTCCATGCTCGTTTCGCCGCTATCCGAGCCTCATCGCGGCGACCGATCGCGTCGAGCGCTTCGGCCTGGCGCAGTGCGCTCGTGGCGGTCAGCGGCGCGAACCGCGCGAAATATGCCGCAACCAGCTGCGGCTCCTCGGCATCAGCGCGCAGGGCGCGCTCGGCCGATTTGCGGATCGCGGCCTCGCCGGGCCAACCTGGATGCGGTACCAGAAACCGCGCATAGGATGAAAACGGCAGGGCATCGGACTGGCGCACCCCGGTCCAGTCCGCAAGCGCTGCGCCAATCGCCGAATCATTATTGGCGACCGCCGACCGTGTTGGTGGCGCCGCCATTAGATCTTGCGCCGGGGCAGCTGCGGGAAGCAGCACGGGGCCGACAATGAGCAGCGCGGAAACGATGAAGCGACGTGTCATGCTGGACATGCTGGGACAAGCGTCCTTATCAGGCCCTGAACGGCGATGGTGAAAATAGGTCATCAGCCTGCATATGGCGTAGCGCGACAAGTGCGTGAAGGGAGAAGACGATGTTTTCCGGCTCGATTCCGGCACTGGTAACGCCGTTTCGGGACGGCATGGTCGACGAGGCCGCATTTCGTACGCTCGTCGATTGGCAGATCGACAATGGATCTTCCGCGCTTGTCGCCTGCGGCACGACAGGTGAAAGCGCCACGCTCAGTTATGAAGAACATTACCGCGTCATCCAATTGTGCATCGACGCGGCTGCTGGCCGTGTACCCGTGATTGCTGGGTGCGGCTCCAACGATACGGCCACGGCAGTGCGTCACATGGAATATGCAAAGCACGCGGGGGCTGCAGCGGCGTTGGTTGTAGCGCCCTATTACAACCGTCCGAATCAGGAGGGCATTTTCGCGCACTATGAATATCTGACACGCAACAGCGACTTGCCAGTCGTCGTTTACAACGTGCCGGGGCGGACGGTCGTCGATATTCTGCCAGAAACGCTGGCACGGCTGGCAAAGCTGCCGACAATCGTCGGAGTCAAGGACGCCAGCGGCAACATGGCGCGCCTCACAGCGCATCGCCTCGGCTGCGGGACTGATTTCTGTCAGTTGTCGGGTAATGATGACATGGCGCTGGCGTACAATGCAGCAGGCGGCGTCGGATGCATTTCAGTCAGCGCAAACGTTGCGCCTAAATTATGTGCAGAGTTTCAGGCAGCGTGTGCAACGGGCGATTACGCCCTCGCACGCATCCTGAACGATAAGCTTTATCCACTCCACGCTGCGTTGTTTTCCGATGCATCTCCAGGGCCAACCAAATATGCAATGACCCTGCTGCTTGGTTGGATGACGTCCGAATTGCGCCTGCCGATGACGTCGCCGTCCGAAGTGTCGCGCAAGGCTACTGACGCCGCGCTTGCTCATGCGGGTCTGATTTAGCGCATGGCACGTCCGCGTCCCGAGCAAGTGAAGGCCAAGACCGTCGCCGAAAACCGGCGCGCGCGGTATGATTATGCAATCGAGGACACCTACGAAGCCGGCATCATGCTGACGGGGACCGAAGTGAAAGCGCTGCGTTTCGGGGAGGGGTCCATCGCTGAGAGTTACGCTGAGGTGAAGGGCGGCGAAGTCTGGCTCGTGAATTCCAACGTACCCGAATACAGTCACGGCAATCGCGAGAATCATGAGCCCAAGCGCCCGCGTAAATTGTTGCTGAACGAACGCGAGATCGTAAAAATGCACAAGGCGATTTCGCGCGAGGGAATGACCCTCGTGCCCCTGTCGATCTATTTCAACGGTCGCGGACGCGCCAAGGTCGAACTGGCGATCGCCAAGGGTCGCAAGCATCAGGACAAGCGCGAGTATGAGAAGGAAAAGGACTGGAAACGCGAATCTGCGCGCATTTTACGGGATCGTGGATGAACGTCCTGCTCGGCCGACCTCCATCGCAACTTGCTGACCGCGTCGTCGGTTCGGTCGTGCTGGCCGGAGCGTTGCTGTCGGGCTGGCTCGTGCTGCGCGCCGCTGGCGCGCCGATGATCGCTGCGGCCTTCGTCGGTGCAATTATCGCGGCGGCCGCGCTCTTGCTGCTCGCGCGCCATCTCTACCCGCCTCGTGCGCGCGTCGAACGGTCGGTCGATTGGGTGTTGGTGCGCGAAGCAGCTGACAATCAGGCGACGGCGCTCGCGATCATCGATCGAACAGGAAGACTGGTGTGTACCAACGCGCTGTATGACAGCTGGTTTGGTACAGCGGCCCCCACCGATCTGACAAGCGATGATGGTGACCCGGTTGCGACGGGCAAGGCGGCGTGGCGCGATGGACATGCCAGTTTGGCTGGTCGTGTGGCCGCTCGCAACGTTGCGGTCGAAGTCGTACGCGGCGGTCAAGGTGACGATTGCCTCGTTTGGCGATTCCGCGAAAGTGCGGGCGGCAGTCCCGTCGTGTTGCTGCCTACACTGTTGGCCGGGTTATGGGGCGACCGGCTTGGCGCGGCAGGTGTGATGGTCGTCCTGATCGGCGGCGAGGGGCGCGTTCGCGCCGCCAACCGCGTCTTCGTCTATCGAGCGACTGGTCGGACCGACGCGCCGGTCGCAGGCCGTGATTTTGTAACGCTGCTGACCTCTGCCAGCGATGGGACCGTCCGGTTCGCCTATGAAGGGCTGACGGGCCTGCCGATCCGGCTCCTTCAAATCCCGCTCGACGAGGCGCGTGACGCCAATGATGTCAGTGACGAACTCGGCGAGCGCATCATCGTCTTGATCGACGACGAAGGGGGCAGCGGGGCAGGCACCGACGTGCCGTTGCAAATGCTGCTGTCTATGCTTCCGCTCGGACTGGCACTGGCTGACCGTGACGGGCGGTTTCTGTACCTTAACGATGCGTTTGTCCGCGCCGCAGGCGCAGCGCAGGGTTCAACCCCGGTCTATCCGGGGGATCTCGTCATCCGAGAAGACAAGGCCGCCGTGGGCGATGCCGTGCGACGATTTGCCAACGGGCAATCGGTCTCTGGCGACATCGTTGTCCGATTGAAGGATCGTCCCGACGATCCCGTTGCGCTGACGATCGCGGGTGCGCGCGGTCTGGGCGAAGCGGCCGTGCTGCTCAGCCTCAAGGACAATACCGAGGAGTCGAAGCTTCAACGCCAAGTCGCGCAGGCGACAAAAATGCAGGCAGTGGGTCAGCTCGCTGGCGGGGTCGCGCACGACTTCAACAACATCCTCACCGGCATTCTGGGCCATTGTGACCTTATGCTGATGCGCCATACGCCCGGCGACAGCGACTATGATGATATCCAGCAAATCCGGAACAATTCTAACCGCGCAGCCGGGTTGACGCGCCAGCTCCTCGCTTTCTCACGGCAACAGACATTACGTCCTCAAGTCCTTCAACTTCCAGATGTGGTTTCCGAAGTATCGAACCTATTGCAGCGGCTTTTGGGCGAGACGGTGGACCTCGTCATGAATCACGGACGCGCCCTCGGCGCCGTTCGGGCCGACCCGGGTCAAATGGAACAGGTTATCGTCAATCTTGTCGTCAATGCCCGAGACGCCATTCAGGCCAAGGGCGACAAATCGGGCCAAGTAACGCTCAAGACTTACAAGGTCAGTGCTGCCGAAGTCCGCAAGCTGGATAGCGAATTCCTGCCGGTCGCCGATTATACCGCACTCAGCGTGACCGACACCGGCACCGGTATCGCGCCGGAAAATCTTTCGAAGATTTTCGAACCATTTTTCACGACAAAAGACGTCGGGAAGGGAACGGGGCTTGGGCTGTCGACGGTCTATGGTATCGTAAAGCAATCCGGCGGATTCATCTTTGCCGATTCGGACGTGGGCGTCGGAACGACATTTTCGGTCTTTCTCCCCGTTCACTTCGAGGTCGAAGTCAAGGGCGCTGTCGTCGCTGCCTCGCCGCAGAAACCCGTCGAACTGTGGGGTAGTGGGACAATCTTGCTCGTCGAGGACGAGGATATGGTTCGGGCGGTCGCCGAGCGTGCACTCGTCCGTCACGGCTATACAGTGCTGACCGCCGCCCATGGTGAAGAAGCCATGGCAATCCTGGCGACCGGCGAAAAGATCGACTTGATCGTGTCGGACGTAGTCATGCCGACGATGGACGGGCCGACCTTGGGGCGCGAGGCGCGGGCCAAGTATCCCGAACTGCCGATCTTGTTCATGTCGGGCTACGCCGAAGAACAATTGCGCAAATCAATTGACCTTGACCGCATGGGCTTCATTCCCAAGCCGTTCGAGATCAAGGCCTTGGCCGAGGCAGTCAAGGCAACACTCGCACTTTAGGCGTCGTCACCAAGTATTTTATGTTCTACTCTTGTTCCAAAAGAACAAATCAGATACGCACTCTAAATGGCGCGTTGACCAGATGCGCTCAGCGGTTAGGAGGAACGGGACGATGGCGGCTCAGCTGAAGGTTATTGGCGGCGATATGGCAACAACGGCACTCACGGACCGGCAACGCGCGCTGGAGGCAGCGCTCGCGCAGATCGATCGCGCGTTCGGCAAGGGTTCGGCAATGAAGTTGGGCAGCCGCGAAGCCATGCAGATCGAAGCCGTTTCAACCGGTTCGCTCGGGCTCGACATTGCGTTGGGCATCGGTGGTTTGCCGCGTGGCCGTATTGTCGAAATCTTCGGTCCTGAATCGTCGGGAAAAACGACGCTGGCGCTCCACGCGATTGCCGAGGCGCAAAAGATTGGCGGCACTGCTGCGTTCATTGACGCCGAGCATGCACTCGACCCGGTCTATGCCAAAAAACTGGGCGTCAACATCGATGAACTGATTGTTTCGCAACCCGATACGGGCGAGCAGGCACTAGAGATTTGTGACACGCTGGTGCGGTCGAACGCGGTCGACGTGCTGGTGATCGATTCGGTCGCCGCTCTCGTTCCACGTGCCGAAATCGAGGGTGAAATGGGCGACAGCCACGTCGGTCTGCAAGCCCGTTTGATGTCGCAGGCGCTGCGCAAAATCACAGGGTCGATCAGCCGCTCGCGCTGCACCGTCATTTTCATCAACCAGATCCGCATGAAGATCGGTGTGATGTACGGCTCTCCGGAAACCACCACTGGTGGCAATGCGCTAAAATTCTATGCGAGCGTCCGTCTCGATATCCGTCGTACTGGCCAGATCAAGGACCGTGAGGATATTGTCGGTAACACGACGCGCGTAAAGGTCGTCAAGAATAAGGTTGCGCCGCCGTTCAAGCAGGTCGAATTCGATATTATGTATGGACAGGGCATTTCGAAGGTCGGAGAAATCCTCGACCTTGGCGTCAAGGCCGGGATTGTCGAGAAGTCGGGTGCCTGGTTCAGCTATGACTCGATTCGAGTCGGACAAGGGCGCGAGAATTCGAAAGTCTATCTGACCGAAAACCCCGAAATTGCTGACAGGATCGAAAAAGCCATTCGCACCAAGACCGACGATGTCGCCGAGGCACTGATGGTTGGGCCGAGCGCCGAAGAAGACGCATGACAAAGGCGTTGTCGCGCCTGAACTATGTAGAAATCCCCGTTACCGACAGCGCGGTGTCGTCGGAATTTTTCGCCGCTGCGTTTGGCTGGAAGCTGACGGCATTTGGGCCGACCTATGCGGCGACGACGCAGGGGGGCGCGGGTGACAATGTCGATTTCGGATTTCAGGCAGATTCGTCTGAAGCGACGACGGCTCCGCTAGCTGTGATCCACGTCGACGATCTCGACGCGACGCTGGCACGGGTGAGGGCCGCAGGCGGCACAGTCACGCGCGCGGCCTTTGATTTTCCCGGCGGACGGCGGTTTCATTTTCGTGAACCCGGCGGCAACGAGCTGGCAGCGTGGACACTGTCAGACGGCGCGTCGGATCCGGCTCCCGAATAATGGTGCCGGTCGTCCGCCTTATCGGCGTGCCGATTGATTGCCATTCGTCGTATATGCGAGGCGCGGCGTCCGCCCCGGCGGCGATCCGCGCGGCCCTCGCCAGCGCTCACGGCAATGCCGTTGCCGAGTCGGGTGTCGAGCTCGGCCTGGATGTCCGGGTGGACGATTGGGGCGATCTTGCACTGAGCGACACGCTTGCGGCAACTGCCGCCGATGATGGCCTGGTCTTTGCCGCCGTCACCGATGCGCTGGCGGCGGGCGCCATGCCCCTTGTTCTTGGCGGCGACCATTCAATCAGCGTGCCGGTCGTTGCGGCCCTTGCGGGAACATTCGGCGCGTTGAACATCCTCCACATCGACGCCCATCCCGACCTCTATGAAAATTACGGGGGCGACCCGCGCAGCCATGCCTCGCCCTTTGCGCGCATTGTCGAGGCCGGTCACGCCAAACGCCTCGTTCAGGTCGGCGTTCGAACGATGAACCGGCATTGCCGCGAACAGGCGCTGCGCTTTGGCGTCGAAGTCATCGAAATGAGGGACTTTCGTCGGAGGAAGCTGCCGGCACTGGAAGGCCCGCTCTATATCAGCATTGACATGGACGGCTTCGACCCGAGCGTTGCTCCCGGTGTCGCCCATCTTGAGCCTGGCGGCCTCAGCGTGCGTGACGTGCTTGACCTCATGGATCGACAAACCGCGCCGCTGGTCGGTGCTGACATCGTGGAGCTCTGTCCCGTCCGCGATCCAACGGGTGTGACCAGTATCCTCGCTGCCAAGTTGGTGCGCGAACTGTGCGCGCTCCACATGAAAAACGGGGCTGCAACATGATCAATCGGCGGCAAGTGATGGCGGCGGGTGGAGCAGGACTTGCGCTTGCGTCATCCCCGGCATGGGCTGCCGCGCCCGATCTTTCATCCGTAACGGACAACGTCCCGCGGATTGACCGCGCTGAGCGCACTGCGAGGATTTTCAAGGCGCAAGCGCTCATGCGCGCAAACTCGATCGGCGCGATCTTGATCGAACCCGGCTCGAGCCTGGACTATTTCACCGGGGTCAAGTGGTGGCGCAGCGAGCGGTTAACCTGTGCAGTGATTCCGGTTGAGGGCACGCCGTGCATTGTAACTCCCTTCTTCGAAGAGCCCTCCATCCGGGAAACGCTCGACGTCCCTGCCGAAGTCCGCGTCTGGCAGGAGGATGAAAGTCCCATTTCAGCCGTAGCCACATTTCTGAAATCTCGCCGTCTGTCGGAACGTTCAGTCGGTATCGAGGAAACCGTCCGGTTCTTCGCAAGCGATGGGCTCGCCCACGCGCTACCCGGCGCAAAGCTTGTCTCGGCAAACCCAGTCGTGCGGGGCTGTCGCATGATCAAGACGCCGGCCGAAATCGCGCTGATGCAAGCTGCTTCTGACGTCACCGTCCGCGCGATCGATCACGCGGTCGCCCGCACTCAACCTGGCATGACGCCCGCCGACATCACGGCGTTGATCGTCGCGGCGACTAAGGCTCTTGGCGGCGAGGCCGACGGCGCTCTGGTTCTGCTCGGCATGGCAAGCGCCTATCCGCACGGTTCGCACCAGACTCAGCATGTGGTGAAGAACGAGATTATTCTGATTGACTGCGGCTGTTCGGTCGGCGGCTACCAGTCCGACATATCCCGTACCTTCGTGCTCGGCGGCGCCACTGGCGAACAACGCAAAGTGTTCGACCAAGTCCAGCAAGGCCAGCGCATCGCTTTTAATGCTGCCAAACTGGATGCTGCCGCCGGCTCGATCGACGATGCCGTTCGCACGCGTTACGAGAGCTGGGGCTATGGGCCGCGTTACAAACTACCCGGCACCCCGCATCGCACCGGCCACGGGATCGGCATGGACGGTCACGAACCCGTCAACCTGGTCCACGGAGAGACAACCCGCTTGGCAGCCGGCATGTGCTTTTCGAACGAACCCGGCATTTACACGCCCGGCAAATTCGGTGTTCGCATCGAGGATTGTTTTCACATGACCGGAACCGGACCCAAATGGTTTAGCGAACCGCAGCAGTCGATCGAGTACCCTGCCAGCTGATGCGGAACACGCGGGTGAAAATTGTTGCGATACTTGAGCGTCGGGCTCGCCTCCCCTAAGCGGCGCTTATGACCTCCACGAACGATATCCGCCGCTCCTTCCTCGACTATTTTGCCGCAGCAGGACACGAACGTGTCGCCTCTGCGCCGCTGGTACCGCATAACGATCCGACATTGATGTTCGTCAATGCGGGAATGGTGCCGTTCAAGAATGTTTTCACCGGCCTCGAAAGCCGTGCTTACGTCACCGCAACGTCGAGCCAGAAATGCGTGCGCGCGGGTGGAAAACACAATGATCTCGACAACGTCGGCTACACTGCGCGGCATCACACATTTTTCGAAATGCTCGGCAATTTCTCGTTTGGCGATTATTTCAAGGAACGCGCGATCTCATTTGCCTGGGATCTCATCACCCGCGAATGGGGACTCGACCCAAGCCGCCTTGTCGTCACTGTCTATCACACTGACGACGACGCTTATTCGCTTTGGAAGCGCATTGCGGGTCTGCCTGACGACCGCATCATCCGCATCGCGACCAAGGATAATTTTTGGGCGATGGGCGACACTGGGCCGTGCGGGCCATGTTCGGAAATCTTTTACGATCACGGCGACCATATCCCCGGTGGACCGCCGGGATCCCCGGACGAGGATGGCGACCGCTTTGTCGAAATCTGGAACCTTGTGTTCATGCAGTATGAGCAGGTTACGGCGGAGGACCGTCGTGACCTGCCGCGTCCGTCGATCGACACCGGAATGGGTCTCGAACGTATCGCAGCTGTCATGCAGGGCGTTCACGATAACTACGATACCGACACCTTCAAGGCGCTGATCGCCGAGAGCGGCGAACTGACAAAAACGTCGACCACAGGTGCCAACCAGGCGTCGCACCGAATTATTGCCGATCACCTTCGGGCATGTTCATTCCTTGTGGCTGACGGCGTGCTTCCTGCGAACGAAGGCCGCGGCTATGTGGTGCGGCGAATCATGCGCCGGGCCATGCGCCACGCTCATCTGCTGGGTGCCGAAAATCCGCTGATGTACCGGTTAGTGCCCGGTCTTGTTGCGGAAATGGGTGCGGCGTTCCCTGAGCTTGTTCGTGCGCAGCCGTTGGTCGAGGCAACGCTGCTGCAAGAGGAAACCCGCTTCCGTCAAACCCTGCGTAACGGGCTCGGCCTGCTCGACGAAGCAACCGCGGCGCTGGCGAGTGGCGATACGCTGCCGGGCGAAACCGCATTCAAGCTCTATGACACCTATGGCTTCCCCTACGATCTCACTGAGGACGCATTGCGTGCGCGGAGCATCGGCGTCGACCGTTTCGGATTTGACGCGGCGATGGCACGGCAAAAGGCAGCGGCGCGCGCCGCGTGGAAGGGCTCGGGCGATGCCGCCGCCGCCGATGTCTGGTTCGATATCGCCGACGAACTTGGTAGCACTGAATTCACGGGCTATTCTGGCGACACGAGCGATGGCGAAGTCGTGGCGCTGGTCAAGGACGGTACACGCGTCACGCAAGTCGGCGAAGGCGAGGCAGTCACGATTTTAACCAACCAGACGCCTTTCTACGGCGAAAGCGGCGGTCAGATGGGCGACGCGGGCCGGATAACGGGCGGCAACGGCCTGTCAGTACTGGTCGAGGACACATCGAAGCCGCTTGGTCGATTGCACGCGCATCAGGGTGTCGTTGAAAGCGGGCGAATCGCGGTTGGTGATTCTGTGACGCTGAGTATCGACATTCAGCGCCGTGGGCAGCTGCGCGCCAATCACTCGGCAACCCACCTTCTCCACACGGCGCTCCGTAACCGGCTTGGTGGGCACGTTACGCAAAAGGGAAGTCTTGTTGCGCCCGACCGGCTGCGCTTTGATTTTTCGCATAATGCTGCCCTCACGCCTGCCGAGATTGCGCATGTCGAGAGCGAAGTGAACGCGCGTATTCGCGAGAATGGCTCGGTAACTACGCGGCTGATGACGCCCGATGATGCCGTCGCTGCCGGTGCACTTGCCTTGTTTGGCGAAAAATACGGTGATGAAGTCCGTGTGCTCAGCATGGGGAAGGCGGCTCAGAACAGCTATTCGGTCGAATTGTGCGGGGGCACACACGTTACGGCGCTCGGTGACATCGCCTTGTTCAAAATCGTTTCCGAGAGCGCGGTTTCCAGTGGCGTCCGCCGTGTCGAGGCGCTGACCGGCGAGGCTGCCCGCCATTGGCTCACTGCGCGTGAAGATCGGCTGAAGGAAGCCGCGGCGCTGCTGAAGGCAGCACCTGACGATGTTCCGATGCGCGTTGCGGCCTTGGTCGAAGTCCAAAAGAAACTCGAGCGTGAACTTGCAGACACAAAGAGAGCGCTCGCTCTGGGTGGCTCAGGCGGTTCCGCGCCGGAGGTGGAGGACGTCACGGGCGTGAAGTTCGAAGGCCAGCTGCTCGACGGCTTTGATTCCAAGGGGCTGCGCGGGTTGATTGACGAGTCGAAGGCGCGCCTTGGCTCGGGCGTCGCGGCCGTCGTCACGGTGGTTGAAGGCAGAGCGTCGGTGGCGGTCGGCGTGACCGACGACCTCAAAGACCGTTTAAGCGCTGTCGATCTCGTCAAGGCCGCAGTCGCAGCGTTGGGTGGCCAGGGCGGCGGCGGCCGCCCGGACATGGCGCAGGGCGGCGGGCCGGATGGGACTGCCGGCTCGGAGGCAATAGCCGCCATCCGCAGGGCAATCGAGAGCGCTTCCGTTCCGGCCTAAAGCGCTTTCAGTCGCGGCGGCGCATTCAACCCGCCCGCCTCCTTGATTGCCTCGCGCAATTCGTCGCGCTTTTCGTGAATCGATGCGATTACCGGGCCCATTGCGACGCCAAGGTCGACGAGGACCGCCTCTGACAGCTGGAGTGATGACTCGAGTGTCTCGGGCACAGCGTCGGTAACACCTGCACGATAAAGTTTTGCCGCATGCTCGGGGTCTCGGGCACGCGCGACAATTGTCAGGTCGGGGGCTTCGGCGCGCAGTCGCCGGGCAAGGACCACGCTTTGCACCGGATCGTTCATCGTCAGGACGACCGCCGCGGCATCGGCGAGGTGCAGTGCTTGTGTCGCGCCCGAACGCCCCGCGTCACCGTAACGTACCGGCTTGCCTTCGCGACGGGCGGTTGCAACGACGTCGACATTGGCTTCGATGGCCGTCCACGGCTTGTTATGGACTTGGAGCATGGAGGCGACCATCTCCCCGACGCGTCCATATCCGATGATAACAGTGGTTTGCGGGTCGACGTTAGCGGGCACGCCAACCTCGTTCCAGCCGATCCGGCGCGAGACACGGTGGCCGACGTCGGCAAGCAACGGCGTGATCGTGAGACCGATCGCCGTCACGCCCGACCAAAACGTTGCGGTCGGTCCGTCGATGAGACCCGCTGTCAGCGCCGCGCCCAGCACCACTAGGGTCAGCTCGGACGGGCTGGACATCAGGATCCCGGTTTCGGCAGCAACACCGGGTCGCGCACCGCCGAACCACAGCAGTGCTGCGGTCAGGCTGGCCTTCAGGACGACGACGACGGCAACGGCGCCGATGAGCGCCGGCCAATTGACGACGAGGAATCGCAGATCAAGCTGCATCCCCACGGTTAACAGAAAAACACCGAGCGCCAGGTTCTTGAAGGGCGCGATGATCCCCTCGACCTCATGAACGTAATCGGTTTCCGCAATAACCAAACCAGCGATGAGCGCGCCAACGATGGGCGACAGGCCGACGGCCAGCGTGGCGAGGCTGGCAAGGATCACAACCAGCAACGCCACTGACAGGAACAATTCTGGGCTGCGGGTCCGCGCAGCCTGGGCAAACACCCGCGGCAGTGCGATTCGTCCGGCAACGAGCAGTGCGGCGACGACCACGATGCCGAGACCCAGAACCTGTCCGAGCGCTCCAAAAGGCTGGCCGCCTGGGCCAAGCGCGCCAAGCAGGAAAATGACCGGAACGAGGGCCAGATCTTCGAACAGCAGCATTGCGAACGCAAGCCGTCCGACCGGACTGGTTGTTCCCGCAATGGGTAGAACCAGCGCCGTTGACGACAACGCCAGCGCGATGCCAAGACCAAGCGCAGCATTTGTCGAATACCCAAAGGCCAGAAGCGCAGCGGCAATGAGGAAGCCGTTGCCGAACAATTCGGTCGCGCCAATCCCTGCGACTTCACGCCGCATCGCCCATAATCGCTGAAAACTCAGCTCCAGCCCGACCGAAAACAGCAGCAGGATGATCCCGAACTCGGCGAAAACCGACACGCCTTTGATGTCGTTGATCGTGACGTAAAAGAGCAACGGCCACCGCGCGACCAGCGAGCCGAGGCCGAATGGGCCAACGACTACTCCCACCAGAATGAAGCCGATGACCGGCGAAATCCTGAGCCGGGCAAACGCCGGTATGACCAAACCAGCCGCTGCGAGGACGACCAATGCGTCGCTTAGCCCAGGGGAATGAACGTCTAGAGCCATGACCACGGGTTTACGCGGACCCGCAATCCATTGTCACTCCTGATCGCTCATGTGTTCAGGACCAGTTGTTCATCGCCTTTTCGAGATTGAGGCGTATCGCCTCGAAGAATTGCTCGGTCGTCATCCAAGCCTGGTCAGGGCCGATGAGGATCGCGAGATCCTTGGTCATGCCGCCTTGCTCGACCGTGTAGATGCACGCGCGCTCGAGCGTTTCGGCAAAGCGGATAACATCAGGTGTGTCGTCGAACTTGCCGCGGTATTTCAACCCGCCCGTCCAGGCAAAGATCGACGCGATGGGGTTCGTCGAGGTTGCCTTGCCTTGTTGGTACTGGCGATAGTGGCGAGTAACGGTCCCGTGGGCAGCTTCGGCTTCGACGGTCTTGCCGTCGGGGGTCAGCAAAACAGAAGTCATCAACCCGAGCGAGCCAAAACCCTGTGCAACCTGATCGGATTGCACGTCCCCATCATAATTCTTGCATGCCCACACGAACTTACCAGACCATTTGAGCGCGCTGGCAACCATGTCATCAATCAGCCGATGCTCATACACAATGCCAGCAGCAGCAAATTTATCCTTGAACTCATTATTGAATATCTCAGCAAAGAGATCCTTGAATTGACCGTCATAGGCCTTGAGAATGGTGTTTTTGGTTGACAGATAAAGGGGCCAGCCGCGCCCAAGCGCATAATTCATCGACGCACGCGCAAAATCGCGGATTGACTCGTCGAGATTATACATCGCGAGGGCCACGCCGGACGAGGGATATTGAAACACTTCCTCGTCGATGATGGTGCCATCCTCACCTTCGAATACGAGCCGCAGCTTCCCTGGGCCGGGAACTCGGAAATCGGTAGCACGATACTGGTCGCCAAAGGCGTGGCGGCCGACGACGATAGGATCCGTCCAACCAGGGATCAGGCGCGGGACGTTCTTGATCACAATGGGTTCACGAAACACGACCCCGCCCAGGATGTTTCGGATCGTGCCGTTGGGCGATTTCCACATCTTTTTGAGGTTGAACTCTTTAACGCGATCCTCGTCCGGCGTGATCGTCGCGCATTTCACGCCAACGCCATATTTTGCGATGGCATTGGCCGAATCAACTGTGATCCTGTCGTTGGTCTCGTCGCGCTTTTCCACGCTGAGGTCGTAATAATGCAGGTCGATGTCGAGATAAGGCTTGATCAGGCGCTCGCGGATCCATTCCCAGATGATCCGCGTCATTTCGTCGCCATCGATTTCGACGACGGGGTTTTTCACCTTGATCTTGGCCATTCGTGCTTCCTTGGGGAGATGTCATCGCCGCTCTAGGCAACGCAGCGCGGGCAATCAACCGTGTGACGGCCGCAGGACAATCGTCGCTGAAAGTTTGCGGTTCGTCGCACGAGGCTCTACAAAGTCACAATGTCGCACCCTGAAACCGGTCCAAACGGGCCGCCGAGCGTCCGTTGGCGTTTTCCCGCAGTCCATCCAGATGGACGCAAGTTCGTTGTCATTTCCGGCATTATCACGCTCGTGTTCGCACTGATGTCCTGGTCGATGCTGGCCTGGCCGATGGTCGGCGTTACAATCTGGGTTGCTGCGTTTTTTCGCGATCCCATCCGCAGCGTCCCGAAGGGCGATGACCTGATCGTTGCACCTGCCGACGGGCTCATCACGCTTATCCGGGAAGTGCCACCACCGCGCGAATTGGTCGGAGAAGCAGGACTGAGCGACGCGCCGATGACGCGTGTTTCGATATTCATGTCGGTCTTTGATGTCCATATCCAGCGATCGCCGATTGACGGTATCATCCGCCAAGTGGTGTACATTTCGGGAAAATTCCTGAACGCCGATCTCGACAAGGCGAGCGAGGACAATGAACGACAGCACATTCTGGTCGAACGCAACGACGGGTTACGAATCGGCTACACGATGATCGCGGGGCTCATTGCGCGCCGGATCGTGCCGTTCGTGAAGCCTGGCGACACGGTCGTTGCGGGGCAGCGGGTCGGCCTGATCCGGTTTGGCAGTCGCGTCGACGTCTATCTGCCCGCTGGGACTGCGCCGCGCATTGCACTTGGTCAGCGGACCATTGCGGGCGAGACAGTCCTGGGCGTAATCGGCAACAATCACGCGGCGAGCGGCGTCAGCCAGTGACGACACCGACCGGGCGGCGGATGCTGCGGCGTGGAATTCCTCTGCGCACGGTCGCCCCGAATGCCGTCACCGCGCTTGCACTGTGTTCTGGTCTGACAGCGGTCCGGTTTGCCATTGGCGGCGATTGGCAACTGGCTTTGGCCGCAATCATCATTGCGGGCGTGCTCGATGGACTCGACGGGCGAATAGCGCGGATGTTGAAGGGGGAAAGTCGTTTCGGAGCCGAACTCGATTCGTTGTCGGACGTCATTGCCTTCGGCGTTGCGCCGGCGCTTGTTCTCTTCCTGTGGAGCTTGGTCGGTGTGCCGCGCTACGGATGGGTCTTTGCACTCGCCTACACCGTCTGCGCGGCGCTCCGACTGGCGCGATTCAATGCGGCCATTGATGCCACCGAACAGCCGCACAAATCAGCTGGCTACCTAACCGGTGTTCCAGCACCTGCGGCGGCAGGCCTAGCGCTGCTTCCGATCTACCTCTGGCTGATCACCGGTCAGCCATTGTTTCGCTCGCCGTTCGTCGTGGCGCCCTGGCTCGGTTTTGTGGCGTTTCTGATGATTTCGAATGTAGCGACCTACAGCTGGTCGTCACTGCGCTTGCGTCGCAATGTTCGTTTCGAGGCGCTGGCGGGAGTTGCAATTTTTTTTGGTGCGCTCTTTTCGGCACCTTGGGAAACACTCACCATAATTTGCGCCATTTATCTGGCGCTGGTCCCTTTCAGTATTCGTAGCTACGCCCGTGTCAGGCAGCAGCGCGCAGCTGCGGTCTCAAAACTGGGCGACGCACAGTCGTTCTGAATGATACGCGTACCCGGGGTGCTGATTGCAACATCGCTTCGGCGGCGATCGAGCGGCCTGCCAGCGCAGCAACGACGGGTTCTGCGTGGTTGCGCAGCGTGATCACGATCACTGCAATCGCACAACTGATAGTCGCCAGCACGCTCAACATTGACACAACATAAAGCATCACATCGTCTCCTAGTAAATCAGAACCAATGCAAACCCGCTTTGTTTCTGAATCGACAATGTTCATGTTTTGTTCGTGTTGTTTTAACTTGTCAAGCTCACCGTGCCCGATTAGGCTTGCTGCCATTCCACATGGGGAGCATCATACCGGTGCCGAGGTGTTCGCCTTGGTTCCGCCCCCCAGAGGTTCAACCGGGTAAGGAGAATTGATTATGGCGGCACCTGTCGTCACGATGCATCAGCTATTGGATGCTGGCGCACATTTCGGACACCAGACGCATCGCTGGAACCCGAAGATGAAACCCTATATTTTCGGCGATCGCAACGGCGTCCACATCCTTGACTTGTCGCAGACCGTGCCACTGTTCGCACGCGCACTCGACTTCGTCGCCTCGACGGCAGCTTCAGGCGGTAAAGTTTTGTTCGTGGGTACGAAGCGTCAGGCGCAGGATCCGATTGCTGACGCGGCGCGCGCCTCTAATCAGCATTTCGTCAACCATCGCTGGCTCGGTGGCATGCTCACCAACTGGAAGACGATCAGCAACTCGATCAAGCGCTTCAAGGCAATGGAAGAGCAGTTGTCGGGTGACACGACGGGGCTCACCAAGAAGGAAGTGCTGCAGCTAACCCGTGAACGCGACAAGTTCGAACTGTCGCTGGGCGGCATCCGCGACATGGGCGGTATTCCGGACGTCATGATTGTCATCGACGCAAACAAGGAAGAGTTGGCGATCAAGGAAGCCAACGTTCTTGGTATTCCGGTCGTTGCCATTCTCGATTCGAACGTTTCGCCGGACGGGATTGCTTTCCCGGTTCCTGCAAACGACGACGCGAGTCGCGCAATTCGCCTTTATTGCGAAGCGTTGGCGCAGGCTGCGACGCGAGGAGGGGCTCAGGCCGCACAAGCCAAGGGCCAGGATTTCGGCGCGATGGTCGAGCCACCCGTCGAACCCGCGCTCGCGCAAGCCGTTGCCCACGCTGCTCCGGCGGCCGTCGAAGTACCAGCGACGCCATCGGCTGCCGAAGCTGGCGAAGCGGTCGCTACTTAACATTTGCGCCTCCGATCCCGTGCAAGCGGGACTCCAGCTCCCTTGGCCGCTGCTGAAGGCATCTGGATTCCCTCGCTCGTGGAAACGGATTTGAGAAGGATGATCGAGATGGCCGAAATCACAGCCGCGATGGTGAAGGAGCTCCGCGAGACGAGCGGCGCGGGCATGATGGACTGCAAAAAGGCGCTGAACGAAACCGGTGGTGACATGGATACCGCAGTCGATTGGCTTCGTACAAAGGGTCTGGCTACGGCTGCAAAAAAGGCAGGTCGCACCGCTGCCGAAGGTCTGGTCGGCGTCGCCACCTCGGGTACGAGGGGTTCGGCGGTCGAAATCAATTCCGAAACAGATTTCGTTGCCAAGAACGATCAATTTCAGGCTTTCGTGCGCGACGTGACTGCGCTCGCCTTGCACACCGGCGCAAACGATATTGCAACGCTCGGCGCGGCCTCGATGGGCGAGGGCAGCGTCCAGGACAAGCTGACCGCAAATATCGCGACGATCGGTGAAAATCAGTCGCTTCGCCGCGTGAAAACGCTGAGCGTCAATGAGGGCGCCATCGTGAGTTATGTACATAACGCTGCAGCGCCCGGCCTCGGCAAGATTGGTGTATTGGTTGCACTCGAGGGTAATGCCGACGCCAACGCTATCGAGACGCTGGGCAAGCAACTCGCGATGCACATTGCTGCGACGAACCCATCTGCTCTGCATGAAGAAGGGCTCGACGAGGCACTTGTGAGCCGCGAACGCGCGATTGCGATGGAAAAGGCTGCCGAGAGCGGTAAACCCACCAACATCATCGAAAAGATGGTCGAGGGTGCGATTGCCAAGTTCCGCAAGGAAAATGCATTGCTCAGCCAGCTGTTCGTGATGGACAACAAGACAAAGATAGCTGACGTCGTCGCTGCCGCAGCCAAGGACGCGGGCGGCAGCATCGCCTTGGTCGACTATGTGCGCTTTCAGCTCGGTGAGGGTATCGAAAAGACCGAAACCGACTTTGCAGCCGAAGTCGCTGCAGCCTCGGGCGTGCCGCAGAACGCCTGATGGGCTGCTTCACAAGGACACGGCGCGGGCTTAGGGTCCGCGCCGCATAACTCTCAAGGAAGCCCTGCTCGCCGATGAGCCACCCCCGTTACAAACGTATCCTCCTGAAACTATCGGGCGAAGTGTTGATGGGGCCCGGTGGCCTCAGTATCGACCCGGAAGTGACTGCCCGCGTCGCGGGCGAGATTGCCAACGCCAAGGCGATGGGCTTCGAGCTTTGCGTTGTCGTGGGCGGTGGGAACATTTTTCGCGGGCTTGCAGCAGCAGCGAAGGGTTTCGAGCGCGCGACTGCCGACTATATGGGGATGCTCGCCACCGTGATGAACGCCCTTGCGGTGCAGAACGCACTGGAAGCGATCGGGGTCGAGACGCGCGTCCAGTCGGCCATTCCGATGGCCAGCGTGTGTGAACCCTACATCAGGCGACGCGCCGAACGGCATTTGGAAAAAGGGCGCATCGTGATCTTTGCCGCTGGAACGGGCAATCCGTTCTTTACAACCGATACAGGCGCAGCACTTCGTGCCGCTGAAATGAAATGTGATGCGCTGTTCAAGGGAACGTCTGTTGACGGTGTTTATGATGCGGACCCCAAGAAGGTTAAAACCGCAAAGCGTTATGAATCAATAAATTATTCGACGGTTCTCGCAAATGATTTGAAGGTCATGGATGCATCTGCCGTCGCGCTATGTCGTGATAACAACATTCCAATCGTCGTATTCAACATTCGCGAGCAGGGCAATCTTGCCCGGGTTCTCGCGGGTGAGGGCGTGGCAACGATTGTTACCCGAGAGGATAGATAATGGCTGGCTATAATAAATCTGATCTGGAGCGCCGGATGCACGGTGCGGTTGACTCGCTCAAGGGCGATCTTGGCGGGCTGCGTACGGGTCGGGCGTCCGTCAATCTGCTCGATCCGGTCACGGTCGAGGTTTATGGGGCGAACATGCCGCTCAATCAGGTCGCGACAGTCAGCGCGCCCGAACCGCGTCTGTTGTCCGTGCAGGTTTGGGACAAGTCAAATGTCGGCCCCGTTGACAAGGCAATCCGTTCGGCAGGCCTCGGTCTCAACCCCATCGTCGACGGTACGACGCTGCGCTTGCCGATTCCGGATCTCACCGAAGAACGGCGCAAGGAACTGGCCAAGCTTGCCGGGCAATATGCCGAAAAGGCACGCATTGCTGTTCGCAACGTTCGCCGTGACGGCATGGATGCGCTCAAGATTGACGAGAAGAAGGGTGAAATCGGTGAGGATGATCGCAAGCGGTCCGAAACCGAAGTTCAAAAGATGACCGACGTGACGATCGCCGACATCGATACGACGGCGACCGCAAAGGAAAAGGAAATTCTGGGGAAGTGAACGCCGTTGCGCCCAGCGACGAACCTGCCGCTGGGTCCGATCCCGCCACGCCTCGTCACGTCGCCATTATCATGGATGGCAACGGACGTTGGGCCAAGGCGCGTCATCTGCCGCGGGTTGCCGGGCATCGCAAGGGGATCGAGACGGTCCGCACCGTCAGTCGCGCGGCGCGGTCACTCGGAATCGAAGTGCTGACGCTTTACGCTTTCTCTTCCGAAAATTGGCGGCGGCCAGCCGAAGAAGTCAGCGATCTGATGGGGTTGCTGCGCCACTTTATCAAATCCGACCTTGACGAATTGGCCCGGGAAGGGGTCCGCCTTCGTGTCATCGGCGACCACACCGCATTCGCCCCGGACCTTGTCGACCTTATCGATGGCGCTTTGGCGCGGACCGCGTCCAACACCGGCTCGACACTTGTGATTGGCCTCAACTATGGCTCGCAAGACGAGATTGTGCGAGCTGCACGCAAATTGGCGGGGCGCGATCCCGCCCTTATCGACGCGGCGGCAGTTGAGGCCGCGCTCGATACGGGCGACCTGCCGCCGGTCGATCTGCTGATCCGCACCTCTGGTGAGCATCGGCTGTCCAATTTCATGCTCTGGCAAGCAGCCTACGCCGAATTGTTGTTCGTCGACACGCTTTGGCCCGATTTCGGCTCAGATGCGCTGGCAGATGCCATACGGGCCTTCCACCGGCGTGAACGCCGCTTCGGTGGGCTGTAGGCCACGCACATGGGCGAGGTGACCAAGCGGATTCTATCCGGCGTGATTATGGCTGGCCTTCTGCTGGGCGACCTTTGGATGGGGGCAGGGTGGTTTACTGCGCTTCTTGCCGTGGGTGCAGTGATCCTGTGGCGAGAATATGCGAGGATGATCTGGAATGGCTGGCGTTCGAGCCGGGCGCGCTTGCTTTGGGTGATTTTTGGCCTCGCGTATTTTGGGGCCGCGATTTTCGGTTTATGGCGGGCGCGCAATACCGAAGACGGGTTTTTTATCGCCATGTTGCTGTTCGGTGTCGTCTGGGCGACCGACATTGGTGCCTTTGTGTCCGGGCGCGCGATCGGCGGGCCAAAGATTGCGCCATCGATCAGTCCCTCGAAGACCTGGGCAGGCTTTGCAGGCGGTTCGGGTGCCGTGATGCTGGTTGTCGTCGGGGCACTCTGGTGGAAACTTGACCTGCCGCCGACACGCTGGAACATATACCTGCCTGCCTGTCTTGTTGCCTGCGTTCTGATCGCAGCCGTCGCACAGGCTGGCGATTTCTTTGAAAGCTGGTTGAAGAGGCGCGCAGGGATGAAAGATTCGGGTGCGCTGATCCCCGGCCACGGCGGGCTGTTCGACCGCGTCGACGGGCTGTTGCCGGTCGCGATCGTGTTTGGCATTGTCTTGGCCTGGACTTTGCCCGGATGATGCGGCGCTCGGTCACCATCCTTGGCGCGACCGGATCGGTTGGCACCTCGACGCTCGATCTGATCCTGCGTGCGCCCGACAAGTTCAAAGTCGTCGCGCTCACTGCACATACGGACGTGGCCGGTCTTGCAAAAGTGGCGCGGGCAACCGGCGCCGAACTGGCGGTGATCGGCGAAGCGTCGCTTTACGGTGCATTGAAGGAAGCGCTCGCCGGGAGTCGGACAGAAGTGGCTAGCGGATTTGACGCGGTCACCCAAGCTGCCTGCCGCGGCGCTGACTGGACGATGGCAGCTATCGTAGGCTGTGCAGGACTGCCTGCTACGCTGGCAGCGCTCGGCTGCGGCCGGACGGTCGCGCTTGCCAACAAGGAGTCCCTGGTTTCTGCAGGTGACGTCATGACTGCGGTCGCGGCCAAGTCACACGCCCAATTGCTCCCCGTCGACAGCGAACATAATGCGATTTTCCAGTGTCTGGCGGGTTCTCCCCGCGACCGCGTTCGTCGGATCGTCCTGACTGCAAGCGGCGGCCCGTTTCGGACCTGGACCCGCAAAGCCATGGAGCACGTGACGCCCGAGATTGCTGTCAAGCATCCCAACTGGTCGATGGGTTCAAAAATCTCGATCGATTCAGCAACGCTGATGAACAAGGGGTTGGAGCTGATCGAGGCCAAGCACCTTTTCGCGTGCCGGCCCGATGAGCTCGCCGTCGTTGTTCATCCGCAATCCGTGATTCATTCGATGGTGGATTATGTCGACGGATCAACGATCGCCCAGCTTGGGTCGCCAGACATGCGCATCCCAATAGCCTCGACTCTGGCGTGGCCCGACCGGATGGAAACGCCGTGCACACCCCTCGATCTGGCGACCATTGGCCGGCTCGATTTTGAAAGTCCTGATCTGGATAGATTTCCTGCGCTTGGCTTGGCAATCGCCGCGCTTGCCGCAGGGGGTGCGCGTCCAGCTGTGTTGAATGCTGCCAACGAGATTGCAGTAGCCGCGTTCCTGAAGCGATCAATCGGGTTTCTTGATATCGTTAGGACCGTCGCCAATGTTCTCGATAAATATGATCCGTCGGCGCCCACGACCGTCGATGATGTCCTTGCGATTGATGACGAGGCGCGCCGTATTGCCGCCGCCTTTATAGAACACAGGACCGCATGATCCAAATTCCCGGCTTTTTTTGGGCGATCGTCTTCTTCGTCCTCGCTATCTTTCCCTTGGTCGTGATTCACGAGCTGGGCCATTATCTCGTGGGCCGGGCGTTTGGTGTTCGTGCCGATGTATTCTCGATCGGTTTTGGGCGACCCGTTGCAGGCTGGACCGACAAGCGAGGTACCAATTGGCAGATTGGCTGGATGCCGCTCGGCGGCTACGTACGGTTCGCGGGCGACATGAGCGCGGCGAGCACGCCAAGCGACGAATGGCTGTCGCTGCCGGCAGAAGAGCGCAATAAAACGTTCCAAGCCAAGTCTGTGTGGCAACGCGCTCTCATCGTGTTGGCAGGGCCGGCCGTCAATTTTCTATTCGCAATCGCGATGCTTGCCGGGCTGTTTGGCGTTTACGGGGAGCCGCGGATCGCACCGCAAGTCGGTGTCTTTACGGCGAATTCGTCCGGGCATGCGGCAGGGATGAAGCTTGGCGATCGCATCGTGTCGGTCGATGGGCAGTCGATTGAACGATTCGAAGACATTGGCTTGATCGTGCAGGCGCGCGTCGGGCAGCCGACAACCTTCGTCATCGACCGCGCCGGCGCCCGGGTGATCCTGAACATTACGCCCCGGCGCGAAGCCGTGAAGGATATTACCGGCGTTCAAATTCCGACAGGACGGATCGGTATTGGTCCTGCGGCGATAGAGCGCGTTCGCTTATCCCCTTTGGAACTGCCGGGAGCGGCCGCCCGATTCACGGTCCAGTCGGTGCGCACAATGGTTGTTGCGCTCGGTCAAATCATTACCGGAAACCGGTCGATCAAGGAACTCGGCGGACCGGTCAAGATGGCGGCGACCTCGAATGTTGTCGCTCAACTGGGCTTTGTCAGTTTTCTCTTTTTCATGACGATGGTGTCGATAAATCTGGGGTTCATCAATCTGCTGCCAATCCCCACCCTCGACGGTGGCCACCTCGCCTTCTATGCGATCGAGGCGGTCCGGCGCAAACCGATAGGATTGGTAGCACAGGAATGGGCATACCGGTCGGGTCTTTTCGTGCTTCTTGCGTTCATGCTGTTCGTGACGATCAATGATCTGGCAGGGTTCGGACTGCTGGGCAGGTTCGCGGGTTGATTGCCGGGTGAGCATCGGGCAGGGCGTGGCGGCATTAATGTCAAGTGGCGGGATTTGAGTTGAAAGCAGATTGCATGGGTCTTCACGGTCGCCGGACGCTGTCGTTGCTTATGGTGGGCACAATGCTAGCCGGATTGCCAGCGATAGCGCTCGCCCAAAAACCTGCCCGCCCGACGCCTGTCGACTTGACGCATGAGCCGGTACCACCACCGGCGCCCGCGACTGATGGGGGGACGATTTCGTCGATTCAGGTGGTCGGGTCACAGCGCATCGAGCCCGAGACCGTGCGGTCGTACTTGAAGCTGCGCCCCGGCGGTGCGTACACCCGCGAAAGTCTCGACGAAGCGATCCGAGACCTGTTTGCCACTGAGCTTTTTGCCGATGCACAAATTCGCGACGATAGTGGAAAACTGACGATTTTGATCCGCGAAAATCCGGTGATCAACCGCATCGTCTTCGAAGGCAATAAACGCATCAAGGAAGACAAGCTCTCCAAAGAGCTGAAGCTTGCGCCGCGTCAGATCTTCACGCGGAGCAAAGTTCGCGCCGATATTGGCCGCATTGTCGAGCTGTATCGTCGCCAGGGTCGGTTTGCCGCGACGGTTGAGCCAAAGATGGTCATGCTCGACCAGAACCGCGTCGATATTGTCTATGAAATCAGCGAGGGGCCCAAGTCGAAGGTCCGTCGTATCAACATTATCGGCAACACCGTATTCAAGGACGGTCAGCTGAAGGGTGAAATGGCGACGAAGGAATCGTCGATTACACGGCTGTTCTCGTCACGTGACACCTATGATGCTGATCGGCTCGCCTACGACCAGGGCAAGTTGCGTCAATTCTACCTGACCAACGGCTATGCCGATTTCCGCGTCATTTCTGCGGTTGCCGAACTGACACCGGACAAGCGCGACTTTATTCTGACCTATGTGGTCGAGGAGGGTGAGCGCTATAAATTTGGCGACGTCTTGGCTGAAAGCGATATTCGCGACTTCAAGCCCGACCTGATCAAGAGCCAGATCCCGATGAAGACCGGTGATTGGTACAACGCCAAAGCCGTCGAGGATACGGTCGAGAATATCACCAAGACTGCCGGTCTGTTCGGCTATGCTTTTGCCAACGTGGATCCTGCGTTCAACCGGAACAAGGAGGAACGCAAGATGAACATCACGTTCCGTGTCGGCGAAACGCCGCGCGTGTACGTGGAAGCGATCAACGTCAACGGCAACACGCTCACCGTGGACAAGGTGATCCGCCGTGAATTCCGCCTGGCCGAAGGGGACGCGTTCAATGCGTTCTCGGTCAAGCGTTCGGAGGACCGGATTAAGTCGCTTGGTTTCTTCCAGGAGAAGTTTGAGATCGCGCAGCGCCAAGGCTCGGCCCCGGATCGCATCGTGCTGGAAGCAAACGTCGAGGAAAAGTCGACCGGCGAGTTGCAGTTGTCGGCGGGTTTCTCAAGTCTCGAACGGTTCATCATCAACGCGTCGATTCGCCAGCGCAACTTTCGCGGTAAGGGACAGGAGCTGCGTGCTTCGATCAATTACTCGACCTATTCCAAATCGCTCGAACTCGGTTTCACCGAGCCCTATCTGTTTGACCGCAACATTGCGATTGGCGGCGATATTTTCCGTCGTGACTACAACTCGTTCAATTATGTCGGCGATACCCGCAAAACGACCTATCAGCAGCTGACCACCGGGTTCCAGATCCGGGCAGGCCTGCCATTGACCGAATATTGGTCGATGGCACTGCGATACGGGCTCAGCTACGATCAGGTATCGCTCAATAAAAATACCTATTTTTTTAACGGGGTCTGCGACCCGCTGGTTGCCGGACGTTATCTGTGCGACTCACTTGGTGATAGAGTAACCTCGTCAGTAGGTTTTAGCATCGTTTATGACAGCCTGAACAATCGCATCCGCCCAAGTCGCGGCGAGAGTTTCGTGTACAGCCAGGACCTTGCTGGTTTGGGCGGTGATACCAAATACCTAAAGCAAACGATCAAAGCTGCCAAATACTGGCCTGTTCTGCACGGGTTCATTTTTTCGGTCAGCGCGGAAGCAGGATCGATTTTACCGCTCAATAGCCAGCCAGCCAACGGCGCCGACAAGGTCCGCCTGACCGACCGCTTCTTCCTTGGGGAGCCGCAAATTCGCGGGTTCGACATTCGCGGGGTTGGTCCGCGCGTACTGCGCGTGCCCTATGTCAGCACAACCGATCCTGTAACCAATGTCGTCACTCAGTCGCTGTCTACAAACAAGACACAATTTGCCGATGATGCCTTGGGCGGTCGTGCCTATTACCTTGGGCGTTTCGAGCTGGAAATTCCGCTCGGATCGGGCGCAAAGGAACTTGGCTTGCGGCCATCGATCTTCCTTGATGCTGGTGCCGTTTTCGGGGTGAACACGCCCGCGCTTCAGGATCTGAAAAACGGCAATTTGGCGCTTAACCGCCCCGTTCTCGATGCCAACGGCCAACAGCAGTGCAGCCTAACTGTCGTTAACCCAGACAAGACAACGACCACGACGCTGTCAGTCAAAACCGGTCCGACCTGCACGGTTGGTGTTGACTATATTACCCAGATTCCTGGATTCCAGGAGCAGTTTTATGGCAACTCCCCTCGACCGCGCGTTGCGATCGGCTTCGGCGTGAACTGGAACTCGCCGTTCGGACCATTCCGCATCGACATCGCAAAGGTTCTCCTCAAGGAACCTGGCGACCAGACCAAAACTCTAACTTTCAACGTAGGAACCCAATTCTGATGACCAAGTTTTTCACCGCAGCCGCCGTTGCTACGCTCGCCTTGGCGGGTATGCCCGTTCTGGCCCAGGTAAAGGCCCCGTCCACACAGGCGATTATCGTCGACACGTCGAAAATCTTTGCGACGTGCACCGCGTGCGTTGCAGCCCAGGGTGCGCTCAAGGTACAGGCAGACGCCATTCAAGCGCGCCAACAGGCGTTGGCCGGCGCCCTCCAGGCAGAAGGCCAGTCGCTTCAGGCCGCAGTCAATGCGTTGGCCGGCAAGGAACCCGATGCTGCTCTGAAGGCACGGGCCACAGCGTTTCAGCAGAAGCAGCAGGCCGCTCAACAGGAACTGCAGGGGCGTGAAGCCGGGTTCAATAATAACCGTGCATTCGTCGGCCAGCAAGTGAGCGCCAAGCTGAACCCGATCATCGTCGCGACGATGAAGGCTCGCGGCGCCAACATCGCGATCGATCCGCAGTCGATCTTGGCCTATGAGCCGGCGCTCGATGCCACCAACGACGTGCTGGCGCAGCTCAATGCGCAGCTGACGAGCGTCTCGACGACCGCGCCCGCCAGGCCTGCCACAGCGACAGCACCCAAGCCGCCGGGGCGCTAAAACGCGATGACCGTCTCGGGGTCTGGCGCAATCGACATCCGGGGAGTGATGGCGGCTCTGCCGCATCGCTTCCCGATGTTACTTGTTGACCGTGTCGAAGACCTTGTTGTCGACGACCGCATCGTCGCGATCAAGGCTGTCACGATCAACGAGCCGTTTTTTGCCGGACACTTTCCCGGCCGTCCAATCATGCCCGGCGTCCTCATCGTCGAGGCGTTGGCGCAGGCGGCGGGAATTCTCGCAGTACAGTCTCTCGGGCTCGCCGGCTCCGGCAAGCTCGTTTACTTTATGGCGATCGACGGCGCGAAATTCCGCACGCCGGTCGAACCGGGCGTCCTGCTGCGCCTCGAAGTTTGCTTTGTTCAAAAGCGGGCGACGGTTTGCAAATTCAGGGGCCGCGCGATGCTTGGCGACAAGCTTGCTGCCGAAGCCTCCTTCACTGCGATGATAGCCGATCCGCCCGCGAATTGAGTGCCTGACGCGTGCTCGGTCATTTACCGGTCGGGTTGACGCCTGCGCGGTCAGCGTTCGAGGGCGGGGTCCTCCGCTCGCGTTTGCGATGAGCGGCAGCCGTTACGCAGGTGGGGGAGAGGGCGGCGCCTTGACCCGGCAAGACGGCCTTGATGTCGGCCCGATTTTCGATACGGCATATGCGTCCGTCAATGCCGGCCACGCCGCATCTCAGTGTCTTTGTTTGACTGGCAGGCGACGCGCGGGTCGACGCAAGACTTGCGCATCCGTAGCGGGTTCGCTATCCGCGCGCCTCCCATTCAGGCTGGTCGGAAACCAGCCCCCTCATGGAAAGAGAACATCGTGAAAACTACCGGCCACCCCGAATATCACATGATCAAGGTCCAGATGACCGATGGCACCGTGTTCGAGACGCGCTCAACTTGGGGTAAGGAAGGTGATCTGATGACGCTTGAAATCGATCCGCTTGCCCATCCAGCTTGGACGGGTGGCAAGGGCACAATGCTCGACGCCGGCGGGCAGGTGGCCCGTTTCAACAAGCGTTTTGGCGGTCTCAGCCTCAAGAAGTGATCGGTTCGGAACCGTCCGCTCTGGCCCCGATTATCGTTACAGCACTGCTCGGACGCGACGATTTCGCCTGGGCTGACTCCATGCGCCGCGCTCATTTTCCGGCCCAACGGAACGTGCTTCGCGCGCACGTGACGCTGTTCCATCACTTGCCGCCGTCAGTCGCGAATGAGCTTTGTGATGTCTTGAAGAAAGAGACGCGCGGAACGACGGTTGTCGCCAGGCTGGCGTCGGTTGTATCGCTGGGGCACGGCGTCGCTTATTGGATCGACAGCCCGGATCTGGTGAGCGTTCGCGCGCGCATCGCCGATCGCTTTGCGCCTCTGTTGATGCCACAGGATCGCGCCGGGTGGCGGCCGCATATTACAGTGCAAAACAAGGTAAAGTCCGGCGTTGCCCGGGACTTGGTGGGAACGCTGTCGGCCGACTTCACGCCTCGTCCGTTGGCAATCGCAGGTTTGGGTGCCTGGTGGTATCGTGGTGGACCTTGGGAGCTAATCGGAGCTTGGCTGTTCGGGTCCGGTCATTCGATGACGCCTCGCTGTTGACGCTTTTGGCGGCGCTGTTATAGGCCGCGCTCGCGCTAAGGCGGAGTAGCTCAGCTGGTTAGAGCAGCGGAATCATAATCCGCGTGTCGGGGGTTCAAGTCCCTCCTCCGCTACCATTCGAAAAATTGAGGTCACAAATGCCCGTAACCCATTCGACGCGCATGTTGGTCCTGGGTTCGGGTCCTGCTGGCTTGTCCGCAGCAATCTATGCCGCGCGTGCGGGGCTCAGCCCCCTGGTTGTACAGGGTATCCAACCCGGCGGGCAACTGACCATCACAACAGATGTCGAGAACTATCCTGGCTTTGCCGATGTCGTCCAGGGGCCCTGGTTGATGGAGCAGATGCAGAAACAGGCTGAACATGTCGGTGCATCGATGATGTGGGACACGGTTGTCGATGTCGATCTGTCGGAACGTCCGTTCAAGCTCACCGGCGATGGGGGTACGATTTATGTCTGCGACACGCTTGTTATCGCAACGGGTGCTCAGGCGCGCTGGCTTGGTCTCGACAGTGAGACACGATTGCAAGGAAAGGGCGTGAGCGCCTGCGCCACGTGCGACGGGTTCTTTTATCGTGGTAAGAAAGTGGTGGTTATTGGCGGCGGCAATACCGCAGCCGAAGAAGCGCTTTACATGACCAATCACAGCCCCGACGTAACCCTGATCCATCGCGGAGATCATCTGCGTGCTGAGAAAATTCTGCAGGACCGGTTGCTGGCCAATCCCAAAATCTCGATCCTGTTCAACAAACGCGTCGAACAATTTGTAGGCGCCGGCGACCCTGAGGGAATGGTCGGGGTCGACCTGATCGATACCGTAACCGGCGATAAATCGCATGTCGCTGCCGATGGTGGGTTCGTCGCGATCGGTCATTCGCCCGCCACCGACATCTTTAAAGGGCATCTGCCAATGGATGACGGCGGTTACCTGTTCGTCGAGGTGGGCTCGACACGGACCTCAGTCCCAGGCGTGTTTGCCGCCGGAGACGTTGCCGATAAAGTCTACCGACAGGCAGTGACCGCAGCGGGTATGGGCTGCATGGCCGCGCTCGATGCCGAGAAATTTCTCGGTGTCGCTGAATTCGGCGCCGGCAACTAGGCTTTCAGTCTTGCTATAAGTGCTTCGACGAGCCGGGCATAAGACCCGGCGTCGGCAAAGCTATGCGAAGCGGTGTCGATCCGTTCGACGGTAATCGCCGGATCGTTTCGCCACACATCGGCAAACGCGATTGCGGTGGCATCGCCTGTCGCGAGCACGATCGTCGTCGGAATCGTCGACGCTTCCAGGGCTCGGACAGTCTTGTCCGCCAAGCTGTCAGGTGCGGCTGGTTTTGCGGCAGCCAGGCGCCCGAGCCCCTTGGCGAGCTTTCGCATGTCGACTTTTCCCGTGAGCAGCGCCTTCCATGCCTGCGGATCACGCAAGCGTTGCGCATAGCGATGTTTGATCGCTGCAGGCGGCGGCATGTCGCCGCTTGGAGCGATTACCCACGGATTTGCAAGGACGCGGGCATCAACTGGCGTTCCGTGCAGGGCAAGTGCCGTCGCTGCATCGCAATTACCGAACGCGACAACGCGCGTGATTTGCGGGCACTCAAGTCGAAATGCTTCGAGCGCTGCCGCAATATCCGAGCCGCTGAAACGAAACCCCCTGTTTTCGCCCTCGCTGTCACCGACCCCGCGCCGGTCGAAGCGGAAGACGCAGATGCCTTTGGCGGCGAACAGGCTGGCTAGCTCGGCCATACCGCGGTGGGCGCCGCTGCGGATCTCATTGCCGCCAGAAACGATCAGCAGACCCGCGCCGCCTCGCGCACCATCGAGCGTCCCGGCCAGGATGGCGCCCTCGCAGGCAAAGGTCAGCGCACGCCGCACGTCGTCATCCATTGCACGATGTCGGCAGCGACAGCTTCGGCGAGCGCCGGGTCGTGATCGGGCTCGGCGCGGCGCCAGAGTGGCATTCCAGGCAAGAAAGCGTCCGCATTTCCGATGTCGCCCTCGATACGGACTGTGCGGATCGTGCCATCGGCCCCGGGACGAGCTGCCTCCAGCGCGTTGAACAGATCGTGGTGAAGCCGATTGCCTGCAAGCGCTGTAGGCTGCATCCGCGCGACAGCCTCGAGATCGCTCGATCTTGCCTTTGCTGCCACTGCCGTGGCGCGAAGCATGTCGCGAAGCAGCCGGACACCGCTTTCGGGAACTAATCGCCAATGGAACGTCGCCGCGACCGCATTGTCCAGCAATGCACCGCCACGGACCGCAACCGTCGCCACCGCCCGGGGAAGGCTGGCGAGCGCACCCTTCCAGTCATCGAAACGTGCGTGGGCGGTGGCGAGCGGGCTGTCGTTGGTACCAGGCAAGTCGGGCAGCGCGGATGCAATTCCTTCACTGGCCAATCCACGCATCACTTCGACCAGAAGCCGGCGTGTCCGGTTCCCTTCTTCAAAAAGGGGTGGCAGAATCAGCACCAATGGTCCCTCTTTGGGGCCTAATTTCAGCATGGCCTCGCGGTGTCCCTGCCAGGCATAGCTTGCGATCACGCGCCAACCTTGTCCGCAGCAAAGGCGTATAATGCGCCAAAACTTGCCAGCATTTCGCCATCGACATCGTCATCGTCGATCACGATACCCAAGCGGTCCTCGAGCTCCGTCAGCAACCCAGCGACGGCCATCGAGTCAAGTTCGGGAAGGTTGCCGAAAAGTTCGGTGTCAGCATCGAATTTATCGACGCGTTCCTGCGAAATGCCCAGCACGTCGCGCAAAACGCTGCGTACCACCTGTTCGACTTTATCAGCCTCGCTCATTCGGCCCCTCGTCAGCGAAGAATGGGGGGCCGTTAGCGGTTGGGCGTGCGCGCGGCAAGCGCGCGAAGGCGTGACCTCGCTGCGCCGATCAGTCCGGCGAGCTTGCGCGGGTTGTGGAGCTCGACCCGCATCCGCATCACGCGCACCTCCATCCAATCCGCCTTGTAGGCGTCATCGCCGGTACCAAAGTCGATCACCGAGACCTGGTCGTGGTCAATCACATGCTCGAACATGACCTTTGAAAGCATGGTGCCTGGCGAAAATTCCGTAACATCTTGACGATGAGCGAGCTTGTGGATGATCGCCATGCCGTGATCTACCGTCCATAGCTGGGCGGCGACGGCGCGCCCTTCGAGCGTTGCAATACCAAGCCGCAGCGCACCGGCGGCACCTTCGTCTTCGGCCATCGACCGAACGAAGCTGAGCGACCCTTCTTCGGGCTTCCAGCTGTCAGCATAAATACTTTCGTAATCGGCCCAGGCGGTTTCGTCGAAGCAGTCGTAGATCGTCATCTCTACCGGCGCTTTGGCGGCCTTGCGCTTGGCAGTCGAACGGAGCTGACTGGGGCGCGCAGCCCAGAACGCTTCGAAGTTCTTGTCGGAAACATCGATCGACCAGTTCGCCGTTTGGGGCGTTGCGCGCGCGATCCACCCCGCACGGGTAAAGCCGGCAACGATCATGTCTGCTTCGCCTTCGGGCACATGATCAAGCACGATATGGGCAAGGCGCGGCCGCAAGCGGCGAGCAATTGCGACAATCAAGGCGCGCGCCGTCGCCTCCGATGGCATTCCGCTAAAGACAGGACGAAAGGCAAGTGTGTACCAGCTCGCCAGTCCTTTGGCGGCGTTGTTGCTTTCTGCGAGGAACAGCCAAGCGTCGCTGCCATCGGCGCGCGCGCGGACGATCAGGGGGCGGTCTCCGGGTTGGCAATGAGCCCAGGTCCGTCGAAACCAGTCAAGCCGGTCGAACAGCGACTTTTGGTTGGTGCGGTCGAGCGACCCCTTGGCGATGCCTTCTGCATCGGCAAAGTCACGAAATATTTCACCCTTTACCCACATGGGGCTATCTCCAATTCGCGCTCACCAATGGAGCGGTAACACAGGAAGGCGCAAACGGGTGCAAGTTCCCAATTCCGTCCCTTACCCGATCGACCACATTGCCCGAGGCGGCGCACCTGATGCACCTGCTCTGGTTACGAAAGCGCAAACTTTGAATTTTGCGACGCTTGAGGCCGACGTCGGCGCGCTCGCGGCGGTGTTGCGCGAGTTGGTGCCGACGGCTGGGGCCCGAGTCGCCACCTGGCTGCCAAAAACGGTGGAAGCCTGTCTCATGCCGCTCGCTGCCCCCCGGGCCGGCCTGGTGCATGTGCCGATCAATCCTGTACTCAAGCGCGCGCAAGTTGCGCACATCTTGTCGGACAGCGCCGCATCGATCGTGCTCTCCAGCAACGCCAGGCTCGCAACATTGCAGCCGGGCGACCTACCCGAGGGATGCACGGTGTGGCATGAAGAGGAAGCACGTCGCGCCCGGAGCGGTCCGGTCAGGTTACCGCCGTCTGTCGCCGATCCGGAAAGCCTCGCGGCCATCCTCTATACATCGGGATCGACCGGCAGACCCAAGGGAGTGATGCTCAGTCACGCTAATCTGTGGCTGGGGGCCGTCAGCGTAGCGCATTATCTGGCTCTCAGGCCTGACGACCGGACGCTTGCCGTACTGCCGCTCGGCTTCGATTATGGCCAAAACCAGCTATTTTCGACTTGGAAGGCGGGCGGCGCAGTTTATCCCTTCGATTTCCTCATGCCCAAGGATCTGTGGCGCGCCATCGAGCGTTCCGGCATCACGACACTCGCTGCCGTGCCGCCGTTGTGGCTGCAGCTGATTGAGGTCGATATGCCACCCGCAACCGGCGTGCGTCGGATTACCAATTCAGGTGGCGCGCTGACCCCCATAATGATTGAGCGCTTGCGCACGCGGTTCCCCAATGCCGATGTTTTCCCGATGTACGGCCTGACTGAAGCCTTTCGCTCGACTTATCTGCCTCCAACGCTTGTTACCACGCATCCGTCGTCGATGGGTCGCGCCATTCCGTTTGCCGAGGTGATGGCAGTGGCGTCAGACGGAAGCGAGGCGACCGTCGGCCAGCCGGGCGAGCTCGTCCATGCCGGTCCTCTCGTGGCACACGGGTATTGGCGCGACTCTGAACGCACAGCGGTGCGCTTCAAGCCTGCGCCGGCTTGGTCGAAAAGCGGTGGTATCGCGGTTTGGTCGGGCGACACCGTGATGTGCGACGTTGACGGGCTATTCTACTTCGTTGGGCGCGACGACGAGATGATCAAGTCGAGCGGCCATCGCATCAGTCCCCTCGAAATCGAGGAAGCGGCACTCTCCAGCGGCATCGTGGCCGAAGCGGTCGCGCATGCGATCCCCGACCTTGCGCTCGGACAGGCGATCCGGCTTGTTGTTCGTGGCTCGGGCGACAGCGAAGCATTAGGTGCACACTTGAAACGCGAATTGCCTTCACATATGCAAGCAAAAATCATCCAGTGGTGCGAGGAAATGCCCCGCAATGCCAATGGGAAGCTGGATCGATCTTCTATTCGGAGCGAAGGCCTGTGAAGCCGTTTGGAGCCATTGCGCCGTGGTGGGATGCGACCCGCGTTGCTCGCGCCCTCGACGCGCGCAGGGGCGCATCGCCGTGCTTTGTCTACGACCTCGATATCGTTCGTGACAAGGTCGCTACGCTGCGCGCGGCCCTACCAAGCGACGTTGGCATCCATTACGCGGTGAAGGCCAATCCGCATCCGGCAATAATTGCTGCGGTGGCCGGACTTGTGGACGGGCTCGATATCGCGTCGGGCGGGGAGCTGACCAAAGTCCTCGCGGCGGCACCGGACAAGCCCGTCTCCTTTGCCGGACCCGGCAAACGCGACGATGAAATCGAGGCCGCCATCTACAACCGTGTGACACTGAATTTGGAATCGGAGGGCGAGGCAAACCGTGCACTGTCGATTGCCAATCGATTGGGGATGACCCCCAAACTCGCTGTTCGCGTAAACCCCGATTTTGCGCTCAAGGGGAGCGGCATGAAAATGGGCGGCGGCGCGGCGGCGTTCGGCGTCGATGCTGAGCGCGTGCGACCGCTCGTTCGACGCCTGATCGACACAGGCGCCGACTGGCGCGGTTTTCACATCTTTGCCGGGAGCCAGGCGCTCGACAGCGAAGCAATTGTCGCCGCGCAGGCAGCGACCGTCGAGCTGGCCGGACGGCTCGCTGACGAAGCGGGCGCCGCCCCGCCGTTGGTTAATCTCGGCGGCGGGTTTGGTCTCCCCTACTTTGCCGGTGACGCCACGGTTGACGTCACAATGATCGGCGACCGGCTCGGCAACGTCCTGGCGAAACGCCCCGACAGCTTGCACGCTTCGTGCTTCGCCATCGAGCTCGGTCGCTGGCTGGTCGGCGAATGCGGCGTCTATCTGACCCGCGTTGTCGATCGTAAGGACAGCCGCGGCGAGACGTTCCTCGTTACCGA
The DNA here is from genome assembly GCA_025352685.1 of Sphingomonadales bacterium. Taxonomy (GTDB): domain Bacteria; phylum Pseudomonadota; class Alphaproteobacteria; order Sphingomonadales; family Sphingomonadaceae; genus Sphingomonas_O. The sequence continues at coordinate 42,322 of JANXSN010000032.1, forward strand.
TGGTGGCTTGCACCACCAGCTCGCTGCCAGTGGCAATTTTGGCACCGTCGTCCGCCGCAATTACCCGATTGCCGTTGCGACCCGCTTTACACAACCGCCGGTTGAAACGGTCAACATTGTCGGTTGCTTGTGCACGCCGCTCGACAAGCTCGGTGACAGCGTGTCGATGCCACATGCTGACGTTGGCGACGTCATCGTCGTGTTTATGGCAGGCGCCTATGGTGCGACGGCCAGCCCGACAGCGTTCCTCGGCCACGGCCCAGCAGTCGAGGTCGTCCTCGACGGGGCATAGTTACCCCGACCCTGCGTCGGAACACTAACGCAATTTTCACCTCTCGAGGCCTAGACACACTTGCTTTGATGGGGCGCTCTTGCGTTCCGACGACGTCGGCAAGGGACTAAATGGCTATGCGCAAATCGCGTTCTTTGCTTCTGATGGGGGCCGGTCTTACCGCCGTTGTGCTCAGCGGATGTGCCGGCGGTAGCGGTCACGGCCCACAGCTTCCGTCAGCCAGCTTTGTACAGGAAAACGAGGGGCCAGGCGAGGAATACGTCATCGGGCCGCTCGACCAGCTCACGATCTTTGTCTGGCGCAATCCCGAACTCGGCGCGAAGGTGCAGGTGCGACCCGATGGACGCATTACTACGCCGTTGATCTCCGACATGCCGGCCGTCGGCAAGACCGCGGCGCAGCTTTCGGACGATCTGCGCGGACAGCTGTCGCGCTATGTGAAGGATCCAATCGTCTCGGTCATCGTGGACAATTTCTCGGGTACTTACTCACAACAGGTCCGTATCGTGGGCGCAACCGAAAAGCCTGCCGCGATCCCGTTCCGTGCAAATATGACGCTCCTCGACGCGATGATCGCCGTCGGTGGCCTCAGCGAATATGCCGCCGGTGACCGTGCTCGTCTGGTGCGGCACGATCGAACCACGGGCAACCAGACCGAATACGCGCTGCGCATCGGCAAATTGCTGAAGCAGGGCGATTCGAAAGCAAACGTCCGACTACAGCCTGGCGACGTTATCATCATTCCAACCAGCGCGTTCTGAGGATTGTCGGCACGTGGGTAATCTCTATGACGAAGCGCTGATCGCATTGCACGGGGTTTGGCGGCGTCGCTGGACGGCGCTCGGCGTCGGCTGGGGGATCGCGCTGCTCGGGTGGCTGATCGTCAGCTTGATTCCCAATACCTATAAATCCGAAGCGAAAATCTATGTCCGGGCCCAGTCGCTGTTGCCCGACAAGATCGGAATCACGCCGAACGAACAAAAGAACAGCATCGAAACGGTACGTCAGACGCTCACTTCGGTCGACAGCCTGCAAAAAGTCGTACGCGGGACCGAGCTTTCGAACAAGGTCACGAGCGACCGCGACGTCGCCGAAAAAGCCGCGTCGTTGCAAAACGCGATCACCATCACTTCGGATCAGGACAACCTCTTCAAAATCAGCGCGACCGCATCGCAAGGCGGTTTTTCGGATGCGCAGAACGCCAGATTGTCGAGAGCCATTGTCCAAAAGTTGATCGATTTATTCGTCGACGGCAATTTGCGCGACGGACGGATTGAGACGGATCAGAGCCTGCGATTTCTCGATGCGCAGGTCGAACAGCGCGCCGCCCAGCTCGCTCAGGTCGAGGCCAAGCGCGCCGCGTTTGAGACCAAATATCTCAACACGCTGCCCGGGACGGGCTCGCTTGGCGACAGGGTCGAACAGGCGCGCAGCGAAATGTCGCGGGTCGATTCGGATTTGGCGGCAGCCAATAGTGCACTCGCAGCCGTCAATGGCCAGCTCGCATCGACATCGGCCGAGACGCGCACCCCCGGTTCAACCGTGGGTGGCGGCGATGGTCGCGTTGCCCAGATCCAAGGCCAGATCGCCGACGGGCAAGCCCGCGGCTGGACTGAAAACCATCCCGACATAGTGGCACTGCGCGGTCAGCTTGCGCGAGCACATGCGCAGGGTGGCAGTGGCGCGCAGATGTCGGCCGGCACGTCATCGCCCAACCCTATGTACGTCTCGCTGCGGTCGATGCAGGCGGAAAAACAGGCGACAGCCTCAGCGCTGGCAGCGCGCAAGGGACAGCTTCAGGGCGAAATCAACCGCGTCCTGACGCTGCAGTCTTCCGATCCCGAATTTGCCGCCGCACAGGCTGACATTGATCGCAATTACGTCGCACTCAAGACCCAATACGACAAATTGGTAGCCGATCGCGAAGATGTTCGCCTCCGCGGTCAGGTCCAAACTCAGACTGATGCGATCAAATTCAGCGTCATCGATCCGCCATCGGCCCCGCGCGCTCCGGCGGCCCCCAACCGTCCGTTGTTGCTAACGCTGGTTCTCCTGGCTGCCATTGGCGGCGGCATTGGCGCGGCGTTGGCGCTTGGTCAGTTTAAGACGACCTATCCCATCGCCAGCCGCCTTGAGCGGGCGAGCGGCCTTCCTGTCATTGGATCAATCAGTGAGGTCATCCGCGAGCCTGACCGTAATCTTCGCCAAAAGCGAATGCATCAGTTTGCAGGGGGTGCAGCAGCGCTGATTGGCGTCTGGGCGCTGCTCATGGTTGTCGAATTCGTACAGCGGAGCATGGTGGCATGACCAAGGCAGCGATGACCCATGACAGTCGTCCGGTCGACGTCTCGCCGTCGCTGATCGAGCGTGCGGCCGAGGCCTATGACTTTACGGCAGCCCTGCGCAGCGGCCCGCACGCGTTGCGCGCGTTCGAGGAAGCGCCGAAGCCGCCGGTCGACGCGGCTGAACCGGAACCCGAAACGGCCAAGGAAACGGCCAAGGAAACGGCTCGCGCCAACGCTGCGGTTGTCCAGAGCCTTGTTGAGATAAGGCCTGCTTTTGCCGCGCGCGTCGTGTCGGCACCGATCCAGGCGATTGACCGCGAACGTTTGGGCGAGATGGGGTTTATCGTACCCGACTCGCCTGTTGGTACGCTCGCCGAAGAATTCCGACTGGTGAAGCGCCAGTTGCTGCTCCGCGGGGGGGGTGCCGACAGGTTTACGACAGCCACGGATCGCATGGTCCTCGTTTGCTCGGCGCAGCCCGATGAAGGCAAGACATTTTGCGCCGTCAATCTGGCGCTCAGCCTTGCCAGTGAGCGCGACAGCGAAGTGCTGCTGGTTGATGCCGACGTCGCCAAACCCGAAGTCCTCTTATCTCTGGGACTGACTGGGAATGCGGGCCTGATCGACGCAATCGCCGATCCGCAAGCCGACGTCGAGCAATTCATTTTGCACACCGACGTGCCGAAATTGTCGGTCCTCCCGGCGGGCAAAGCGGTCAACAACGATACCGAGCTGCTGTCGTCGGTACGCGCGGCAGAAATCATCGCCGGCCTCGCAACCGCAAACGCGCGTCGCATCGTGATCATCGATTCGGCACCGGCGCTGGCCGCATCACCGGCCGGTGTGCTCGCCCATCGTGTGGGACGCGTGCTGATGGTCGTGCGCGCCGACCGAACGAGCGAGGCCGAACTGCGCGAGGCCATCGCGCTTCTCGACGGCTGCTCCGACATCTCGCTGCTGCTTAATGCGGTCAGCTTTTTTGGTACCAACCGCACCTATGGGTCGTATTACGGACGAGAATCGTGATCATGCGCTCGCTGCCCATTGCGGCGCTTGCGGCGGTTTTCGTGTTCGCACCACCCGTCCACGCCAAGAAGCGGACGCAGGTCCATCCCTATCTGGAAATAGACCAGACCGTGTTCGACAGTCTGAGCCCGACCGCTCCCGCAGAAACGTACACGACCGTCGCGGCTGGCATCGATGCTTCGACTTCGACGGCGCGTGCCGAGGCGCAGGTCAGCGCGCGCTACGAATATCGCCACGCCTGGAGCAACACTTCGGGCGACTCCTACGTGATTTCGGGGCTCGGTCGCGGGCGATACGACATCGTTCCCAATTTGTTGACAATCGAGGGCGGCGCACTCGGGACTCGGACGCGAACCGATATTCGTGGCGCGGCCCCGATCGTAGGTTTGGGTGATCCATCGAATACCAGCCAACTTTATTCCACGTATGTCGGATCGACCCTCACGCAGCGGGTCGGGCTGCTGAATCTCGGCGCATCCTACAATTTGGGCTACACCAAGATTGGGAGCAGAACGCCAGGGCTCCTGCCAGTGGGCACACCAGCGCTGGGTGGATTCGACTCGTCGGTTAGCCAGGCAGCAGCGGCCAGTTTGGGCATGAAAAGCGGCGCGCTCCCGTTCGGTTGGAACGCGTCGGTCGGTTACAACCGCGACGATGCCAGCATTCTTGACGAACGCTACGAGGGCACTTTTGCTCGCGTTGACATCGTTGTGCCGGTCACACCGACGGTCGCGCTGACTGGTGGCGCGGGGTATGAAAAAATTCGGTCCAGCCAGCGAGATGCGCTGCTCGACGCAAGCGGGTCTGCCGTGCTTGACGCCAACGGCCGTTTTATCACCGATCCAGCCTCGCCGCGTCGCCTTTCCTACGATCAGTCCGGGCTTATCTGGGATGTCGGTATCCTGTGGCGGCCAAGCCGCCGCACGTCGCTAGAGGGCAAAGTGGGACGCCGCTATGGCGATATGACCTATATTGGCGATTTTGACTGGCAGATAAACAAGGATCAGGCGTTCCAAATCGGGGCCTATGACGGCATTACTACTTTTGGTCAGCAAGTCGGCGGGGCGCTGCGCAGCATTCCCACGCAATTCGTTGTCTCGCGCGATCCATTCAGCAACCAGTTCGGCGGCTGCGTCTTTGCAAGTGGAACCAACGGGGCAGGGTCGTGCTTGTCGCCCGCGCTCCAGTCGATCGCGCAGGGCACCTATCGAAGTCGCGGTTTCGGCGGGGTATGGCGGTATTCGCGTAACGCAACCAGCCTCGGCTTCGCGATCGGCTACGCGCAACGTCGTTTTTTTGCACCGCCGGTGGGCGGATTTTCGATCAATGGGCAAACGGACTCGAGCATCTATGTTCAGGCCAATATCGGACACAGGATCGACGAGGTTTCGGGAGTCGACACATCGGCCTATCTCAACTGGTATCGAAGCGGTTTGAACGGCGCTCCGCGTGTTCTGGGCGTGGGTGGCACCGCAAGCTATTATCGCAATTTCGGTCCGCGTTTGACGGGGACAGCGTCGGTCGGTCTCTACTCGTCCGAAATTGACGGGTTCGAAACGTCGATGACGGGCGCGGCTCAGGTCGGCGCACGATACACATTCTAGGAAGAGTAGTATGAGTTACACCGACCATTATGGCCTCTCCGCAGAGCCTTTTGCACTGACGCCAGACCCGCGTTTCTGGTTCGAAAGCGCCACGCATAAAAAGGCGATGTCGTACTTGGGCTACGGACTTCGGCAGGCGGAGGGTTTCGTCGTCGTCACCGGCGAAATCGGCGCGGGCAAAACGACGCTTGTAGGCCTGCTGATCGAACGCCTCGATCCAGCGCGTTTCGCGCTCGTCAAGCTCGTTTCAACGCAGGTAGACGGCGACGATCTGTTGCGCCTGGCGGCTCAGGGCTTCGATCTGCCGACACAAGGCGTGGCCAAGGCGCAATTGCTCGATCGCATCGAACGCTATCTGGTCGATCGGGCACGCGAGGGCCGCAAGACGGTGCTGATCGTCGACGAAGCGCAAAATCTGCCGACATCCGCGCTTGAGGAATTGCGGATGTTATCGAACTTCCAATCAAGCGGGCGGGCCTTGCTCCAGATCCTTTTGCTGGGTCAGCCTGAATTTCAGGAACGCTTGTCGTCTTCTGCATTCGAACAATTGCGCCAGCGCGTGATTGCGACACATCATCTTGAAGCCATGGGTGCAGACGAAATCCGACCTTATCTCGAACATCGTCTGAGCGTTGCGGGATGGACCGGCCATCCGCAGATCGACGAAGCGGCAGCGCATGCGCTCTACACGGCGTCGGGCGGCATTCCGCGTCGGATCAATCAACTTATGACGCGGACGTTGCTTTTGGGCGCCGTCGAGGCCACGGACATGGTGGACGCGGCGCTGGTTGCCCGGGTTGTCGACGACCTCGGCAAGGATGAGAAATCGATTGTGGGTGCACCAACATCGGTTGCCCCTCGATTGGACGCGAATGGGGCGGGCGTCCGTGCAGATGTCGAGCGTGGTTTTACCGATGAAGCGCGTATGAGTGATCACGAGGCCCGGATCAGGCTTCTTGAGAACCAGATCGAAGCGCAGGACGTGGCGCTGCGCCGTGTGCTGACGCTTATGATTGACTGGGTCGAGCGCGACGAGGTCCAGGCTAAGGATTTCGCACGCGCACGCCCCGCCTAGCCGCACCAGGGGGGCCGACATGCTCAATGCACTCTCGGTGGATGTCGAGGATTGGTACATGGTCGGCGCGTTCGAGCGATCGATCATGCGCGCCGACTGGCCGGCCAAGGAAGTGCGTGTCGAGCACAATACAGATGCCGTGCTTGCCCTGTTTGCCGAGATCGGTGTCAAGGCAACGTTTTTCACGCTCGGGTGCGTTGCGGCAGCACATCCAGCGTTGATGCAGCGGATCGTGGGATCAGGACATGAGATCGCCAGCCACGGCTGGGACCACATCCGCGTTTTTACAATGACCCCGGAGGCCTTCCGCGCCGATGCCGAACGAGCACACAAGACGATCGAGGACACGTCGGGCGTGGCGGTCACCGGCTACCGCGCGCCGAGCTTTTCCATCGACATGCGCACGCCTTGGGCCCACGAGATCCTCGCAGGAATGGGCTATGCCTATTCGTCGAGTGTCGCCCCCCTCAAACACGATCACTACGGATGGCCAGAAGCCCCACGTGCAGCGTTCAAACCAGTTCCGGGCAGCGAGCTGATCGAAATTCCGGTCGGTGTGGTCGATCTGGCGGGCAAGACCTTCGGGGCTGGTGGTGGCTTTTTTCGTCTTTTCCCCTATCTGCTTTCGCGTCACGCCGTCACCAAGGTCAACGCGGACCGGCGCCCGGCGACCTTTTATTTTCATCCGTGGGACATGGACCCGGGCCAGCCGTATGTCGTCGAAGCATCGATCAAGTCAAAGCTGCGTCATTACACCAATCTCTCGGCGATGGAGGGAAAACTGCGGCGACTGACGAGAGATTTCGATTGGGGCCGCTACGACGCGGTGGTGGAGCGTGTGCGCTCTGACATGGTCTAATGCAGATCCGTCTCGCCACTCCCGACGACGACCCCGCGATCGCTGCCTATGTCGCGGCCCATTCCGGTGCAACGGCATTCCACCGCATCGAATGGGGCCATGCAGTCGCCACGGGGTGTCGACAAACGGCGCACGTCCTGATCGCGGGAGACATGAAGGGAGTTCTTCCTCTTACCGAGCTTCACTCGCCTGTGTTCGGGCGAGCACTCGCATCCACCGGATTTGCGGTAGGCGGCGGCATCTTGTGCGATGACGATGCGACGGGCGAGGTGCTCGCGGCAGAAGCCTTTGCTCTAGCCGGTCGTCTGTCGTGTCAAAATGTCGAGTTGCGCGGTGGTTATCTGCCGCAGTGCTGGGCTCGGGATGAGACCACATATCTCGGCTATGTTCGCGGTCTCGCCGCCGATGATGAAGCCGAACTCCTTCTGATCCCGCGCAAGCAGCGCGCGGAGGTTCGGCGCGCACTCGGCTTTGACCTCACGACCGATATCGGGGACCGCGACGCCCATTACCACGTGTATGCCGTCAGTGTCCGCAATCTTGGGACGCCGGTATTCCCCCGCGCGTTGTTTGATGCAGTGCTCGATTCCTTCGACGGTGATGCTGACGTCCTGACCGTGCGCAGAGGCGGCGAGCCGCTGGCGAGTGTTCTGTCGCTCTATCACCGGGGGACCGTTCTGCCCTATTGGGGGGGCGGCACTGCAGCTGCCAGGACGTGGCGCGCGAATGACAGGATGTATTTCGCCCTGATGCAGCATGCGCGCAACCGAGGCTGTACACGGTTCGATTTCGGGCGCTCAAAATCAGGCACGGGTGCTGCTGCCTTCAAACACAATTGGGGATTTGAGGGCGAGCCGTTGCGCTATGCCTCGAAGACGGTGGATGGTTGCATCAAGCGCAGCGTGAACCCGCTCGACCCGAAGTACAGCGTGCAGGTGAAACTATGGTCCAAACTGCCGCTGGCCGTCGCCAATCGCCTTGGTCCCATGATTTCGCGGGGGCTGGGGTGAACGGCAGCGAGATCCTCTTCCTCGCGCACCGCCTGCCGTTTCCGCCCGACCGGGGCGACCGTATCCGGTCGTGGCACATGCTACAGGCGCTGACCAAACTCGGTCCGGTCCACGTCGTGACACCGCTCGACAGCGCCCGAGATTGCCAGCACATCGCTCAAGTGGAACGCATCGCTGCAAGTGTTGTCGCAAGCGTGCGTCAACGGTCGAAGGCGTTGGCCGTTACCGAAGCTCTGTTGACTGGTCTGCCCGCCTCAGTCGCGCTGTTCTCGCTACCCTCTTTGCATCGAGCGGTGCGTAGCCGGCTCGCGTCGGGAAAAATCGGAACTATTTTCGCCTTTTCGGGTCAAATGGCCCACTATGTCCCGGTGCGGACGAATGCGCGGTTCCTGATGGATTTTGTCGATGTGGATTCGGCCAAATTCGCGCAGCAGGCTCTGTCAGCCCGCGGCTTGCGGGGTATCGCATTGCGTCAGGAAGCCCGGCGCTTGCTGGCCTTCGACATCGCGACAGCCAGACGTGCCGATGCGTCGTTATTCGTGAGCCAGGGCGAAGCATCGCTTTTCTCGGAACTGACCGGGTTGCCTGCGCAAGTCATCGAAAACGGTGTTGATCCGGTTCGATTTGCTCCCGGCACCGTTGTACCGGCTGAGGCTCCGCATCCGCTGATCGTCTTTACGGGCCAGATGGATTATGCGCCGAACGTAACGGCGGTGACCGAGTTTGTCCGCGACGTATTGCCTTTGCTACCACGCGTGACCCTGGCGATCGTCGGACGTGCGCCGACCGCAGCTGTCAGAGGCTTGGCTGCACCGCATGTGCTTGTCACCGGCGAAGTCAACGACACTCGTCCCTGGTTGGCCGCAGCCGACCTCGTCGTCGCGCCGCTGCAACTGGCGCGCGGCATCCAGAACAAGGTGCTCGAAGCGATGGCGATGGGCAAGGCCGTCGTGGCTTCGTCGGCCGCTGCCGAAGGAATCGATGCCGAGATCGGAGTCGAACTGCTCGTCGCTGATACGCCGTCGATGAACGCTGCGGCTATCAGTGCCCTGTTAGCCGATCCGATGAAGGCACGCGAGGTTGGCACGGCTGCCCGCGACCGGGTAGTTGCACGGTACAGCTGGGACGCGCGTCTGGCACGACTGGCTGGATTGGTCGCATGAGTATCGCGGCGGCTTGGCGCCAACCGCTCGTCGCCACTGCGCTGGCCATTGCTGCTTTGCTTGCGCTTTTTGCGCGTGACTTGGCCGACATGGCCGCCTTGTGGTGGAACATATCGACTTATCAGCATTGCCTCTACGTGCTCCCAATTGTTGCCTGGCTGTTGTGGTTGCGCCGCGACGAAGCGCTGCGGGTCGCTCCAGCCGGTTGGCCTTGGGGGTTGCTGCTCGTCTTCACAGCGGCGTTGGTTTGGCTGATCGGAGAAGCGGCCAGTCTAGCGATTATACGCCATTTGGGTCTTGTGTTGATGATCCAGAGCACCGTGCTCGCGATCCTGGGTCCCGCCTTCGTGCGCGCTATTTTTTTTCCTCTGTTCTACCTTATCTTCCTTGTGCCGTTTGGTGACGAGTTCGTCGGGCCAATGCAAACGCTGACCGCAAGGATGACAATGGGGCTGCTTCATCTCTCGGGCGTACCCGCGACGATTGACGGGGTATTCATTACAACCCGCGCCGGCTGGTTCGAAGTAGCCCAAGCCTGCGCAGGCGTTAAGTTTCTCGTGGCGATGATTGCCTATGGGGCGCTGGCGGCAAATGTTTGTTTTCGCTCGCCCATTCGTCGAGCGCTGTTCATGATTGCCGCGATCATCGTTCCTGTGCTTGCCAACGGCGTGCGTGCATGGGCAACAATCTTTGCCGCTGAATTCGTCGGAGTGGCGTCGGCATCGGGTTTTGACCACATCGTTTATGGCTGGATATTTTTTGCTCTCGTCATGGTGCTCATCATGGCGGCAGCATGGCCGTTCTTCGACCGCGGGATCGGCGACAAATGGCTCGGCAGCATGCCGCTGACGCCGTGGCAGCCGACTGCTGCAACCGTTGTGATGGCTCCCTTGTCAATCCTCGTTGCCGCGCTGCCGATCCTGTGGGATAGCGTCGTCGCGCGTGCAGGGCGTTTTCCATTGCCAGCGCCGGTCAGTCTGCCCACCGTACCGGGCTGGACCCGGGTCGGCGATCTGCCTGTCACACCCTGGACGCCGCGCTTCGACGGGGCGGATCACCGCCTTCTTGGTCGTTATGGCAACAGGGCGGGGCAACGGGTCGACGTTGCTGTCGCGCTTTACGGATGGCAGGAAAACGGGCGACAGATTGTCGCATTCGGGCAAGGGGCTGCCAACGCTGATGAACATTGGGCCTGGGCTGCCGACGTGCCCAGCAATTACGGTGACAAGGTCGAGCGGCTGATGGGCCCTGACAAGTCAATCCGTGAGTCCGCGACTTGGTGGTTTGTCAGCGGCACGGCGACACACAGCAGGGCCGCGGTTAAAATTGCAACGCTGAAGGCACGCTTGACAGGTCGTGACCAGTCTGCGGTCTCGATCATCGTGTCGGCCGAAGGCAAGCATGCGCATAACGCCCTCGCAGCCTTTGTTCGTGCTATGGGCAGTCCTCAGCCGCGCGTCGCCAAGATGCTTGCGCAGGCAAAGGGAGATTGACAGGCGATGTGCGCGATTGCCGGCATCTTTCATCTTGCGACGTCGAAGCCGGTCGATCCAGCCCGAGTTGGGATGATGACCGACGCCATGGTGCACCGTGGTCCCGACGGGGCAGGCGTGTGGACCGCGCAAGGCGTCGGGCTAGGCCATCGACGGCTGTCGATTGTCGATCTGGGGGGAGGGGCGCAGCCGATGTTGAGTGCCGACGCCCAGATCGCGCTGGTGTTCAACGGCATGATCTACAATTTCCTCGACGTCCGCCGTGATCTCGAGGCGTTGGGCGCGGTGTTTCGTACCAACAGTGATACCGAGGTGCTCGTTCATGGCTGGCGCGCGTGGGGGCTCGACATGTTGCCGCGCCTGAACGGAATGTTCGCCTTTGCGCTCTTCGATCAAGCCAGGCAAACGCTTGTCATGGCCCGCGACCGGCTCGGCGTGAAGCCGTTGCATTATGTTACTCTCGCCGATGGAAGTGTCGCCTTCGCATCGGAATTGAAAGGGTTGCTGGCAAATCCTGCGGTACGACGCGAACTCAATCCGCAAGCGATCGAAGATTTCTTCGCCCTTGGCTATGTCCCCGACGATGCCTGCTGGATCGACGGTGTTAAGAAGCTGCCCGCCGGGCATTTCATGGTGCTGACGCGCGGCCAGCCGCTGCCTGCAGCGCGCGAGTGGTGGGATGTAGATTTCTCGACGCGCGCGACTGGCTCGGTTGCCGACCTTGAAGCTGAACTGCGCGAACATCTGCGCGTTGCGGTCACGTCGCGCATGGTCTCTGACGTACCCCTCGGCGCATTCCTGTCCGGCGGTGTCGACTCGTCGAGCGTGGTTGCGTTCATGGCTGAAGCGTCGTCGCAACCGGTGCAGACCTGCGCCATCGGCTTTGACAACGCAGCGCATGATGAAACCCGTTACGCCACCGAAGTCGCCAAGCGGTTTGCCACGAGTCACCGCGCGCGGATCGTTGCGTCGGGCGATTATGCGGCTGCAAATGCTATTGCGAGGATGTTTGACGAACCCTTTGCTGATGCTTCGGCGCTGGCAACCTGGCGTGTCAGTCAGCTCGCACGCGAAACCGTAACTGTCGCCCTTTCGGGTGACGGTGCAGACGAAATTTTTGCGGGGTACCGCCGATATAAGTTTCAAGACGCCGAAGAACGCGTGCGCAGCCTCGTCCCCCGACGCTGGCGAGAACCCGTGTTTGGGAGCCTCGCGCGAATTTATCCCAAAGCCGACTGGGCGCCACAGATGTTTCGCGCCAAATCGACTTTCGCAGCCCTCGCGCTGACCGGGGGAGAAGCCTACGCCCGCTCAGTCGGTGTGACCTCGCCCGAAGAACGCACCGCCCTGTTCTCGAAGAGTTTTAGGCGCAGCTTGCAGGGCCACCGCGCCGAGGATCGCTATGTGACGGCAATGGCGGATGCGCCGGCTCGCGACGCGCTCGATCGCGCGCAATATGCAGACATGAAGATCTGGCTGCCGGGTGACATTTTGACCAAGGTCGACCGCACCAGCATGGCCGTCAGTCTCGAAGCGCGTGAGCCGCTGCTTGACTACCGCCTTGTGGAATTCGCCGCCAAGTTACCGGCATCGATGCGTTTGCGAAGAGGCGAAGGGAAATGGCTGATGAAGCGCGCTATGCGTGGCACATTACCCGATGACATTCTCTACCGCCGAAAAATGGGTTTTGTAACGCCTGTCTCCGCCTGGTTTCGCGGCCCGCTTTCGGGGGAGGCTCAACGGCTCGCTGGTCTTGCCGACACAGGCTGGTTTGACCGTGCAACGCTCGAGAAAGTCGGGGCTGACCATATCGCCGGCCGCCGCGACCACGGGCGGCTGCTGTGGCAACTTGCAATGTTCGAAAAAGCGCTGGCGCTGATCGCTTAATAGTCAGCACGCATGAAATAGAGTCCGTCAGGCGGCGCGTTGAGGCCGAGCGCGGTGCGGTCTCTTGCCTCCAGTGCTGCTTTCAGGTCCGCCGCGAGCCACCGTCCGCGCCCCACCAGCGACAAGCAGCCGACCATCGAGCGCACCTGATGATGGAGGAACGACCTTGCGCTGGCAGTGACCGTGATAACGTCGCCATTGCGGGCTACGCTGAGCCGGTCGAGCGTCCGCTCCGGCGTCGTCGCCTGGCAATGCGCTGAACGGAAAGTGGTGAAGTCATGATGCCCGACAAGTAACTGCGCAGCCGCGTGCATCGCCGCCACATCAAGCGCCGGTGCGATCCGCCAAGCCAGTCCCGTCTCAAACGTCAGCGGCGCGCGTCGATTGACCATCCTGTATTCATAATGTCGAGCAACGCAGGAAAAACGTGCGTGAAAATCTGCTGAGACGAGCGCGCACTCGGTGATCGACACTGCATTTGGCCTGAGCCCTGCGTTGAGGGCGCCCAGCAGTCGGAACGGCGTCATGTCACGTTCGATATCGACGTGAGCAACCATGCCGCGTGCATGAACGCCTGCGTCGGTGCGGCCCGCGGCATGGACGACAACTTGTTCGCCGAGAATGGCGTGCGCCGCTGCTTCGACGGCGCTTTGAACCGTCGAGCCGTGCGGCTGGCGCTGCCACCCCATGAAGGGACGGCCGTCATATTCGATCACGAGGCAAAACCGCATCATTTCAAAACAGTTCCAGGCGGGATCGGGAATCCTCGCAACAAGTCAGCGGTGCGCATTACAGATTTGCCAGCGCGCTGGACCAACTTTGGCCGGATCGCGCCTGGGTTACAGGCAATGGTCAACGTGGCATCGAGCACTGTCGCTGGTCTTGCGCTGCCGCCCGTCTGGATGTCCGCTGCCAAAATGCGGATACGCTCACCCTGATATTCGAAAAAAGCCCCAGGGACGGGGGCAAAGGCAAGGATCTGACGCAAAAGCTGTGGCGCCGAAATCAGAAAGTCGAGTCGAGCCTCTGTCTTGTCTATTTTGGGCGCATAGGTGACGCCGTCGTCGGGCTGCAAGATCGGCGGATGAGCACGCAAGTCGGCGACCGTCTCGACGAGCAGCCGCGCGCCCGCGTCTGCCAATTCAGTGGTCAGCATGCCAGCGGTTTTGCCGGTCATGCCGACCTCGCACTTTGCCAGCATGGGGCCGGTATCGAGCCCAGCCTCCATCTGCATGATCGTCACACCGGTCATGCTGTCACCTGCAAGGATGGCGCGCTGCACGGGCGCCGCGCCGCGCCAGCGCGGCAAGAGCGAACCGTGAACGTTGATACAGCCTAGGCGCGGCGCATCGAGAATCGCCCGCGGCAGAATTAATCCGTAGGCCGCGACGACGGCGATATCGGCGTTCAAGGCCGCAAACGCTACCTGGTCTGTCGGGTCTCGCAGCTTTTCGGGGTGGCGAACCTCAATCCCAAGCGCTTCGGCCCGAGCCTGCACCGGGGAGGGCGACAGTGCCTTGCCCCTCCCTGCTGGCCGCGGCGGCTGGGTGTACGCAGCGACGACCTCATGGCCTCGCTCGACTAGCGCATCGAGCGAAGGGATGGCAAATTGTGGTGTCCCCATAAAAATGATGCGCATAAATATCCTCCCTCTCCCCTTGGGAGAGGACCTGCGCTAGATCAAGCAAATGGCCTCCCTGGAAATCGAAGCACTGTCCGCCGCGCTCGCTCGCCTCCCCGGTTTCGGCCCGCGCTCGGCTCGTCGCGCAGTGCTGCACCTGCTCAAAAAGCGTGAAGGGGCGCTGGTTCCACTCCTGCGTGCGCTGGAGGCAGTCGATGTGCGCCTTGCCGAATGCCAGGTATGCGGGAACATCGATACGTCGGACCCTTGCGGCATCTGTGCGGATCCGCGGCGTGACGATCGGAGTATTGCCGTCGTTGAGGAAGTCGCAGATCTGTGGGCGCTCGAACGCTCGCGGCTGTTCCCCGGACGCTTCCATGTTCTCGGCGGCCGTCTGTCGGCGCTCGACGGCGTGCGGCCGGAGGACCTGACAATCGACCGTTTGGTCGTTCGCGTCGAAAAGGGTGGGGTGGACGAGATCGTCCTCGCCATGAACGCGACGTTGGAGGGACAAACCACGGCACACTACATCGCCGACCGGCTGGACGGTTTCCCGGTGCGCCTGACACAACTTGCCCACGGGCTGCCGGTAGGGGGTGAACTCGACTATCTCGACGACGGCACGCTGGCCCAGGCGTTGCGCGCACGACGTCCCATGGGATAGTGCACACGGACGACGAGCTGCCGCCTGCCGTTTTGACAGGCCACGGTGATCGTTAACGGTCCGCTCTTGCTGTACGGTGATTTCTTGTGACCGACGAGGTCGACGATCGGCGCGCGATCGGCTCGAATGAGGCGATGCGGCGGGTGCGGCGCTGAGCATAGGCTTGGCCTGCATGTCCTTGGACGAGCGTTGGCAGGATTTGAAGGTGCCTACGGTTGAACCCCGGTATCGCATTTCCTACCTGAGTCCCATGGCCATACGCCCGATCATCGAAGCGCCGGACGCTCGGCTAAGACTCAAATCTAAGCCCGTCGAGACGATCGACGATAGGATCCGGACACTTATCGCCGATATGTTCGAAACGATGTACGACGCCCCCGGCATCGGTTTGGCCGCCATTCAAGTCGGCGAGCCCTTGCGCGTGCTCGTCATCGACCTGCAAGAGCGTGAAGAAATCGAGGGCGACGACGGCAATCGGGATGAGCGGACGATCAACGATCCACGCGTTTTCATCAATCCTGAGATTCTCGACCCTACCCAAGCGACCAATATCCATAACGAGGGGTGCCTGTCGGTTCCTGACCAATACGCCGATGTGGAACGGCCGGCCGCCTGCCGCGCGCGCTGGATGGACCTTGATGGCGTGATGCACGACGAACAGATCGAGGGCATGTTGGCGACGTGTCTCCAGCATGAAATGGATCACCTCGAGGGCATCCTTTTCATAGACCATCTCAGTCGCCTGAAGCGCGAGATGGTGTTGCGCAAGCTGGCCAAGCTCAAGAAAGCCGCCTGACGCATTTTTTGCTGTCCCGTGGCGTTCGTTCCGAATATGTTCTGATCCGTGGGCATTGAACTTCTTCTTTTGGCGGTCTTCGCATTGGCGATTGGCTTGCTGGTTGGTTGGCTGCTGGGCAAGCAATCGGTGGCGCCGGTACGCGAGCAATTGGCAGCCGCTCAGGTTCGGGCGGAAGATGCCAAATTCGCACGCGATCTTCACGCAGAGGTAGAACGCGAACGCGACGAGGCCATGCAGCGGATCGCTGGGCTCGAAGCTGACCACGCGGCTCGCGCCGAATCGTTTGAGATGCAGTTGTCGCAGATGTCTGCGGCAAAAGACGCGCTCGGCGCACAATTCGCCGAGACGGCTGCCAAACTGCTTGATACCGCCCAGCGCCAGTTCCTCGAACGGGCGGACGCCCGGTTCAAGCAGTCGGAGGAATCCGCCGGGCAGGGCCTCAAGGCGCTTCTTCAACCGGTTACCGAACGCCTGCAACGCTATGAGGAAGGCGTAGCCAAGGTCGAGGCCGAGCGCCGCGACGCCTTTGGTGACCTCAAGGGTCAGATTGAAGCAATGCGGATCGGAACCGAGCGGGTCTCGGGCGAGGCGGCCAAGCTCGTCAACGCTCTGCGCAACGCCCCCAAGGCCAGGGGGCGTTGGGGCGAGCAGCAGTTGAAAAACGTGCTCGAGAGCTGTGGGCTGAGCGAATACGCCGATTTTCAGACCGAGGTTAGCATTGGGGTCGAAGACGGCGCGCGGCTGCGCCCCGATGTCATTATTCGTGTGCCCGGCGGTCAAAGCCTTGTCATCGACGCCAAGGTTTCGCTCAATGCCTACCAAGACGCCTTTGGGTCCGTCGATGAGGCCGACCGTTTAACGCATCTGGCGGCGCATGCGCTGTCGATGCGCACTCACGTCAATTCGCTCGGTAACAAGAGTTACTGGAGCCAGTTCGCCGACGCGCCCGATTATGTAATCATGTTTGTGCCAGGCGAGCACTTCCTTTCGGCAGCGCTCGAAAACGACCCAAATTTATGGGATTTTGCCTTCGACAAGAAAGTATTACTTGCGACGCCGACCAACCTGATTGCGATTGCGCGCACCGTGGCAGCGGTGTGGCGCCAGGAAAAACTTGCAGGGCAAGCGCGCGAGATCGCTGATCTCGGCAAGGAACTTTACGCGCGGTTGGCGGTCATGGGTAATCACGTCGGACGCCTCGGCAAGAACCTCGACACGGCGGTCGGCGCCTATAATGCCTTTGTTGCCAGCCTCGAAACCAACGTCCTGACGCAAGCCAAGCGCTTCGAGACTCTCAACATCGACACGGGCAATAAAACCATCGAGGTTTTGCCGGTCATCGAGCAGCAGACGCGGCCTCTAGTGAAGCTGGTATCGCCCACCGACACCATCGAAGACGCCACCTAGTCGATCGTCCCGGCGCTCAAGCCCACCTCGTCGGCAATTTCCATCGATCGGGTGAGTACAACGCGCTCCTGCGCGGTGAGATAAGGGTTCCAGACATCGAGGATCAAGACCGCCCGCAGCTCGGCGGTTGGGTTCCTGGCTTCGTGCTCGATGGTGTCATCGAATGCGAACGCTTCGCCCTTGCGCCAGAAGCGGGTCTCTCCCCCGACACGGAACCAGCACCCCTCCGGCACGATCAGCGGCAGGTGAATAATGGTACGCATGTTGGTGACGCCGGTGTGAGGCGGAATGTGCGCGCCGGGCTTCATAAGTGAGAAGAACACGTTGGGCATCCGGCCCGGGAGGTCGACCAGCGGGACCTCTGCCAGTGCGGCGACCGTGTGCGGACAGCGTTCATGGGCATCCGCAATGGGTTTGCCGTAATGCCACAAATAATAGGCGCTCCACGCTGGTTGACCATCGAGAGGGGTCCATTTGCTCTCGGGCGTGCCAGGTGCCATCTGCACATAGGGCGCAAAACCCGGTGCTCTTGTTTCGAGCAGCGCAACCAACTCTGCGCGGATTGACGGGGTGTGCCTCTCGAAAGCCCCCAACCACGGGAAGTGATCGCGGTCAAAATACTCATCGGCGGGAAGAAAGGGTACATGAACGCCCGCGCAGACATTCGGAAATACTCGACGCTTGCCGAGCATCACATCGACACAGGCGTCGACCCGTCGCAAACGACCGCTCGCCCGGGCGCGTACATCGGCAAGACCGGAATCCATTGCTGCGGAGAGCCGCTCTAGTCGTACGCGGACATAGTCCTGAGCATGAGCCAGAACGTCGGCGATCGCGCCGCCCTGCGCGTCGGGTGCGTAGGCGAGTGCCGCTTGCCAAGACTGCATGGCTTCAATTTCTTCGCCGCGCCGTTCGTGAAGCTCGCCCTTGCGGACGATGGCGGTAAAAGTGGTCGGATCGATCGACAATGCCTTGTCGAGCGCCTTGCGCTCCTCGAAATCGTCGTGCGCTGCTCGGTGAGCCCGCGCCAGATTAACCCAGAGTACCGGCGCATGAGGGTCCGCGATGGTCGCGCGGCCGTGAAAGTCGATCGCCCGCGCGGTATCCCCTTCGTTGAGAGTCAGGACACCAAGCGAATTCAAGGCGCCGGGGTGCTTTGGCATGATCGTCAGGACTTCTGCATAGAGCGTCTTGGCGCGAGCCGGATTACCGTCGCGCTGGGCCCCCGCGGCCTCCGCCAGCAGGCTGGGAATTGCGCCCTCGTTCATCAGCTAATCTCCCTCGGGGCGCTGTTGGTTCAGGACTTCATATGCCATCACGGCGGTCGCGACAGCCGCATTCAGACTGTCGGCACGCCCCCGCATCGGCATTTTGACCAGCAGATCGCACTGGCGTTCGTAATCGCTTGGCAGGCCTTGCGCTTCGTTACCGATCAGAATGAACGTCGGACTGGTATAGCGCGCGCTCCGATAGTCGGTCGGGGTGTTGAGACTGGTCCCGACGAGCTGGCCCGGCGCTGCCCGCAGCCAGACGATGAATTCCTCCCAGCGGGAAACCGACACGCTTTGCGTAAAGATCGCGCCCATGCTCGCGCGAACGGCTTCGACTGAAAAAGGGTCAGTGCAGTCGTCAACCAGGATGAGGCCGCCGGCGCCCACCGCGTCACCGGTGCGAAGAATTGTACCCAAATTGCCTGGATCCCTCAGCGATTGCGCCACGATCCAGATGTCGGCAGCGCCGCGGTCGAGGGCATCGAGAGGCGTCAAAAATTCAGCGTAAACGCCGATCACGCTGCCAGGATTGTCCTTGCCGCTCAGCTTCGCGAGGATGTCGGCGCTCGTGATGAACACGTCGCCGCCCGCGTTGGTCACAGCCGCCTCGAGCCGCTTGACCAAGGGGTGATCGGCGCTGTCGGCCGTACGCCACAGCATTTCTGGTGCAACGCCGCTGTCGAGCGCCTCGGTCAGGATGCGCAAGCCCTCGGCGAGAAATCGGCCGTCGATGCGGCGATGCTTTTTATCGCGGAGCGCGCGGACCTGTTTGACGAGCGGGTTCGAAAAACCGGTGATCTCGCGAGGCATCACTCCTCCCCGAACTTGCTCTCCACCAGCTCGGACAAGGCAGTCACGGCTTCGTTGGCGCCGTCTCCGCTCGCGCTGATTGTAATCGAATCCCCAATGGCAGCACCGAGCATCATGAGCCCCATGATCGACGTTCCCACAACGCGCGCCCCGTCCTTTTCGACTTCGACCTTGGCCGCCAGACCGCTTGCGAGGGTGACGAATTTGGCGCTGGCCCGCGCATGCAAGCCCCTTTTGTTGGTGATCGTGATCGTGCGGATAATCATGCCGCGTGCTCGCCAAGAACTTCAGAGGCGACGGTAATGTACTTGCGACCAGCCTCACGCGCGGCCGCAACTGCATCACGTACGCTCATTGTGCGGCGTGCACCCTCGAGGCGGATCAACATCGGCAGATTGATCCCGGCGATCACTTCGACGCGGCCCGGCTGCATCAGCGAAATCGCCATGTTTGACGGGGTGCCACCAAACAAATCGGTAAGCACGACCACGCCGCGCCCGCTGTCTACTTCTGCGATTGCGGCCGCGATGTCGGCTCGGCGCACCTCCATGTCATCGTCGGGGCCGATGGCGATTGCGGCTACCGCACGCTGCGGCCCCACGACGTGCTCCATCGCCGTGACGAATTCGGTGGCTAGACCCCCGTGCGTCACCAGCACCAGACCGATCATTGCTGCTCCATTGTCCCGTCACTGCCCGTGCGTCTGCCGCCACCCTCTGTCAGATCGTCGGGATGGCTGGCGAGATCGCGATGAGTGACCGTGGGCGAAAATGCTGCGTTGCGCAACCGCCGAGCGACGCGCTCGGCCATGTGCACACTGCGGTGCCGTCCTCCGGTGCAGCCGAACGCAATGCAAACATAAGATTTTCCTTCAGCCTGGTAGCGGGGAATCAGGCGGATCAGCAATTCCTCGATGCGGTTCGTGATATCCGCGTAGGCAGGATCATCCTGGATGTAGTCGGAAACAGGCTGATCGAGTCCACTCATGGGACGAAGTTCGTCTACCCAGTGCGGATTGCGCAGGAAACGCATGTCGAACATCAGGTCGGCATTTCGAGGCACCCCCCGCGAAAAGCCGAACGACATGACGGAGAGCGTCGGCCCGCTGGTTTCGGCGTCCCCAAAACGGGCGCGGATATCGGCCTTCAACTGATTGCTCGCGAAGGAGGTCGTGTCGATGACATGGTCGGCCCAGCGGCGCAGCGGTGCAAGCAATTCGCGTTCACGGGCGATGCCGTCTGCAGCGGGACGATCAAGCGCGAGCGGGTGGCGTCGACGGGTCTCCGAGTAACGGCGCTCGAGCTCCGCGCCGCCGCAATCAAGGAACAGCGTTGCGATCCGTGCACCGTCATCGCGCATCGTTTTGATCCGTGCCACGATCGCATCTGCGTCAAACCCGCGTGTCCGACTATCGATTCCGAAGGCGAGCGGGCGGGCGTCACTGGTGCCCTGCGGCAGATCGGTGGCAAGCAGGCGATTGAGCAACACGAGGGGAAGATTATCGACAACTTCCCACCCCAAGTCTTCAAGCGTGTCGAGCGCTGTGGATTTGCCCGCACCTGACATGCCGGTGATAAGAAGGATACGGGTCGGACGGGGCTGCTTCACAACGCCAAGCCCAAACGCGAGAGGGCGAGTTCGACCTTGATGGCCGCTGAGGCCTCGCAACCGTTGAGTTCAATCGAGGGAACAGCCACGCCCATCAGCGTTCGCACGCGCCCCGGCTCGGGCATACGCACCGACTGCTCGCTTAATGCCACGATCAAGGCAACGGGTGTTTCACCTGCAGATGGCGTTTCTACAATCCCCAAACCTCGCACCTCGATCTTTCCGTAAATCGTTCCGGGAGCAGAAGCGATAATCTGTCCGTTGCGGCGCTCGACAATGC
Source organism: Sphingomonadales bacterium (assembly GCA_025352685.1). Taxonomy (GTDB): domain Bacteria; phylum Pseudomonadota; class Alphaproteobacteria; order Sphingomonadales; family Sphingomonadaceae; genus Sphingomonas_O. The sequence continues at coordinate 63,476 of JANXSN010000032.1, forward strand.
TGTAGTCGTCGCTGACCAATACTGCTCCCCGGTCTATCAGGCGCAACGCAAGGTCGGATTTGCCGGCGCCGGACACGCCTTCGATCAGGATGGCGCGCCCACCAATCGAGACAGACGTCGCGTGCAGTGTCTCGGAGAACAAACTTGTCACTTGAGTTGTCTAACGGCGGGTTAGGCTGTCGGCAATCGAATCGCGAAACGCGCGCCTGTACTCAAGGCGCCATCGTCAACGACGATAGTCCCACCCATGGCCTCGATAATGGTTTTTGCGATGGCGAGGCCAAGCCCTGAATGACGGGCAAAGTCATCTTCCGGCCGCTCGCTGTGGAACCGGCGAAAAATGGCTTCGCGCCGGTCGGGAGGAATGCCGGGGCCATTATCATCAACGTAGACGTAGATTTGGTCGCCGTCGCGGCCGGCAGAAATCACGACCGGCGCACCCGGGGGCGAGAACGAAATAGCATTATCGACCAAGTTTTCGACCGCCCGGAGGAGGCGCGGCTCGTCACCCATCGTCAGCAGACGTTCGGGCGGCTTCTCAAACCTCACTGCAGACGCGCCGGGGCTGCGTCGTAATTCGCGGGCCGCTACGGTGGTGTCGAGCATCGCTGCAATGTCGATTGCCTCGAAGCTCGTACGCGAAAGCTCGCCGTCGAGACGCGAGAGTTCGGCAATGTCAGTGACCGAGCGATCGAGCCTGCGGATGTCTTCGGTGAGGATTGCGTGCAGCTGAGCGGTAATTTCCGGGCTTGACGTCCGCCCCAGACTTTCGACTGCAGAGGCCATCGAGGCGAGCGGGTTTTTCAATTCATGCGCGACGTCGGCGGCAAAAGCTTCGGTCGCATCGATGCGTTCGCGCAGCGCTTGCGTCATGTCAGACACGGCGCGCGCGAGCATGCCGATCTCATCATTACGGTCGGGTAGTCGGGGCACGACGACCTCACGTGCGCGTCCCAGCCGAACCCGCACCGCGGCAAGCGCGAGTCGTCGCAGCGGCCGCACGATGGTTCGCGCGAGGAAGAGTGACAGCGCGATCGAGAGGAACAACGTGCCGAGCATGATCATTGCCAGCCTGAATCGTTCAGCACGAACCAGCTTTGTCACGTCGCGGGCGTTGCCCACACTCAGCACGAATCGCGTACGTTCCGAATTCACAGCTGTTGCTGCCGTAATGATCAAGGTTCTGTCGGGCGCGAGCCAGACGCGTGAGGCGACCGTCGCGCCGCCCATAACGCTCGCGAGTTCGGGCCAGTCCTTTGCCCTTTCGCCGGCATCCACGAACGGGTCAGGGACGTTGGCGCCGACAATGCGTTCCGCAAGGCGGTCGATGTAGCGTGCACCTTCGGTGTCCCACGGTTCGTCGGCCCGGCCGTCGAACCCATAGGTGCGCGGGCCCGTTGCCCAGCTGTCAAGCAGTTGCGCACCGGTGTCGTCATAAAGGCGCAAGCGGTCACCCGACCTTTTGGCGAGCGTCGCAATCAGCGCCTGACGGGCGCGTCGCGGTGCGGCATTGATAGCAGCAGCAGCGAGTTGCGCTTCACCTTCTGCCTGGGCGCGGCGTTCTTCAATGAGGCGCACGCGGAAGTTGTCGAGATAGAACAGACTGCCTGCGATCAGCACGAGGGCGACGACATTCACAGCCAGAATCCGCCGCGTCAGCGAGCCGCGTCCCTGCCACGGCTCCCTTGTCGGCTCAGTCATCGGTGAAGCGGTAGCCTGCGCCGTAAAGGGTATCGATGGCATCGAAGTCGGGGGCGACGGCCTTGAACTTGCGACGAATACGCTTGATGTGACTATCGATTGTGCGGTCGTCGACGTAGACATCGTCATGATAGGCGACGTCGAGTAGCTGGTTGCGGCTCTTGACCACATCGGGTCGGGTCGCGAGGGCTTCAAGGATCAGAAACTCGGTCACTGTCAGTGCGACTTCCGCGCCGTTCCAATGCACACGGTGCCGCTGGGGATCCATCGACAGTCGACCTCGAACAATCGGTTCTCCGCTGTTCTCCGAGTCGCCATCGCTATCGGCGCGGGATAGCTCGACGCGGCGCAGAATAGCGCGGATCCGGGCAATCAGCAGCCGCTGGGAAAACGGCTTGGCGATATAATCGTCGGCTCCCGTCGCAAGCCCCTCGGCCTCGTCGCTTTCCTGATCCTTCGATGTCAACAGGATAACCGGCAGAGCAGAAACTGCGCGCAGCCGGCGGAGCAGTTCGAGTCCATCAAGTTTGGGCATCTTGATGTCGCACACGGCCAGATCGGGTGGATTGTCGATCAGCGCCTTCAGCGCCACATCGCCGTCGGTGTACACGCGGGTAACGAATCCTTCGGCCTGTAGCGCTACCGCTACAGAGGTCAGGATATTTCGGTCGTCATCGACCAGGGCAATTGTCGCAGGCATTCTGACGATTTGGCCCCAGCGCGTTCGATAGGCAAGCCAATGGTGACCTGCCGCGCCGTCATCGACAATCAGGCGTCCAGAGCAATCGATTTCGGTTGGTTCAGCAGCGCCCGAAGGCTTGCGTTTCGACAATCTGGCGCCCAAGGCGCGGGGTTGAATACGTATTCCTCAAGACAGGCGGCCGGCGTGACCTCATCCAAATTCGACCTCGACAAGCAGGGCATTGCGACCACCGCGGCGCTACACTGGAATTTGATTACAGCACCGCTGGTCGAAATAGCCATCACGCGGGGCGAGGGCATCCTTGCCAAGGACGGGCCACTGGTCGTGGCGACCGGCAAGCACACCGGGCGGAGTGCTAATGACAAATTCTTCGTTCGCGACGAGACTACCGAGGACACGATATGGTGGGGCAAAACCAACAAGGGGATGACCCCTGAGCATTTTGCGGCGCTGAAAGCTGATTTCATGTCCGCGTTGGCGACGAAGGACGTATTGTTCGTCCAGGATTTGTTTGGCGGATCTCAGCCCGAGCACCGCGTCAACGTTCGCGTGATTAACGAGTTGGCTTGGCATAGCCTTTTCATTCGTACCCTTCTGGTTCGACCGGAGGCGGTCGCCCTCGAAGATTTTGCTCCAGAATTCACCATAATTGACTTGCCGAGTTTCCGCGCCGATCCTGCACGGCACGGATGTCGCAGCGAAACGGTCATCGCCGTCAACTTCACCGAAAAGCTGATTCTCATTGGCGGCACAGCCTATGCCGGTGAAATGAAAAAGTCGGTGTTTGGCATTTTAAACTATAAGTTGCCGGTCGAAGGCATCATGCCCATGCATTGCTCGGCCAACATCGGCCCAGACGGCGACACCGCCGTTTTCTTCGGTCTGTCAGGCACCGGCAAAACGACGCTGAGCGCCGATGCGAGCCGAACATTGATCGGCGACGACGAACACGGCTGGTCGGACACGGCGGTCTTCAATTTCGAGGGCGGCTGCTACGCTAAGATGATCCGTCTGTCGGCTGAAGCCGAGCCCGAGATTTTTGCGACGTCGAAACGCTTCGGGACGGTGCTTGAAAACGTCGTGATCGACCCCGAGACACGGGAGCTCGACTTTGACGATGCGACGCTGGCTGAAAACAGCCGTGGGTCCTACCCGATCGATTTCATTCCCAATGCGTCCCGGGATAATCTGGGACCACCGCCCAAGACGGTCATCATGCTAACCGCCGACGCTTACGGCGTGATGCCGCCCATTGCACGTCTGACGCCCGACCAGGCAATGTATCATTTTCTGTCAGGGTACACCGCGCGCGTTGCCGGCACCGAAATCGGTGTGACGGAACCGCAGGCAACATTTTCTACATGTTTTGGCGCCCCCTTCATGCCCCGCCATCCGAGCGTATATGGCAACTTGCTCAAGGAACGAATCGCTAACGGCGGCGTGACCTGCTGGCTGGTAAATACTGGTTGGACGGGCGGTAAGGCAACGACGGCCGGGATCACGCGGATGCCGATCAAGGCAACCCGCGCGTTGCTCAACGCTGCGCTCGATGGGAGCTTGAACGATGCCGAGTTCCGCACCGATCCCAATTTTGGCTTTGAAGTGCCGGTGAGCGTGCCCGGCGTCGACAGCGGTATTCTTGATCCGCGGGCGGCTTGGGTCGATAGGGCGGAATATGATGCGACGGCGGCCAAACTGGTTGGCGAGTTCATCGAGAATTTCGTGCAGTTTGAAGCACATGTTGATGAAGGTGTCCGACAATCGGCACCGCATCTCGAAGCCGTCTGATACGCCCGGTGTTCCTCCGGGCTTGGTATCTAAAGCCCGAGATGACTGATACATCCCCCCGCTGACGCCGAGATCCAACGCGCCGGAGCAGGTCTGCTCGATTGGACTTTGCCGCGCGGTGAATAGCCGCATGAAGCGCAAGTGGAGGCATGGTTGTGGATTGTCTCAGAACGGCCCGATATTGTGCCCGAGCACGATCTGCGCAGCACTATTTCGAGCTACAACACCGTAGTCGGCGGCATCAATGACGACCCCCAAGGCTATCACGAAACGATCACGCGCTGCTTCATCCACGCGGTGCGGATGCACTTGGCCGCGATGGTTGACGCCTCATTGACTGATCAGGTCAACGCGCTGTCGCGCTCGCGGTTAGCGCACCACGACTGACCCTTACACTTTTTTACCGCGAACGCCTGCTTTGGGTCGCGGCGCGCAAGAATTTCGTCACGCCTGATCTCGCGCCGCTTCCGCAACCCTGTTATTGATTACTTATCCTAGTCCGTCGGGACTGGAGTGTTTGACGAAAGGACGGCTGCTATGGGCATGCTCGACGGATTACTCGGCCAGCTCGGCGAAAATGTTGATGTTGCGAACCTCGCGACCAAGGTGGGCCTGTCGCAAGATCAGGTCGAAACAGCGATGACAGCGCTGGGTCAAGCCCACGGTGCACCGGGCGATACAGTCGCCACAGCGGCTGAAAGTACGGGGCTTTCAGGCGACGTGCTGCAACAAATCGTCACGCACATCGGCGGCGAAGGATCTTTGGGACGGTTTGCAGACCTGCTGGGCAGTGGAGGTGGCGAAGGCGGAGGCCTGAGCTCACTCGCTGGACTGGCTTCGGGGTTCCTGGGTGGCACGAAGAGCTAAGCTGCTCAAACTCGCTCGACCACCAGCACGACTCCTTCGCTCCCCGTCACCCGTAGTCGGTCTCCGATTGCAGCCTCGTCTCCTTTCGCGGACCATACGCCGTCACCGACCTTGACCCGGCCCTGAAACGCGTCGACCGGCTCGACGGCGGTAACGATGCTCCCGATCAGGCGTGCGTGCCTGTTGTTAAGCAGGGGATCAGCGCTCAAAATGGGATGTTGCGATAGATATCGTCGGCCCGCATGGAGTGCCAGGATGCTCAAACCGGCGAAAATCAAGAGTTGCGTGATCGAGCCAATCGGGAAAAGCAGAGCGACGAGGCCGGTGAACACCGCTGCCGCTCCAATCCAGATCAGAAAGACGCCCGGCACCAACATTTCGGCGATGGCGAGCGCCGCCCCTGCCACCATCCAGAGCCATTGATCCGCGAGTCCGAACGGCGCCGTCATTGCGACGGCCCCTCGAATGGACCACGACGGCGTGGTTCAGATGGAGCCGGGGACTTGGATTCGACGGAACCAAAAGCGTCGCGGGCCAGTTCGCCGATCCCACCGAGCGTCCCGATAAGCTGTGTGGCCTCGACCGGAAACAGAATGGTCTTGGCATTCGGGCTTGTCGCAAACAATCCGATGGCCTCGACATACTTCTGGGCGATGAAATAGTTTAACGATTGGCTGCTGCCATGCTCGATCGCACTCGAGACAAGGCGGGTGGCTTCGGCTTCGGCTTGTGCCGAGCGCTCGCGGGCCTCCGCATCACGAAAAGCAGCTTCCTTGCGTCCCTCTGCTTCAAGGATTTGCGACTGCTTCTGCCCCTCGGCACGATTGATGTCGTTCTGGCGCGCCGCTTCGGATTCGAGGATGGTCGCGCGCTTTTCGCGCTCCGCTTTCATCTGGCGGGTCATTGCGTTGACGATGTCGGCGGGCGGTCGGATGTCTTTAAGCTCGATCCGGGTGATCTTTACGCCCCAAGCCTCGGTCGCCAGATCAATGATACTGAGCAAGCGCCCGTTGATCTCGTCACGCTTTGATAGCGTTTCGTCGAGGTCCATGCTCCCCATGACGGTACGCAGGTTGGTCGTGGTGAGCTGCATGACGGCAAGATACAGGTCGCTGACCTCGTACGCCGCCTTTGCAGCGTCCAGCACCTGAAAGAAAACGACTCCGTCGACCGCGACCATCGCGTTGTCCTTCGTAATGATCTCCTGGCCTGGGATGTCGAGAACCTGCTCCATCATGTTCACTTTCCTGCCCACGCGGTCGATGAACGGGAATATGAGAGTGAGACCGGGTTGCGCGACGGCAGTGAACTTGCCGAAGCGCTCGATCGTGTACTGGAAGCCCTGCCGGACCATCTTCACCGCCATCATGACGTAGACGACGCCGAATACGGCGATGGTAATGATCAGGATTTCCATGAAACGCTCTCCCGCTACTGAACTTCAGTATCGCGGTTTGTTGAGGGACCGCCAAGCGGAATCGCTGTGACTGGCGCGGTAGCCAACACGCGATTACATGGACCGCCACGACTCGCCAGACAAAAGGGCATATCGCTTGGCTTTCGACATTCCGCTCGGTCTCACTTTTGATGATGTTCTGCTTCAGCCTGGCGAGTCTGAAGTGCTTCCGAGCCAGGCAGACACGCGGACGCGCATCACTCGAGAGATCACACTCAATATTCCGATCCTGTCATCGGCAATGGATACGGTGACTGAGGCCGACATGGCGATTGTCATGGCGCAGTTGGGCGGGCTCGGTGTCCTCCATCGCAACCTGACTCTCGAGGAGCAGTGCGCAGCCGTTCGCCAGGTAAAGCGGTTTGAGAGCGGCATGGTGGTCAACCCCATTACGATTTTCCCCGATCAGACACTGAGTGACGCGCAGGCGATGATGGCGCGACACAAGATTTCGGGCATTCCCGTGGTTGAAGCGTCAGGCAAACTCGTCGGCATCCTCACGAACCGCGATGTGCGCTTTGCCGGCAACCCCAACCAGCCCGTTAGCGAGCTCATGACAAGCCAAAATTTGGCGACAGTGGGCGTTGGCGTCGGGGAAGACGAGGCACGACGCCTGCTTCACCAGCGTCGGATCGAAAAATTATTGGTCGTCGATGCGCATTATCGCTGCGTAGGCCTGATCACGGTCAAGGATATCGAAAAAGCCGTCACGTACCCCGACGCGACCAAGGACAGCACCGGGCGGTTGCGGGTAGCGGCGGCGACAACGACCGGCGACGCGGGGTTCGAGCGAACCGAGGCGCTCATAGACGCCGAATGCGACCTCATCGTCATCGACACCGCACATGGCCATTCGAAAATGGTGGCAGCTGCCGTAGAGCGAGTGCGCAAGCTGTCAAACAGTGTGCAGATCATGGCAGGCAACGTCGCCACCGGAGAAGCTACGCGCTCGCTGATTAGCGCGGGAGCCGACGCCGTAAAGGTCGGTATCGGGCCGGGGAGCATATGCACGACACGCGTCGTCGCAGGCGTCGGCGTGCCGCAGCTCAGTGCAATACTCGATAGTGCCGAGGAAGCCGCGAAGACAGGCGTGCCGGTTATCGCCGACGGAGGGCTGCGCACCTCTGGGGACGTGGCAAAGGCGCTGGCGGCAGGCGGCGCAGCGGTTATGGTGGGATCGCTTCTTGCTGGAACAACCGAAGCGCCCGGTGAAACCTTCTTGTATCAAGGACGTGCGTATAAATCCTATCGCGGCATGGGAAGTGTGGGAGCGATGGCGCGCGGCTCTGCCGACCGCTATTTCCAGCAGGATATCAAGGATCAGCTGAAACTTGTTCCCGAGGGAATTGAAGGGCAAGTGGCCTACAAGGGGCCGGCGAAAGACGTCATTCACCAACTGGTGGGCGGCGTGAAGGCGGCAATGGGCTACACCGGGTCGAAGACAATTGCGGACCTGCAAAAGCGAGCGCGGTTCGTGCGGATCACCGGCGCGGGACTGCGTGAAAGCCATGTTCACGATGTGACAATCACGCGCGAAGCGCCGAATTACCCTACTCGATGACCTTATTTCAGTGACCCCCGCTGCCCGATTACAAACTGCGATCGAACTGCTCGATCTTGTCCTGGCCGCAGCACGCGACAATGGCGCTGCAGCCGATACAATTATCGCCAAATGGTTTTCCACGCGGCGGTTTGCGGGATCGAAGGATCGCCGGGCCGTGCGCGAACTGGTCTATCGCGCGATCCGGGCGTTTGGCGAACTACCGGTTAGCGCTCGCTCGGCGTTCGGCCGACTGGCGCGGGACGATTTCGAGCTGGCGCAGCTCTTCGACGGATCGACCTACGGCCCGGCCGTGCTCGACGAAACGGAAATCCGTGACGAACCTGGGTTGATGCCCGCATGGTTGGGGCGGATGATCCCCGAGGTCGAACATGCTGCGCTCCTAGAACGGGCGCCATTGGATCTGCGCGCGAACCGTGCGAAGTCTACGCGAGAGGCGCTGCTGTCCGTGTGGCCCGAGGCGACGGCGATTGAATACACGGACGATGGGCTGCGCTTTGCCACCAACTTTGCGGTTGAAGCGAGTGCAGAGTGGCGCAGCGGTCTCGTCGAAGTGCAGGACGCGGGGAGCCAGATGGTTGTCGCTGCCTGTGACGTGTCAGCGGGGATGACCATCGTTGACCTGTGTGCGGGCGGTGGCGGCAAGACGCTGGCGTTGGCGTCGGCGATGAGCGGAACGGGTGACAGCGAGGGTCGGCTGATTGCCGCAGATACCGACAAGCGGCGGCTGTCGCAGTTGCCCGAGCGTGCAGCACGAGCGGGCGCAACAGTCGAAGTGCAGTTGCTCGATGGCGGGCACGAGGCAGCCAACCTTGCGGCACTCGTCGGACAGGCGGATGTTGTCCTCGTCGACGCACCTTGTTCGGGATCGGGCACGCTGCGCCGTAATCCCGAGGCCCGCTGGCGATTGCAGCCGACGCGTCTTGACAAGCTCGTTCAGGTGCAACGTCACGTACTGGACCTCGCGGTGCCGCTCGTGAAGCCGGGTGGGGCCCTTGTTTATGCGGTATGCTCGCTCGTCGCGCGCGAGGGAGCAGGGCAAGTCGATGCGTTTCTCGCGCGCTATCCCCAATGGGCGGCGGTTACCCCGTTTGAACAAGGCCGTCCGGCGGGCAAGGGGCGAGTGCTTTCACCCGGTCACGACGGTACGGATGGTTTTTTCGTCGCACGGCTGATTTCCCCGTGCTAACCTCACTACCGTAAATGCTGGAGCTTGCCATGCGTATCACCCCACCTGCACTCGGAATCGTCCTGTTATTGGCGACCGTGTCGAGTGTTGGTCACAGTCAGAAGCCCGATACCGCGCTCGACCCGCGCTCGATGATACTCGTCGCGCAGGCAAGAAAGGAACTGGCTGCCGGTGGCTACGAGGCGGCCAATGACGCGCTGGAGTCAGCGTTGGCCGTCGATCCGCGTAATCGAGGCGCTTTCGCTTTGTTGGCCGAAGTTGCGCAGAAACAGGGTCTGCCAGGCAAAGCAATCCGCCTTTATCGTGAATCGCTTTTGATCGAACCCAACGACGTCGCTGCACTGGCTGGTCAGGGCGAAGCGATGGTCTCCAAGGGCGCCGTAACCAAAGCGAAGGAAAATCTGGCACGAATCAAGACGTTGTGCGTCGGGGCCTGTCCCGACGGGGTGCGGCTTGCAGCAGCAATCGATAGGGGGCCACCGCCGGTCGTCCAGTCCGCGCAGGCTGCGCCCGTGGTTGCGCCCCATTAAAAGGCGAGACCGGGCGTCGTTTTAGCCCAGCTCGCGCGCGACTTTGACAAACTCTTCAACGGACAGTGTTTCCGCCCTCCTGGTGGTATCGATTCCGACCTTATCCAACGCGTCAAGGGCGCCCGCCAGCCCGCGAACTGACGCGCGAAGCATCTTGCGACGTTGGCCGAAGGCTGCTGCTGTCAACCGCTCAAGGGTTGCGGCGCGGACATGTTCGGGAGCCAGTTTTGGGACGATGTGGATGACCGCAGACATGACTTTGGGTGGGGGCGTAAAAGCGGAGCGATGAACCCGCATGGCAATCCTCGCCTCAGTGCGCCATTGGCAAAGGATGCTTAGTCGCCCGTAGGCTTTGTCGTTCGTTGCGGCGACGATGCGTTCGGCGACCTCGGCTTGAAACATGAGTGTCAACGAGGACCAACGCGGCGGCCACGACTCGCCCGACAGCCAGTTCACGAGGAGCGCCGTACCGACATTGTACGGCAGGTTGGCTACGATATGCCCCTTCTCGGCCAGGACCTCGGGCAGCGACAGCGCGAGCGCATCCCCTTCTATGACACGCAACCGCTCAGGATGTTCGCTGGTGAGCTCTGCGAGAGCGGGGAGGCAGCGCCGGTCGCGTTCCACGGCAGTGACCGTGGCGCCGGCGTCCAACAACGCGCGTGTCAGTCCGCCCGGCCCGGGACCAACTTCGAAAACCGATGCGCCCTTGAGGTCGCCGGGGACATGCGCGATCCGGTCGAGCAGCTGGGCGTCAAGAAGGAAATTCTGGCCGAGAGCCTTCGATGCCGACAGGCCGTGACGTGCAATGACTTCTCTGAGCGGTGGACGAATTGTCGTCACGCCGCCCGCGCGGCAGCCGCTTGTGCTGCGAGCTTTATGGCTGCGATCATTGCGCCTGGATTGGCGATGTTTTGCCCAGCGATGCCGAATGCGGTGCCGTGGTCGGGCGAAGTGCGGACGATCGGAAGGCCCAAGGTTATGTTGACGCCCTCGTCGAAATGCAGCGCCTTAAGCGGGATCAAGGCCTGGTCATGGTACATGCAGATTGCGGCATCATAAGCGGCGCGCGCGCGGGGATGGAACAAGCCATCAGCGGCAATCGGCCCAAACGCCACCACGCCTTCTTCGCGCAGAACGTCGACTGCCGGCATGATGATGTCGAGTTCCTCACGGCCGATCATACCGCTTTCACCCGCGTGCGGATTTAGCCCCGCAATGGCTAATCGGGGATTTTCTATGCCGAAATCACGCGTTAATCCGCGGGCAGTGGCGCGGGCTTTCGTCAGGATGAGCTCGGTCGTGAGCGCGGCCGAAACTTCGGAAAGCGCGATGTGGGTCGTGACCGGCACGACCCGTAACGTCGGACCTGCCAACATCATTACCGCATTGTCGGTGGAAACGCCGCAGACCTCTGCAATGAATTCGGTCTGGCCGGGATGGGTAAAACCAACGGCGTAAAGCTGCGCTTTGGACACGGGCGCTGTGACCAGCGCAGCCGCCGGACCGGTGCGCGTCATCCCTGTTGCGAGCTGCAGCGCTGCCAGCGCGCACCGTGCTCCTTCTACATCGGGTTTTCCGATATGAACGTCACCGCAATCGAAGATATGCAACACTGGAAGTGCTGTTTTGAAAACCTCGACGGCTTCATCGGGCGAGGCAATGCGGACAACGGGTCCCCGCCAGCCGTATTTTACGGATTCTGCGTCGCCGACCGCAAAAAAAGGCGGCAGGCCTACAGCTTGACGCGCAGCCCATGCTTTCCCGACGATTTCGGGTCCAATCCCGGCAGGGTCGCCGAGTGCGATGGCCAGCGGGGCCATGGGACTACCGATAGTCGACCACCGCATCGCGCCGTAGATCGCGGAGATAGCGCTGCGCGCGCTGATTGACCCGGGTTTCCTCCATCTGCGATCGCAGCTGGTCGGCCGAAGGACCGGCGGCCAGCCGCGCCTCGTCTCGCCCACACAGCACCAAAACGCGCACGCCGTCCGTTTTCGATCCAAACGGCGGTGTGGCTTGACCGACAGACAATTTCAAAATCATTTCCTGCAGTGCAGCAGGGAGGTCACGGACCTTTACCGCATCATTGTCCACGACTTCAGCACCTTGCCCTCGAGCAACTTCATCGACCTTGCCGCACCCGCCCATCGACTGGGTCGCTTTTGCAAACGCCTCAGCCTTGATCGTCGCATCAGTGTCCTTGATATCGGGCGGGAATTTCAGCGACATCTGACGCAGATTGAGCGTTGCGTCACGGGGATCCGCAGTAAGCACCTGTCGGCTGTCGGCGAGATAGACGATCGAAAATCCGCCCGGCGTCTGGATCGGTCCAGCGAGCTGTCCGACCGAGAGGCTTTCAAGAGCAGCGGCAATGCTTTCGGGGAGCTGTGGTGCACGGACCCAGCCGAGATCGCCACCGACCGACGCCGTCGACGCTTCGGAAAATTGGCGTGCATAAGCCGCGAACGATCCACCTTGTTTGATCTGTTCGATGATCTTGCGGGCGTTCGCTGCGACTTCGTTCTGGTTTTCAGCTGTCGACGATAAATAAATTTCGCCGACGCGAAACTCCTTGGCGCCTTTCGAGGCTTCGAGGCGCGCAATCACGGCCTGCACTTCGTCATCGCTGACATTGACGAAGGGTTCGACCCGGCGACGAAGCAAACGGCTCCACGCAAGCTCTCCCTCGATCTGCCGTTTGATCGAGTGGTCCGATGAACCTTGCTGCCGCAAATAGGTCGTCATATCGTCAGTCGCTCGTTTGAAATTCTTCGAGACCCGGGCGTAGCTCTGATCGATCTCCTCGTGCGTAATCGTGACGTCGTGCGCTTTGGCTTCTTGAATTTGCAAGGTCTCGTCGATCAGGTTGCGCAGTACCTGAAGCCGCAAACGCTCGCGCTCTTCATTGGAAACCTTACCGCCATTGGCGAGAATGATGAGTGCCAGGCGCTGATCAATGTCGGTCCCCGTGATGACTTCGCCATTCACAATGGCTGTTGCCTTGCGGACATGCGGATCGCCTTTTCCGAAGAGCGTAAATTCCGTCGGCAGGTTGAGCGACGCCGCGCTCGGGACTTCATTTGTATCGGCGACGGTCTGTGCACCGGTCGAAGACGCCGTAAAAATCCCGGCGAGCGCGGCCACAGCCACGCCCAGTGCAAATGCTTTCACGCTCGGCATTCCAATCCTTGAATCAAACGACACTGCTGACCTTTGCGATAGCCATGGTGAACTGGATGTTAGCGGCCCAGACCGCGAAACGCCAGCCTGAGCAAGAACGAGTCGCCCCGCTGCGAGTCTCCACTGCGGTCGTAGTCGCGACGCCAGGTGATACCCATATCGAGACAGTCGTCGGTATACGCGATTCCGAGGCGGTGACGAACGGGTTGATAGCCGTTGGCGAGTGACAGCGGGTCCTCGGTTGCATTGGTAAGATCGACAGTTGCCGAACCAAACACGGAAACGAAATGGGTCAGCTGTATGCGGCCGCCCAGCCGGACCTCCTCGTGGTCACGCAAGTCTTCCAATTGGGGCCCGATATTTCGGTTGAGCCGCAGATAGCCGATCAGCGCATAGGTCCGGTCGTTGCCGATCGTTGCATCGATTTCGTTCCGGCGCAGCGCAAAGCTGTCCTTGTCGAGCCGATACCGATGCGTGAGCGAAAACACGTCGCGGTAACGAACCGTAGTTCGCCCGACGATATCGGAAAGCCGGTCGCTCAAGCCCGTCCCGTTCGGGAACAGGATCGGACTGGCAGTCAGGCGGTAGCTTTGCCCGACTGTGGCCGCGATCGAAAAGCGGGGCGCATCGAAATTCCAGTCGAAGCCGTAGGTTACACGGGCGCCATCTTCCCAACGGTCATAGCCTGGGAAGCGATTGAGCGCGAAAAGGTTGCTGTCCTCCAGGTCGACCGCACGAGCATCCTCATTCGGGATATTGAGGTTCGAGGTGGGTGGTGAGGCAACAATTTGAAGCCGCGGCGTCAGCTGCTGGGTCCCGCCCCATAGAACGCCAACCAACGGCCAGCGAATTTCAGCGGCGAGCGTGCCGATCGCGCGGGCGTGCCACCCGGGGTCTCCGCGATAAGCCACCGTCGTCGTGAGGTCATTTCCCGTGCTGTGATAGAGATCGGCTCGGCCGTAGGCAGTAAGAATGACCTCTTGGCCCATATTGGTCAGGCGCCGCAGATCCCAGCGAGCGCCAGCAAAGCTGCGTTGCGTATCCTGTCCCGCCGTTCGCCCCAACGCGAGCGCATTGAATTGCAGTTCGACACGGCCCCCAACGAAGGGATCGGTAAAGCGGCGGCGATAATCGACTTCTGGCAGAGCGATCGGGATGCTGCCTTGAACGACACCGTCGCGTAGCGATTGCACTGCCCAACTGCTGAGCGAAAAATAGCTGTCACGATCAACGCGGTCGAGCGAGAGCGTCGAGCGAAGCCGGTCATCGTAAGAAATGTCATAGCGGCGGAGCAATGTGCGGTCCGTGGCACGGCGGATCGACCCCGAAAGGCTCCACAGCGGATCGAGCTGGAACCGCCCGCTCGCATCAAGATATCCGCGGAATTCAGATGTCCCGGTTGCGATTGTGTTTGTGCCGGTAATCAAGCGCCCGCTGTAAGTGGCAAATCCGCTTATCCGATAAGCACCATCAGACGTCAGGACGCGGTAGGTCGCGTCCACGGCGGGCTGAGCAGATGAAAAGAATCGCGGCCTGATCGTCAGATCCCGGTTGGGCGAAATCCGCAGGTAATAGGGGATCGAGATTTCCGCCCCGTTCGTGCTGTTGTATTGGATATCGGGGATGAGGAAGCCGCCGCCACCTTCGTGCCCCGTAAGCATGGAGAATCCTGGAAGCAGCGCAATTGGGACACCGAACATGTCAAGCCGTGCGCCTTTGAACTGCAGGCGTTTGCGCACCGGATCATATATTATTTTTACCGCCGACAGCTTCCATGACGGGCTTTTGGGACAGCCCTTGCTGTCGATCACCGGACACGGCGAATAAGCGGCATTGTCGAACGTCGAAATGTCATTGCTCTCAACGCCGCGCCTTGCCGAAATCCGACTTCCGTCGATGAGGACGATCAGCATGTTGTCGATCATGCCGTCCTTCAGCGTGTCCTTCAGAGCGACCGAATCGCCATAAGCGGTATCGCCGCCGGGATTGACGATCCGGACGTTGCCGCTCGCTCTAACCTCGCCAGTCTTGCGGTTCCACACGACCCGGTCAGCGCGAACGCGATTGCCCTCGCGCACCATGCGAACGTCACCGATCGCCGTCACGACCTCGGTGTCGCCTTGATATTCGATACTGTAGGCAGCAAAGTCGATCTGCTGATTGGATGCAGGTTTTCCAGCCGGCGCCGGCGTCGCGTCCTGCTCCTGGGCCTGCTCCTGAGCCTGAGCCGGCGTCGCGAACGCCAGCCAAAGGCCCGCAGTCATTCCGATCAGCCTCACGGTCGTTGCCACATACCCTCGCACACACAGTACCGGGATCGCACTAAAACCCTTGCGCCCGGCACCGAGCCTATCGCATCCGACATGGGGGCAAGGCAATCGGGCTTTTGCACGCTTCGTTCTGCACAGCTAACAGCGGGGGGTGTCGAGTCGGTAGCGCCGACTGCTTATCTCAAGGAACGCTTTCCACAATGAATGTCGAATTTGCTGCTGCCCGCCCCGACAACGCCACGAGCCTTGTCATCCCCGTCAACAAAGGCGCCGTGGCCGAACGCATCGCGGGTGAGGCAAGTGCCGAGGGCTTGAGCGCAGCGGCGTCTCTGGCGCGGTTCGAGGGCGAAGCGGGAAGCATTGCCGAATATGTTGAGACGCGTGGCGGCGTCGCTCGGCGTGTCGTGCTCCTCGGCACTGGCGGCGCGAGCGAGACCGATGCGGTCAAGGCCGGCTCGGCGCTGACAGCCAAGCTCCTGACGTCGGGTGAAACCGTCATGACGATTGACGCTGCAGGGATGGCGACGCCGGTGCTGATGCGCCTGCTCGAAGGCGCCGTACTGCGCGCTTGGCGGTATGATCGGTACCGCACTCGCCTGCCCGCCAAGCACAAGCCGACACTCGACAAGATCGTCGTTGTCAGTGGGCCAGACGGTGCCGAGGCGGCCTGGGTACGGATATTGGCAGTGATCGACGGTGTCGGGTTCGCCCGCGAACTCGTCACCGAACCTGCCAACATCATCTATCCCGAGAGTTTCGTTGAGCGCTGTGAGCGGCTGACAACGCTTGGCGTCGAGCTTCAGGTTCTTGACGAAGCGGCGATGGCGGCGGCGGGCATGGGATCGCTGCTTGGTGTGGGGCAGGGATCCGAGCGCTCCTCAAGGCTGCTCGTGATGAAATGGGACGGAACAGCCGGCGCTACGAACCCGCCGGTCGTTTTCGTCGGCAAGGGCGTGACTTTTGATACCGGCGGAATCTCGCTGAAGCCTCCCGCCGGCATGGAAGACATGAAGTGGGACATGGGGGGGGCTGCCGCTGTCGCAGGGGCCATGATGGCGCTCGCAGGCCGCAAGGCAAAGGCGCATGTTGTTGGCGTCTGCGGGCTTGTCGAGAACATGCCCGACGGCAAGGCCCAGCGCCCGGGGGACGTCGTGACGTCAATGTCGGGCCAGACGATCGAAGTCATCAATACCGACGCCGAAGGGCGGCTTGTGCTCTGCGACGCCATGACCTGGGTCCAGAAGTTTTATTCGCCCAAGGTCATGATCGATCTGGCGACCCTGACCGGCGCGATTATTATATCGCTGGGCCACGAACACGGCGGCATTTTTGCCAACGATGATGGATTGGCAGCGCAGCTCATTGCAGCAGGCGGTTCCGTCGGAGATCCCCTGTGGCGAATGCCGCTTGGCGATGCGTACAACAAGCTGATCGATAGCCCGATCGCCGACATGAAGAACGTTGGACCGCGCGAAGGCGGTTCTATTACCGCCGCGCAGTTCCTGCAGCGGTTCGTCGATGAGGGCGTAACTTGGGCGCACCTCGATATCGCCGGAATGGTCTGGGCGTCGAAGCCAGGGCCGGGATGGGATAAGGGTGCGACGGGCTTTGGTGTCCGGTTGCTGGATCGGTTTGTGGCGGACAATTGGGAAAAATAAGCGCCGCATCGTGAGCTGAGGCCGCACACAAGTTCGGATCGCCGCTTTGACGGGCGTGATGGCTTGAGGTTGCTTCAGCAACTCGCTAGGGGCGCCGCGAACCTTCTCGCGTTTGAACTAAATGGAGCCTCGACCATCATGGCCGCGACACGTACTTTCTCGATCATCAAGCCCGACGCAACGCGCCGCAACCTGACTGGTACCGTCACCAAAATGCTTGAAGATGCCGGACTGCGCGTCGTGGCTTCGAAGCGCATCCAAATGACCCAAGAGCAGGCCGAGGGCTTTTACGCTGTCCACCGCGAACGTCCGTTCTTCGCTGACCTCGTGAGGTTCATGGTCTCCGGCCCGGTTGTTGTGCAGGTGCTCGAGGGCGAAAACGCGATGCAACGTAACCGTGACATCATGGGCGCGACGAACCCTGCGAACGCCGATGCAGGCACGATTCGTAAGGAACTGGCCGAAAGTCTCGAGGCAAACTCGGTGCATGGATCTGACAGCGACGAAAATGCCGCGATCGAGATCGCCTATTTCTTCAAGCCGGCAGAAATCGTTGGCTGAAACCGGCCTGTGATGAGGCGGCAGGCGCGCAGCAAACGCTGTCAGGAGTCATGAGCCCGGCTCGTGGTCGGTTGCCGACATCGAGGTCCGCGTTGCCACAGCGATCGCGCGTGCATTGACGGTGCAAGCGGGTGCGTCAGCTTGCCCCAATGGTGGCGGCGTGAGTTCGTCGGCCAATTACCGTTAGCAGCGCAGGAACTCTCGCTGGCGCTGATCGTTTTTATCAGATGCTTCACAAAAAGTGGATCCTGACGATGAAATGCATGGTTACGCTGCTCACTGGTGCGCTCCTGACTGCGGCCGGCCCGGCATGGGCGCAGGTCGACACGACTTCCGCTGCCGTCAATGCGCAACGGCTCGCAAACGCCAACGGCGTAGCGGCCGCGCAGGCCCACGCAGAGGTGTCGATGAACGCCGAGCAGAAAGACCAATATGCTCGCGACATGGCTGCGTATAGCGATGCATTGCGTGCGCAACACCGCGCAGAGATGGCTGATGTGCGCCAGTACGAGCGTCAACAGCGCGCCTATGCTGGCGCGATGTTCGACTGGCGGATCCAGGTCGAAGCGTGCCGCCATGGTAGCACGCGCGCATGCACCGCAGCGACGCCCAATCCAGCCGATTACCGGTAAGGAACCGATGGGATCGCGCCGAGGCTCTCACGGATTGAGCTCATCTGCGAGGCGCACGGCGACAGCCCACGAGGGCGCTGCGACCACTGGGTATGCTCAAGTGTGTTCCGAACAGCCGTCGTGATGGTATCGATGAGGTCTCAGTCTGCATTTTGGATATTGCGTTGACCGAGCGGTGTTTGTCGATGCTTGCCCCATCACGTGAAAGAGATTGTTTACGGCGGCGTGTCGGAAGCGGCCTAAAACAGTTCGGCGACACTGATTAATTTGGAGAGCCGCGGCGGTGCGACCATGCGCCAGCTTCTGCCAAGCCACTCGCTGATGTGATCCCAGTCATTGTTCCCCAGATCGAGCCGGATTGCGATCCACGTGTCGCCAAAATAGGCCGGGCGATAGTAACGCTCCGGGTCGCTATCGATCAGCATCGCCTGTTCCTCGGCGCCGCTTATCTTCACTAACAGCGCGGTTTTACCGTCACCATGATGGTCGTTCGAGACATAGGCGAATTTCTTGCCCTTGAGGATGCCGAAGCACGGCATGCCGTGCGACGTGACTTCGTCGGCCTCCGGCAATCCAATGGCCCGCGCCCTCACCTGAGCGACCAGTGCCTCAGGGCCTGTTGTGACCTTGACGAACTGAGCCAGACAGCGGCTGTAGAGTTGATGTTCGGCAATCAACACGCGGGCCGCGAGGCTGTCGGGCGTATCGCCGTCGATCACCGCGACCTCGATATTGCCAAGTACGGGTCCGTCGTCGAGCGCCTCGGTCACGACATGGACGGTACAGCCCGTGACGAGGTCACCGGTAGCCAGCACCGCCTCATGCGTATGTAGACCCTTGTGCGCCGGGAGAAGCGAGGGATGGATATTGACAATGCGGTTGCGCCACTTGCTGATGAAGTCAGACGAAAGAAGACGCATATAGCCCGCCAGCGCGACAAACTCGGCTCCTGACTTGCGGATTTCGGTATCGAGAATCGCATCGAATTCAGCACGTGTGAGGCCAGCATGGGGGTGCGCAAACGTTGCCAGTCCCTCGGCGCTGGCAAAGGAGAGCCCCGCTGCTTCGGGATCGTTTGAGGCGATCAGGACGATCCTGAACGGGCAGTCGGGCAATTTCGCGGCATAGACCAGCGCCGCCATGTTCGAGCCGCGGCCCGAAATCAGCACGGCGACTGGGGTCCGCCTATGCATCAAACCGCGCCGACCAACTTTCCTGTGCGCACCATGTCTCGGCTGAGCCCGACACGACGCATGCGCGCGGACCGCTCACGACAAGGCCAATGGCGTGAACGGTTTCTCCAGCGGCCTCAAGCTTCGTTGTCACGTCAGCGACATCGTCTTGCGCAACGACGAGTGCCATGCCGATTCCGCAATTGAAGGTCTTGGCCATTTCCCCAGGCTCGATGTTTCCTTGTGCCTGAAGAAACGCCATCAATCGTTGCTGTTCCCACGAATCGGCATCAATCAATGCTTGCATGCCGCTGGGGAGGCAGCGCGGGATATTTTCAAGCAGCCCGCCGCCCGTGATATGCGCCATCGCTTTGATCTTTCCGGTTCTTACGAGCGGAAGCAACGCCGTGACGTAAATCCGCGTGGGCGCCATCAAAGCGTCGATCAGCAGCGTATCGAGGTCGAACAGCGCAGGGCGGTCGAGCTTCCACCCGCGGTCCGTTGCCAACCGGCGAACGAGCGAAAAACCGTTTGAATGAATGCCCGACGACGCAAGCCCGAGAATGACGTTTCCCGCGCGCACTTTTGATCCCGTAATCACCTCATCACGTTCGACTGCCCCGACGCAAAATCCCGCTAGGTCGTAGTCACCCTCGGCATACATCCCGGGCATTTCTGCCGTCTCGCCGCCGATCAACGCGCATCCCGCCTGTTTGCAGCCCTCGGCGATGCTCGCAACGACGCGCGTAGCGACCTCGTTGTCGAGTTTGGACGTCGCATAATAGTCGAGGAAGAACAGCGGTTCTGCGCCCTGTACGACCAGATCGTTGGCACACATGGCAACCAGATCGATACCAACGCCGTCGTGGCGGTTATTTTCGATGGCGAGTTTGAGCTTCGTGCCAACCCCGTCGTTCGCCGCGACGAGCAGCGGGTCGGCGAACCCGGCCGCCTTCAAGTCAAAAAAACCGCCGAATCCTCCGAGTTCGGCATCGGCCCCGGCACGCCGCGTCGACCTGGCCAGAGGGCCAATGGCGCGCACGAGGGCATTGCCCGCCGCAATTGAGACGCCCGCTTGTTCGTAAGTATATCCCGCCATGAGGTGCGCCTTTCCACAACGCGCTTGGTTTTCCAACCGCAACTCGCCAAAAGACGCGCCGTGAAGTTCCCGCTCGCTCCTTTTCTCGCCATTGTCGGCGCATCGTTGCTGACAGCGGCTGTTATCGCTCAGATCGAAGGGAGCGAGCGCGGCGTTGCCCCTATCGATTCGTCGGGAAGTTTCGAGGTCTCGGGCATCGCTGTCGATGTGCGGGCCAAGACAGCAGAGGCTGCTCGACTTGGGGGGTGGCGGATCGCTCAACGAAAAGGCTGGGAGCAGCTCTGGGGCAAGATGCATGGCGGGCAGGGCGGTGCGCCTGAGCTCGGCGATTCGGCACTGGACGGTATCGTTGCAGGAATTGTCGTCGAAAGTGAACAAATCGGGCCCAATCGATACGTCGCGCGGCTGGGTGTATTGTTCGACCGCGCACGCGCCGGAGCGATCCTCGGGGTAACGGGGCAGATTTCGCGGTCGGCGCCGATGCTGGTGCTACCCGTGCAATGGACGGGCGGCACTGCCTATAGTTTCGAACAACGAACCGAATGGCAAAAGGCGTGGGCGCGTTTTCGCACTGGCAACAGTCCGATTGACTATGTACGACCGAGCGGAACGGGGTCTGATCCACTCTTGCTGAATTTTGGACAGACGCAGCGACCTGGGCGGAACTGGTGGCGTATGATCCTCGACCAATACGGTGCGGCGGACGTTTTAAGCCCGCAGGTAAGCCTGTCGTACAGTTATCCCGGTGGCCCCGTGACCGGATATTTCGTAGCGCGGCACGGCCCCGGAAACGAGATCGTGTCGAGCTTTGCGCTCCGCGTTGAAACCAGCGACAAGATTCCGGCGATGATGGACGAAGGCGTCAAGCGCCTTGATGCCGTATACGCCGACGCGCTGGCGATGGGCGTCTTGCGCCCAGACCCGTCTTTGATCGAAACTCCACAGATTGACCCGTCGCTAATCGAGAACGCGACGGAGGGCGTCGGCGACAATGTCACTGCAGACAATGCGACGCAAGCGGTCGCCGAGACGTCGACATTGGGGTCGACCATCACGATACAGTTCGAAACCCCAGATGTCAGTTCGGTTAGCGGAACCGAATTGGCGGTGCGCAGTGTTCCGGGCGTCAAATCCTCATCGACGACCAGCCTCGCGCTTGGCGGCACATCGGTGATGAGCGTGTCGTTTGCGGGGGATGCAGCAACGCTCAAGCTCGCGCTCGAAGCTCGCGGCTTCAAGGTGAGTGAAGCGGGCGGGGCGCTCCGGATCCGACGATGATACGGTTTTGAAAGTCGGGCCATGAACCAACCGGCGCTGCCGCTCGACTGGCCAGCCGACGAGGCCGACGATGCTTTTATTGTCACCGCGTCGAACGCTGCTGCAGTCCGTCATCTTGATGCAATCGGGACGTGGCCGGTATCGAGCTGCTTGCTCACCGGGCCGCGCAAGTCGGGTCGCAGCCTGCTCGGACGAATCTTTGTACAGCGCAGCGGCGGTCGCCTGATCGACGACGCCGACCGTCGCGACGAACGCAGCTTGTTCAGCGCCTGGAACGAGGCGCAGACAACGCGGCGTCCGCTGTTGCTGGTGGCCGAAGTCCCGCCGCCGGACTGGCGCATATCTCTGGCTGATCTGCGTTCACGTATGTCAGCTACGCCTGCAGTGACGATGGGACCACCCGACGATGAATTGATCGGAGCGCTGCTGGCGCAATTGCTCGCGCGGCGCGGCCTCTCGGTGGGTCCAGAAGTCATTGTCTATCTGGTGCCGCGCAGTCCGCGCAGTCATTTGGGTGTCATCGGACTCGTCGATGCTCTCGACGCCGCGTCGCTGGCGCAGCGGCGCGCAGTGACAATTCCGCTCGCCCGTGAGGTGCTGGGGCCAATCGACGGTTCTGCCAAAGCGGACTAGAGGTTTACGAATGTTCCCCACAACCAGTCGCTATTTCAACCGTGAGCTGAGCTGGCTCGCCTTCAACCGTCGCGTGCTCGAGGAGTCGACCAACCGCGCGCATCCCTTGCTCGAACGGCTGCGCTTCCTATCGATTTCGGGAAACAACCTGGACGAATTCTTCATGGTTCGCGTGGCGGGGTTGAAGGGCCAGCAATTGCAGAACGTCGACGAACTGTCGATCGACGGCATGACAGTCGCGCAGCAATTGGCGGCCGTGGCGGCGGATGCCGATCTGCTGACCGACGCGCAACAGAACACATGGCTGGCAATCGTGCGCGAGCTCGCCGACGCAGACGTTCACGTCGTCGGCGCTGACGGCGTACCCGCAGGGTCGATCGCGTGGCTGGACACTTATTTCCGTGAGCAGATATTCCCAGTGTTGACGCCACAGGCGCTGGACCCGGCGCATCCGTTCCCGTTCATTCCCAACCTGGGTCTTAGCCTGATTTTCGATTTGAAGCGTCTGGCCGACGGTGAATCCATCCGAGAACTCGTGATGATTCCGCCGACCGTTGCCCGTTTCGTGCGACTGCCGGGGATCAAGGCGACCTACATTGCGATGGAGACCTTGGTACGGCGTTATGCGCGCGCGATGTTTCCAGGTTATGAGGTCTGCGATGCGGGTGTCTTCCGCATTATTCGAGACAGCGATATCGAAGTCGAGGAAGAGGCCGAAGACCTGGTTCGTTATTTTCGGACCGCGATCATGCGACGCCGGCGAGGCCGTGTCATCCGCCTCGATCTGGAAACGGGGATGAGTGCTGATCTTGAAGCCGTACTCAAACGCGAACTCGGCGGGGGAGACGCGCTGATCATCGAAAAAGAGGCGTTTCTGGGAATCGGCGCGCTGGAGGCCTTGGTCGAGGAAGATCGGCCCGACTTGAAGTTTACGCCCTATTCGCCCCGTTTTCCCGAACGAATCCGGGATTACGACGGCGATTGTTTTGCCGCGATCCGCGCCAAGGACATCGTGATTCATCACCCGTATGAAACGTTCGACGTGGTGCTCGCTTTCCTGCGGCAGGCCGCAGCAGACCCCGATGTCGTGGCGATCAAGCAGACGCTCTATCGGGCAGGCAAGCAGCCAACCGTCATTCGCGCGCTGTGTGATGCCGCAGAGGCGGGAAAGTCGGTAACGGCAGTCGTCGAGCTCAAGGCGCGATTCGACGAAGAGCAAAATCTTTTGTGGGCGTCGCAGCTCGAACGGTCGGGCGTGCAGGTTGTGTATGGCTTCATCGACTGGAAGACGCACGCGAAAGTGTCGATGGTCGTCCGGCGCGAAGGTGGGCTGAATCGGACATACTGCCATTTCGGGACCGGCAATTATCACCCGATTACTGCACGAATTTACACCGATCTGAGTTTTTTCACTGCTGACCCGCGCGCGGGGCGTGATGCAGCGCAGATGTTCAATTACATTACGGGCTACGTCGAGCCGCGCGGGCTGGAACTGCTGACCCTGTCGCCCAGCAGTTTGAGGTCAAAGCTGACTGATCTGATCGACGCCGAAATCGCGCATGTTCGCGAAGGGCGCCAATCAGGAATTTGGGCCAAGATGAATTCGCTGGTCGACCCCAAGATTATCGACAAGCTCTATGCTGCCAGTGCTGCGGGAGTGCCGATCGAACTCGTGATCCGTGGAATCTGCTGTCTGAGACCAGGGGTTGTCGGCTTGTCGGACACGATCCGCGTCAAATCGGTCGTGGGGCGTTTCCTCGAACACAGCCGCATCTGGGCGTTTGGTGCGGGCAAGGCGCTGCCCAACGACCGAGCCAAGCTTTACATTTCGTCGGCCGACTGGATGCCCCGCAATTTCGACCGACGCGTCGAATATATGTTGCCGATCGAGACGCCGACCGTCCATGATCAGGTGCTCGATCAGGTCATGGTCGCCAATTTGATTGACACCGAACAGAGCTGGGAACTTCAAGCGGATGGATCATACATACGGGTCGAAAGCGGACCAAAACCGTTTAATCTCCATCGCTATTTCATGACCAACCCTTCGCTGTCGGGACGCGGAGCGGCCCTCGATCAGGGGCATGGTGTCCCAACGCTAAGCCTCAGGCGGCGCTGAGTGGCGGACACCCACGCGATCATCGACATCGGATCCAACTCTGTACGCCTTGTGGTTTATGACGGTCCTGCCCGTGCGCCATCGGTCCTGTTCAATGAAAAGGTTTCAGCCGGGCTTGGCCGGGGATTGGGCGAGGGTGCCGCGCTTAATCGCAATGCGGTTGCACAAGCGCTCCGTGCTCTGAAGCGCTTCCGGGTTGTCGCTCGGGCGATGGGCGTCGAAGGCGTCCGGACGGTCGCGACCGCCGCGGTACGCGACGCAAGCGATGGCAAGACGTTTGTTTCCGAAATCGAGGCACTCGGTTTGCCCGTCGAACTCCTCTCCGGCGATCAGGAGGCACGAGCTTCGGGGTACGGGGTCCTGTCTGCCTTTCCGCATGCTGACGGCGTGGTCGGCGATCTGGGCGGCGGCAGCCTGGAACTGGTTCGCGTGCGCGGCGGCAAGGTTCACGAACGAGTTTCCTTACCGTTGGGCGTTCTGCGTCTTGCCGGGATGAAGAAAGGTCGTGGCATCCTCGACCGCCACGTCCGCAAGTTACTCGTCAAGGCGGGATGGAAGTCGGTCGAAGACGGTATGCCGTTCTGGCTCGTCGGGGGGTCGTGGCGGGCTCTTGCACGCTTGCATATGTATCTGTCCGACTATCCGCTGCCAGTGCTGCACGGCTATACGATGCCGCCCGAGGCTGCCTCGCGGCTTTCGCGTGCGCTAGGCCGGATGGATCGCAAGCGACTGAAGGGCATAGAATCGCTGCCGTCCGGGCGTATCGGGGCACTGAGCGACGCCGCGGCGCTCCTGATGACGCTCACCCGGCTGCTCGGGTCGGGCTCGCTCATCGTCTCGGCTTACGGCCTTCGCGAAGGGCTTATTTTCGAAGGACTGAGTGGAGAAGTTCGTGCACAGGATCCCCTTATCGAGGCCGCGCGGCAAACAGGCGCAAAACTCGGCCGATTTCCAGAGCATGGCGACCTCTTAGCGCGTTGGACCGCGCCTTTGTTCACGCAGGAGGACAGTCGGAGCGCCCGCTTGCGTCACGCCGCATGCCTGCTCAGCGATGTCGGCTGGATGGCAAACCCTGAGTTGCGCGCCGAACGCGGCCTCGACATTGCGCTTTATGGCAACTGGGTCGGTGTTGATGGGCGCGGGCGTGCTATGATTGCACATGCTCTCTATACCAGCTTTGGTGGCGGGAGCATGCCCGCACCGCTTGTTGCGCAGCTTTGCTCTTCCGACGATTGTGCAGTGGCTGCAGCATGGGGACTGGCAATACGGCTTGGCCAACGTCTGAGCGGGGGCGTCGCGGGGCCGCTGGAAGTCAGTCATTTGTCGATCGATCAAAAGCATGTGCAGCTGACTTTGTCCGCAGATCATGCGCTACTTTACGGTGAGGCGGTTGAGCGACGACACCGGCAATTGGCGGCAATGCTAAAGCGAACGGCGAAACTGGGCTAACCTAGCCACAGTCGATTGCAGTTACGAAATTTCGCACATCGGTGCGGATGTTCAGGCGATCAGCGCGATAATCCATCGTTACCATCATGCCGGGCGCGATCCAGCGGAGCGCTTTAGCGCTCGACCGTCTGAAGATGGCTTTACCAACATCGGCAGTTGCCAGCACACCGACGAAGTTTTGAACGTGTTTTGCATCACAGTGGCCGCCGCCCGCGACGGTAGTCGTCTCGCATCCAGCGAGCAGCGTCAACGACACCGCCACGGGCACGGCAAACCGGTTCATTCGACGTCTCCTGCGTCAACGTTTTCTGTCCGCGTCATTTTGAGCTTGCCGCTCACGACTGCAAAGGCCAGCCGCCCCTCGACCAAGTCGAGCGCGTCTCGACCGAACTGGTCGAAACGCCAGCCGGTCAGTATCGACAGCCCCTCGCGTATGCCCGCCGCCAGCATGTCGAGATCGTCTGTCCGCGCGAGCAGGCGCGGCGCAACGTTCGATTCCTTGGCGCGGATTTTGAGCAGCAGCTTGAGCAAATCTGCAACGAGAGCGCCGTCCTTGCCCAGTCCCGGCTTACGGTCGTCGCGCGGCGGCATCAGCTCAGCGGCGAGTGGCCCGGCGTTTCCAAGTGCGGCCAACATTCGGCTACCGATGTCGTTGCCCGCCCAAGAGGCAGAAAGGCCCCGCACTTTCGACAGATCGCCCTGTACGCGGGGCGGGTGCAGCGCAATATCCGCGAGAGTTTCGTCCTTGACGATGCGCCCGCGAGGGAGGTTTTTTGTACGCGCCTCATGTTCGCGCCAGGCGGCAAGCGCCCGCAATCGGCCCAGAACTTCGGGTTTGCGGCTGGCGATCTTGACCCGTTTCCAGGCTTCGCCTGGTTCCTGCGCATAATTTGCGGGGTTGGCTAGACGTTCCATCTCCTGATCCAGCCAAGCGCCACGACCGGTCTTGACTAACTTGTCGAGCATCATCGGAAAAATTCTCGCCAGATGCGTCACGTCACCGATGGCATATTCGATCTGGCGGTTGTCGAGTGGGCGCCGGCTCCAATCGGTGAAACGCGCGCCTTTGTCGAGCGTGATATCGAGCCATTGATCGACGAGATTTGAATATCCGACCTGTTCGCCCTGACCCAATGCCATTGCTGCCACTTGCGTGTCGAAAAGCGGGAAGGGGGTCTTACCGGTGAGATTATAGACGATTTCGATATCCTGCCCCCCGGCGTGAAACACCTTAAGCACGTCATCATTCTCGGTCATCAGCTCGAGGAGTGGCTTCAGGTCAAGCCCTTCGGCCTTGGGGTCGACGGCGGCGGCCTCATGTTCGTCGGCGATCTGAATGAGGCACAAGTCTGGCCAGAAGGTATTCTCACGCATGAATTCCGTATCGACGGCGATAAAGCTCGATTTGGCAATTCGCTCGCACATAGCGGCGAGCGTTGCGGTGTCTTCAATCATCGGATGAATCTGCATCCGCACTCCATAGCGAGGTGAGGCGGGTTGACAAACGGCCTGTGCGCCTGCGTTAGCCCAGCCCATGACCCTCCATGCCTACAGAACCCACACCTGCGCCGAACTGCGCAGTAACGACGTCGATGCCACCGTTCGCCTTTCCGGCTGGATCCACCGCAAGCGCGATCATGGCAACCTCTTGTTCGTCGACTTGCGTGATCATTACGGCATCACACAGATCGTAACCGACACGGATAGTCCGGCGCACGCCGTGCTCGACCGGTTGCGCCCTGAATCTGTGGTGACGATCACGGGTGAAGTTGTCGCACGCTCGGCCGAAACACTGAATGCCGGGCTCGCGACGGGCGCCGTCGAGGTGCGCGCCCGCGAGGTCTCGGTGCAATCGTCGGCCGCCGAATTACCGATGCCAGTATTCGGCGAGGCCGAATATCCAGAAGAGATCCGGCTCCGATATCGCTACCTCGATTTGCGCCGGGAGCGCCTTCACGCCAATATCGTGCTGCGCTCGAACGTCATTGCCAGCATTCGTCAACGGATGATCGCGCAGGGTTTTACCGAATTCCAAACCCCGATCCTGACGGCAAGCAGTCCCGAGGGCGCACGCGATTATCTGGTTCCCAGCCGTGTTCACCCCGGCAAGTTCTACGCGCTGCCGCAGGCGCCGCAAATGTTCAAACAGCTGCTGATGGTCGCCGGGTTCGACCGTTATTTTCAGATTGCACCCTGCTTTCGTGACGAGGATGCGCGCGCGGATCGCAGCCCTGGAGAATTCTACCAGCTTGATTTCGAAATGAGCTTCGTCACGCAGGACGATGTCTTCAATGCAATCGAACCGGTGCTGCACGGTGTTTTCGAACAGTTCGCGAACGGGCGCAGCGTCAGCGCGGCCCCATTCCCGCGAATTCCCTATCGCGAATCGATGCTGAGATATGGGTCCGACAAGCCTGACCTTCGCAATCCCATCGTCATCAGTGACGTATCGCAGCATTTTGAGGGGTCGGGATTCGGGCGGTTTGCATCGATGATCGAGGCAGGTGATGTTGTCCGTGCCATCCCTGCGCCAGGCACCGCGCAGAAGAGCCGAAAGTTCTTTGACGACATGAATGGTTGGGCACAAGCTGAGGGCTATGCCGGGCTCGGCTATATCACTCAAAAGAACGGTGAATTCGGAGGGCCAATCGCCAAGAATCACGGCGAGGAAGCGACGCGCAGCTTGGTCGCGGCGCTTGGTCTCGGCCCCGATGACGGCGTCTTCTTTGCTGCCGGCCCGGAGGCAATGGCGGCCAAGCTGGCAGGCGCGGCCCGGGCGCGCATCGGGACCGAGCTCGGCCTGATCGACAAAAACCGCTTCGAATTCTGCTGGATCGTCGACTTTCCGATGTTCGAGTATGACGAGGATGCCAAGAAAATCGATTTCAGCCACAACCCCTTCTCCATGCCGCAGGGCGAGATGGAGGCGCTCGAGACCATGAACCCCCTCGATATTCTCGCCTATCAGTACGACATCGTCTGTAACGGCATCGAACTGTCTTCTGGAGCGATCAGGAACCACCGGCCTGACATCATGTACAAGGCCTTCGAGATCGCGGGGTACACTCAGGACCAGGTTGACAACAATTTCGCAGGTATGATCAATGCGTTCAAGCTTGGCGCGCCGCCGCACGGTGGTTCAGCGCCGGGGATTGACCGCATCGTCATGCTGCTCGCCGACGAGCCTAACATCCGCGAGGTCATCGCGTTCCCCATGAATCAGAAGGCGGAGGACTTGATGATGAACGCGCCGGCCCCGGTTACCATGAAACAGTTGCGTGAATTGGGTATACGGGTCGTCGAATAGCAAGGGGAAACACGATGAACGCCAAGGATTTCACGGTTCGAGCCGCAGACGGCAAGAACATCCTGCTGACCGAGTTCGATGGCCCCATCCTGGTTGTCAACGTTGCGTCCAAATGCGGATTTACGCCGCAGTACGAAGGGCTTGAGGCGCTTGCGCGCGAATACGGGCCGAAAGGGCTCACCGTGCTGGGCTTCCCGTGTAACCAGTTCGGCGGGCAGGAACCCGGTGATGCGGCCGAGATCGCGAATTTCTGTTCACTCACCTACAACGTGACCTTTCCCGTCCTTGCCAAGGTCGACGTCAACGGCGACGGTGCGGATCCCTTTTTCAAGTTCATCAAAAAGGAAAGACCGGGCGTGCTCGGCAGCCAGGCAATCAAGTGGAACTTCACCAAGTTTCTGATCGACAGCGATGGTAAGGTCGTGTCGCGCTTCGCCTCGACCGACAAGCCGGAAAGCCTGAAACCGGCGATCGAGAAACTTCTCGGATGAAAGGGGTCGACTGGAGCGTCGCGGCTAAGCTGATAGAGCGCGACGATGCGGGGTCGGAACTCGCCTATGACTTCCACGAGCGCGCCACGGGAACGCTCGCATCATTGGTCACGCAAGTGGTAGCGATGGATGCGACGGCACGAGCGCGAATGTTGATCGACGCTGGATCAGTGGGGATGCTGACGGTGGGGCAAATACTCGATCTGTCGGCGCGTAGCGACTTTCCGGCGTAAAAGCTTTCGCGAATCGCGCCGCCGGGTCTAGTGTTTCTCATGTCTCACGCGCAGTTCGTTCCCCTTCGGATTTTCTCCGCATATACGATGCTCGAAGGGGCTATCGATCCAAAGGACATAGCCGCCAAGGCGCGTGACATGGGGTTTCCTGCTGCGGCAATTTGCGACCGCAATGGGCTCTACGGTGTGATGCCTTTCAGCGAGGCAGCGGCCAAGAAAGGCGTGCAGCCGATCATCGCGACGATGCTGTGTGTCGCGCGGCCCGACCGGCCGCAAGGAGCGCCGTCCGCCTATGACTGGCTGGCGCTTTATGCTCAGGATTTGCGCGGCTACCAGAATCTGTGTTCGCTGGTTTCGGCTGCCCATCTGAGGCGCCCTGTCGACGAACAGGCGCACGTCGAGTTCGACCGGCTCGCCCGCCACAGCGATGGTCTCATCGCGCTCACTGCGGGCGGTGAGGGGGCGCTGGCCAGGCTGCTGGCGGAACGGCAGCATGCGGCAGCGGACGGCTACGTCGACCGGCTGATCGAACTGTTCCCCGATCGCCTTTACATCGAGGTGTCGCGGCGCGGGGACCCAACCGAGATGACAGCCGAGCCCCACCTGATTGCCATGGCCGACGGACGCAGCCTGCCGCTCGTGGCAACGAATCCGGCCTGCTATGCAGATGCCGATTTTCATCGTTCGCACGACATTATGCTGTGCATCGCGGCCTCCACTTACGTCGAAAGCAACGACCGTTCGAAATCAAACCCCGAGGCGTGGATCAAGCCGTCGCACGACATGCGCGCCCTGTTCGCCGATTTGCCCGACGCCTTGGCAAATACTCTGGTCGTGGCGCAGCGATGTGCGGTTGCGGCCCCGGCGCGCAAACCAATTCTACCAAGCCTTGCTGGCGACCCCGAAGCCGAGGCGACACAATTGCGCGTCGATGCTCACGCAGGCCTTGAAGCGCGGCTCGCAAAGGTTCCCGTTCAAAACCCCGCAGATTATCGAGAACGGCTTGATTTCGAACTCGACGTCATAGCCGGTATGGGGTTCCCCGGTTATTTCCTGATCGTCGCCGATTTTATCAAATGGGCAAAGGCGCAAGGGATCCCGGTTGGGCCAGGACGCGGTTCGGGTGCGGGGTCGGTTGTTGCCTGGGCGTTGACCATTACTGATCTCGATCCGCTTAAACTCGGGCTGCTCTTCGAGCGCTTCCTCAACCCGTCGCGCGTGTCGATGCCCGACTTCGATATCGACTTTTGTGAGACACGACGTGGGGAGGTCATTCGCTACGTGCAAGGCAAATACGGCCACGACCACGTCGCACAGATCATCACTTTTGGGCGGCTGAAATCGCGCGCTGTGCTGAAGGACACAGGGCGCGTGCTGCAGATGAGCTACGGACAGGTCGATAGGCTTGCCAAACTCGTACCGAATCATCCCACCGATCCATGGGACTTGAAGCGCGCTCTGAATGGCGTTTCGGAGCTGTCGAGCGACTACAAAAACGACGCCGATGTTCGTCGTCTCTTCGATCTCGCGATGAAGCTCGAAGGACTGCCACGCCACGCCTCTACCCACGCGGCCGGGGTCGTCATCGGTGACCGGCCCCTCGATCAGCTCGTACCGCTCTACCGCGACCCGCGATCGGATATGCCGGTTACCCAGTTCGACATGAAATATGCCGAAGCCGCTGGATTGGTGAAATTCGATTTTCTGGGGCTAAAAACGCTCAGCGTCCTTCAGCGTGCGCTGGATTTGATCGAAGCGCGTGAAGGTCATCGCCCCGATCTTGATGCGCTCGAATGGGATGACGAGGCGGTCTATGCGCTGCTTCAAAAGGGTGACACGGTTGGCGTGTTCCAACTCGAATCGGATGGCATGCGGCGCGCGCTCGCTTCGGTCCGACCGAGCAATTTTGGCGACATTATCGCAATCGGTGCGCTCTATCGTCCCGGCCCGATGGACAACATCCCTCTGTTTGCCGACCGCAAGAACGGACGCGTGTCGATCGAATATCCCCATCCCTTGCTCGAGGACGTGCTCGGCGAGACTTACGGCATCATCGTTTATCAGGAACAGGTGATGAAGGCGGCGCAGATCCTTGCGGGCTATTCGCTTGGCGATGCCGACCTGTTGCGGCGTGCGATGGGCAAGAAAATACAGGCTGAAATGGATGCCCAGCGCGCGGGCTTCGTCGAGGGGTGTGGCCGCAACCAGATTGATCGCAAAAAGGCTAACGAACTGTTCGACTTGATCGACAAGTTCGCCAATTACGGGTTCAACAAGAGCCACGCCGCTGCCTATGCCGTTCTCACGTATCAGACGGCCTGGGTGAAAACCCATTATCCGCAGGATTTCTTTGCCGCATCGATGGCATTCGACCTTGGCAATACCGACAAACTTGCGATCTTTGTTGACGATATGCGGCGGCTGGGTGTCGTGTGCCTGCCGCCGTGCATTAACAAGAGCGGGTCCGATTTCACCGTCGAAGCACGAGAAGATGGGCTGGCCGTTCGCTTTGCGCTGGGGGCGCTCAAGGGGGTCGGTGAAGGCGCAATGGAAATGCTCTGCGTCGAGCGCGCGGGAAAGGGGAAATTCGGCAGCCTCGATGACTTTGCAAACCGGATCAATCCGCGTCTCCTCAATAAGCGGCAGATCGAAAGCCTCGCCGGGTCGGGCGCGCTCGATGGACTGAACGATAATCGCGCAGGCTGCCTTGCGGTCGCCGAAACAGTGCTGGCAGTCGCGTCGCAGGCCGAACAAGGCCGGACAAGTGGGCAGGGCGGATTGTTCGGCGAGGGCGAGGCCGCTGTCGTTGCAATACAGCTGCCCGGCAGCGCGAAATGGTCGATGGCCGAACGGATGTCAGCAGAGAAAGACGCGTTCGGCTTCTATTTTTCGGCCCATCCCGTTGATCGGTACAAGCACGTCGCGGGCGCTCATGGCGCCCGCAGTTTCGTGGCGTTGTCGGGAGCAGGCGCAGAAGGCCGCACGACCGCGACAATGGCGGCGCTTGTTGAGGACGCGCGTTGGCGGACGTCAAAGAAGGGCAATCGTTTCCTGTCCGCGACGCTGAGCGATGAAAGTGGGCAGTTTCAGGCGAATTGCTTCGATGACGCGGCGTGCGTGACACTTGAGGAATTGGGCCGTGATGGGAGATGCGGGCTCCTGCGGGTTGAACTCGAACGACAGGCCGGGGAAGAAACGCCGAGGGTAACCGTGCGCACGGCGCAACGGCTGGAGGAGCTTGCCGGGGTTGCGCGGCTCAATGCCGTAGTTTCGGTTGAGG
The DNA here is from genome assembly GCA_025352685.1 of Sphingomonadales bacterium. Classification (GTDB taxonomy): domain Bacteria; phylum Pseudomonadota; class Alphaproteobacteria; order Sphingomonadales; family Sphingomonadaceae; genus Sphingomonas_O. The sequence continues at coordinate 96,636 of JANXSN010000032.1, forward strand.
CTGTCGAGGCAGTTGCGGGATTGGCCGAACTGTTGGCCGATGCCCGCAAGGGTCGCTGCGAACTGGTGTTAGACGCGTTGCTGACGAATGGGCAGCGTGCCGAGGTCCGCCTGGGGCGCGATTTCCTGATCGACGGCGAGCTTGCTGCGATGATGGAGCGGGTACCCGGCGTGACGGAGGTTCAACTCAAAGCACAGGAAGCGCCCAGACTGGCGCTCGTTTCTTGAGGGAGGAGAGCTGATGCTGGCGGGGAAGCTGGGTAGCATGCAGGATTGGTCGTTGCGGGTGACGCACCTGATTGACCACGCCGAGCGTGAGTGTGGTCATCGCCCAATCGTCACGCGCTGGGGCGACGGCAGTGTCGAGCGTACCGATTGGGCTGGTATCGCCTGCGACGCACGCAGGCTGGCGCAGGCGTTCGTTGCATGGGGCCTGCAGCCGGGTGACCGTGTTGCCACTTTCGCGATGAACCACCATCGCCACCTGACCGCCTGGTACGGGGCGATCGGGTTCGGCGGGGTCATTCATACAATCAATGTCCGTCTGTTCGACGAGCAGCTAATCTATATCATCAACCACGCCGAGGATCGTGTGCTGATGTATGATGCATGCTTTGCGACAGTCATCGAACGACTGAAGCCGCACTTGACCAGCGTCGAGCATTTCATCTGTTTCGAGACCGATTATCTTGCGCTGCTCGCCACGCAGGACGGGAACTACGCTTGGGCGACGGGCGACGAGCGCGATCCCTGCATGCTTTGCTACACCAGCGGAACGACAGGAAATCCGAAAGGAGTTTTGTTCGAACATCGTTCGACGGTGCTCCATGCCATATCCGAAATTGCACCCTCAGTTTTTGACCTGAGTGCTCAATCGGTACTGTTGCCGGTAGTTCCGATGTTTCATGCCGCGAGTTGGGGCCTACCCTTTGCGGGAGCCGCTGCAGGCGTAAAATTCGTGTTCAGCGTAACAAATGATGCCGCGATCCTGCACGCGCTATTTATCGACGAGCAAGTGACCCACTCAGCCGGCGTGCCCACCGTGTGGCTCGCGATGTTCCAGCACCTCGATGCACTCGCACAACGCGACGGGGTCGTTGATCTCGGCAAGCTCGAGATTGTCACGATCGGTGGGTCGGCTTGCCCGCGTTCGATGATCGAGCGGCTGATGAGGATGGGTATCCGTGTCAATCATGCTTGGGGCATGACCGAGACAAGCCCGATCGGCACGATGGGCGCTCCGTCCGCAGGCTGGAACGATCTCAGCTTCGATCAGCAAGTCAATGTGACGGCAAGACAGGGCCGGGTCCCGTTCGGCGTTGAGTTGCGCATTGTCAACGATGACGGCGACGTTCTGCCGCGTGATGGCATGGCGTCCGGTCGCCTCGAAATCCGGGGTCCCTGGGTCGTGAAACGCTATTTCAAGATGGAAAGAGATGCGGTTGGCGAGGGCCAGTGGTTCGATACCGGTGACGTCGCCATTCTGCATCCCGATGGCACCATGCAGATTACCGACCGATCAAAAGATGTCATCAAGTCGGGTGGCGAGTGGATTTCGTCCGTCGACCTCGAAAATGCCGCCGTAGGCTGCCCCGGCGTCCTTGAAGCTGCTGCGATCGGCGTGGCGCATCCCAAATGGGACGAGCGGCCAATTCTCCTGGTCGTGCGCAAGGAAGGGGCGTCGGTCAGTGGTGCAGATGTGCAGCGTTATCTGGCGGACAAGGTTGCCAAGTGGTGGCTGCCCGATGAAGTTTTGTTCGTTGAGAGCCTGCCGCATACAGGGACGGGCAAGATCCTTAAGACAGCGCTGCGAACCGAGTATAAGGATTACCGCTTGGCGACGACCTAAAATAGCTCTCCCTGGGCACTCGTCGGCCGACGGAAGAGATCGGTTCGCAATTCGAGTCTCGGGCCGTCCAGCCCATACCGCCGCCGTGCTAGTCGGAAACGGGTGAGCATGAGATCGTACCAAGGCCCCGATCCGCGCATGCGTTCGCCGAAACGAGGATCATTGTCGCGGTTGCCGCCGCGAACCGACTGGATGATCGCCATGACTTTGCTTGCGCGATCGGGAAAGTGTTGGGCGAGCCAGGCGCGGAACAGGGGCGCGACTTCGTGGGGCAGACGGACGGGGATAAACGAGCACCGGGTCGCGCCTGCTTCAGCAGCGGCTCGCAGGATTGTCTCGGTTTCGTGGTCGGTGATGGCCGGGATCAGCGGTGACACCGAAACCTCGACATTAATCCCAGCCGCAGCCAGAGCGCGGATCGCCGCGAGCCGGCGACTGGGGGTGGGAGCACGCGGCTCCAGCGTCATTGCGAGCTTTCGGTCGAGCGTCGTTAGAGAAATCATGACCGAGGCAAGCCGCCTGGCTGCCATGGGTCCGAGCATATCGATGTCGCGGATCACACGGTCTGACTTGGTTGTGAGCATCACAGGATGGTCGAATTCGGACAACACCTCAATACAACCGCGCGTTATCCGCCAGTCGCGTTCTATGGGCTGATAGGGGTCGGTATTTGTGCCCATGGCAACCGGAGCGCACACATAGGCAGGTTTCGATAATTCGGCGCGGAGGAGGACAGCCGCATTTGGCTTGGCAAACAGTTTCATCTCGAAGTCGATGCCCGGCGACAGGTCGTGGTACGCGTGACTGGGTCGCGCAAAACAGTAAATGCAGCCATGCTCGCACCCCCGATAGGCATTGATCGAGCGGTCGAATGGGATGTCGGGGGATGTGTTGCGGGTCAAAATTGTTTTGGGATGTTCTACGATCACTGTCGTGCGCACGCACGGCGTCACACCGTCTATAGCCATGCAGTCGTCGAGCCAGTTGCCATCAGCTTGGCGTTCGGGGAGCGCAAACCGCGTGCTGGTTCGGTTGTGCGTTGCGCCGCGGTGGGACCGGATCGACATCGCGCAATGATAGAGGGGGGCGAGAACATAACAAGAACTAAACACATGCAAACGAACCGTCGATCAGAGGCTGGCGAGCCTGTCGATGGCGCCCTGCAGGATGTACGAGGCGGCAGCATTGTCCACATGAGCGGCGCGCCGCTCACGAGAAACGTCCGCGGCGATCATCTGGCGTTCGACAGCAGCACTCGACCATCGCTCGTCCCACAGCAAGATGGGTAAGCCCAGCATGTCGAGATTGCGGGCAAACGCGCGGGTCGACTGAGTACGCGGACTTTCGCTGCCGTCGAGGTTGAGTGGCAGGCCAATCACGATGCCACGCACTGCCTGTTTGGCGATCATTATCTCCAGCACTGCTTTGTCCGCGCCGAACTTGGTTCGGCGGATCAGATCGGCTGGCGACGCGATCGTCCACATCGAATCGCACAGCGCGGTCCCAATCGTTTTGGTTCCGACGTCGAGTCCGATCAACCGGCCGCGCTCAGGCAGCGTGTTGGCGAACGTGGTTGCATCGGTCTCGGCCATCTGCTTATCTTTGCCGCAAGAAATCAGGGCGGTCGAGGCTCCACTTCGGATTTAGCGATGCGGTCACGACACGTCCTGCCTCGGCAGAACGGGAGACGATCTGATGCCAAGAGTTTCCCGGTGTGCCTTGGTCAGCTTGACGCTTCTGCATGCACCAGGCTTCGCGCAGGGCACAGGGCCGGTAGTCCACGACAGTCCGACTATCGAGCGCAATCTCTTCGTCGTCATGAAGTCCTATCCAGCAGCGTCACTTAAACGAGGCGAGGAAGGCGCGGTTCGGTTTCGCGTCACAACGGACCGCCGCGGACGCCTCGATGCGTGCCAGATCGTCAAGTCGAGCGGGTATGCCGCGCTCGACAAGGCGACCTGTACGATGCTGCTTGCAGGCGCCACGGCGACACCTTTGAGGAGCGAGGACGGGTGGCATGTTGTCGGGAATCGAGATGGGATTGTCGAGTGGAAGTTGCCTCAGGGTGCGACCCGTCCAGCATCACCTCCGACTTTCACCGCTGTTCGCAACGCGATGGGCGAACCGTTGAGTTGTAAACTTCAGGAAAAGACGGGGTCGCTCGTTATCAGCGAGAAAGTGTGTCTCACCGCCGAAGACTGGAATCGCGCTAAGGATTACGCACAAGGCGAAGTGCGTCGATTGCAGAGTCCGCAAGGCATAACCTTTCCCGGCGGCAACTAGGCGGCGACCTTGCGCCGGTCCTTCAGCTCAGCATTGAGCATCTCAGCGAGAAGAAACGCGAGTTCAAGGCTCTGACCGGCATTGAGTCGTGGATCACAGTGCGTGTGATACCGGTCCGCAAGGTCCATCTGCGTGACATCCATTGCGCCTCCCGTGCACTCGGTCACATTTTGACCCGTCATCTCGACGTGAATGCCACCGCCAAACGTCCCTTCGGCACGGTGCACAGCGAAAAAACCGCGCACTTCGGCGAGAATTCGATCGAAGGGCCGCGTTTTGTAACCGTTATTGGTTTTGATGACATTGCCGTGCATGGGATCGCACGACCAGATGACCGGATGTCCCTCGCGCTGCACTGCCCGGACAATGGCAGGCATGCCGGTCTCAATCTTGTCATGGCCATACCGGGTGATCAGTGTCATCCGCCCGGCAATTCGCGCCGGGTTGAGCAAGTCAAGCATCGGCAGCAATTCATCAGGTGAAAGGCTTGGCCCAACCTTGATCCCGATCGGGTTGCCGATGCCGCGCAGAAATTCGACGTGCGCGCTGTTTTCGAACCGCGTGCGGTCGCCAATCCATAGGAAATGCGCGCTCGTGTCGTACCACTGGCCTGTCAACGAGTCCTGTCGCGTCAAAGCCTGTTCATAGGGTAGCAGCAGAGCCTCGTGGCTCGTGTAGAACTGCGTGCCTTTGAGCTGCGGCACAGTGTCCGGGTTGATCCCGCACGCGTTCATGAAGTCGAGCGCCTCGCCGATGCGGTCGGCAACGTCGCGATATTGCTTGGTCCAGGGGCTGCGGCCCATGAAATCATGGGTCCACGCGTGGACTTGATGAAGATTGGCATAGCCACCGGCCGCAAAGGCGCGCAACAAGTTGAGCGTCGCCGCCGACTGATTGTACGCTTGGACCATTCGTTGCGGATCTGGCGTGCGGCCTGCCGCTTCGAAGCCAATGTCGTTGATGATGTCGCCTCGATAACTCGGGAGCGAAACACCGTGCTGTTCTTCAAGCTCCGTGCTGCGCGGCTTGGCGAACTGCCCAGCCATTCGCCCCAGCTTTACCGTCGGCAGCTTCGACGCAAATGTCAGGACGACAGCCATCTGGAGGATGACGCGAAACGTGTCGCGAATATTGTTTGCGTGGAACTCCGCAAAACTCTCGGCGCAATCTCCGCCCTGCAGCAGGAAAGCGCGCCCATCGGCAACTTTGGCCAATTCCCCAGTCAAATCGCGCGCCTCACCGGCAAAGACGAGTGGCGGAAACGACGACAGTGTCGTCGTTGCGCGGTTGAGTGCGTCTTTGTCTTCGTAGGTGGGCTGCTGCCGCGCCTCGTGTGCGGTCCAGCTCTGCGGGGTCCAGTTCGTTGCCATGGTGCGCGCGCCTATGCGCCGGGCCGCGGCACGGCGCAAGGATGCGCTGTAAAAGACGAGGCGGAGCGAAATGTTGTTACTTCGTATCCAACGTCTTCGCCGCCTCGTCCAACTCCGCCTTGGCGGCGGGATTTACGGCCACAGCTGATCGATACGCTGCCGAAGCGTCGTTTTGTCGACCCAGTGTCGTGTAGCTGCGCATCAACATGATCCAGCCTTCGACGTTTTTTGGATTTGCCTTCAGTTTTGCTGCCAGTCCATCGACCATCCCCGCAATCATCGCCTTCTGCTGGCTAGGCGGTAGCCCCGCGGCGGCACGCATCTGTTCGGTGTTAGGGCCCGGTATGGCGGCACCGGCGGCACCAGGCGCTGGTGCAAGGGAGCTGAGCGCTGCGAAGCGACCAGCGACATCGATGTTGTCCTTTTTTCCGACCGCTTCGATCGTCCGGCGCACGTCGGCTTGCCACGGGGCGCCCGCGGGCGTGTCTTTCAAGAGGGCGAACCAGTCGTCGATGGCGCCCTTGTGATTGCCTGCCATGTCTTTCGACACGCCGAGGAAATAGCGCGCGCGCGGATCTTTCCGGTTCAGAGCGACAGCTTTGTCGAATGCCGCTTTGGCGTCTGGTGGCACGTCGCCGGGGCCTGCGGTCACCAGCGCCTCACCAAGCGACGACCAGTAGTCGCCATTATCGGGTTTTAACGCCGTTGCGCGTTTGTATGCCATCGCAGCCTCGGCAAAGCGTTGCGTTTGAAAGAACGACCACCCGAGCATCCGCCAGCGTTCCGAGTCGTTCGGGTCAGATTTCAGTTTGGCCTCGAGCGAGGAAATCATTGTGTCCACGGCTTGCGGCGACGCCGTGGTTGCCGGAATTGGCAGCGTCTCGGATGCGTGGCTGCGCCATAGCTTGATCCCGATGGCGGTGATCGCGAGCAAGGCCGCCGCAAGGAGGGTGATGCGGCTGAATTGTGAAGCTGTCGTGTCGCTCATGTCTTTAGTGTCTAGCGCAACATCGCTGCGATGCTAGGGTGCGTCAAAACAGGTCGCACTGGTTAGTCTTGGGGGGGGAACGTGCGCGCCGTGGGTGAAACCTATCGCATTGCGATTGTCGGATCGGGGCCGGCGGGCCTGAGTGCGGCGTCGCGCGCGGCCAGACTGGGCCTGTCCCATATTCTGCTCGAAAAAACCGATCACCTCAGCGACACAATCTACAAATATCAAAAGGGCAAGCATGTGATGGCGACGCCATCGCAGCTTGTCCTGCGAGCTGACCTCGATTTTGCCGCGGGCAAGCGCGAGGCCGTACTTGAAACCTGGGACGTCCAGACGGCAGCGAATACCGTCACTGTGCGCAAACAGGCTGAAGTCGTTGCGATCAAGGGCACGGGCGAACCCCTTCCAGATTCAGTCCAGAAAATTGAATCGCGCGGCCGTGATGGGAGTGTGCAGACGACGGCGCTGCAACGACATGCACCGCCCTACCATTTGAAGTTGTCCGACGGCAGCGAGATCATGGCCGACGCCGTGATTCTAGCCATCGGGACGCAGGGCAATCCGAATTTGATGCGCTGTCCCGGCGGCCATTTGCCGCATGTCCAGTATCAGCTCGACGATCCAGCGGCCTATAATGATGAGTATATCTTCGTTATCGGGGGCGGGGATGCCGGCATCGAGAATGCGCTCGGGCTCGCGGCGGACGCGGCACAAGGTAATATTGTCAGCCTTGTCAATCGCAGCGCAGAGTTTTCGACCGCTAAAGACGCCAACGTAAAGGCACTGCTGGCCGCGCAAGCGTCGGGGCGGATAACGATTTATTCTGAGTGTAATACGAGTTCCGTCGAACCCGACACTGTCGTGCTTGATACACGCGACGGGGAAGTACGGGCCAAATGTAACCGCATCATTGCCCGTATGGGCTCTGCACCGCCGCGCGGATTCGTCGAAGGGTGCGGGATCGAGTTTTCATCGAATGATCGACTGGCATTCCCCAAACTGTCGCCGACGTTCGAAACGACGGCGCCTGGCATCTTCGTGATCGGAGCGCTTGCCGGGTATCCGTTGATCAAGCACTGCATGAACCAGGGCCATGATGTCGTCGAGTTCATCAATGGAAACACGGGACTGAAACCTGCCGACGAACCGATACTCGAGGCCAAGTTCAAGGGGTTGCCGGGTCAGCGATCGGTCGACGTATGGCTGGAATTCTTGCGGTCAAACGTGGCGATCCTTGAAGGAATGTCGCCGCTCCAAATGCGTGAGTTTATGCTCGACAGCGAGGCGCGAGCCTACAAGCGTGGCCAGAAGATTTTTGAAAAGAACGCACCGGGATCGTCGTTGTTTGCGATTGCCAGCGGGTCTGTGCTGGTCGAACTGAGTGACGGAGCGACGGTTCCGATCGAGGCAGGGTCCATCTTTGGAGAAGTCGGCTTGATTTCGGGTCGACGACGCGGCGCGACGATTGTGGCTGCGCAGGATTCAATCTGTGTCGAGATTTCGCGCACCGCCGCACTCAAACTCCAGTCGCAGGTGCCGGCCGCCAAGCGCGCAATTACCCGCATCTCGATCGAACGGCAATTGCTCCAGATGTTCGGGTCTGGCCTGACTATGACTGATGTGGCCAACGTCGTAGAGGCGGCCGAGGTCATGCCAATCAAAGCGGGGCAGACGGTCATTACAGAAGGCGACGAAGGTGACGATATCTTCGTCATCCGCGCTGGCTCGATGGTCGTCGAAAAGCAGGTCGGCGGCAAGCCGGTGTTCCTGTCTTACCTGCCCGCCGGTTCCTTCGTCGGCGAGATGACGCTGATTGCGGGCGGTCGGCGAACGGCGACAGTAAGGGCAGCGATCAAATCAGAAGTAATAAAGCTTCCCGGCAGCGCTTTTCGCATGTTGCTCGACCGGAACGCCAAGCTGCTCGACAAGGTACGCCGAGACATGTCGGCACGGCAGGACGTCAACGCGTTTATCGAAGCCAAGAAAGACAGCTTTTCAAGCGTCGTCGATATGTATTCGAGGGTCGCGGAATTTCTGGTCGATCAAGGCGTCGGCGAAGCCACGGACGTGTTGCTGATCGACGAAAATCTGTGCGTCGGGTGCGACAATTGCGAAAAGGCCTGCGCCGATTCGCACGAAGGGCTGAGCCGCCTCGACCGTGAGGCGGGCAAGACTTACGCGCACCTTCACGTCCCGACATCCTGCCGACACTGCGAACATCCACATTGCATGGCCGATTGTCCGCCTAATGCCATCCACCGCGGTCCCGACGGCGAGGTTTTCATCGACGAGAGCTGCATCGGCTGCGGCAATTGTCAGCGCAATTGTCCTTATGGCGTCATCCGCATGGATGCCAAGCCGCCGAAAAAGCCGAGTCTGCTTTCCTGGCTCCTGTTTGGCAACGGTCCGGGTCCGGGCGAGCCGTCCAAGGCATGGAGCTACGCGAATGCAGAGCCTGGCGTCGAAAAGGCAAAAAAGGCGATCAAGTGCGACATGTGCTCGGGCATAGAGGGCGGTCCGGCTTGTGTGCGCGCATGCCCAACCGGCGCTGCGATTCGCGTTGCGCCCGAGGAGTTCCTGACGGTGGCCCGTCTAGAACGCGGGGATAGCTGATGGTCACGCGGGTTTCTGTTCAGCAGCGCGTCCGTGCATCCGCGCACGAAGGGTTCCTTACACTTGGTCGGTCGCGCTGGGCAAAGATCGCCGCCACAACCTCGCTCGTGATGTTGCTTGTCTACGTGCTTGACGATCCCAAGCCACGCCCAAATGGAGGTACGTGGTATGGGTATACGCTGGGCACGATGGGTGCTGTGCTGATCCTGTGGCTGACGGTCTTGGGTGTCCGCAAGCGGGCAATGACGCGCGGGCGTTGGTCGCTGAAAACCTGGACCTCGGCCCATGTCTGGCTCGGGCTGAGCCTTGTCGTCATCGCGACATTGCATACCGGATTCCAGTTCGGGTGGAACGTGCACACGCTCGCCTATGTTCTCATGATGCTGGTCATCGTGTCGGGCCTGTTCGGCGTGTTTGCCTATTCAATGCTGCCCCGCATTTTGTCCGACAATCGCAACGAAACCACCGAGCCCCAGATGCTCGAACAACTCCGTTCTGTGGACCGCCAGCTCCACGAAGCTGCGCAACCCTTAGGACAGGCCCACGCTGATTTTGTACGCGCGAGTCTGGAACAGGATCCGTTCGGCGGTGGGTTGTGGGCGCGTTTGTCGGGTAACTATCCCCGTTGCGCGACGCGGACAGGTAAAATCGCGATCCGTGGGGAGCTTGCCTCTAAGCCGCGCACCGGCGGTGATCCGCTCGAAAAGATCGCCTCGTTGCTCGAGCGCAAGGAAGCCGTGCTGGCACGGGTGCGGCGTCATCTGCGGATCAAGGCGCTTTTGGAAGTGTGGCTTTACATCCATGTCCCGGTGACGTTTGCGCTGATCGCCGCGCTATCAGCGCATATCTTCTCCGTATTTTTCTATTGGTGAGATGACATGAGTTTTGTCATCCGCACTGTGTCGCGTACTGCCGACGGGCGCGAAATCATTCGGCCGGTCACGCTGGCAAAGGACGAGCTCGCCATTGGACGCGACGCCTCGAATGACATCCACTTGGCTGATCTGGCCGTCGAACCGTTTCACGCTCGACTGACCCGGACGCCGAACGGTCGTATCCGTGCCGAAAGTAAAGGCGGGCTCGGCTTCACCGTCGATGGGCGGGTCACCAAGCTCACCGATATTGACCCGGCAACCGGGGCGGAATTGGGGTTCGGCGGACATCTGCTGACCGTTTCGAGCGACGGAGACACGGTAATCGTTAGGGTGGAGCGCACCGGTGCGGTGTCAGACGCAGCGGGCGATAAGGATGAGCGCACCGCTTTTACGCTTGCTGCGCTCTTGCCAAGCAAGCGGACGGGGGCATGGACGTTGGCGCTCCTCGTGCTTGCCGCTTTTCTCGTCGCACCGCTCTGGAGCTGGGCCTCGTACAGCCACGTCAAGACACGCCCTGCGGGGTTCCATGCCGACATCACCTGGTCGTCGGGCCCCCTGTCAAGCGCGCATCACGCGCTCGCAGCGAATTGCCAGTCCTGTCATGACAAGGCGTTCATCTCGGTCGAAGACACTAAGTGCATCTCGTGCCACACGCAGATCCACGGCCACGCCGATCCGCGTCGGCAGGTGACTGCCACGCCACCGCCCGGGTTCGGCAAATCGATCACGAACGCGTTTAAGGTCGCGTTTGGCAAACCGACTGGTCAGCGCTGCGTCGATTGCCATACCGAGCATCAAGGCGCTGGGCCGATGCCAGCCACAGCTCAGGCATTCTGCACTGATTGCCACGCCACCCTGAAGGCGCGGCTGGCCGATACGAAAATCGAAAATGTCGGCGATTTTGGCACAGCTCATCCCCAATTCCGCCCTACGTTGGTCGTCAGCACGGTGGGAGAACAGCCGCGGCTCGAGCGCATCTCGCTTGATGCCAGACCAACCGAGAACAATGGTCTGAAATTCCCCCATGATGTTCACCTGTCCAAGGTCAACGGCGTTGCTCGTATGGTCCAGACGATGTCGGATGTATTTGGGGGGCACCGGCAAGGTGTCGGGCTCGATTGCAAGGACTGTCATGTGAAAACCGCTGACGGCGTCCGGTTTCTGCCCGTCGAGATGGAACGCAATTGCCAAATGTGTCATTCGCTCGGCTACGACCGCGTCGGCGGCACGGTTCGGACTCTGAAGCACGGCAGCGTAGCGCAAGCCGTCGCCGATGTTCGTGCACTCGGCTCGCGTACTGCCGTTGCGCCGTCAATGCTTGCCGGGCGTCGGCGTCCCGGCGAACCCCCATTGGCGTCGCGTGGTGCAGTCCCTGTCAGCGCAGACGCGCTCTTTACAAAGGGCGGTGCCTGTTACGACTGCCACATTATCGACCGCACCGGCGATGCATCAACGAACGGCTGGCGAATCCGCCGCGTCTTCCAGCCGATGCGTTATATGATGAAGGGCTGGTTTGATCATAAGGCGCACGGGACCCAGAGCTGCGCCTCGTGTCACAATGCAGGGGCTTCGAAGAGTGCAACCGACGTCTTGATCCCCGGCATTGGCAACCTCGACGACAAGACCGGCATGACGTGCCGCAGCTGCCATGGCGGCGAGGGCTCGGCCAGCAAGGTGCCTTCGTCCTGCGCGATGTGCCACGACTATCATAGTGACGGCCAGGCTCCGTGGCGGCCGGCAGGCGAGGGGCCACACAGGGTGGCAATCGCCGGATTGCGCAAACCTTGACGAACCGCATCGAAAGGCGTCTCATTCCCCAGGGTAAACGGCCGGGGAGGCGAGGCGTGCTGTCGCTGTTTCGTGCGATATGTTGCAAGCCGGGCCGCACGAAATGCTGATCGCGCAAGTAACCGACATCCATTTGGGTTTTGAGCCGGGCAACCCTGCAGAGTTCAACCGTAAGCGTCTCGACCAGGTGCTCAAGCAGTTGAAGGAGATGAACCCCAAACCGGATTTGCTGCTCGCGACCGGCGACCTTACCGAGTTTGGTGACTCCGATAGCTATCGCCGCCTGACGAACGCTTTCAAGCAGGTTGATTGTCGCGTTTTACCGATGGTCGGCAATCACGATGTGCGCCTGTCTTTTGCGGAATGGTTTCCGGACGTGCCGCTGGCCGACGGGTTTGTGCAATATGTCGTCGATGCGTACCCCTTACGGATCATATTGATCGATACGCTCGAGGAAGGTCGCCACGGCGGTGCATTCTGCGACGTTCGCGCTGCCTGGCTAAACGCGCGGCTCGACGAAGACACCTCCCGTCCGAGCGTCATCGTGATGCATCATCCGCCTGTCGAGGTCGGCATTATCTGGATGAACACGCACCCCGAAGAGGATTGGGTAACGCGATTCCGCGCATGCGTTGCAGGGCGTAGAAACATCGTTGCCATTATCTGCGGCCACCTTCACCGCGCAATCACGACGCAGTGGGAGGGGACTACGATTGCGATCTGCCCAGCAACTGCGCCGCAGGTCGCGCTCGACATGTCTCCGATCGATCCGGACAAACCCGATAATCGTCCGATGATCATCGCCGACCCGCCAGCCTTTGCGCTTCATTGGTGGAACGGCAGCGAGCTGATTACCCATTTCGAAACAGCGGGTGCACATGTGATGCTCGCCCAGTTCGACAAAAATATGCAGGATCTGGTACGCGGGTTGCTTGCCGAGCGGCCGAGCTGACAATTCGCTATTCCGCTCGCGTTTGGCAAATCGAACGGTAAAGCCAAACCGGGCTCGCTGGCAGATTGCAAACTCATGCGTGAAGACAATGATTACAGCGCAATGGCGACGGCAGCTGCGCTGGCGATTAATTATCGCGCCCATATCGCCGTAGCAAGTCGGACACCTACGGCCGATTACGCGACAATGATCGCTGCACTCGGTGGTCCCACGCCCGAACAGGGCAGTGACGGCCACGCAATCATCACTGATCTGGTGGCACGGGCCGCTCCCGGCATTCGTGCATCTACGGCAGGACGATTTTTCGGCTGGGTTATCGGCCAATCTCACCCGACAGGTGTCGCCGCGGACTGGCTGACTGCGGCATGGGGACAAAATGCCGGCAATGTTGTTGCCGCCCCGGCGGCGTCGGCGGTCGAAGCTGTCGCCGCTGGTTGGTTGCTCGATCTGCTCGGTCTTCCCGCACAAGCGTCGGTCGGCTTTGTCACGGGTGCGACCGTTGCCAATTTCGTCTGCCTCGCCGCCGCCCGTAACGAAGTGCTGCGCCGCACGGGCTGGGATGTCGAGGCCGATGGGTTGTTCGGTGCGCCGCCGGTCGCAGTGTTGATCGGCGCCGACGCGCATTCAACGGTCTATTCCGCACTTCGTTATCTTGGTTTCGGCGCGAAACGCGTCCGCACCATCGCAACGGATGCAGCGGGCCGAATGAAGGCATCAGCATTCGCTGAGGCGTTATCCGAACAAACCGGCCCAACCATTGCCATTACGCAAGCGGGTCAGATCAACACGGGCGTCAGCGATCCGTTTGCCGAGATTGCGCCCCGCGCCCGCGATCACGGCACATGGTTGCACGTCGATGGTGCGTTCGGACTTTGGGCGAGGACATGCGCGGAAAAAGCGGCGCTGCTTGCGGGCGTCGAACAAGCGGATTCATGGGCTACCGACGGTCATAAATGGCTGCAGACCCCCTATGATTGCGGCTTCGCAATTGTTCGCAATGAGGCAGCGCACCGACGTGCTATGGAGATTGTCGCAAGCTATCTGCCTGGCGCCGGAGCGGGAGAGCGCGATCCTTCGGCCTATGTCCCTGAGCTATCCCGGCGTGCCCGCGGCTTCGCGACATGGGCGATGATCCGTCAGCTTGGACGGTCCGGGATTGGCGACCTTGTGGGGCGTCACTGCCGCATTGCTGCTTTCATGGCGGCGGCGCTGTCGGCTGAGGACGGTGTGACGCTTGTTTGCCCCGTTGAGCTTAACCAGTTCATGCTGTGCTTCGGGCCGGAAGCGGACATACAAAGCGATGACATGACGCGTGCCGTCATCGATCAGGTTCAAACCGACGCAATCGCCTTTATCGGGGGCGCGAGCTGGCGTGGGATGTGGGTCATGCGCGTGTCGGTAACGTCGGCTGCCACTGATGGGGCAGAGGCCGAGACGACGGTTGCCGCGGTACTCGACGCCTTTCGGCGCGTACGCGCACGTTAGCCAACCCAGTCGTTCATACTCGGCGCATCGATGACCTTATAGGGTACCCGACGCGGTCCAAGGAACAGCTTTTCCATTTCGCTCCGTGTAAATGGCCGTGAACCGAGCCGCCCGAACACCGCAATCTGGCCACCCGTCTCGTCGACTGCACGATCGCGGTCGAGGCCGCGCGACAACGAAAGAGCAGGACTCGGGGTCCGTGCCCAGGCAATCAGCTCGGGTTTTGGCGGCGGCGCAAACCCATAGAAATTGGGTTGGCTGGCCGGACTGGTCAGCTGGACGACTTTCAGACCCGCGCGGCCGTCCGCGACATAGGCAAACAGCGAGGCATTGGTCCCACCGATCACGACATCGCGCACGTCGGTCATCGCGCCGCTGAAGGTCTCCTTTCTGTAAATCGAGGGGCTGCCCGGCCGCGTGACATCGACGATGACCAGGCCTTCGGCGCCTCCGGCAACATAAGCATAAGTGCGGCCGAGGTAGATACGGTGGGCGTCGTTGAGCGCGACATTCCCCGCTGGTACCGAAATCGGGTGCGACAGATCCGTCACGTCGAACAGTTTCAACCCTGTACGGTCGCTGACCCAGAGATAGCGAAACTGGATCGCAGAGGCGCGGGCGTCGTCAAGTGGGATCTGGGCGGTGATCTTGGGCTTTAAAGGATCGTCGAGGTCGACGACCGCCAGACCCGCCATGGTCGTGATGTAAGCGAAATGCCCCGCCAGGGTGACATGGCGCGCGCCATTTAATATGCCACCCGGGTTCCAGGTCAGACTGCGCTTGAGGAAATTGTTGCGGAACTCGCCGTCGGCAAGCGTGTCCACGTTGACCAGGATCATCCCCTCTTCAGCATCGGTAACGACGGCGTAATGATAGATCGGGTGGAACGCCTGTTCCTGGTTGAGCGTGCGCAACTCTGAGGTGTTGCGGGTCGGCGCAATGCTCTGGTCGGTCGGGAGCGCCATACATGTCGCGTTGGTGGTCGCGACGTGAGTGTTTTGCCCGAGAGGGGAAAACGGCGCATTGACGATGGGATTGGAGAAACCCTTGTTGGCGATCGAGGCGACATCATACGCCCGAAAACCGCCTCGCCCCTCTGCCACGAACATATACTCGCCGCGCAACTGCAAGCATCCCACTGCGTCTTTGGTGCCTTGGGTGACATTGCGGAACATCTCGGCCGGATTGGTTTCACCCGATAAACGCTTGTCGAATGTCACGCCACGCGTCCAATTGATCAGCTCGCGGTTGTTGCGCTCGACATGCGCTTTGTAGAAATCGGGATAGGCATAGCGATGCAGGTAACTGCCAATGACCGCCTGCGGTTCGGACCATTCGGTGACGCGGACTGCCTCGAAACCGCCTTCGAGGCCGGTCCATGCGTTCATACCCACGAAATTGACTGTGCCAGTTCCAAGCAGCAGCAATTGCGCCATGATCGCATTATTATCTTCGGCTGCCGACACATGACAGTCGCTACAGCTTTTGGTTTCGGTTGTGCGTACCGTATGGGGAAAATGCGGGGCAAACGCTTGCGACGAAAAACCAATTGCCGATATCGGCGGCTGCTGGACGTAAATCCGCTCGCGGTTGAGGTTCGTTGAGGACAGGACGAGAGCCGATGTTGATCTTACTGGCGCGATAATGTTGCCCTTGGTGGTCATATGGCGCCCAAGCTGGAACATGTCGTCGCGGGCGACCTGCGGATTATAGCTCGCCCAGTTACGCGTTTCCTCACCCTCGTATTTGTGGCTCGACGTTTTCCAATTGGCTTCGATCGGCAGGTGGCAACCGCCACATGAAGTCGTCCACGACAAATGACACGTAAAGCAGGTCATCGTGTCGTCGCCGTGGGCGCGGGCGCCTTTGGCGATACCGGGCCCCCAGTTCATCGTGTTGGTCGGCGACAGCTTGCCCATCAGCTTGGCGCGGGCCGCCTTCATGTTGAAGTCAGGTGAGCTTTGATCGACCGAATCCTTGACCAGATGGATCCGCCACTCGAGTTTTGGATCGGTGATCGACCGCTGCATCAGGATTCGGCGACCGCCTGGATCAGTCGTCCACTCGAAACGGCGCTGTCCGTCTGGATTACGCAGCAGCGCCAAGTTCTCTCCCCCCGGTCGCGCGGCAACGTTCGACGTCAGCAGATTTGGATAGGCGTCGACGGAGCCGTGGCAATCCTTGCAACCAATTTGCACGGCATTGGCGACCTCGCCGTAAATCAGGCCGTTGCCGTGGCTGTCCTGAGCGAAATGGCAGTCGGCGCATTGCAGACCTTTTTCAGCGTGGATGTCCATCATATGGACCGATTTGCCAGGGTTAGTGCCGATCGGCACGAACTTGGCTTCGCCCGTCTTACGGAATTTCTCGGGATCGTCGTTGGCCACAATCTTGCCTTCGGAGTCGAGGAGATTACCCTGACGGTCGCGTTTCAAGATCGCTCGAAAATTCCAGCCATGTCCATGGTAATCGGCAAACTGCGTATCTTTGTTGCCCTTGTTCAGGTCGTAGACGTTGCGCAGGAAATCGAGGTCTGCCCATTTACCGCCGACGGCTGCGGCTTCTGGGTTGCGGTCAAGAACTTCCCGCGCAAATTTTGCTGTGGGGTAGCGTTGCTTTTCCGGCCACATACGCGGCGCGTCAGATTCATAATCCCACATCGTATAGCCGAGGTACGAATTCAGAAAGATATTGGGTTGGTGCATGTGGCAATTCATGCACTGTGACGTGGGGATCGCACGCGTGAAAGCGTGTTCGATTGGGTGACCTTTTTCCTTCATCCCGGGCTCGCGCGCCGGGTTGCCGTGTGGGAAAACGCTCTCATCGCCGGGCGCTGCGCCGAGCGCAGAAGAAGCGGGTCTCGGTTTTTCGTGAATGCCTGGCATTGGCTCCAGCTTGTCCTTGATCGTTGGATCGACGGTCGCAGTCTGCCCATCGTGACCGTATTTTGCCCACACCGACGAATGGCGCGGCTCGCGATCGTTGGCATAGATAACGTGGCAGGCCGCACACCCCGATGAGCGATAGTCGCCGGGTTGATCGTTGGTTCCCATGAACCACATGAACGGGTCGTTGAGGCGCGTTTTGTGGATGTTGAGAACGGGGATAGCGACGCGCAGGCCTGTTCCGGGACCACGGTTGGACTGCTTAAGGTCGGGCCGCCCGGGCTCTTCGAGCCGTTCGATCTGTCCCGTCGAATTCGGCAGCCCGATTTCGGTGAATTGCGTGCCGATGTTGCGTCCGCCGCGCTCGAAGACGCGGAAGATGTCGGCTGGGGGAACGACCTGCCATGTGGGCAGCGGGTAGAGTATGGGTAGTGCTCCTCGCGCTTTTTGCTCGACCGTGACGGTCCCGTGCGGACTACCGGCCGACATGATTTTCGCCGGTTCACCGGTGCGCGTGTAAGCCTCACCCAGCGCGTAATTCTTAAAGGGCAAGATACCGTTGTTGTAGCTCGCGCCGCCCCAGAACATCGCGCCTGACGCCATGATCGAGCGTTCGGCGGCCTCGATCACTTCTAGATGGCAAGCGCCGCAACTTTCCCGCACCACGCGGTAGTCCGACGGATTGACGAAGCGAATATATTCGGGTGCCTCACGGTTAAGCAAGGTGTAGCTGCGCTGCGGGTTGGCCGATGATGGCCAGTTCCATGCCTTGGGGTACCGCGGCAGAACATGCGCGGCGTTGCGCAGCTTGACGTAACGCGGATCGTCCATCGTCCACGAAGTATTGGTCAGCCTGACACTTGCATCGCCGCCGTGGCAATCCGCACAGCCTAGCACCACCGCTTCCGACTTATGCATCGACGAGGCATCGCTCGCTGAATGACACGAGATGCAGCCGGCAGACTTCGCCATGGCATTGAAGGATGTTTGTGTTTGCGGAGCGGGCGGTGAAAACGCGTAGGTGATCTTTTGCGGATTTTCTTCGTCCGAAGCGTGCAGCATCGACGAGGGAATAACCAGCAGTGCAAGAAGGACGAGCCAACGCATCAAAAAGCTACCGTCGCATTGGCAAGGATCGAATAGAAAGTGTTGTCACGCGTGCTGGCGGTGAAGAGATCGCGAAACCCACCGCCTGGAAGCAAGGCGGCACCTGATAGCCGCAGAACAACGTTTTGTATGGCCTTGGGCCGCCAGATCGCTGACGCACTCAAGTCCCAACCGATCGATTTGGGAATGCTTCCTTCGACCCGCAGTGCCTGCAGCGTTGCGGTGTTGGCGAACCAAAGATGGTTCGTGTTTACCGACAGCCGTAGTTTCGGCGTCAGATCGAAATCAGCGCCGACGCCGAGCAGAACTGTACCGGGATTGTTGAAGTTCGACTGGCCCTGTTCCTTGGACGAGCGTAGCGAGTTGAGAACGCCGTTACGCCCGTTGATGCTGATCACGCGCCCGCCGCCTGCGAACGGGATCGACTGACGGATCCAATAGCTCGTGTCGGCCCCGGCAAATACCGGGTTCTCGAAAATCGCGTCGAACCCGCTTTCGGTGTTGTCGTAGGGATTGCTGTCGCCGCTGGCATAGAGCGCTGACACACGCAGCCTCGCCCAATCGACGTCGAAACTGGGTTCTGCCGCGAAAAAATAGCTGCGGATGTTGGCAGGCTTGGACGTGAAGAAGCTGTTGCGGTCCTGACCAACCGCCCCATAGGCCTGTGCCGTGAGGTTGAGCCGCCCGATGTGCCCGTCGACCCCGTAGCCGAAATAGACGACATCGTAATTCCGTCCGCGCAGATCGCCGAGCAATGCGGGGCGAACGGGGAAGCCATTGGTGTCAACTTCGACCCGGCTGCGCTCGCGGTTCATGTTGTAAGTGATTGAAAGCTGGCTGGTCATCCCGACCACCGGAAAATCCTGCCGATAGAGATTTCCGGCAAAAACGAAATCAAGACGTGGCGATCTCAGGACCGAGTTCAAGCCTGAATTTGTGTCCTTTTCCAGTCGCCAGAATGCCGCAAGATTATATTGCACGCGGTTGTTGTCTCTGTTGCCGAATAGGCGGATTCCAAGCTGATTATCGTTGAACAGGAAACCGCGAAAGTCGGCCTGAAACGGTTGGATTCCAACGCGCAAGCTATCGAAGTCATATCGGTCCGACGTATTGCGAAGATGATAGTCGAGGAACAGTTCCTGAACGCCAAGGAAATTATCCCTGCGATGCGTCGCGATCGAGGGCCGGACGTCGAGAACGCGCCGTTCGTTTACCTCAACATAATTGATGTTGTAGGCGAGCAAAACCTTATACTCGACCTCAGGAGGCTTGAATGCGGTTGACCCCTTGAACAGGGAGAAACCGACAAGGAAGGTTTGAGAGACAAGCAGCGAGTTCGCGCGCCCGAACACGTCGAGGCTGCCGGGCCGTTCGGTAGTCTGCACGCCTTGCGGCGTGGGAAAACTGCGCGGTTCGATCACCGTGTCGCTGATCGCGGTGCCGACGAAGAACCAGTCCTCCTGCTTAAATCCTAAAAACTTGGGCGTTAAGCAGGACGCAACACCCTCGTTTTTGCGACGTAGCTCATCGTCTTGGGTTGGCAAGCAAAGCGGCCGATCGCCCTTGAAGACATTCTGGTGATAAGGGTCTCGGGTCGAGTGGCAGACGGCATTTACGCCTGCGAATAGCCCGCCTTCAGGACAAAACGCCTTGAGTAGCCGGTAGCGGTCGGGGATTGGAAACTCGTCGGTGGGAAAGGCTTCTGGTGGGGGTGCGCGGACCGCACCGGGATTGTCCTGCGTTAATCGGTCGGGAAGACTGTGTTGGGAACCTGGGCGGCGGCGACCGTCGATCAAAGCCTCATCGGCGTCCGGTTCGGCGTCGGATTTGGAAGCGGGTAACTGGGGAGGGAACGCATTTGGCGCAATAACCGGTTTGCCATCCGCACGCGCCATTGGTGGCGGGGTTGGCTCGTCGGGGACTGTCGTAGAAAGCGACTGGCTCGCGAGCACACTGAGCACCACACCGAGATAGTCGAGGCTCACGTCTCAGTACCCCTGGCAAACATTGTTCTCGCCGGTATCGAGAAACGGCGCGAACGGGCAGGAAATGTAGCGGAGACGGACACCTGGAGAGTTCGGCAAAGCGACCACGATTTGGTCGGCACGGATCGACGCAGGCGCGTTACCGATGCCGGTTCCTGCGCGTGTGCCGCCGTTGTGCGCGCCGAGGAAGGCAATCATATCGTCTTGATCAATCCCGTCGCCGGAAACTCCGAGGCCGCCTACCAAGATACTGCCGCGGTAGATCGGGACACTGCCAGGAAAAATCTGAATGCCGTTCTGGAGTCGGTTCTGTCCGGGCACTGCATCGGGAATAAATGTGCACCGCTGCGGCGTGTCGGCCGGTCCGCCGTTCACGAATGCCAGGTGTTGTCCAAGGTTAGTAAGGACCAGCGCAGACTGAAGCCCAGTCGAAAATGGATTGAACTGCGCGATTGGACGCGAAAACGGCCCGTTGGGACGGCTGACCTCGCCGTCGGGAAAATAGGGCCGGGACAAGTTGCCGTTAGCACGGTCAGTAAACGCGCTTTTTCCAGTCAATGCTGTCGGGTCGCTCAGAAAGGCGCGTAACTTTCCAACAAATGCCTGCACATCGGTGGAAGGGTCTGCGAGCAAGGTTGAACCGGCGGTTGCACTCGAAAAGAACGTTGCAGTTCGTGCCTTTTGCAGGCTGACGTCCGTACCGAAGATCGGGGCGTCTGGTGCCCGTATGATGCCGAGCACCACGCCGTTCGTGTCGACCAGGCTGATCGATACCTGGGCCCTACTGTCGAGCGGTTGACGGATTTGAGCTCGGGCGCGACTCATGATGGTGAAAGCTTCTTCGAGGAGCGCGCGTGCTTCTACCGCCGTGATCGCGCCGCTGTCGGTGGCGCCGCGCACCGGAAAACGATTGGCGCCGCCGCCGTCAGATAGGACGAAGGCATCTCGGTTGGCGAATTCAACCGTTGTTGCGGGTCTTATGCCCGAAGCCTCTGTGCCGTAGACAATGCCAGCGATTATTGCGCCCGCCGAATATCCACGAACCGGTACAACGCCTCCCGCAATGCTCGCAAACGCTGGCACGGTCGTCCGACGCAGTCCTTCAATTGTTGCATCGCTGTAGCGCAGCGTTGTCCCATCGATGCTGATCCGTTCAGCGCGGATTGTATCAGGTGCGTCAAAGCCTACCGTCCCGGCCAGGGCAATGAACTCGTCTTCGTCGTTATCGACGTCGAGGATGTTCGAATCGAAGCCATAGATGCCGTCGGCCATCACACCGATGCCACCGACCAGAACGCCATTCTTGTAGAGCGGGAATCCGCCTGGATCCGCCGCCAGCCCCAAAGGCGAGCGCTTCGGCCCGATCATTGGACTGCCGCTGCCAAAGCGGGCCGAAAGATCGGAGCAAGGAAGCTGCGAGAACTGGACGCCAAAGAGCGGGCCGCTCTCGAGACCTACCGTGGTTGGCGCAGGTGGGAAATGCTGCTGGATGATCTGGCTCGCGGTGCGAGTCGAAAACGCGTTGCCGCCGGACGACAAATACGCTCCGGTGATAGCCTTCGCAATTGCGCCGCCGCCTGCTGGGACAGTCTGGTTCTGAATGTCGATACTATCGCCGTTTGGCGCTGGCGTGGTGATCGCAGTCGTTCGCGCGCCCGTCATCGCATAGACCGCGAGCACGTTGCCGACGCGGTCGGTGACGGCAATGATTGCTGGCAGGCTGCGTGCTGTGGCTTCGGCGGCGGCCCCCGCGATGATCGTCTGGACGTCGGTGACGTTTAGCGATTCGGCTGCCGGTACGGCATAGCGGGCGCTCGACGTCGGAGCGGGCGGGGTAACTGCGGCACTCGGCGGGCTGTCCGACCCGCCGCACGAGGAAAGCAGGAAAGCGAGCGTGGTGACGCTGGTGACAAGAGCTCTCATCGCAGCGTTCCGATGGTTCGGACGGCCAAACCGAGCGCTCGGCGGAATTCGAGCGGCCGATAGTCGTTTGGATCGCGGACCGCTGCATAAGCACGGTTGACGTCGCCGCGTACGGCTCGCGCGGACGCGGCCGGTATCTGACCTGAACTGACCATTGCGTTGAGCAGCGTGTCCACCGCCATCACTGATTGAGCGCTACCGCTATAGTCGGTGAAACGAGGTGAGATCGCTTCTCCAGCGATCGTGGTAACGACGGCAATTGTCTGCGCTCGGTCAAAACGGGTTGCGCTGAACGCCTGTGCGAGGGCCTGTGCAGTGGCGCGCAATTTGACGCCCGCTGTGACGGCTGCCGCGCGACTTTCAATATTGGCGCGGTGGAAATCGCGGCTGTCAGTATCGAGCCGTGCCGCGAGCGACGGCGCGGCAATCCTCGCCGCAGCGGCCAGCATGATGATATTCTCATCGTTGAACGTCACCGTTCCCGGTGGCACGGGACGCAACGGATTGTCGACCACGGCTGGCTGAAAGGTTGCCGCATCCTGGATTCGGCGGTGGCAGCTGTGGCAGTCATAAAAATAGAATTCAGGAAAAGCGCCGTTTGTCGCCAGCGTTGGATTGGCGAAAAGCGACAGAGCGCGATCGAGCGCCATTGCTTGTCCGACGGCCCAGACGCGGACATTGTTGGTCCGCCCCTTACGGGCCGCATAGTCCGCGTCTTCGTTGTGATGTTGCTGAAGCGTCGAAAACAGATCGAGCTCGAAGCTGATCCTCGGATGGCCCGCCGCCATAATGCGGTGCGTGACGAACTGATTGCCGTCGGCACTGCCAAAATGGCAGTTGAGACAGACCGCCGCCTTGGTGGCAGGCCGGTCGAGCGGGACCATGCCGCGTGAAACGTTGGCGGCGTGGGTGCCACCCACTGCATAATGGGAAGCGAGCCACGATTGCGCACCCCCGTGGCATCCTTCGCAGCCGACACCGTCGTTCGCCCGCCATTGGGCGCCGCGTCGGGCCACCGATGGATAATCGGTGTGGCAGCCAAGACATTCCGGCGCGGATGCGGCCGGGCCGATACCGAGCCGTGCGGCAATCTGGCGTCCGCGCGGTTCGTTCAGGACCGCAAACGCCCGGCTGTGCGCGCCGCCGGGTGTAGAGGGCTCTTGCCAGCGCGCAAGTTCGTCTTGGCGCACGATCTTGCCGTCGGGTTCCTGACGCCCGTGACAGGTCGAGCCGGCACACGATGCCACCCCGAGGTGGACATTTTCGGCGGGAAGAGCCGCGGTAGCCGGGGAGGGGCGGGTACCAATGAAAAGCGCACTTGCCGCAAGGCACACGCAGACAGTCGAGGCGACCAGCGCTCCGCGATGCCGTAATGACGCGACAATCAATGTTCGCACCGCTTACCCCCCAGAATCCGGCGCGCGGGCCGGATGTCACGACTTGGTAGCGACCCTTGTTTTTATTCGCCTATATCTAACGACCTAGGCGATTCCCGCAAGCGTGTGGCGCACCTATTTGCGGCGGATGACGAGGTTTCTGATCTCGGTCATGTCTTCCATGGCAAAGCGGACGCCTTCGCGGCCGAGCCCGGAATCCTTCACGCCCCCGTAAGGCATATTATCGACGCGGTAGCTGGGCACGTCGTTGATCACGACCCCACCAACATCAAGACGGTCCCAGGCATCGAGCATCTTGAACAAGTCGCGGGTGAAAATACCAGCTTGCAGACCAAATTTGCTGTCGTTGACCTCATCGAGCGCCGCGTTGAAATCGGTGAACTTGCTAAGCAGCGCGACAGGACCAAAGGCTTCTTCGGTGTAGGCTTTTGCAGTGCGGGGCACGCCTTCAAGCAGGGTCGCATCAAGCATCGCGCCATCCCGCTTGCCGCCACACAGCAGGGTCGCGCCTGCCGCAACCGCTTCCTGAACCCAACCGTCGAGCCGACTGGCTTCCTTCACGTCGATCATTGGACCGATGAATGTATTTCGATCCTTCGGGTCTCCCGAAACAAGGGACTTCGTTCTGGCGACAAGCATGCTGCGGAACCGGTCGTAGACGTCGGCGTGTATGATGATCCGCTGAACGCCGATGCATGACTGACCCGACTGATAGAACGCGCCAAACGTGACGCGTTCGAGCGCATCGTCCAGATCGGCATCGTGATCGATGATGACGGCCGCATTCCCGCCGAGTTCGAGAACGATCTTCTTCTTGCCTGCCTTGGCCTTGAGCGCCCATCCAACATCGGGTGAGCCGGTAAAGCTGAGTAATTTCAGCCGGTCGTCTTGAGTAAACAAGTCTGCGCCTTCGCGATGCGCGGGCAAAATCGAGAACGCGCCCTTGGGCAGGTTTGTCTCGGCGAGCACCTCACCCATGATGATCGCGCCAAGCGGTGTTCGGCTTGCAGGCTTCATCACGAATGGACAGCCAACGGCAATCGCAGGTGCAATTTTGTGGGCGGCAAGATTGAGCGGAAAGTTGAAAGGCGAGATGAAGCTGCAAGGGCCAATTGGCACACGCTTCCAGATACCCTGATAGCCGCGTGCACGCGGGGAAATGTCAAGCGGCTGGACTTCGCCGGTCATCCGAACACTTTCCTCGGCCGCGATCCTAAACGTGTCAATCAGCCGACCGACTTCGCCTTCGCTGTCTTTGATCGGCTTGCCCGCTTCGACGCACAGCGCATAGGCCAGTTCATCCGACCGCGCCTTAAACCGGTCGACGCAGTGCTGGAGGACGGCTTGCCGTTCATACGACGCCATTCTCGCCATTGGCTCGGCAGCTTCAACCGCTGCGGCAATTCCAGCGTCGATCGTTGCGGCATCGGCTTGCGCAACGCGGAACGCGATCTTGCCCGTAAATTTGTCGGTGACAGCAAGGTCTGTGTTCAGCTGTTTAGCTTCATTAGCAAGATAGAGAGGATAAACGTCCTTGAGCATCACACCGCCTTCGATAATTCTTTGATATCTCGGTTCAAAATCCGGTCGTTATCCGTATAGTCGACCGGGACTTCGATCAGGTGCACCCCAGGTGATTTACCCGTCAGCGCAAGTAACGCGTCAAGGTGTGCGGCACTCTCCACCCGGTATCCCTGTGCGCCGTAGCTCTCTGCATATTTTACGAAATCGGGATTTCCGTAGGTTAATCCCCAGTCCTTGAAGCCCATGTTGGCCTGCTTCCAGCGGATCATGCCGTAGCTGTTGTCGTTCAGAATGAGGATCGTGATGTTCAGCTTTAACCGGACTGCGGTCTCCATCTCCTGGCTGTTCATCATGAAGCCGCCGTCGCCGCATATCGCCATGACGCGTCGCCCGGGATAGACCATCGATGACATCATTGCAGAGGGCAAACCGGCGCCCATCGTCGCAAGTGCGTTATCGAGTAATACAGTGTTGGGGCGGTAGGCAGCATAGCTTCGCGCGAACCAGATTTTGTAGACGCCATTATCGAGACAGATGATGCCATCTTCTGGCATCGCTTTGCGGACCTGTTCGACGAGGAAGGGGGGGTAAATCGGAAAACGCGCATCCCCCGAAATGCTCGCGGTATGCGCTACTTCTGCGGCACGCGCCTTCAGCATGAATTCCGATGTCCACGCTTGCGGCGTGATCGCCTCCTTCAACTGCCAGATCGCATTGGCAATATCGCCAATGATCTCGATCTGCGGGAAATAGACCGGGTCGACTTCAGCGGTACGCATCGAGACGTGAATGACTTCGGCGCCCCCTGGCTTCATGAAGAAGGGCGGCTTTTCGATCACGTCGTGGCCAATATTGACGATGCAATCTGACGCTTCGACTGCGCGGTGAACAAAGTCGCCCGCGCTCAGTGCCGCACAGCCGACGAATTTGGGGTGGCGCTCGTCGATCACGCCCTTGCCGAGTTGCGTCGTCAGGAACGGAATACCTGTTTTGTCGATGAATTCGCGGAGCATCTTTGACGTCATGGTTCGGTTCGCGCCTGCCCCGATAACCAGGATCGGCGACTTCGCCGCTTCAAGCTTGGCTGCCGCCATGGCAATCGCCTTGGCATCCGCGCTTGGTCGCCGCGCGACGCTGCGCGGGATCGGCAGCGAGTCGGTCTGCTCGTCGGCGATATCTTCAGGTAATTCTAGATGCACCGCACCGGGCTTTTCCTCCTCGGCCAGGCGGATAGCCTCACGTACGCGGCTTGGAATATTATCCGCACTTGCCATCTGATAGGTATATTTGGTGATTGGTCCCATCATCGCGACCACGTCGAGGATCTGGAAACGGCCCTGTTTCGATTTCTTGATCGGCTTTTGACCTGTGATCATCATCATCGGCATGCCGCCTAACTGGGCATAGGCCGCGGCGGTAACAAAATTCGTTGCGCCTGGGCCCAATGTAGCAAGGCAAACCCCAGTTTTGCCGGTATGTCGCCCGTATGTCGCGGCCATGAAGCCCGCACCCTGCTCATGTCGGGTCAGTATCAGCTTGATCTTGGTCGAGCGCGAGAGGCTGTCAAGAAAGTCGAGGTTTTCCTCGCCGGGGACGCCGAAGATATATTCTACACCTTCCTGTTCGAGGCATTGGATGAACAAATCTGATGCTTTGGCCATGGTTCGCTTATCCCCCGGATCCTAAAGGCTATTGGCGACCTGGTGCGGGTTGGCCCGCTTAAGCACGAGCCTAGCGGCAAGTGCGTGGACAGTCGAATCTGCTAGGCGAGCTGCGGTAACGCCGCGCCCATTTTCTCGTGCAGCTTGTTCATGGCTTTCAACGGACGGACCATCACTTTGAAATGAATAATTTGTCCCGCGTCGTTCCAGGTGATCATATCGATACCGTTTATCGTGATGCCGTCGACGAAACTGGTGAATTCGAGGACAGCGGAATTCGCGCCGCGCCATTCGCCGATATAGGCAAAGCCTGCGCCACCGAGGACAATGCTGGCAACAGTCAGATATTTTGCAGAAATCGCGCGGCCGCGCTGGGGTGTGTGGACAACGGGCGATTCGAAGACAACGTCGTCGGCAAGTAGCGCATAAATTGCGTCGTGATCGCGCGAGCTGGCGACTGCGTGCCAGCAGGCAAGAGCCGCGTCCATGTCCATGGTCAATATCCCAGATCGAGGTTCACGACGTGCTGCAGCGGTTCGCCCCGATGCCAGCGATCGAGGTTCGCGATGAAGCGGTCGGCGCCTCGAGCAAACATGGTTTCCTGTGCCTGCCCGGAAAGGTGCATTGTGATGTGTGCGTTTGGCAACGTCCAGAGCCGGTGCTCTGGCGGCAGCGGCTCGGGTGTCGTGACGTCGAGGAACGCCCCGCCGATCCGCTCCGCTGACAGCGCTTCGACGAGGGCATCCTGATCGACGACGCTGCCCCGTGCGATGTTGACCAGCACGGCGGAGCGTTTCATCGCCGCCAGCGCTGCTCGGTCGATCATGCCGTCGGTCTCTGGCGTTGCGGGTACCGCGAGAATCACCCAGTCAAACTCACCGATCCGTGGCCGCCAGTCATCGGGTCCCAGTGTCCCCGGACCTGGGTTGCGGCGCGCGACAACGACCTCGATGTCAAAGGCCTTCAGACGTGTCTCGATCAGCTTTCCGATGGCGCCATAGCCGAGGAGGAGTGCCTTGCTGCCTGCCAGTTCGACCTTGCGTGGTGGGGCTTGCAGCCATTCACGCCGGTCTTGGGCGCGCACGACCTCGCGATAGCCTTTGGCGAGTGTCAACATTCCCATCACAACGTATTCGGCAATGGTGACGGCGTTGGTCCCGGCACCATTCGTAAGCACTGCGCCTTGTCGGGCGATCACATCGAGCGGGATCCCGTCCACGCCGGCGTAGAGTGTGTGCAACCAGCGCATCGCCGACGCGTGACGGATGGCGAACGCCATGTCCGGTTTCTCGTACATGTCGAACCACCCGATCTCCGCGTCGGGCGCGAGCGCCAACGCCTCGGCCCTCGACGTAAACCAGCGCGGCGTGAGCCAGCCTGGGAGTCTTGATTCGATCAATGGACGAACGAGCGCGGGCAGGGTGGCAAGCGTCATAGCTCAAGCTTCCAGTCCCAACCCAGCGGATCGCCGTCCATGACATCGACGCCGGCGACCGCCAGGTTGTCGCGAATGCTGTCGGAGAGGCCGAAGTTTTTTGCAGCGCGCGCGGCTTGGCGTTCGGCGAGCCGTTTTGCGATCGTTCGTTCATCGGTTCGTGCGAGCACAGGCCTCACGCGCAGCGCGGTGCGCGTCATGCCGTCGAGTTGCA
The DNA here is from genome assembly GCA_025352685.1 of Sphingomonadales bacterium. Lineage (GTDB taxonomy): Bacteria > Pseudomonadota > Alphaproteobacteria > Sphingomonadales > Sphingomonadaceae > Sphingomonas_O. The sequence goes on from JANXSN010000032.1 coordinate 124,972, forward strand.
AGCCGAACACCTGATCCATCCGTTCGATGAGATGCAGACGCGTCGCCGGCGTCAGGGACTTCGTCGCCAACACTTCGTCGAGTATGGGCAAGGCTTTGGGCACATTGAGATCGTCGCATACTGCTTCTTCAAACCTGTCGAGCAACGCCTGCCCCTCTGACGTGATAAGTACAGTTGTGTCCGCTTCGGCCCGCAGAGCCTCAATGGCCATGACCAGACGTTTCAACCTGGTCAGCGCCGCCAGCAAACTCTCGCCCGAAAATTCTAGCTCGCTCCGGTAATGCGCCTGCAGGCACATCAGGCGGTATGCGAGCGGATGCACGCCCTTGTCGACGACTGACTGCAGCGTCGCAAACTCACCGCTTGATTTCGACATTTTTCCCTCGCGCGTTACGAGGAAATTATTGTGCATCCACCAGTTGGCACCCGTCGCAGATGTACAAGTATACGCCTGATTTTGGGCAATTTCGTTTGGATGATGGATCTGCCGGTGGTCGATGCCGCCCGTGTGAATGTCGAACTGATTGCCGAGATATTTAAGGCTCATAACCGAGCATTCCAGGTGCCAACCCGGCACGCCTTTTCCCCAAGGCGACTCCCACTCCATCTGGCGTTGCTCGCCCGATGGAGATTTCCGCCAAATCGCGAAGTCGGATGAGTGACGTTTTCCATCGACTTCGGTAATGCGGTTTGCCTGTGGTCCGTCACCGTGCCCCGCCAACCTACCGTAGTCTGGCACCGTGCTACTGTCGAAATACAGGCCGGTCTCGAGCTCGTAACAGTGCTTGAGTTCGATCCGTTCGGCAAAAGCAATCATCTCCTGAACATGATCAGTCGCTACCGACCAGCGGCTTGGCGCACGGATATTAAGCGCGGCGACGTCGTTCATGAAGGCCTCGGTGTAGAATTTTGCTACATCCCAGATCGTCTTTGCCTCGCGCGCCGCCGCGACGGCCATTTTGTCGTCGCCAGCGTCTGCATCAGACGTCAAATGACCAACGTCGGTGATGTTAACGACATGCGTCACCTCGAGCCCCTTCCATCGCATCACGCGGGTTAGCGTGTCGGTAAAGACGTAGGCACGTAGATTGCCGAGATGCGCAAAGTGATAGACAGTCGGACCGCACGAATAAACCCGGGCATGGTTGGCCTCGATAGGGTTAAACTCGCGGGCTGAACGGTTCAGGCTGTCGAAAAGTCGAAGGGGCACAGACATATGTGCGCCTTCGGTCAGCCCTCGCGCCGCGTCAACCGGCTTACTTGCACGCTTGTTTCACCGGATCGCATGATTTGGTGTCGTCGACCGACCATAAATCGTCGTTGCCTGCGCCGGTGACCGGCTCGTCGATCAGCGGTTCGTTGCCGGCTGCCGAATAGTCCTTCAGCTGGATGATCGACAGTGGCAACAGACGCGCAACTGCCTTTTCGCCGAATTTGCCTTCCAGAACATCACGCGTCGGATCGTTGAGCGGCGAGTTCTGGCAAGACGAGGCGCCAACGATCGAGCAGCCGTTGACGGTCGACAACGGATCAAAGATCGTCGCTGCCTGCTGCTGCTGGGCAGCGGTCGCGCCGGTCGCCGAAACGCTGAAAGGTGTGCCCGACTGCTGCCCGAACGGCACAAACTTGATCAAAGGAGCGACATCGACGCCGGTCGTAAAGCCGCTGGCTGTGGGTGAGCCTGTCGTCGACGCCGGGGTAATGACCTGCCTGCCGTTGATTGCCAGCCGTACCGGGGCGCTGCTGGCCTGGACGATGGTAAAGCCGTTGGCCCCGACAGTAAAACCGCGACGCATCGCAAAATCCCGGTTGCCAGTCGTGGTCGACGGTCCGGTGTTCTGGACGTACACGCCCTTGGACACAGTGACGATGATGCCCCCTGCCTGAAAAAAACCGCTTTCGTTGGATGTGGCATCGTTCGCCCCCAGGCGGTCGCTCGCAGCCGTCAACGTGGTTGCTGCAGAAACATCGGCAAGGGCGGCGGACGAAGATGCGATGATGTCCTCCGCCGCCATCGTCAGGGTACCGGTCAGGCCTTCCGAATTTTGGATTGTGATGCTCCCTGTCGGTAAGACTTCGATGGCGGTCGCAGCGCGCAGGTCGACCCGGCTATTGGCCGACATCCCGTTAAGCGCAACGGTGCCGATAACGCTCATCTTACCCGGCGTCTCAACGAGGAACGTTCCATTCGGCCCAAGGTTTTTGGCGCCTGAGATCGCTAAATTATCTAAAATCAGGTCAGGGGCGATGTTGGGGGTCAGCGCCAGCGGCATCTGACCGTTGCTTTCCTGACGCTGCGGCGCGACAGCCACCGATATATTTTCTGCTGCGAGTTGCCCGATTTCGGCGCTGGACAGGCTATATCCCCCACTGTTGTCAGCCCCGCCGATAAAGGTTTTTGTGTTCGCGGTGTTCGTGAACGAAAGCTGCCGAGTAAACCCAAGCGTACCAACGGTGGACTCGCCACCAATCTTGATATCGCCCGACCTGAACGCGATCGAACCCGCATTGACGTTGTCGTTGGTCGAAATCAGTCCTGTTGCGTCAAATTGTAAAGCCCGACCAGCGTACGCCCCCCCGACATCAATCTCGCGAGCTGTGACGCTGGTATCGAGACCGCTGCGGATTATGGTGAGCGCGGCCGTTCCGTTTGTCGAAAGCGTCATGTTTCCTGTCGCGTTTCCGTCGATGACCGAAAGACCATTCGACGCCGAAACATCGATGTTTCCGGCTGACGCTTGCAGACTGGTGGCCGTGATGATCCCCGATGACACGAGCACAATATTCTGTCCGCCTGCGACAACGTCACCGGCGGACAGATTCCCAGCGACCCGGATGTTCCCGTTGGACGCGCCCAACGTAGCTCGCACTGGCGTCACAATCGTTCCGATGTTGACACCGAGGCGACCGTCCGCGTCGACGGAATCGCCCGTCGAGCGCACAGAGTTCCCAGTTATCGAACCGGCTTGGCTGACGAGAAGGGCTGACAGCCGTGCCGTCGCGTCGGTGAAGGACAGGTTTCCTCCGGCGACCAATGTAAGGTTTGCGCCGGACGAGACACCGTTCCCAATGATGCTTCCACCGACCGCATTTGAATTCCCCGTCCTCCATAAAATGTCCGACGTTGTCGCCATCTTGTTGAATGTCAGAGCTCCTGTCGTCGATCCCCGGATGAGCCCCGCATTGATCGTACCTATGGTTGCAGTGCCGGTTGTCGGCGTCTGCGAGAAAGGGAAATTGGTGATTTGATAAGTCGGGACTACGAGGAAATATTGCGACGAGTTTCCAAGCCAGAACGTCCCGTTTGTAGTGATGTCGGCCAGTGTCGCATCCGTTTGAGCGAAGACGCCGACGCCGGCAAGTGCGTTGATATTTCCGGCGACGACCGAACCTCTGTCGGATGAGAGTATGGCATAGCCGGCAGTAGTGATGGATCCGGTCTGCACGGCACCGCTGCTGCGAACCCGGATGACGTTTCCGGTGGGTCCGGCATCTGTAAAGGTAGCTGGCCCGCTTGCCACAGTGTCGCTGCCGAGGCCCGTCGAACGCAGATTCCCTGCGATCAGTGCAAAGGCTGTTGTGCCGCCGTTGCCCGTCTGCGAATCGGGCGATATGACGTTCGGGTTCGCACCAGAGCCATTGACCGTCAAAAAGATATCGTCGCCGGCTGTCACGTTCCCGACAGTCAGGCTACCGTTGAAAGTCGACAGGATCGCATCGGTACCCGCCGTGATATTACCGAAACTAATTGCTCCCCCACGTGCTTCGAGGAAGCCGCCAACCGTTGCCTGCGCCACGGTAATCAGGCTTGCCGAGAGCGGTGCTTCAATCGTGGTATTACCGCCTGAAATGATCGCCCCAAGCATGATATCGCCGCTGCTCGTGGTTACACCGATGTTGCGACCCGCAGTTAGTCCGCCAGTCGTGATCGACCCGAAAGCCGATGACAAAGTGATGTCGGTGTCGGCACGGATCAGTGCAGTCTGAGCGTTTACCCCAAGGTCGGCCTTCGCGGTCACCGTTGCCGCGGCGAGCGCTGGTTGGCCGGTTCCGCCAAACTGCTTGATCCCGATATAGCCGTGCACCTCGACGTCGATGTCACCACCGGCGGTGACGGAGCCTGTGCCGCTGGTTTGCACATAGGCATTTGTGGGTCCAATAACCTGAATATTGCCGTCGACGTTAATCGGAGAATTGTCGGCGATGAGCGTTGTCGCGCCCGAAACGAAATTATTGTTCGTCGACCCGGCATTAACCGTAAGCGATCCGAGGCGCAGCGCGCCGCCACCAGAATTGATGTTGACAACTGAAACCACACCGGCGTTGCCAACGTTGCCGTAACCGTTCGTACTCGCGCCGACATTGATGCTGACATCGCCTGCGGTAACCAGGCCATCGGCTCCGCTGGCGCTCGTCTGCGACTGAATATTGATCGTGCCGCCGACACCGAACGATTCCATACCGTAGGCGCCAAACGCGGGTGGGATCGCCGGCACGCCGGGTATCGCGGGCACGCCTGGGCTTGCCGGTATGCCCGGTATTGCTGGTCCTCCGGCATCCGAGCCGCCGTAACCGGCCGAACCTGCTGTAGCGTTGGCAGCAAGCGAAATGGTGCCGAGAGCGAGGTGTCCGCCTTTCGCGCTCAGCGTAATCGTTCCACCGATTGCGGCCCCTGCGTCTCCGCCTGCGCCGCCCCCCGCTGGCTGGTAGCTCGCGGCATTGCCGCCATTCCCGGCATTTCCTCCCAGTGTGTTGACGTAAAGTCCGAGGTTTGTCGGGGGACTGATGTCTATCGACCCGTCAATCACCTGGATTGACACCTGCCCGCCAGTTGCGTTGCCGCCGCGCCCGCCGTTACTGCCCGTGGTACCGTTGGCACCACCGACGCCGTCGGTCGCATTGGCATTGGCGGACAGGCTCAGGATCGGCGTCCCGCCATAGGCGTATTGCCCGCCGCTGCTGGCGATGTACGTCCCGTTTTGACCGTCGACCTCGAGCGAGCTCGTCCCGCCTGATGCATCGCTGCCACGCGGGCCTGCGCCGAAGCTTCCGGACTGCGTCTGACCGGCTTGTGCGCTCGAGTCGATGACGAGACTGCCGACGACCAGCGGCGCATCGATCACGCGAACCTGGGCGGTTCCGCCCTTCGCGTCACCGCCGCGCCGGGTGGCATTCCCGTTCGCACTAGGTCCGCCGGTCGAGCCCGCATCAGCGTCGATGCTATAAAACTGGGTCGAAAGTCCCGATATCAAGATTGTCGAGCTCCCGCCGCGTGAGTCGCCGCCTCGCCCGCCGAATGTGCCGGATTGTACCGTTTGAGCATCGTATCCGGCGCCGCCACTAAAGCCCTCACCACCCGAGAATGCGGCAAGCGAAGGGGGCACCAGCGTTTGCGCTGACGATTGGCCCTGCCAGTCAATCAGCGCGGTGCCGCCGACGCCTGCACCGCCATCACCACCGTTAAGCCCTGTCAGCTCTGACCCATTGAATGATGACCCGCCGCCGTATCCGCCATGACCCGTTGCAGAAACGGTAATGGCGCTTACTCCGATAATGCTGTTGGCAAGGTTACGGAACGTCGCACTGCCCCCGGTTCCTGATCCCGCGGCGGCACCGTCGACACCATCGCCGCTGCCGCCGTTGCCACCAATGCCGTTCGCGCTGAGTTGGATCCCGTCCGCGTTGAGGATCCCCGAGCTAAGCTGGAGCGTAGCGGAGCCACCGGTACCGTCAGCGCCCGCGGATGAAGCAGTGCTGCTCTCGGCCAACCCATTGCCACCGAATCCGCCACTACCAAGCGCCTCGACCGAGACCGATGCGATATTGGCCGTCGTTCCATCGATGGTAAACGTCGCGGTTCCGCCGACGCCGACGCCAGCAATGGTGCCCGGTCGGCCGGAGACCGCAAAAGCATCCGCTCCCCGACCGGATGCCGAGACGCCAAAACTGCTAGTTGTGAAAAGGCCGCCGGTCAGATCGACCGCGATGGCGCCGCCCGTGCCTGAACTGCCGGCGCCCGGTCCGACGATGAACGAACCGACTTCGGCAATTGAGGCCCCATCGGCCCTAAGAGCGACGCTGTCGGCACTCACGTCGGCACCAGGCAATATCGAGAAGCTGACACTGCCGCCTTGGCCCGATGTACCGTTCCCCCCGGTTGTGCTGGATCCGGCAAAACCCGTCGCGTCAGCATTCAGCGCCGCAATTCCCTGCGTTCGACCCTGGCCAAAACTGACGGAAATTTGGCCGCCGGTTGCCGAAGCCGGGGCGGCGCCGCTGGCGCCAAACGCACGGGCAGTCAGGACGATGTCATGCTTGGACTCGTCGTTGTCGAGATGCAAACTTGCGTTGCCTGAAAGCGACACAGTGATCTGGCCTGCAGTCGCATTTCCCGCGGTGGCCGACGTCGACGTCCCGGCTGCAGTTACTTGAGCATTGATCCCGTTCGACCAGATCGTGCCGGTGTTGGCAACAAACAGGTTCACAACACCGCCCTTCACCGCTCCTGCACTTGTCGCAAAGCTGGTCCCTGTCCCAAACGCGTTGGCAGATGCGGAAATCGGTCCGCCGGAAACGAAGATTCCGCCAAGGTTTGCATTGACCTCGACCGTGCCAGCGGTGAGCGCGCCCTCTGTCGCCGGTGTCGCGGCTTGCGAAAGGTCAGCCCCTGCGGTCCGCGCGTCGGCGCTCAGCACCAAGCCATCAAGCTGCACCGTTCCTGCTAGAGTCTGAACCCGCGCAAGGCCTTTCCCGGAGGTAGATCCGGTGGTGCCGCTGACCCCTGCAAAGCCCGCTTGTTCATCTGCCGACAGGCGCGTCAACTGCGCGTTGAGCGCTCCAGTACCCATAGAGATCTGCGCGGTACCCGCCGATGCATTGCCCCCCGATGATCCTCCCGCTCCCCCTGACGCGTTCGCTGTAATCGTCAAAGCGCCCGTTTCGGCAGACCCTTGGTTGGCAACTTCGTACAATGCCTGCCCGCCGACCCCGTTTCCGCCGATGGACGAGGCGGGAGACTCTCCGCCACCCTGGCCTCCTTGGCCAAAGGCAGAAATCGACAAGTCGCCAGTCAGGATACCGACGCCGCGCGACTGCTCGGCGTGGACACGGGCAATACCGCCAATACCGTTTCCCGATTGCGTTTTACCGAACCCGCCCGATCCATTTGCCAGGACCGTTGCCGAACCAACGCTGACTGTACCTTGCCGCGCAACAATTTCCGCAGTGCCCCCGATGGCATCCCCACCGGCACCTGCGAAGTTCGATGCCCCCACTGCACTCGCATCGATCTGCGTGACGCCGCCAACCGATATCAACGAGCCCACTCCGTCCGCAATGAGCCGCGCTGTCCCGCCGACACCCGCGCGGCGCGAAACCAGCGTCAAATCTCCGCCGGATGTAACGGTTTCGCCAGCATCAGCGCGGACTTCGACACTGTTCAGACCTGCCAGCGTGGCGTTACCGGTAAAGGTGAGAGGTCCGTTACCATCAGGGCTAGCGAGGATGGTAGTCGCCTGTGCGCTAACCTTAGAACTGAACGTGCCACTCCCGATCGTGAGGTTTGCTGCGGTCAAACTCGGTGCCTGGCGGATGGTGCCAAGCACCACATCCTGTCCAGCGGACAGGACGACCGTGCCGTTCTGTACGGTCGCTGTGGCCGCAGGCGTATAGCCGACAGCCCCACCGACCAGCAGCGTAATTGCCGTGTTCTTGGGCATCGCCGCCATCACGATGGTGCCATTTGCCGCAGCGGGACCGGTGGTCGTACCCGAATGGATCAACGCGTTGGCGACACCGGTTCCGGTGATAAAGGCGATATCGAAAGCGCCGCCGTTAATACGAATATCGACTTGCTCGGCCGCAATGTAGGCAGTGGACCCGTTGATGGTCGCAGTCCCGCCCATGATGACCTGCGGTGCAACAAGCGCGAGATAGCTCCCGGCGCCGAGGAGGTTGAACTGAGCGCCTGGCTGCACGGTTATCGCTGACGTCGATCCTGTAGCGCCGCGAAAACGGATTGTATTATTCGTTCCGAAAAGGCCGCCGGTTGTATCGATGTCGTCGGCTGTTAGGATCAGATTGCCGACGTTGAATACTGAAGTTGACCCCGCGATGATGCCGCCCGGCGAATAGAACCAGACATCGCCGGCGGTCTGACCCTGAGAATTCCGCGCCAACACGGTGCCATTGATTGAAATTGCCTGTCCCGGCGTTGCAGCGAATACGCGGTTGAGGACCGTGAAATTCTGTTGAAAGCTCTGGAAAGTGCCGACGGTATTTTTTGGCAAAAAGTCGATCGTACTATTTGTTGTCTTGTCGAATGTGTTCCAGTTGATGATGGCCGACTGGGTGCTCAAACTGATAATATCAACCGCCGTTGCGCTTCCTGACGGCCCGCCTCGCGAAATAGACGCGCTGCCCGCCGCGACCGACGGCGTGCCCTGAAAAGCTGCAGGCACGGCCTGCGCAAAGCTCTCGTTGCTGTGCGAAATCGCAATCGTGACAGCAATCATGGCGCAAGTGCCGAGCAATTCGACACGGTTCTGCAAGCGCGAACGGTATGTCATGGAAATGGCTTTCTCGATCATTGTCGTACCAAGGGAAACAGGCGGGTCGTGAGGGAGACAAGAAAGCGCGTGTCGCCGCGCTGGGTTTGCAGGCCTGCTGCTGCAAAGGGCACCGCAATGCCGGCATCGAGCACGAAGCGGTCTCCGAAACCGACTCGCACGCCACCGCCCGCCGATTGCAATTTCTGGGGGTCGGTGACGCCAGGCACCCGATCGTGGTTCCAAACCCAGGCCGCGTCGATGAAGCCATATCCCTGAAACGCAAATGATTGTCGTGATTTGGGTAAAAGGCTACCGACGGTAACTTCACCGCGGACGCCTACGCCGGAATCGCCGATGAGCGTTCCGGGATCGAACCCGCGACCGATCGTGTAATTGCCCGCCGAAAACTGTTCGTAGCTGAGCAAACTAGACGGCGAATATTGGGCCCGCCCCGCGACCGAAAGGCCAAGAACAGGAACTGGTCTGAATTCGGCTGTGGCATTGGTCCGTGCGACGAATCCGCTCGGATCGGCCGTTAAACGGCTCGGCGGAGCGCCTGGGCCAGCCGTGCAAAGCGCCGGTGACGCGCGGCAGTCGGGGCTAGCGCCCAGCGCACTGATGCCTTGGCGCAACTCGACACCAGCGCCGAACCGCCATCTCGGCTCGCCTGCCGAGTATCCCAACGTGGAAGCGAGGCTTTGCGGGTCGATGATGTCATAATCGAGACGCAAGAACGGCACGCGGAGACGATCGCGGGTAAAAGCCAGACCATTGAATGTGCTCGACTGGTCGATAATGTCGAGACCGCCGCTTGCCCATAGGTTGAACGTCTGGCGGCGGATGATGGGGTATCGGGCACGCACGGTGCCGACGAGCGTTTCCGAGGAGAGCGAAATGCCCGCTCCCAGCGTCGGTCTCGTCCACGCGTAGCTGAGGTCGGCGCCAACGGTCAGGCCTTCGCCACCAAGCCGGACTTCCTGCGACACCTGGACAACTTGCTGTTCACGGAAGTCGTGCGTTGAAAACACACCGAGCGTTGTGCGGTCGCCACTGCCGAAAATACCGTTGAAGCGGGCCTGTAAAATGCCACCGCCGCGTCCAACCTCTCTTGATCCGTAATTCTGCACCGCGAAATCGACTTCGACGGGAATACGCACCACCTGAACCTCGCCAACGACGTCGCCAGGCGCCGTGCCTGCGGGACGCAGCGTGAGGCGAATGTCGAATCCGGGTAGATCCTGCGCAAGCAAGAGATAGCGTTCAGCCGAACGAATATTAAAAACCGGTTCGTCCTGGATCGCGCGCAAATAGCGGGAAATGATCCTTTCCGATTTACCCGCTTCGCCGCGCACTTGGAAGCCGGTGAGCTTGGCAAGCAACACGTCGAAACGCACGACGCCATTCTCGATCCGCTGGGGCGGAACCTGGACGGCAGCCAGATAGCCTTCACGCCGCAAGACCGTCGCTGCGCGATCGCGGATTTCGCACACTGTCGCGATCGGCACCTTTTGTCCGACATAACCTGACCACGTCGACCGCAAAATTTCGGGTGAAATGGTTGCAAGGCCATCGAAACGAACGTCGCGAAGGTCGACCATAACGTCGCGGTACGCAGCGTCCGCCAATGGGCAGGGGGCCCGCTCGATCTCTCCGTCAATTTTTATCCTGTTCCGGTTCGACGGCGCGCGCGGGAGCTCAGGTGCGCGCTGGACTTCCTCACGCGTGGGCGGGCGCGCGGTCTGAGCGGACGCCGCAGACGACACTGAAAGGCCGACAGCCGCTGTTAGAACAACTCCATGTGTAATCCGTCGCATGGCTTCCCCATCTGGCCTGTGTGTAGCCATTTGCCACGAACGCCCGGTCTTTTGACCAATCCGTTCCCAATGCGACCTGCGACAAGTATCCATCGGCCAGCGATAGGTTCGTCATGTAAGGGCTACCAGCCCTGCGTTGCCCTCGCAAGGGCATGGTATTGTGGTCAACCTGCGACGGCTGAGGCGTTGCCGGCTTCAACGAGCACGTCGAGCTGCGAAATGCACCCCTTGCCGATCAACGTGGCCGCAACTTTATCAGCTGCATCGGTAGTCCCGCTGATCTGCGTGACATGAAACACTGTCGGTTTTACCACGCCAGGGCCAGTAATCTTATAGTCGGTCTCACTCGCCAGCGGCATATCAGCGACGGGCCATGAGCGCACCGCCTGGCCGGCGGCAAACGCAAGGGGCACTGCCTTGCCGTCGCTCACCCGCGTAAGCGTCAGCGTCACCGGCATTGCCATCGATCCGCGCCACAATGTGGCCTTGCTCAAGTCGCGCAGGCACATGGCGCCGCTCTGGGCAGTATCAAGATACCACAGGCTGGCAATGCGGGGCTGCGCCGTGCTTGCACCACGCACAGCCCCGGTGCGGACTTGCCGCGTACCAGAATTTCCGATCAGTGCCGCAAACGTCGATGGCGCTGCAGAGTTCGAGGCGGCGATCCCGACGTTGAAAATACCGGCGCCGCTCAGCGTCCGCGTCCCGCGCGAGTCGAGCACAACGAGCATGTCGCCCGTCTTCAGCGTGACTTTTTGTCCATCGGCAAGTGATTTGCCCGTTGGATAGGCCTTTGCCGAGGGTCCACTCGATCGAATAACGATGGTACCGGCAAGCGATGCTCCTGAGCAGCAGATCGCCGCCAGTGAACCCACAAGTTTAAGCGTGCTAGTCAAGAACAAAATAGCCTCCCTCAGTCTTATGATCCAGTCTATATACCAAACTACGCAAAGCCGCATCATTCGGATGCATCGCGGCCATGTCAGCCAGCGTTCGGAGCGCACCGGCATCACCTCGGCCAGCTGCTCGCACGAGTAGACCAAAATCATGCAGCTCAACAGGATCTGCTGTCGACGGCTCGACAATATCTACAGGCGTTGCCCGCCCGCGCACTTCAACAGTTCCCAATGCGCGAAAACTGTCCATACCTGACCGTTCCGCGGCATCGGCGCTCATCAGAATCGACGTGCCGAGTTGCTTGTTTGCCGATTCAAGTCGTGACGCTGTGTTCATTGCATCGCCGAGCGCAGTGTACTGGATGCGCCCTTCCCCCCCAAAGTTGCCCACAATGGCATCGCCGTGGTGTAGCCCGACGCGGGTGCGGCCTATGGCCGGGATCCCTTCACGCGGCGTTCGGCGAAAGACCTCGCCCGCTGCGTGCATGGCGATGGCCGCCTTGACTGCGCGTTCGCCGTCGTCGTCGCGAGAAATAGGCGCCCCCCAAAACGCGACCACGGCGTCACCTACGAACTTGTCGATCGTGCCACCATGAGCAAGCACGACGTTGCTCAACGTTTCGAGATAGCGATTCAGCAACGTCGCAACGGTTTCGGGATCGAGCGCATGGCTCAGCTTGGTAAACCCTTCCAAGTCCGTGAAGACGATGAAAAGCTCGCGCTTCTCTCCTCTCAGTGAAAGTCCCTCAGGATCACGTAATATTTGCGCCGCGATGTCGCGGGGCAAATACTTGCCCAGTGCCGACTGTGCGAAACGCCGCTGTTCCGACCCGACGGCGCGCGCCGCCGTGCCCACAGCCAGAAAAGCCAACACCCAGCCGCTGCCCCAGCCGAATACCGGAAGACCAAACGTGTCGACCATGTGCGCGTGGAGGAAAAACGGCAGGCCGACAATCAGCGCCAATTGCCCTGCCAGCAAGGTCAACAGCTGCACGGGCCGCAGCGAGCCGAGTGCCGTCAGAATGGCCGCAGCCACAATCGCTGCCGCGGCCAGCCATAGCATCCAGTCGGGAATGGGCCAATAGCGGCGCCCATCGAGTTGCTGCGACAACATCTGCGCAAAAGCGTCGATGCCCCACATTTGCTTGTTCGCTTTTGTCGCGCGCATGACCGGCGTCGAAAATAGATCGATGTCCTGAATATGTCCGCCGATCAGCACATGGCGTCCGGTAATCTGATGGCGAAATAGCGCCGTCGCTTCGGGCGACGCAAAGAGAGCATCGTCAGCAAGCGTCTGGATCGGGATCGACGCGAAGATACCACGATCCTGATCCGCAGGGAGGCGATAGGCGATGGAACGATCGAGGAACTTTTGCCCGTCGGTTTCTCCGGTGAGCGCTAAAGAAAGCACCGGCGGAAGATCAGCGCGTTGCTCAGGCCAACGCCGCAGCACATTGTCTCGCTCCGCTTCCAGGCGAATGCTCGCGGGTTTGACGTTGCCGGGCTTTAGGCTGCCGAGAAATCCGTCCAGAAAGCGTTGCTGTTCCCAGGTAATCTTGTCGCCACTTGTCGCGTTTGAAGCATAGGCGAGCCAGGTTGGTGTCTTCGTGTGTTGAAATGCCGCAACAAGCGCCGGGTCCTCGGGTTGCGGCTGGTCGATCAGAATGTCGATCCCAATCGATTTTGCGCCCATGGTGTCAATTCGCGTGAGTGCTTTCGCGAGGACCGTGCGATCGAGCGGGGACCGCTTGCCGGTCTGGATCAATGTTTCGTCGTCATAGGCAACGACAACAATCCGATCGTCCTGGTTGACGTGTGGAGAGGCTGCAGCAGCTCGGAAGTCAAACAACGTTGCTTCTGCATCGGCAGAAAAGGGCATCTGCCAACTAAATCGTGCTAAAAACATCGCGAGGACAAGCATCGCTAACGTCGCCAGAAGGCGCAACGATCCGACTTGTCGAATAATCAGTGACGCCCGCCGGCCCAGTCCCTGCATGCTCTCGGCTCGACTCATTCCTAACGTGCTGAAACCAGTTTCTGCGCGCTATCGCCGATGATGGCGAAACCTGCCCAGTAATAGGGGTGGGAGGTTTGCTTCTCGTCCATCAGCTTTCGTTGTGTCGTCGCGAGGGCTTCGCCCACAGAAGTGCCGGGCGGCACAGTGAAAAGGCCCGAAATCAACCGTTGGGTTGCATTAAAGTCGTCCGGTGCTGGCCAGTGGCTGGCAATGATCGAGCGCCCTCCTGCACCGATGAACGCGCGCACCAAGCCGTCGAGTGCACTGCCGCCACCCGAGAGAATCCCCGCCGCACGAGTCGCCATGACACTGGCGCTGCCGGCAGTATCGCAAGCCGACAGGATGACGAGATCGGCATCGATTTTAAGCGCATAGATCTCGCTGAAGTCCAGCAGCCCGTCGGAGCGCTGATTGTGGGCGAAGGAGGTAAGCAGAGCGGGTCGTGCCGGGCACCCATCGCGTGGGGCCGTGACCAAACCGTGCGTCGCAAAGTGCAGAATTCTATAATCACTCAAGTCCGTCCGTGCGCGAATGTCGCTGTCGGTAAAAGCCGCACCGGTAACCACGGTATTGCCGTTGCCGCCGAGAACGGTAGCCGCGATTCGAAGTTCAGCGCCCGATACCGGCCTGTTCCATTGCGCTGCGGGCCAGGTGCAGCCAATGGCGCCCGCGCCGCTCATTCCGCGCGTTGACGACGCCTGTATCAAATCGCCGAGTGGCGCATTCTCACCGAACCCAAGATATTGAAATTTAGCAGTCGAGGGCGCGATGCCGCGCGTGTCGCGAAAGGCGCGGGCCGCAACGGCTGTGCTCAACATCGTCGATCTGCCGAGCCAAGCAGTACCCGTAAAGTCGAACTGATCGGCATCCGGATTCGCGGTACGCGCTTTGTACCGCATCACGCTGGCCGTATCGGTGACAAGCAGGTCAATCGGTAACAGCAACATCGCACCGTCGGGTTCGAATATGAGATGTTTTACCTTGGGCAGTCGGTCTGCGCTTGGCCCCGCTAACGCAATGTAAAGATTGTGTGCAGCCTCAACATCGAACGGATAGGTGTTGAGTTGTCCGTTCTCGTTCTTGACGATTGTATCGCGCAGCGCTGAAACCTGCGCAGTCAGCTGTTCGGGTGCCAAGGGCACGCGCCAGGCACTTGCGCCGTCGGGTGCGGCAAGCATGGCGAACACGCCGCGTCCTGCAATTACAAGCTTCAGATATGCCTCGCCAGGTCTGAGCACTTGCCTTAGTTCGGCAAGGGTCAGCGCATCGGGCGTCAACGCCCGATATTGTGGATAAGCTGCCAGTTCGCTCTGTGTAACGATCTGCTCGGTGCCATACTGCTGCAAGTCAATGTTCAGCGTCGAAATCGCCTGACGGACTTCAGCCGACTGGTTGGTTTCAGCGAGCAAATTAGCGAGTTCAATCTTCGTGCGTTCGATGTCGCGCTCAAGCGTGCGGGCCTGGCGGAAAAGCCGCGAGCCGGAACCAGTTCCTTCGCTCAGCTCGCGTGCAAGAATGGCTTGTGTGTCGGCAACACCAGGCCGGACCAAGGTTTGTGTGGCGAGGAAGAAATCGTCGGCAAGCGCCGGATTCGTCGCCATCCGGTCAATCAGCAAGCCAAAGTAGGGACTCAATAGATTGCCGAGCCCTGTCACCGACGATCGTTCCTGCGCAGCCGTTTGGACGACTTGCCGGAACAGTCCGAGTGCGGCGTCGGCATGATTGTGGCGGGCGAGATATGCGGCGAGACGCGCGCGCGCGCCATTGACAGCAATCGTCTGCGGATATCGAGCTTCGAGCAGCGTCAGGGCTTCGCGCATCTTGCCTTCGCCACCGCTCACATCGCCCAGGTCCTCCAGCGCAAGTCCGGTCTCAGCAAGGATCTGAGAGCGCAGACGCGTGATTGACAGTACGCGGCCTCGCCGGACTGCCAGAGCGTCAGCACCCGCCATGATCAAGGTGTCGCGGGCCAGGCCGGGTTTGCCCTCGAGCCGCAATAATGTCCCGCGGATCTGCATTGCTTGCGCGTCAAGGATGAGCGCCCGCTCGTCAGCTGTAAGACTCGTCGAGCCATTTACCCCCAGCCGCTTGGCGACAGGAACGCCGCTATTTATTTCGGCTGCAATGGCAGTACTGATTTCGAGATCACCGGAACGTGCGTTCACACTGTTGAACGGGACGACAGGTTGTTCGAGCCGGGCGAGCGCATCCGCATAGCGTTGCTGGTTGAGCAGGTGCAGCGCTTCAAAGTTACGTCGCAATCTGGTCTGAACCCGGTCCGATGTTGGAACTGCGCGTGCCTGTGCGAACAGCGAATTGGCCTCTTCGAAATCGCCGAGGTTAGATTTCTGCAGACCGCGGTTGATAAGATATTCGCCCGTCCGCGCGCTGGTTACCTCGCTAGTGGCACGCTGTTGCAGCGTATCGAAAAATTCTGCTGCCTCGGCGTAATCGCCACTGTTGTTGCGGCGATAGCCCTCGGCCATCGCCTGGTCCGGGTCGAGCGTCCCCGCCTGAACCCGTGCAAATGCAACGGGGTCGGCGACCGATGTTGTCGCGACTGTGACCTTGCCAGACACGGCTTTGTCAGTGACGATTGTGCGAAGCCCGAGTTCGAGCGCGCTGGCGTAGCCCTCCAGCCCTTCGGCAACATAGGTAACCTGCCCGCGACGGATCGTGTAGACAAGATACCCAACCGACGCATCGCGCAGCGTGCACTGCCGCAATGTAACACCAGAAAGACCGTCAACCGAGGCCGCCGCCGTCGTCGACTTGCATGTTGCCGTTGTGCTCCGAAGGGTG
The DNA here is from genome assembly GCA_025352685.1 of Sphingomonadales bacterium. Classification (GTDB taxonomy): domain Bacteria; phylum Pseudomonadota; class Alphaproteobacteria; order Sphingomonadales; family Sphingomonadaceae; genus Sphingomonas_O. The sequence goes on from JANXSN010000032.1 coordinate 141,050, forward strand.
GCGAGGCGCAATTCGGCATCACTGCCGCGAAGGGCCCGGATCATCCCAATGGGTTTTGCCGCATCGCGGCACACGATCGACCATGCGCGGTCAAAATAACCGGAGATCGCGGCGTCGCTCGAGCGCGTCTGCGCGCGGCACAACACACCGCCTCCCGTGCCGAGCCGGAAACTATCCTCAAGGCTGGGCGGTGCAGCCGGAACGGCCGCCGGGGTGAGGGAAACGAAACACGCTCCCATGATCGCAATGGATTGAATCAGTCGCGCCACGTCTTCGAACCTCCCGTGCGACCGGACTGTCGCCCGTGTCGCCCCTTAAACCCCAATTTGCGCGCCCGAAGGGTCCGAGTCCTGACTCCGTTCTACACAGGTGTGGTGCAAGGGCAAAGTCGAGAGAGTGGAGGCGTGAGCCGGGCTACCGCAAGGCGCGCCACGGCTAGACTAAGAAAGTCTAACCAACCCGCATGCGGTCAAGGAGACCTGCAGGGTCCAGGGGTTAATGTCTAACCTTGAGGCCATCTCGTGAATTTGCCAAACTACAACCGCCGCGTCCAATACGACCGAGAGAAAAACGACCACTATTGCGAGCTGCGTGGTGCATCGACCTGCTTTTCGCCAGCGGCACGATTGCTAACGGGCCAGTTTGGGATCCCGCCTGCGGCCTCAGTATGATTGTCGACGCAGCAAGGCGGGTAGGGCGCATAGCTATTGGCACCGACTTGGTCAGTCGCGGCAGCCCATTGCAGTCGGCTCGGCATGATTCGCGGCCGTTAAGCCACTCGCTGCATTCCCATTTCTCCATGTCCGATAGGTAGTTTTGGGAAACTCAGTCGGGAACATGTTTCGGGAAAAGCATGGTCGCCAGGAGCGCGCGGTAGGTATCGGGAGCGCGTTTTTTTGCTTCACGTTCCTAATCGCGAGAACTGGCACGGCACGCTCACAGGCGAAGGGCTTTCCAAACCTTGCAGTATCGCACGTTAGCGGCCATCCGGAAGTAACAAGGGATAGGGGCTGGTGATTGAGTATACGTCGTACGTTCGGACTGCTGCTCAGCGTCCTCTCAACAACGTCCCTCGCCCAGACGCCTGTTCCGGCACCGACGTTCATGGAAGAAGTCGCTGCTTCCGAAAGCAAGTTTCAATTGGTCCGATCGGACCTTCGCGGGCCGGGTGCCTCGACGTTGGTAGCTGCTGTAAATCAGGCGCGATATGTCTTAATCGGGGAAGCTCACTTCTCGCGTGAAATTCCACGCTTTACCGTCGCGCTATGTCACATCATGGCACCGCAAGGCCTCCGCGCGATGGCCGTCGAAACGGGGCCAGAAGCCACGCGCATCGTCGATACCAATCTTCGCCGACCCGACCGGATCGCACGCCTGGCCGGATTCATGCGCGTACACCCGGACGCAATGGCATTCCAGAACGGCAGAGACGAAAGCGACATGGCTGCGGCCTGCGCGCGCGAAGCAGGTCCCGCCTTCCAGGTCTGGGGGTTGGATCAAGAGTTCTTCGGCGCCGGCGGCTTCCTCCTCGATGACATGGCGGCAGCGTCTAACGGTCCCATCGCCAACGCTGCTATCAACCGGCTTAGGGCATCGGACCGCGCTGCGACGGCCGACGCGATTGCATCCCGCTCGCCGGGCAAGTTCCTGATCTACACAGTGACCGACCGGCAGATGGACGAGGCGCGGCTTGCTATCACCACCGATGGCGGCACGCGGGCGCGCCAGTTGTTCGATGCGTTTGCCGAGACAAGAGCGATCTATCTGGCAGCGGCAAGTGGGAAGGGCGACCCGAACGGACGCCGAGCCAGGCTCATCAAGCGCACGCTGGCCGGCTATCTGGCAAAGGCTCCGGTTGGAAGCCGCGTCCTGATGAAGCTCGGCGATGTTCACACCGCCAAGGGCGTGAACGTCTTGCGGCAGCGCGATCTTGGCAACTTCGTTGCCGAGCGTGCCGAAGGCGAAGGCGCTTCCTCGCTGCACGTTCTCGTGATGGGCGCAGACGGCTCGTTGGGCGGGTATAACGGCGTAGGCCAGCAAGTTGCCATACAGCCCTACACACCTGCGGCCGATGCCGATTATCCTTGGTTGAAGGATGCGTTGACCGCCCGTCCCAGGGAGATGACCGGATCGGATTGGTTGCTGGTCGATCTGCGACGGCTTCGCGGTCGTCCGACGCCGGATATGTCGGCTGGCTGGCGCCAGTTGGTGCAAGCCTACGATCTAGTTGTCGTCGCTCCGAAACTGACACCGGCTTTCGTGATCGGCCTCGGGGAGGAACAATAGCAAAGGGGATTCCCGATTGACCATCCCGATCGGGAAAACCGGACCGATATTCACGCGGCCTTGAGCATTAAATCGACGTGGACAGCATCATAGGAGGAGACGACACCGTTCTCTGTCTGGTCGATCACGCCTGCATTGATGGGCGCTAGTATGTCGCCATGCACGGCCTTCACGTCTCGATCGAACCGGTGGGCAACTTCGCGGATGGCGAGCGGGCGCGACAGGAGGCGATACGCAAGGAACAGTTACGCCAGCAGCAGCAAATCGAACGCGACAGACAGCGGGATCTGGGGTTCGAAAGGTAGCTGGACGGTAGCCAGCGGTCATAGCGCTATTCGTCGAACAGGTCGGAATGCGTTCCGGTACGAGCAAGCTGGAGTTCCTCGTCCTGCACCCGATAGATCAGAATCCTGTCTGGTTCGACGTAGGCGTCGCGGAATCCATTCCACCGGTCCCGGAGAGGATGACCACGATCCGCAGCCGCCAGTTCCTCTTGGGAAACTAGCAGGGTGATTAGGGTGCGCAGCTTGCCCAAGTCTTTTCTACGTTTCTCGGCGCGTTTCAAATCGCGCCGGAAGGCCCTCGCGAGGACCGGGATCAGCACATCAGTTCAGGTCGGCGAATATGGCATCGACACTGGCGAAGCGTTCACTGCGGCCCGCATCGAGTTCGGTAATGGCCTTGCGGGTGACAGCGTTTGGAACCTTCCCATCGAGCGGTAATCGCTGTTCATCGGCAACACGCAGCATGAGCAGGCGGTTCGCGTCCGACACGCTCAGATCCATAGCCGCCAGCGCAACGGCTGCAACAGGTTGTCGACAAACCACAAAAATCACGTTGTCGTACACTTCATCGAGGCGGCAGGGTTTGCCTCGGTACACCGCACACGGGCTGCGCAAAGCCACAACGCGCCGCGGTGCCGATTTTTAGATGGGTAACCGGTCGCTCAAGTCGCTCAGTGGCCACACGAAGGACGATGAGGTTGCTCGATACAAAGCTGACGCGAATCGATCGAGGCTCAACGACGCCGCAATCGAAGCGCTTTCCACCAGGGAATATTCGACCTTAAAGTCTAGAGCATCCCACATGAAATAAGAATCGGCCGAGGGATTTCTTTTATTTGGGAAGTGTGATTCACCGTGATTGGAGGTGGATCATGGGAAAATCCTATTCGGCCGATCTTCGGGATCGGATTTCGGGACATGTATCGGCG